>NZ_MAYV01000001.1:0-954835 GCF_001685035.1 Bacillus sp. FJAT-27986 | reverse complement strand
AGTTTAACAAGAGCAACTGAGAAAATAATATTAAGTTAATTCAAGTATTTTAAGAGTTAAAATAAAAAACGTGGGGAAGAGATGAGTTGGGGAAACGTACAAAAACAATCTCATTTTATGTTATATCAATGATTGTTATATATGCGATATTTGCAAGTATAGAGACTGTAAAACTAAGTTCTAAAACTGTCAATGAAGCATTTGAAAAGTTTAAGAATGAATTTGTTCAAACTGAAATCGGTGATAAAGAATTTTACCGAATTGGGAATTCTACATTTGTGCCATTTGAAGTTGGAAATACTGTTTCATTAGTCCAGTTTGAAAAAGGGATATTCGGTTGGAAACCAACCTATTATTCTCACGATGAGGATAGAGGTTCTTCCTATACAAGTTTTACTGATGGAGATATTCTTTTGCACGGGGTCATACCAAAAGATATAGTGGCTGAAACGAAGACCATAAAAGTGAATGGAATAGAGGCAGATATTGTTAGGCTCAATGATAAAACGAGAGTTTGGATTTTGATGAACAATAAACCAAAAAACTTTTCTAACATAAACATAGACTTCTTAGATAATGAGGGACATATAATTAGTGAAATATAAATACAAATAGCATTTCTAAAGGTATTTGCTATTATTGTGAATAAGTATACTTAAACTAACGGGGCATTGATCCAGGAAGAAGGATTAATGCCTTTTTGTGTTGAATTTCTTATGGAACAAACGGGGCAGGTTAGCGGAAGAAGGATTAATGGCCTTTTTGTTGAACTTTTTATAGTAGTAACGTAACAGGTTACAGAACAATTTAAACAACTATTCTTAGTGGATATGATGGATAAGTTGCATTATAAGCCAACTTGATTAGTTCAACAGGAGGCAGATGTATGAAAGAGACGGAGTTTTATGCTTATCACATTGTTACTAATAAAGAAATGAGAATGGGACAGATCATTAACTTTGATAGGAACCAAAAAAACACCTTATATCGCTTCTTTTTTGAAAGGGAAATATTAAATTCTAAAGACGAAGACTTTATGCAAGTTTTATATAGCCATTTTACAGATGAAGGCTTGCACTTGAATAAAGAGAATGCCAAGGTAGTTGTAGATTATGCGGATCAAACAATTAGAGCAATAAGAGAAGTGCTAGCAGAAATGGTTAGACTGCAAGAATATCCTGAATATCCTTCTAGATTATCTTGTTTATATGCTGCGAAGAGCTATGAAGAAGCTCTGAAATGGAAAGAATTGTTCGATACTTACAACCGAAAAGTTATTCAGATTGTTAAACTAAGAGTTGTAGGAAATTATTTTGAGGGTGATGGAGACCTTTTACCAAAGGCAGATGGAGTTCCTTTCTCTCAGAAAATTGAACAAGCCAGAGAATATTGGAAGGGCAATGTGAAAAACAAGCTTCCTGAACTATTGATTAACGGAAAAATTGAAGTTACGGAAATTATACACGATTACGTAATCTAGTGGATATAGCAAGTGAACTTAGGAAAACTTTTTCTCAAGCAAGGCTGTCAAATTGACGGTCCCTTCTTATGCAGCTAAAGGGGCAGGTTAATTCAATAACGATGTAGAATTATTAATTAACATTTAGAGGATTTATTAAAGGTACTATTCTAAGGGGTGATGCAAAAGTGGGTGAAACCATTAAGCCAGTAGTAGAGACATCTGGTTGGGTAGATGTTATTACAGCCGTTTTACCAATTGTTCTTTTGGTGATAATTGGTGTAATTATTGTAGCAATTATATATATCGTTAAGATAGTTAAGCGGTATCTAGCAAACAATAAAATAGCCGAGAAGAAATTAAAAATGGAAGAAAGAGATATACAAGAGATTAAACAACGTCTTGACCGAATTGAAAAAAATCTTAAGTGAGGTTGAGTGATATCTTTCATATTGTGCCTAACAGGGGCATTACTTCAATATCAAGAGTTGTAATCAGCTCTTTTTTTTATTCCACAAACGGAGCAGGTTAGCTGAACTGAACCCTTTGTTATTTACCGAAAATAGTATAATTTTAAAAAAGGAGGTGTAAGTATATGAAACGTAATAGGAAGAAAATATGGATTCTTATAGGCGTACTAATAATTGTTCTAGTCTTCCCTCCTCTTTTAGATTCAGTCATACACGATAACGATTCTCCTAGAAGTGCTATAAGAGCTTCTATTAGAGATGATGGTTATCCCTATCAAAGTTTTTTTGCCATCATAATCTCTAGAGATATTTATGATGAAGATTACGGACATAAGTACGAGGTAATATGGCACGATTGGAAGAATGAAACTGGAATGACAGGCACTATTTGCTACGCAAAACAAAATGAAAACGAGAAGTATAGTGTTTCTTGCGGCACAGGTCCTTGATTATTAAATTATATGTGTTAAGAGTGAAAATTAAGGTTAAAAAGCCGCCAAAAAATCGGTGGCTCTTATCATTATGATAGAAGACGAAATCGCCTTCCTCCTGGGACACGCCGCTTACTGCAGAGGCAAATTAAATTAAGTTTGTGAAAAAGTGTACTTAAACTAACAGGGGCGTTAATGGAATAACAGAGACAGTTTAAAAGCACCTTCTTTTATTAGAAATAATGTTTATAAATAGCGCCATTAATGAAGATCCTTAGGAGAACGAAGGCTGGGCGAGCTACTGGCACCAACGCATTCTCCGTGAACTTGATTTAACAAGCGAGGAATCGATCGAATTTGCGAAGCTCAATGCAGGTGTGGTGCAGCCGTCAAGAACAGGCATTAACCCTTATTACTTGGGCATCAAGATGTTTGAGGATATTGAAGAGAGGTATAACAACCCAGACGAAGAGATGAAAAAGGCGAGGGGTTAAACCAAATTCAGGCCGTGAGAAAATGTTTGAAGTGCGGGAGATTGAATCGGATATCTCCTTTCTCCGTAATTACCTCACAAAGGATTTAGTCATGCGCGAGGATATGTATCTATTTCAGAAAAAAGGGCGCGACTATAAGATTGTCGATAAGCAATGGAAAGCGGTACGAGATCAGCTTGTCGGCATGCGGGTCAATGGAGGGTTCCCGTATATTACGGTGAATGACGGGGACTATTTAAAAAATGGGGAACTTTACCTGAAGCATTGGTTTGAGGATATTGAGCTGGATGTAAAATATCTAGAGAAAGTTTTGCCGCATATGCATTATTTATGGGGACGAACGGTTCATATGGAAACGGTGTTGGAAGGTAAGGGAATTTTGTTTAGTTATGATGGGAAGAGTGTGAGTCGGAAGTATGTGTGAGTGATGAGAAGAAGCCAATCCAAGATTGGCTTTTTTTGCAGTTAGGGATAACCAGTATTTCTCTTTCCTAATTTTGCTTTATTTAAAAATATTCATTCACAGCCATAAACTTTTTCATATTATTTTTCTTTTAATATAGGAGTGCTGCTCTCCATTTGTGACATAAGAAAGCTTGTATTCCAGTACGCCACCATACTTGTGATAAAACAAATGGATAAATTGTGAAAAATAGCACAAACATCGGTAAATAAAGTAAAAATATGCTAAAGTGGTTTATATAGAAAGTATAAAGGAGTGTATATAGTGGGGGCAGTAGAAAAGAAGAAAAAGCCATTTTATAAAAAATGGTGGGTTTGGTTAATTGCGATCATATTGATTATAGCAGTGGGTACTTCTGAAGAAAATGAGGAGAGTAAGGCCGTTGATTCTTCTGATGTAAAAGAAACAAGTGTAGTTAATGACACTAAAAACAAAGAACAAGAAAAAGAAGAAACAACTACTAAAGAAGTAGCAAAAGAAGAACCGAAAGAAGAAGCAAAAACTGAAAAAGTAAGTGTTTCAAGAGAATTTAGTTCTGCATTGAAAAAAGCAGAACAGTATGCTGAGAGCATGCATATGTCAAAGAACGCTATATATGACCAATTAGTTTCTGAATATGGAGAACAGTTCCCTGCTGATGCAGCTCAATATGCTATTAATAATCTTGAATTTGATTGGAATGCAAATGCATTAAAGAAAGCAAACTCTTATGCTGATGATATGGATATGTCAAAAAGCGCTATATATGACCAATTAGTTTCTGAATATGGAGAAAAATTCACTCCAGAAGAAGCTCAATATGCAATAGATAATCTAGAGTAATAGAATAATTTTTTTGACTAGAGTAGCAGTTTTGCTACTCTTTTTGTTAGGTGTTACAGGCATTATCCATCCATAGCAGAAGATGATTTGCATAAGATTATGAAACTAATTATAGATAAAGTGTGAAAAATAAAAGGTGAAAACTTCATTTCTGTTAATTTTATGGATAATGTTTGCTACGAATGATCCTGTATTGCAGGTTTGGCCGGTAAACCCGACTATGAGGAGCGGGGTGAGGTGAACCTGGATATGGTACGCCATTGATCAAACAGGGAAAAACCAGTTCATGGTCAAAGCAGACTCGGTGGGTTCTGCGTGACCTGGTTCCAATTCGCCAGGTAGATCACGAAAAAAACGATTCCGTTTCATGAGAGTAATTTCTAGTGTTCATATGTGTGTTAAAGTAGAAGCCAATCAGCGATTGGCTTCCTTTTTATTGTTAAGTATAATATTTCGAAATTGAATGAGTTATCTAATGGTAATAAAACGATTTTTTGACCTTTTAACTTAATTGGTTTCGGTATCTATTTTTTTATTTCGACATATCCGACATACTGAGCCTTATTTGATGAGTTTCTCGTAATCACTTCCATTACGAAGGTTCCTTCGGTATTAGGGAAGGTGAATTCCCCGTCTTCATTCACATCGAGATCGGTATCTTCCCCATTTTTCCACAATGTGACGGCAATGGAGTCTGGCCAGCTGGCCCCACTGCTTCCGCTATTTTCCTCATTTTCAATAATGTCAATCCTGGCTTCCTGGTTGGGATGTGCAAATATTTTATTCTGATTAGGACCGAATTCTTCAATATCTAACACAACGTTCTTTACTTCGCCACTCGACGAGCTCCAGCTGATATTGGCTTCGGTTAACGGGTATGCTAGGAGGCCATCCATCTCGCCTACTTCTAAACGAGCGCTTGGAAGCCCCACATCATAATCCTCTGCAAAACACCCTGAAACGGTAAAAATCAATAAGATTCCGATAACCCATTTCAACCATTTGTTCATCAACATTTCCCCCTACATGGTTAATGCTAAACCTTACAGGTTTCACATCATATTAAAATCTACTGCTCTGTTTGGTCATCAAGGAAGTTAATCCGCTTAGAGGATATTTCTTTACATTTAATATCTCCTTCTTCTTGGTGAGATTGTGGCTGTATCAATTAAGCAAGGAAGATTCTTAGAAGAAGGGAGACTGGAGTTGTTTTGTCTAAAGATTTCAATGGAACATTACAGGAGGGTTGAGCAAGTAAAACCAGCTATTGCTGGTTTATCTTCGTTTCCTTCGCCAAATCCACACGTTTGACAAGAGAAGTAATCCTGCAATGGTACCAGCAATTCTTTGATCGCGGCTTCGGGTATATTCTAAAAAGTCATCTGCATCATAATCTGCCAGTTCCCCGTTTGGAAACTTTTCCACGTCCGTTGTCAGCTTCGGCCATTCATCTGTTCGTCCGCACGGATCAACCTCAATGTGTAATCCTTTTTTATGTCCGTAAATGAGGTAGATTCCGCCTTCTTTGAGAGTTTCTTGTAACCAATCTCCGATCATGTCTTTCACTTTAACCCTAGGTTTCAGTTCTCCTTTATAGACCGTGTCCACTTGGATAATGTAACTGTCTCCATTTCGCTCCTTTACCATCCCTTTAAATACGAAATCGGCGTTCTTGAAAGCTTTTTCCGCGCGTTCAGGTTCCGCGCAGCTCAAAGCCTCTCCCGTAGTGGGAAAGGACAGGCTCCCTAGCAGAAGGAACAGAACCAATCCAAATCCTTTAGCCGTTCGCCAACTGTTCATACTGCTCATCCTCCTCTTATAATCCACATAACTTTAATTCAACTGGTATTTCGAAATAACCTTACCGTAAATTTGTTATTTATAAAGAATATTATTTAAAATTTTGAGGTAGTTGTTTTTATATTTCTTTATTTCAAGCAGGCTATATAATTATTTTAATGGATAAATCTTGAAAATGGATCTGCATTCTTAAAAATGCCATTCAATAGGAAGAGATAGATGAAGAACATTTTGTTAATTGGACTTCTCTTGCTGGGATTACTCGTGAGCCACATATTAGTAAATATCCAGCCAAAACGCACAATATTTCGCATATGAAATCTGCGTGCGTTTTTTTGTTGTGATTTATTTTTCTTTATTTAATTTATATGCAGCGAATCCTAAATCAAAAATCGTGGAAATGAAAGGCAAATGAAAACGAAAGTAAAAATAGAATAGTATTATGTGATAAAATATTTACTTACATGTTATTAACGTTAATTATAGGGGAGTCCTAGAATGAAAAAGAAAATAAACTATATAATCTCACTTTTAACGATTATCTTTTTGGTGAGTTGTTCGAATGCTGATGATACATCTATTACAGATGTAGAAAAAGAATCACAAGAAGTAACCACAGTTAATACAGAAGAAAATAGTCAAAAAGAAGAAAAAGAAGAAACTACCCCTACGGTTAGTGATGAACCAGCAGTAGAGGAACAAGTAGTTGATGAACCGGTAATAGAGGAAACAAAAAACCAATCAAAGGATGAACGGTTCTCAGGATACAAACGGATTGAAGTTGATGGTGGCGATTTGTCTGGATATCGTGAAGCTAACGTTGTCGTTGACATTGGCTTTGGGGATCGTGAATATTGGGCATTTACGAATGAATACGGCCAATTAGTGCGGGTCATTGCTGACGAAATTATTCTGCAAGATGATCGTAGCGAACCTGTAACATCATCTGGAAGATACTACTCTGATGAGGCGAAAGTTCCTGGTGTTGAGAGTGATAATTTAGATGAAGGACATATCATCGCTGATTCTCTCGGCGGGGTATCGAATGCTTATAATATTACCCCGCAGGATAGTACACTCAACCGACATGGTGACCAAGCTTATATGGAAGATGCGATTCGTCGTGCGGGTGGAGCTACTAATTTCGAAGCAATTATCACCTATCCGAATACGAAAACACAGGTCCCTTCCCATTACCAGTATTCCTATACTATAAGGGGTAACGAGATTGTGGATAAATTTGACAATGTAAACCCTGATGAAGTAAACGCATCGCTCGGTTTAACAGAAAGTAAGCCTTCTGATTCAACTAGTTCAAGTAATTCTAGTAGTTCAACTAGTTCAAACACGAAAGGTGATATTTCTAGTGTTGATGTGAATGGTAATGGACAAGTGACAATTAAAGAAGCAAAAGATGCAGGTTTCAGTATGCCCATAACGAGTGACCATTGGTTATATCCTTATATGCGCGATAACGATAATGATGGAATGGTAGGGGAGTAACACTTTTAACTCTGAGACAAACTAGATGAACGAGAGAATAGTTCTTCGTTAAAGATCTATAAGCTTGGGATATCCCAAGCTTATTTTTTATTAATAGGTTTACTCAATCATTAGCTATTTTTGTTAGGAAAACGGATGGTATTTGAGCTGTGCTTTATATTTGATGTCTTTTTTAGAGGATAAGGATAGGGAATGTGAACGAGGTATTAGAGGATGCTACTATATGACGATAGGTTGTGGTGATGGTTCTGCTACTATTACGCACGAATAAACATCCTATTATGAAAGGTGAGGTCGTATGGTTTGCTATTATTGGAATTACCTGTTATTCTTAAGAAGAATTATTTTTGTTCGGTTTCAGATTGAGAAGCGATTTTGATTTTCGTCTAAGGTATTTGAGCAAGGATAGTAACACATTGTGTGGACAACCACACTAGGAGGCAACATATTATGGAACAAGGTAAAGTGAAATGGTTTAATGCAGAAAAAGGTTTTGGATTTATCGAACGTGAAGGCGGAGAAGACGTATTCGTACATTTCTCAGCTATCCAAAGCGAAGGATTCAAATCTTTAGACGAAGGTCAAAGCGTAACGTTTGAAGTAGAACAAGGACAACGTGGCCCACAAGCTACAAACGTTCAAAAAGCTTAATAAGAGCTAATGAAAGATCCTGCATATGCAGGGTCTTTTTTTGTTTTTTATTCAATTTGGGCAATAAAAAAGCCCTATTCAAGAAATGAATAGAGCTTAGACAACAAAAGAATGAAACTGTATAGCAAATGGTAGGCTAAGTATAGCACAGTGCTTGAATAATCCCTAATTTAAACTTGCTTACTTGCAAAGGGAGTATTTTTCTAATCTTTTTTATGAATACAATAACTGCTAGCTTCCTTAAAAATCCTTCATTAAACATTTAATAAGGTAACAAAAGTTTCCTTCATCACTTCTTCAGATGGACGGTCTCCACTTTTTACATATTTAGTTGACATTCCATATAGGCTCCAACTAATCATAATGCTATGCAAGTCTGCTTTTTCATTTGACGAAGAGGGGTACTTTTTCTTTAATAAATCTTTAAATACCCTTGCGAGTTCTTCTTTTATGATAGTTTCAATTTTGGGTGTAAATGCTTCATGTGAAGTTACATCTTTTAATATTCCCTGCAACACATCTTCACTGATGACTGTTTCCAATTTGCGCGATTAACAGTTGCTCGTTGCGTAATGTCTTTTATAGTAATATCCTTGAAATCCTTCTCAATTACTAACTCCATAAATGATTCCATAATTCTTTAGACATTACGAAGCAGTATATTGCACAAGGATAACCATCCTATTATGAAAGGTGAGATCGTATGGTTTGCTATTATTGGAATTACCTGTTATTCTTAAGAAGAATTATTTTTGTTCGGTTTCAGATTGAGAAGCGATTTTGATTTTCGTCTAAGGTATTTGAGCAAGGATAGTAACACATTGTGTGGATATCCACACTAGGAGGCAACAATTATGGAACAAGGTAAAGTGAAATGGTTTAATGCAGAAAAAGGTTTTGGATTTATCGAACGTGAAGGCGGAGAAGACGTATTCGTACATTTCTCAGCTATCCAAAGCGAAGGATTCAAATCTTTAGACGAAGGTCAAAGCGTAACGTTTGAAGTAGAACAAGGACAACGTGGCCCACAAGCTACAAACGTTCAAAAAGCTTAATAAGAGCTAATGAAAGATCCTGCATATGCAGGATCTTTTTTTGTTTATAAAAAATTTGGTCCATAAAAAAGCCCTATTCAAGAAATGAATAGAGCTTAGACAACAAACGAATGAAACTAGTATAGCAAATGGTAGGCTAAGTATAGCACAGTGCTTGAATAATCCCTAATTTAAACCTACTTAATTGTAAAGGGATTGTTTGTATTATTTTTTTACGATGCAGTCACTAATCTACTGAAAATCCTTCTTTAAACATATTTAATAGAATTTCCTTCATCACTTCTTCCGATGGCCGATCGCCACTATTTATATATTTAGTCGACATTCCATATAGGTCCAACTATCCTCTAGTGATGAGCAGCTAACCAATCAGGAGTCAGAGCGAGAGACCACTGGCTTTTTAGCTTTAGAACATTTCCAAGCAGTATATTGCACACGGATAAACATCTTATTATTAATGTTGAGCGTCGTATTATTTGCTATTTTTAAATATACCTGTTATTCTTAAGAAGAATTATTTTTGTTCGGTTTCAGATTGAGAAGCGATTTTGATTTTCGTCTAAGGTATTTGAGCAGGGATAGTAACACATTGTGTGGACATCCACACTAGGAGGCAACAATTATGGAACAAGGTAAAGTGAAATGGTTTAATGCAGAAAAAGGTTTTGGATTTATCGAACGTGAAGGCGGAGAAGACGTATTCGTACATTTCTCAGCTATCCAAAGCGAAGGTTTCAAATCTTTAGACGAAGGTCAAAGTGTAACGTTTGAAGTAGAACAAGGACAACGTGGCCCACAAGCTACAAACGTTCAAAAAGCTTAATAAAGCTAATGAAAGATCCTGCATATGCAGGATCTTTTTTTGTTTTTTATTCAATTTGGTCAACAAAAATCCCTAATCACGGGCATATTTCCAACTGTCCAAATTTTATATGAATTTAACGAGTAATAAAAAAATTACCTAGTAAAAGAAGTAACGATTTTAATGAGTTGAGAAATCATTAGTCTCTTTTAATCGTTGAAGCTTATTCCATGGTAAATACATCAAAACCCATAAAATAACAATCATACAAGCTAAACCAAATATGTACCCGGGATTCCCAAGTACCTTTTCAAGCGGAACAAGTGGGGAACCAGGTGAGGGGACATTTAAAAACATAAAGTTTGTATCCCATATTTTATTTAATGGATAGATAATTGATCCTGTCACAGCTAAAAATAGGACTGAACCTACTATTCTTTTTTTATTTGGTTTTACAATCCCAGCGTATAACACCATGACACAATACATAACAAGTGCAAAATGAAAAATAAAGCTAAATAAACTCATAAATTCATAAATCGGGCGATGTGTCCAGTTACAAAATAATAAAGCTGCAATTGCACCAGGTAAGAATAAGTTATAGAGCTTTTCACCAATTATTAAGCTATTTGTATAGGCATGGTATAAAATCGCAAAAATCGCAAAACTACATAATTCAAACGGTAGATAGTCAACTGTAAATTCATTTCTGTTAATCAAATAGATATTCTTAATTATCTCAAATAATAAAATAAACCATGCGATTCTTCGTTGTACAATACTCTGACTTTTGGCATCTAATTTATTGAAATGCTTACTAACCTTGATAACGGTCAACGTTATTATAATGAGCCATGCAATATGATATGGTCCAAATAATGAAAATCCCATTTTTCTACCATCCTTTTTATTTCATGAAGAAACCATTTTGGCAAAAGCGCAAAATGGCTGGATTTATTATGATGAATATTTCGTATCTGTTTTTTCTACTAAATTATTGATATCCAAACTAATATAAGTGCCACGAATAGCACCCTAAGAAGAACAACACTATAAACTATTAATGACTTCATGGCTAAAGAATAAGTCTCCATTTTCACCATTGGCAATACGGCTGTCATAAAAATAATCCCTAATATTAAAATAGCAATAATCGGCACGACAAACAATCGGTTGGAATTTTCTAATTCTTTCAATATCTACCTTTCCTATTAATGAACAAGATGTCTATATATACTCTACATGGGAATGATCATTGGTGAGAATATATTTTATACAGGATTACTTTGAATCTCAAGATTAAGTCAGACTAGGGGATGAATCTGTTTAAATTTCCTTAGAATGAGAGTAAACCATTATCTTAGCCGAAGGAAATGTGGCTTTTTCCCTCGTTATTGGTGTCTTAACCATTAGAGAATACCCCCTCACCATTGGTCGAGGAGGTATCACCACTTATTTTTAGGATAACCTCTCTCCGTCGCAGGCAAATTATATTTTTCTGCGAAACGGGTTATATCATGTGGTTGTTCATCTTGAATGTTTCAGAGTATATATTGCATCATAGATAAATATCCAATTATAAAAGGTGAGGTCGTATAGTTTGCTATTATTGGAATTACCTGTTATTCTTAAGAAGAATTATTTTTGTTCGGTTTCAGATTGAGAAGAGATTTTGATTTTCGTCTAAGGTATTTGAGCAGGGATAGTAACACATTGTGTGGACATCCACACTAGGAGGCAACAATTATGGAACAAGGTAAAGTGAAATGGTTTAATGCAGAAAAAGGTTTTGGATTTATCGAACGTGAAGGCGGAGAAGACGTATTTGTACATTTCTCAGCTATCCAAAGCGAAGGTTTCAAATCTTTAGACGAAGGTCAAAGTGTAACGTTTGAAGTAGAACAAGGACAACGTGGCCCACAAGCTACAAACGTTCAAAAAGCTTAATAAGAGCTAATGAAAGACCCTGCATATGCAGGGTCTTTTTTTGTTTTTAAATCAATTTGCGCAATAAAAAAGCCCTATTCAAGAAATGAATAGAGCTTAGACGACAAAAGAATGAAACTGTATAGCAAATGGTAGGCTAAGTATAGCACAGTGATTGAATAATCCCTAATTTAAACCTGCTTACTTGCAAGGGGTTTTTTATCAAATCTTCTATCCCACTTTTGGCTCTATTTATTAGTCACGTGGACATCTTCTAATGTTTCCTCATCCAGTGAATAAAGGGACTTCCAACCGAATTATTATGCTCTGAATACGGAAAAGGCAACTCCTTCTTACACATTATAATCATAGCGCCTGATTTTCCCTCAACAAAATAATTTAATAAGAGGATTTCTTATTTCTATTTATTTACAGAAAATTCATTTAAAATAATATCAAGGTTTAACTTGAATTTTATAGTAGAGGGAGTCTTTGGTGTTGAAGCATATATTTGCATTTGAGAAAGAAGAGGATTTTCAGGAATACAAATATTTGATTGAGAGGTTTTCCAAAAAACATAAAAGGCTATCAGCTTGAATTAGTAAATCATTATGAGCTCAAAGAATTGCCAAAAGGAGTTGTATGGACAACAGATGAACTAGCCACAACTGTTTTTTCCAATATACCGATCCCAGCCTTTACAAATAAAGATCTCATTTATCTTTCTCCTGATTTGGTAAGCTGGAGGAGGTTATTTCTTACACAATTAGAGGGAAAGAAACATTCTAAAATAGAAGACTTCTATACTAATATGTCTGAAAACCATATATTAACTATACTTGGACACGAATTAACCCATCACTCCGATTTGTTTTTGGATGAATTTGATGATGAGAGAGAGAACAGTATTTGGTTTGAGGAAGGAATGTGTGAGTACTTATCAAGAAAATACTTACTAACTGATACAGAAAATAAGCAGATTACAAATATTGAGATAGAATTGATGGGTCTGTTTAAGCACAAATATGGTAACCATTCGTTAGAGGAGTTCGGAAGTGACAGTTATCAAGGGAGTTTAACAAGTATTATGTTCGATTACTGGCGAAGCTTTCTTGCAGTAAAGTATTTGGTTGAAGAGGTTGCTAATAATGACCCCAAACAAGTTTTGAAAGAATATCATAAATGGCATAACGAGGGAAGAAAAAAGCCTTTAATAGAGTACTTCCATTTGGAAAACTTATTTTAAGAGCAAGAAAAAAGGATTGAATCTTATTGTTGATTCAATCCTTCTAACTATTAATTAATATTATTTATTCAACGACTACTGTTTCTTTGTATGGAGTATCTTCGCTGGATGTACCAAGATATACAGTGTACTCGCCAGGTTTCACCACGAAATCGTGTTCGTAGTAGTCCCATACACCCATTGGATGGTTCGTAGCAGTTGGGTCAATCGTGATGCTAACTTCACGTGACTCATTAGGCTCTAGGTAAACTTTTTGGAAACCAACAAGACGTTTAGGTGGCTGTCCTTGGACAGGAATACCTAGATATACTTGAACAACCTCAGCTCCAGCAACTTTTCCTGTGTTGGTTACGGTCACCTTTACCGTAATAGGGGATTTGCCATCTGTTTGTGATGGTGTTACTGAGAATCCGGAAAGCTCAAAGGATGTGTAGGATAGACCGTATCCAAACGGGAATAATGGCTTAATTCCTTGGGATTGGAACCAACGATAACCCATGTTAAGGCCCTCAGAATATCGGATAACCGGGAAGCCATTGCCTTCATCTGTACCAGGATAGCGCTCAGGTCTGCCTGCGTACAAAAGATCATCCTCAGAAGCTGCGTATGTGGTAGGAACTTTACCGGATGGATTTACAACGCCAAAGAGTAAATCGGCAACGACGTGACCATCTTCAGTACCTTGGTTCCATGCCTCAAGAACAGCTTTAGCCTTTTGGATCCATGGCATCATGACAGGGCTGCTGTCTTTCATGACTACAACCGTTTGCGGGTTGATATCCAATAGTTCTTCGATCATACGATTCTGATCATTTAGCATGTTTGGACTAGGTAAATCAAAACCTTCAGAGGCAACTAAGCCGGCCATTAGAATAACCATATCAGCTTTAGCAGCAGCTTCTTTGGCTTCGTCAAGATTTGAAAGATCTTTAGCGACAGTAACCTTGCTGACTGACGTGTGTGAACCAAGACCTTTAAGGACATTTTGCATGCCTTCTACCGGTGGTACCGTGTAGAGCGGAGTAACCTTTGAAGAACCACCCCCACCATTGCACGCATCATCAACGTACTCGGATTGACCAATGATTACGATGGAGTCATAAGCTTTCGGATCAAGTGGCAGCATTTCGCCTTCATTTTTCAGAAGAACAGCGGTCTGGGAACCGATTTTGCGAGATCTAGTACCATGACCTTTCGCATCAATCTCACCAGGATTGTAAGGGCGCTCGAACTGATTAAAACGGAACATTTGTGTATAGCGGCGCACCAATGCACGATCAACAGTTTCAATCTCAAGGCTAGTGTCTTGAAGAGCGTTCTTTACATTCGTCTCGTTCAACCATTTAGCATCCGGCATTTCATGGTCCATACCAGCATTCAATGATGCAGCGGCAGAACGGCAAGACCAGAAGTCAGATTGTACATAACCCTGGAAGCCCCACTCGTCACGAAGAATATCGTTAAGAAGGTAACGGCTTTCCGTTGCGTACACACCACGAACACGGTTGTAGGCACTCATCATTGCGGCAATGTCACCATCTTTTACTAACATTTCGAAAGGAAGAAGGTATAGTTCGCGCAATACATGCTCATCCAATTCAACGCTTGTGCGGAAACGCTCGTATTCCTGGTCGTTAACGGCATAATGCTTACCCATAGCGATAACATCGTGGTCTTGAATGGCTTTCGTCACTTCGACGCCCATCACACCTGATAGGTATGGGTCTTCTGAAAAGTATTCAAAGTTACGTCCGGCAATCGGTGTTCTGTGTAAGCAAACACCTGGTCCTTCAAGAACATGCTGACCAAGCGTAGCTGTTTCTGAACCAATGATATCTCCATACTCACGCGCTAGCTCTGGATCAAAGCCTGCCGCAAGTCCAATCGTCATAGGCAACGCTGTAGCAGGCGGGCTCGGATGTCCGTCACCCATACCTACGCCAACAGGACCGTTAGTAATACGGAAACGAGGGATGCCTAACTCGTCAATTCCCTTTACATGGCGCTGTACTTGAAGCTGCGCCATAAGCTTGTCCTGCTCCTCAGGAGTCATGGCATTCATTTCATCCATTGAAGGCATATCGTAAATATTAATCGTATTCATTGCACCATGAAGTTGAGCAATTTTCTGTTCCAATGTCATAGCAGCAACAAGCTTCTCAGCACGCTCACGTGGTGACAATGACTTGTCCATCCATGGAAACTGTCCATTCTTTTCTGTATCAGTAGTATGTTGATTATTCATGTTGAACACTCCTAACACAATATTTTTATAAAAATAAACGTATTATTTCTAATACTTTTTATCTGATAGTCTAAACCGCTTACATATTTAAGATAACCAGATAATTCTATAAAATCCTAAGTAAAGCAAATGAGACTTCCTTTGTTAGATCTGCGGAATTCTCTTTTATGATTTGGTTTCAATGTGTAAATTATATTTTTTTTTATCATTCTTTTACTCGTACTATTTTTGTTTTATTAGTAGATATTTTAGTTATATGCTATTTATTAAAGTGGAAAATCGAATAAATGAGTTTTGATGGTAGAAGTCTTCGTCAAAAAAGCAAACGGATGGGTTAGTAGTTATAAAGATTGTAGATGGAAATCTTTGTTTCTGGTTTTATATATTATAAGGACAACTAGGGCAGTGGTTATGAGAAAAAAGTCTAATAGGGTAAACAGAGAATCAAAATATTAAACTACCTCTTGAAGAAAGGGTTAAATGATACTAAAAGATCTATAGTAAAGATAAGAAAAAGACGGAACTCATAATATCGTGATTGAGGAGTATTTCTAATAACATATAAGGGGACGGTAATTTGAGTTTATTACAAAAATGGTTTTATTGGCTACTTGCCTTTATATCAATCATTGTTTTTCTATTACATAATATGGGTCCCTATACGGGGCAGTTAAGATTAATCGCCTATATACTGTTTACTATTCTTTGTGCAGCTTTGCTTATTAAAAGTAGAGAGTCAAAGGCAAAGATAGCAGGAATCATTGTGTTTTACCTGGTTATTGGTATAGGTGGATATTTTTAATAAGAATACTGCTAGTCGAGAAGAGATTTTACTTATGGTTTTGGAAAGTTGAAGCAGTAAGCTGGTGATACTTTAGCTTACTGTTTTTTATTTTCTTGATTTTAATTATTAAGTCATATAATATAAGTAATGTCTTATATAAGCGTTTGGTTATATAAAGGAGGTATATATGAATACAATTGAGCAAATGGCTCAGCAATTAAAAGCAGTCAGTGACCCGAATCGGTTAAAATTATTGGCTTGTCTGAAAAAGGGAGAGGTATGTGTTTGTGATTTTGTGGATGTTCTTCAAATTTCCCAGCCTGCAGTCAGCCAACAAGTGAAAAAGTTGAAAGATGCAGGAATTATTCTGGAAAGAAAAAAAGGCACATGGAAACATTTTCGCCTAAATGAAACTCAACAGCCGTATATTCAGGCAATCATTGACCAGCTGGAGCCAATTAGTGTGAAATGCTGTTCATCAGATTGTTAAATCAACAAAGAGTGGGGGAGAACCAGATGGCAGAAAAAAGTGTGACGAAAAGGCTGTCTTTTTTAGATCGATATTTAACGGTATGGATCTTTGCAGCCATGGCAGTGGGTATTTTAATTGCGCTGTTAGTACCTGATTTTAAAACAATGTTAGATACTATGTCCGTAGGGACGACATCCATTCCAATTGCTATTGGATTGATTGTAATGATGTATCCGCCATTGGCAAAAGTGAAGTATGAAGAGATGTGGCGTGTATTTAAGGATTGGAAGGTATTATTGCTATCCTTATTCCAAAACTGGTTGCTCGGTCCGGTTCTAATGTTCTTCTTAGCAATTATCTTTTTACATGATTATCCTGAGTATATGGCCGGCCTGATTATGATTGGTCTTGCGCGTTGTATAGCTATGGTTATTGTTTGGAATGATCTGGCTCGCGGGGACCGAGAATATGTAGCTGGACTTGTCGCTTTTAACTCTGTATTTCAGATTCTATTTTATTCGGCATTTGCCTACTTTTTCTTAAATATCTTGCCAGGCGTATTTGGGTTGGAGAATTTTACTGTTGTCATTTCGATGTGGGAAGTTACAAAAAGCGTTCTCATTTATTTAGGTATTCCTTTTATAGCAGGAATGGCAACACGATTCATTGGATTAAAATTAAAAGGGGAAAAGTGGTATCAAGAATCTTTTTTACCTAAAATCTCTCCTCTTACACTTATTGCTTTATTATTTACGATTGTGATGATGTTCTCCTTAAAAGGAGATAAAATTGTTGAACTCCCATTGGATGCCATTCGAATTGCTATACCATTGCTCATTTACTTTTTAATCATGTTTGCTGTATCATTTTTTGCTTCAAGAAAAGCAGGAGCATCCTATCCTGTAACGGCATCGTTATCCTTTACAGCAGCGAGTAATAACTTTGAATTGGCAATTGCAGTTGCGGTTGCTATGTTTGGGATTAATAGCGGCGTAGCTTTTGCAGCTGTTATCGGTCCATTGGTGGAAGTTCCTGTTTTGATTGCACTTGTAAGTGTAGCACTGCGCTGGGAAAAGAAATACTTCCATAGGAACAAAGTAGAAACGTCTGAACAAAAGTTCAATCAGGGGGAATAATTTAATGCCAAAGAAAAAAACAATTTATTTTCTATGTACAGGTAATTCGTGTCGCAGTCAGATGGCGGAAGGGTGGGCAAAGGAAATCCTGCCTGACTGGAATGTCAAAAGTGCTGGACTTGAAGCCCATGGATTAAATCCGAATGCAGTGAAAGCGATGCAGGAAGTAAATATAGACATAACTAATTACACTTCGGATGTGATTGATCCGGATATTTTAAATCATGCAGATTTAGTCGTAACTTTATGTGGGCATGCAGATGAACATTGCCCAGTAACACCGCCCAGCGTAAAACGAGTTCATTGGGGATTTGATGATCCGGCAAAAGCGGAAGGAAGTGAGGAAGAAAAATGGGCATTCTTCCAAAGGGTACGCGATGAGATAAGGGATCGGATTGATCGGTTTGCTAAAACTGGGGAATAAGCCTGTTAATTATTAAAGTGAATCTAAGTAAAAAAGCTAATCTGATGATTAGCTTTTTTACTTAGGCAGTGAAGTGGATATATGTATCATTAATCAATTTTAGCTAATTCCTGAAGCCGCTCCCTATCCAAAATGAGATAGCCACGATCATATTTTTTTATAAGATTTCCCTTACAGAATTGAGAGATAACATGTAATAGGTGACGGTAGGAGACTCCTAAATATTCACTGACTTCTGTGTGTTTTTCTTTGTAAAAATCATTTTCAGCTGACATTAAAATAAATGAAGCTAACCGATTTTCGAGCGGATAAATTTGAGTTTGAACAGATTTAAATGAAAGATAATGTGTTTTTTTGCTTAAAAATATGGACAAATGCCTCAGGAAAACCGGATCTTCTAATAATTGATTTTTACATATATGCATGGGAATAGCTAAACAGATCGTTTTTGTTGATGTTTGGACCCCTATAGAATATTGCTCTACTCCCAATAATTCGAGTTCGCCAATAAGTGACGGTGCTTCAATAAAATTAAGGAGAGATACTTTTCCGTTTTCAAGCGTGATATATAGTTTCGCTTTCCCTTCAACAATAAGGTATAGATACTCTGGTATAGAACCTTCTTTGTAAATGAATTCACCACGCTCAAATTCATGGACTTGAATAAATGGTTTTATCGAGACACTGGAAAAGGGTTGGATACTGTTTAAATCAATATATTGGCTGCGCAATGGTTCAGATAAAATCTGCACTTTTTTCCTCCAAATTATTAAAAAAATATGAGATATCTCACATTATTGTAAGCGTGAAACATGCTATGATGCAATAAGTATGGAGGGAGAAAGAATGAACAATCCGCGTTGGTTTTCACAGAACTTTTTTTTATTTTTTATGACATGGGGTATATTTTTACCTTATTGGACAGGTTATCTTGTACAAGGAAAAGGATTGACAGTATCAGAAGCAAGCTTAATTATGGGATTTGGATTGGTGGTACGAGGGCTATCAGCGCTCTTTGTTTATCCAATCGCCTCCAGATACTGGAGTGCTCATAAAGTCGCTTTCCTTTTAATTATCTGCTCATTAGCAGTGACAATCCTATATATACCATCGACATCATTTACTTCCCTATTTGTTGTCACTCTTATTTTTAGTGCCTTTTATCCAACTTTACTTCCCGCAGTGGAAGGTACTGCTAGTATTTTAATGAGACAGGGGGATGGGGCATATGGAAAAGCTCGCTCATATGGCTCTCTTGGATTCATTGTCTCTGTGCTAGTAATTAGTATGGTTACTGGGTATTTTGGGGATAGTGGGATTTTATGGGCAATGATGTTCATGCTTGTTTTAATGCTTATCAAGTATATTTTACCTAGCCCGGATATACTAACTGAAAAACCGATCAAAAATGAAAGTAAAAATACAATGAAAATGAGCAGCTTATGGAAGATTAAAAGCTTCTCAATTGTTTTGCTAATCGTATTTTTACTTCAGGGTGCTCACGCATCTTATTATAATTATGGCTATATTTATTTACAGGATTTAGGTGTAAACACATACTATATCGGTATGATCATTAATATTGCTGTTATTTTTGAGATCATCTGTTTTGCGAAGGCTGATCATCTGTTTAGAAAATGGCAGCCATCTTCTTTACTATTGGTAGCTGCTGCTGGATCAACTCTGCGCTGGTTATTGGTAGCTGTATTCCCGAATGTTTGGGTTTTCATGTTATCGCAGAGTTTGCATGCACTATCCTTTGCTTTGGCACATTATGCATTTATCCTTTATATAACAAACTCGCTGCCAAAAGAGCAAAACTCCAATGCACAAGGTGTATACTCGGCTTTTGCTATGAGTTTTAGCACAGCGATATTGACACTGGCAGGAGGATTTTTATATGATATTTCTCCAGGACTCTCTTTTGCCGGAATGGCTATTTTTACATTGCCAGCAATTATAATCATTTTAGTGACAAGAAGAAAATATCGTTATTAATTTGGTACAATCGTATAAATGAGTGTCTTTTCAATTTATTGTAATTGGAGATGATCTAGATGGTAAATAAAGAAACATTATTGGAAAGTGCCCGTGCTGTAAAATCAAATGCTTATATGCCGTATTCTCAATTTCCTGTTGGGGCTGCCCTTTTACTTAAAGATGGAAGTATTATCAATGGTGTAAATGTTGAAAACGTATCTTTTGGTGCAACAAACTGTGCAGAAAGAACAGCCATTTTTACGGCAATTACAAAAGGTTATCAAAAAGGTGATTTTCAGGCGATAGCTATTTCAGGGGCCACAGAGGATTATTTACCGCCTTGCAGTATTTGCAGACAGGTTTTAGTTGAATTTTGTTCTCCTGACATGCCAGTTTATTTAACGAATGCAAAGAAAGAATGTAAAGAATTGACTTTAAAAGAATTAGTGCCATATGCTTTTACAGAATTAGATATGTAATGAATGCAATGACAAGAGAGAGCCACCTGGCTCTCTCTTATTTATTCAATGGAATCTGCAATTACTAGTGGGAGTGTAATATCCCATCCTGCTTGAGATGTATAAGTAAAGGAACCGTTTACTTCACCATAAATAGTGACAACGTCTTCATCAACAAAATCTGTATAACCGAGGTAAGCTACATAAATAATATCAGATACAGACCAGCCGTAAGAGGTTGGAGTAATAGAAAGACGAATTGCAGTCATTCCATCACTTTCCATTATTTGAACAATTTCACCTCTATATTTTACATATTCACCTTTGTAGATATTATTATATTGTTATAATTAATTAACCCGTTCTAGTAGACTATAAATACGGAAAAATATTCAGGGTGTCCTAAATGCAAAATAGAGGAAGAATGTATTAGAATCAAGGGGGAAATTAGTCCATTGTTCACCAATACCTTTGTAACCAACATTTTTTTTAAATATGGTACTTTGTATTTGACTTAAGAAGCATGAATTCGAAGTTTACAGCAGCTCTTAGTAAAGTATAATAAATTGTTGCAATAATTTTATGAAACAGAAGATGGACAGGAATTATTTATCGAATTTTAATTGATCGCCAGGAGTTATTTAATGAAGTTATTTAGATTAAACAGACCGTTTAAGGGATTTAAAAAAGAAACAGAGTTTTATTTGATTGCAGAATCTGAATTTATTGGTGTTAAGGAGTTTGTATTAAGAACGACGGATTTAAAAAAAGTGATATCTGTAAATGAAAGCGAATATCTAAAGAATTTTACTCAAGTAAAGAACTAAATCTTTGGTTGTTAATTTTACGAGATTTAGATCTACAGTGGAAAGGTCCTTTTTACTGGTCTTTATAGGATACCAATTTATAAAAAAAAGATAAAAGTCAGCCTGTCTGCTGACTTTTATATAGAAGCTGATTTTCTGTTGGATAGTTCATTTAATCTTTGTAAGACATAATCATTACCTTTATTTAATTCGGATATTAGTTCTTTTAATTTTCTCGCTCTTTTATATTCCTTGATTTTATAATAGTATTCAGAGGAATCTGTAGCCGAGTCAACCGCCTTTGCAGCCTTTAAGATTTCTATATTAATCATGCTTTTTAAGCTTGTATTTACGATAGTTTCCTTCATAATAGTCACCTCATAGTTTTCTTGATTTTATACTAGCATAATATTTTTTTGATTCTGTATATCTAACATACCTGTTAGATACTTATGGTCTTCTTGTTAACTTCCAATCAATTTGTTATTTTCTGAAAATACAGAAAGGATAATAAAGAAAATGGGGAATATATCAGCCTTGATTTATGGATATAATCTAGAACAGGAGCAGATGAAACTGTGAATAAATAAAGATAATTACCCATTCTCTAGTATGAGGAGTATTAAAGCAGGATTTTTTATATTTGTCTTGAAATAATTTTAAGTAGTTTCTATCATTTAGATTCTAAAATTTGCTAATTTTTATAAAGCATGTTATTCTTAAGAAGAATTATTTTTGTTCTAAGCAGATTGAGAAAAGATTTTGTTTTTCGTCTAAGGTAATTTGAGCAAGGATATTAATACATTGTGTGATATACACACTGGGAGGCAACAAACATGGAACAAGGTAAAGTTAAATGGTTTAATGCAGAAAAAGGTTTTGGATTTATCGAACGCGAAGGCGGAGAAGATGTATTTGTACATTTCTCAGCAATCCAAGGCGAAGGTTTCAAATCTTTAGACGAAGGTCAAAGTGTAACATTTGAAGTAGAACAAGGTCAACGTGGACCCCAAGCTACTAATGTTCAAAAAGCATAATAGCCAAAGCTATTAAGAAAGACTCTCCCTTGAGAGTCTTTCTTTGATTTAATAACGAAATAGGCATTCTGAAAGGCTCTATTCCATATGGAATAGGGCCTTTATTCAGCCATATGCTCAACAAGTAAAATGTACAAATGGAACTTAGTGTAGGATAGGATATACTAATCCCCTTTAGGTATTTTAGGAGTTCGTATATCTCTTTAATAGAAATATACGAATAATTGGATATGCTGTAAGGCTTTAAAACTTCTTGTTGTTAAAACAAAATGACATTATCAAAAAGTAATCTGGAATATTCTAATATACAGATTTTCAAATCTTTTCACCTATCTTATCAACTGTTTACCAGTGCTGAAGAAAAAATGGATATTGTTAATTTGGACATCTCTAAATGAATAGTTTTTTTTACCCAATAAATAATATAAAGCAGAAATTTTAATTACTTCAAAGGTATATAGTATAATGATACTAATTCTTAATATTAATAAAGGAAGTCCCCATTTCAAATAAGCCTAGATAGTTTTGGACTTATATGATATGGGGTTTTTATTTTAAAATGAGGTGTTTACTATATCCTATAAAGCTTTAGCAGATAGTGTAGAGATTGAAATGAATGGATCTAAACCAAGATTAATTAAATATAGCCAGAATCTAATACTAATAGGTACAGGCAGGAGTGCTTTTGTATTTAAAATTAAAGATAAGGATTTGGCTTTAAAAATATATTTTCCTCATAAAAAGAGAATAGCCCTTGAGGAAGCGACCATTTACCATAAATTGCAGCATATAGATTATTATCCGTCGTTATATGATGATGGTAATAATTATATTATCATTGATTTTATTGAGGGCTATACATTGTTTCAATGTCTACAAAAAGGTATTTTTGTACCTGAAGAGAAAGTTAAAGAGATAAGCAAAGCTTTAAAAATGGCGGAGGAAGTTGGATTAAATCCCGCTGATATACATCTTAAAAATATTATCATTACTTCTGATGGAGGAGTAAAAGTGATTGATGTTGCTCGTTTCATGCAACAGGAAAAAGATAACCAGTGGAAAGATTTGAAGAGAGCGTATTTTCAGATGTACTCAAAAAAATATTTCCCTAAAAAAGTTCCAACCTTCATCCTCAATTTGACGTCATTCATTTATAAAAGAAGATTTCTCCCAAAGCCAATACGGGTTTTATTTGATTCTACCGAGTAGATATTTTGTGCGTACAGTTGAAAGGGAGAGTCATGAAGCAAAAATGTTAAATAGAAACCTTATTTTAACTCAACCTAAATATATTGTGGCTATTTACCAATAAAACACTACTTTTAAAAGGCTCGTTGTCATGGTTATAATCTACTTTATGGATAAACATGAAAATATGTAAAATGCGAATACTATTAGTGTATAGATAGTATTAATTGCTCGGAGGTTAATAATATGACAACATTGCCAAATTGCCCTAAATGTAATTCTGAATACACATATGAAGATGGTCCGCTTTTAGTTTGTCCGGAATGCGGGCATGAGTGGACGTTAGAATCTGAAAGTGAAGATGTGAAAGTGTATAAAGATGCTAACGGGAATATTTTAAATGATGGTGACACTGTTACTGTTATCAAAGATTTAAAAGTAAAAGGAAGCTCCTCGGTTTTGAAACAAGGTACTAAGGTGAAGAATATTCGTCTCGTGGATGCTGATCATGACATTGATTGTAAAATCGATGGCTTCGGACCAATGAAATTAAAATCAGAATTTGTTAAGAAAATCTAAATAATCTTTTTAAAAAGGCGTTCAACAAAATATTTGTTGAACGCCTTTTTGCTGTGATTAATGTTGAAAAGTGAGAAAATAGTAGGTCTTTTAACACGTTATGTCATGTAAATGTAATATTTATAAAGATACTTATGAATTTAGTAGCAAAAAATGTAAATAAAAATATACAGATAACAAATTTTAACATAATCTTATATATTCTGTAACTTTATTCCAATAATTAACATGTATACTTTATGATAGTTAAACTATTTTAGGGAGTGGATGAATTGAAAGCGGTTAACAAAAAGGTTTTATCTGTATTTATAGCGCTATGTTTGCTTATTGGTTTAAGTACCGGTTTTCTATCTCTTGAAAAAAAAGAACATGCCGAAGCGGCAGGAAAGAAAAAAACAGAAGTTAAAAATATCATTTTTATGGTGGGGGATGGAATGGGAGTCCCATTTTTAGCTGCTCACAGATATATGAAAGATAATCCAAACACAAAAATAATCGAAAACACAACATTTGATTCATATTTGGTAGGCATGCAAACTACGTATGCTGATGATGAGGAACAAAACATTACTGACTCTGCTTCAGCAGCAACAGCTATGTCTTCAGGTGTTAAAACATACAATGCAGCAATCGCTGTAGATGTTCATCAAAATGAAGTTAAAACGGTCCTGGAAGAAGCTAAAGCGCTTGGGAAATCAACCGGACTTGTAGCTACATCCGAATTAACACATGCAACACCAGCATCTTTTGGAGCCCATGATATTTCCAGGCATAATATGAATCAGATTGCCGATGATTATTTTGATGAAATGATTAATGGAAAACATAAAGTGGATGTTATGTTAGGTGGCGGACTAAAGAATTTTGTACGCACTGATCGTGATCTAACAGAAGAATTCCAAAATAAAGGATATAGTTACGTTACAAATAAAAACGAAATGAGTTCGGATAAAAATAAACAGATTCTAGGGTTGTTTGCGGATGGTGGCCTTCCAAAAATGATCGATCGTACTAAAGAAATCCCATCATTAAAAGAAATGACAAATGTTGCAATAAATAAATTAAATAAAAATAAAGATGGATTTTTCTTATTGGTAGAAGGGTCGCAAATTGACTGGGCTGCGCATGATAACGATATTGTAGGTACAATGAGCGAAATGGAGGATTTTGAACAAGCATTTAAAGCTGTAATAGAATTTGCTAAAAAAGATAAGGAAACTTTGGTTGTCCTTACTTCAGACCATTCAACTGGTGGATATACTATGGGAGCAAACGGAGAATATAATTGGTTTCCTGAACCGGTCCAAAGCGCAAAAAGAACCCCAGACTTCATGGCAGCAGAAATAGCAGCCGGTAAATCTGTTGAAGAAACACTAAATAAGCATAGTGGCTTAGAACTAACGAGTGAAGAGCTAGATACGGTAGTGATAGCTGCTGAACCGATTGACGGTGTAAAAGACGTTACAAAAATTGATAATGCGATTGAGAACATTTATAATGCACGTTCAAATTCAGGTTGGACAACAAGCGGACACACTGGGGACGATGTGGCAGTCTTTGCATATGGACCTAAAAAAGATAGATTTAGTGGTTTAATAGATAACACAGACCAAGCAAAATTTATTTTTGATATTCTAGAAGAAAACAGTCCATACCTACCGCTGACAATCGAAGATGTATCCAGTAAGTCTACCAAAATAAAAGGAATGACTGCACCTGGAGCTACCATTTCTGTTAAAGTAGGAAAAGAGACAATTGGTTCTGGAAAAGCTAATGAAAATGGAGAATTTATAATTAATATCAAGAATCAAAAGGCTGGTAAAGAATTAACAGTATTAGCGAAGAATAAAGATAAAAGCAGCAAGGTTGTTAAATTACTCGTAAAATAATTACAAAAAAGACATTGCGATTTTGTGCAATGTCTTTCTTGTTTTTAGGAATGTTTTTATATTAGCGTTTAATTAGTTGGTTAAAAGAAAAATTATTAAAAGGAGAATTCTCAAAAGAAGATTAGAGTTTATATTTTACATTCAAAGAAATAGTCATTATAATCTAAATGGAATGCTAAAAGCTGCAGAGCAAGTGTGTGGCAGGTGGATTTTTGAATGTTTTGTTTTCGCCACCCATCCCTTTATAAGGGGTGGGTGTTTTTTATTTTGGCCAGCTTCAGCTCCTAGGTCCTCGAGACATAAGTGTAGCTGCTGCAGGAGAGAAAAAAACGCTCTCCTTACGCACCTCCTCTTATGCTTGTCGGACCTGGGCAGTCGCTTCAGCTTTATATTTAATCCAGCTTCAGGGCCTAGGAGCTCGGGACATAGCAAAGCCACTACGGGGATGAAACTCCCTCTGTGCCTTTGTCTTATACTCCTCGCGGGCCTACAGGATGTAGGTCATGAAGACGTTGCCACAGGACGTGGCGTTCTTAGTCTTCGTTCCTTGAGTTTTAGCTTTATATGCAATCTAGCTTCAACGGCTAGAAACTCAGGACATAAGCATAGCCTCTACGGGGGATGAACCTCCCCTTCGAGTCTCTTTCTTATGCTCCTCGTTTCTGAGCGAGCCGTTTCAGCTTTTTATTTTAGGAGGTTTTTATGGGGATTTGGAGATATGCTTTACTTGTTTTTTTAGGCGGTTGTTCGTATGGGGTGGTTTCTACTTTTGTGAAACTTGCCTATGGGGAAGGGTTCACTCAGGGTGAAATTACAGGTAGTCAGTATTTGTTGGGTGCTGTTATGCTGTGGATTGTAGCATTATTTGTACCTAAGGTTAAGTTGTCAGGTAAGCAAATAATAATTTTATTAATCAGCGGCTTCCCAATGGGACTGACGGGAATCTTTTATAATAAATCGCTGACCTATGTAGATGCATCGTTTGCCATCATTTTGCTTTTGCAATTTACATGGATTAGTTTTGTATTACAATATATTTTCGATAAAAAGGCTCCTGGTAAGAAAAATATTATTGCCACTGTGATCATTTTATTAGGATCCATTCTTGCATCAGGTATCTTGGCAAGTAATGGCGAAGTTTCATTAGTGGGTATAGTTTGGGGACTCCTATCTGCGACATCATTTGCCTCTTTCATTGTAGTAAGTGGACGCAGCAATATCGAAATTCATCCTATTTATAAGAGTGCATTTATGACAACGGGGGCAGCGTTACTCATTTTAATCGTATTCCCGCCAGTATTCCTTCTAAATGGTACATTGATGGATGGCTTATTTATATATAGTATAGTTGCAGGTTTATGTGCTTCCTTAATTCCTCCTATATTCTTTAATATAGGTATGCCTAAGATAGGAAGTGGGCTCGGGACTATCTTAAGTGCTTCAGAATTGCCTATGGCTGTATTAATGTCTGCTCTTGTGCTTAATGAAGTAGTAACTGGAGCACAATGGATAGGCGTAATTATTATTTTATGCGGAATTGCTTATCCGAATATGAGGATGCGGTGGAACCGTGAAATTCAAAATGAACCGATTGAATTGTAATATTAATTTTTTGTACAATAAAGATTTACTTAGTTCAATTTAGAGGCTGCCGACAATGTCGACAGTCTTTTTTTTTGTAGATATCGCTTAGCACGAAAACTTCCAGGACTTTAAAGCAGGAGAACTTCCTCGGTGTCGTCAATTAAAATATGGTTTCATCCTGATTGCTTAATTTAATAAAAAAAGGGAAAAAAATAATAATTAGTATAGCAATTGTTCCGCTTAAATAACCCAACCCCAATATAAAACCTCTATCTTTAAAAGATACATATTGCTTGTTTTTGCAGCTTGGACAATCCTTTCCTTCCTTAGTAAAGCCGAGTGACCAAATGTCTTTAACTTTCCACTTGAAATTACAGTGTGTACACCTTGCCAACAATCCATCAACCCCATCTCTATTCTTTGTTGGATTACAGGGCATTTCTGTATTTCATTTTACCATCAAATCAAAATTATTGGGAAAGTAGGAAGGTTAGAAAATAACCGTATAAGATTATACCTGCGAGAAAGTAAAGGAAATAGACTTTTGCTCAAATAATAAAATAACCCAAACCTTTTTCAATATTCAAACATATATTTGAATGATAAGTAGAAGGGATATATAATATAATCAAACGAAGGTTTGAATGAAGAGGGTGAAATAATGAGTAAAAAGGATACATGTGATGTATACGGGTTTGATCAAACTAAGGTTGATCGCATAAGGACAGATATACAAAGAGAAAATTTGTCCAGCGTTGCTCAATTATTCAAAGCGCTAGCTGATGAGAATAGAGCGAAAATAACGTATGCTTTATGCCAGGATGAAGAGCTATGTGTTTGTGATATAGCGAATATTATTGGTTCATCAGTTGCGACTGCTTCTCACCATCTAAGGACTCTTTATAAACAAGACATTGTTAAATATCGAAAAGAGGGCAAATTAGCTCTATATTCATTGGATGATGAACATATTAAACAAATCATCATGATTGCCTTAACGCACAAGAAAGAGGTGAAATGAAATGAATGAACATGTAAAAACAGATCAAAAAACATACCGTATTGAAGGGTTGAGTTGTGCTAATTGTGCCAATATATTTGAGAACAATGTAAAAAATCTAGATGGAGTCAAAGAAGCTAAGGTGAATTTCGGAGCATCCAAGATTTATGTGCAAGGCTCAGCTACAATTGAAGATATAGAAAAAGCGGGTGCTTTTGAGCATTTAAAAATACGAGATGAAAAAGAGAAAAAAATCGAAAAGACTCCGTTTTGGAAACAGAAAGAAACCTACAAAGTTTATATCTCAGCTATATTAATAGTGATTAGCTGGTTTTTAGGCCAGATATATGGTGAAGATCAGATAATTCCTACAATTGGATATGGAGCAGCGATTTTAATAGGTGGTTATACCCTTTTTATAAACGGCCTGAAAAATTTAGGGAAATTAACCTTTGACATGAATTCCTTGATGACCATTGCCATTATTGGTGCAGCGTTGATTGGGGAGTGGAGTGAAGGAGCTACTGTAGTTGTCCTTTTTGCCATTAGTGAAGCATTGGAGCGTTATTCAATGGATAAAGCGCGACAATCGATTGAATCTTTAATGGATATTGCTCCGAAAGAAGCCTTGATTAGGCGTGGGCATCATGAAATTATGGTGGATGTCGAAAATATTGTGATCGGTGACGTCATGATTGTAAAGCCGGGACAAAAAATAGCAATGGACGGTAAAGTGATAAAAGGAACGTCAACTTTAAATCAGGCAGCCATTACGGGTGAAAGTGTTCCGGTTTTTAAAGCCATCGATGATGATGTGTATGCGGGTACATTAAATGAAGAGGGATTGCTCGAAGTAGAGGTTACAAAACGAGTAGAAGATACAACATTATCTAAAATCATTCATTTAGTAGAAGAGGCTCAAGCGGAAAAAGCTCCTTCACAAGCTTTTGTAGATAAATTTGCTAAGTATTACACCCCTGCAATCATCGTGATTGCGTTCTTAATTGCCATTGTACCTCCATTATTTTTCGGTGCGGAGTGGAGTGCTTGGATTTATCAAGGGTTGGCTGCTTTAGTGGTAGGCTGTCCATGTGCTTTGGTTGTATCTACACCGGTTGCTATTGTAACAGCCATAGGGAATGCTGCTAAAAATGGTGTTTTGATTAAAGGTGGTATTCATCTTGAAGAAGCTGGACATTTAAATGCAATAGCCTTCGATAAAACAGGTACCCTTACAAAAGGTATCCCTACTGTAACAGATTATATCGCCTTTGCTGAAAATAAAAATGAGTTATTCATGATTGCTGCTGCAATAGAAAATGGTTCACAGCATCCATTGGCCTCAGCGGTAACAAAAAAAGCTGAAGAAATGGGTCTGAGTTATAAAGATATAATCGTGGATGAATTTCAATCCATTACAGGTAAGGGAATAAAGGCTAGCGTTAATAAAGAAACGTATTATGTAGGAAGCTTGCACTTATTTGAAGATTTGTTAATGGATCAGATTAAAACAGAGCAAAGGAATCAGATTCAGTCACTTCAAACCCAAGGTAAAACGATGATGATTCTTGGTACGGAAAAAGAAATATTAGCTATCATTGCAGTGGCTGATGAAGTGAGGGAATCCTCTAAAGAGGTTATTAAGAAGCTTCATCAAATTGGAATACAAAAAACGATTATGCTCACAGGAGATAATGAAGGAACAGCAGCAGCAATTGGTCATGAAGTTGGTGTTTCAGATATAAAGGCTGACTTACTACCAGAGGATAAATTAAACTATATTAAAAATCTCCGTAAAAGTAATTTGCGTGTAGCTATGATTGGAGATGGAATTAATGATGCTCCTGCGCTGGCTGCAGCTAATCTTGGTGTTGCCATGGGCGGTGCTGGAACAGACACAGCCTTGGAAACAGCTGATATAGCTTTAATGTCTGATGATTTAAGTAAATTGCCATATACAATTAAGTTAAGTCGTAAGGCGCTGACCATCATCAAACAAAACATCACCTTCTCATTGGCAATTAAAGCGATTGCCCTATTATTAGTCATTCCAGGCTGGTTAACATTATGGATTGCTATCTTTGCTGATATGGGTGCGACGTTAATCGTGACATTAAATAGTTTAAGATTGTTGAGAGTGAAAGAATAGAGACGATGCAGGAAGCAATTTGCTTCCTGTTTTTTATATAAAAGGATTTTGTAATTGATATATAGAAATTGTAAGAAGAAGGGGATTATATATTATGAATAAGATAAATAAAATTGAAGCAGTTTTTATTGATCGAGACGGAACAATAGGTGGAGATGATACGATTCATTATCCGGGTAAATTTGAGTGTTTTCCCTTTACGCATTCTTGTATCGAGCAGATTAAAGAAAATAATATAAAAATTTTCGCATTTACAAATCAGCCAGGGATTTCTAGAGGAATGGCAACCGAGCAAGATTTTATCGATGAGTTAAAAGGCTTTGGTTTCGATAATGTTTTAATATGTCCTCATTCTCCGGAAGATGGATGTAAGTGCAGAAAGCCAGGGATAGGAATGTTATTGAAGGCTGCTTCTAAACATCTATTAAACTTAGAAAATTGCATTGTGATTGGGGATAGATGGAGTGATATGGCAGCAGCTAAACAGGCAAATTGTTTAAAAATACTTGTAAAAACGGGATCAGGACATGCGACATTATTGAAACATCAGAAAAAAATTAAGAGAATGACAATAGAGTATATTGCTGAAGATTTAAAGGATGCTGTGCAATGGATTTTCCAATCACTAATTAATCAAGAGGAGGATAAAATAGTTGGAAATTTATCAGGCCACTCTAAAGAATCGTGAAGGGGTTAGCCAATTATTTAATTCGTATCGAGAATTTTATCATCAACCAAGTGATTTTGATGGTGCAATGACTTTTATTAGTGAGCGCTTAGAAAAGAGGGATTCAATTATTTTTGTGGCTGTGAATCATAAAAGGTATGTGGGATTTATACAGCTTTACCCGTCGTTCTCCTCTATTGCCATGAAACGAACTTGGATACTTAATGATTTGTATGTTATACAAGAAGCAAGACGAGAGGGAATTGGACAGCTGTTAATGGATGCAGCTATTAACTTATGCACGGAAACGGGGGCAAAATCATTATCCCTTCAAACAGCACCTGACAATGAACAAGCGCGAAGACTGTATAAAAATAATGGTTTTACTTTAGATAATGAGTATGACTCATTTATTAGGTATTTTAGATAATAATGAACAGAATGATTAATGTAAAGGAGGATATTTTAGGTGGGGAATAAATATGCCTATTATTATACGACGCTAATAGGTAAAGTAGGAATCGCAGAAGATGGGATCGGGATTACAGATGTGTTTTTAGGTGAAAAGCCAATAAAAGCTGAGATTAAGGAAACACAGTTAATTAAAGAAACTGTTATGCAACTGGAGGAATATTTTAAAGGGGAACGGCAACAATTTTCTGTAAAACTGAATCCTCATGGTACTCCATTTCAACAGAGTGTATGGAAGGAATTATTGCAGATTCCTTATGGAGAGACAAGAAGCTATAAACAGGTGGCAGAGAGGATAGGGAATCCTAGTGCCTCTCGAGCAGTAGGAATGGCGAATAATAAGAATCCGATTTTTATTATCGTTCCCTGCCACCGTGTAATCGGTGCTACTGGAAAATTGGTCGGTTATGGGGGTGGACTTGATATAAAAGAGAAGCTTTTGGGACTGGAGTTTGAACGGATTACAAATTAAAGGTGATTCGAGCAGATTGCATTGATTCGTTTAGAATCAGTTTTATTTTGGCTTATAAACGGTCTTTGATAGTCTATAATGAAGTATATCTAATTGCATGAAAGAGACAATAAGGAGTCAGAAATGGAGAAACAATATTTTTTGATTGGTGAAGTGTCAAAGCTTACAAATACATCCGTTCAAACACTACGGTTTTACGATAAGATTGGCTTATTTAAACCTTCCTATACCGATCCTGATAACCAATACCGATATTATAGCAATACGCAGCTGTTTTATTTGGATATCATTAAATCACTGAAGCATGTCGGAGTCCCGTTGAGTGAGATAAAATCTGTATTACAGTTATCAGCGGGGGAGATGGCTGAATTTTTAGATGCGCAGGAAAGTAAAATTGAGCAGCAGCTGCGTCGGCTGGAGGATGTTAAGGCCATTCTGCGTTATAAGAAGAAGCAAATACTAAATCAACCCTCTCCTGAACAATTAGAAAAAGTGTATATAAAAAAATATGATAAACAGCGTATTCTTACTTATAATCAGGCACCTTCATCTGCCACTATTATTCCAGTAAAAGAATACGGCCATTTAATGAAAGTATTAGAAGACCATGGGACGGTATTTGATAGTGTCTATTGTGCGACGTATCCATTAAAAAAATATGATTCTATGCTAGATTGGCAATATACATCTATCTTTACACCAGTTCTCACGGACGAGGAAATCACGGTCTCAAATAAATATATGGAGATTGGTGAATTACCTGCCGGTGAATACGTATGTATTGCCTTCCATTCAGCAGAAGGAGTATATGAATCCTCTTATGAGACGCTTTATTCTTATATTATAAACAGAAAAATACCAACTGAAAAAATCGTCTATGAGTTGTATATGCCTTTTACCGATACGGCAGTCAATGAAGATGATTTTATCGTTGAATTGAAAGTACGAATAAAATCTACTTGACCCTATAGTAACTATAGGGTTTATTTTTATTAGTAGGAATTATAAACTAGTATACAAGAAAAGGAGTAAAACGATGTCAGGCAGCAAGAATCAGAATAAAGTACTTATCCTTTTATTAAGTAATATGTTTATTGCATTTTTAGGGATTGGCCTTGTAATACCAGTTATGCCTACACTTATGCGAGAACTTAACCTCGATGGCACGATTATGGGCTACCTCGTTTCAGCGTTTGCGGTCGCACAGCTCATTTTCTCACCATTTGCAGGGAAATGGGTGGATTTATACGGACGTAAGCGTATGATTATAATCGGTATGTTTTTATTTGGCATATCAGAGTTGATATTCGGTTTGGGAGAACAGGTATGGGTACTGTTCCTGTCCAGAATTTTAGGTGGAGTTAGTGCGGCATTTATTATGCCTGCAGTAACAGCATTTATCGCAGATATTACCACAATGAAGGAACGTCCAAGAGCATTGGGGTATTTATCAGCAGCAATTAATACAGGCTTTATCATTGGACCGGGAATTGGTGGTTTCTTAGCGGATATAGGTACGCGAGTGCCTTTTTATTTCGCCGCTGGACTAGGGATTTTCGCGGGAATCTTCTCCATTTTAATGTTGAAGGAACCTGAGCGCACAGTAGAAACGAATTCTTCAAAAGAAGTACCTGGCAAGAAAGGATATCATAAGCTATTTACGATTATTTACCTTATTCCGTTCCTAATTATCTTATCATCTTCACTTGGTCTATCTACCTTTGAATCTATGTATAGCTTATTCGTTGATCAAAAATATGGCTTCACTGCTAAAGATATAGCGATGCTCATTACGGTTAGTGCCATATTAGGAGTCATCGCACAAGTATTTTTATTCGAGAGAATTACAAGAGTAATCGGGGAAATATGGCTGGTTAAGCTATGTTTACTGGTAGGAGCTGTTTTTGCGTTCCTTTTAACAAGAGCATCCGCTTATTGGAGCGTGTTGGCGGTAACGTTTATGGTATTCCTTGCTTTTGACTTAATCAGACCGGCAATAACGACTTATCTATCTCGTATAGCCGGAAAAGATCAGGGATTTGTCAGTGGTATGAACTCAGCATTCACGAGTGTTGGGAATATTATCGGACCGGCAATTGGTGGGATTTTATTTGATATTGATCTCATCTACCCATATATTTTTGCGGCTATATTATTGGGAATTAGCTTGCTGATTTCCTTTGTATGGCGTGAAAGGACAACGGAAGTCCAGTCATAGATTGATTGTATTAGAGGCAAACCAGCTGTGTTTTTTTGCGCGGCTGGTTTTATTTTTAAAGTACTTATGGGCAATATCACTGTATTGATTTTCTTAAAACTCATTTTTCTATCTCCTTCAGCATATAATCGTGTAGTGAAGGAGGTCCGCCCAATAATCGGACAAGCATTTTTGAGGTATTATAAAGAGACATAGATAGTAATCGACGTTTCAGTTCAATCGTAAGATTAAGATATAAACTTTTTCAAACGTGATTCACAGAGAGTTTGTCCCTGAATAAAAGCTATACCTTGTCTATTAACCTGTAACCAGATTTATTAAATTCGCAAAGGAGTATGCGATAGATGAAACTACAAATTCGATTAGCCAAGGATTCAGAAACCATGGAGATTATCGAACTATTAAAAGGGGCTGCGTCATGGCTCAAATCTGAGGAAATTGATCAATGGTCTTATTTATTGTCCGGAGGAGAGGATCTCGATATAGAGCGTGCTATTCTCAACAATGAGACCTATGTAGCAAAGTATGAAAATAATCTAATAGGGACCTTTACTTTATCATCTATTCAAAGTGAATGGGATCTCGATTTATGGGGGAATCAAGAGGATAGTTCCTTATATTTACATCGCCTTGCTGTAAATAATGAATATAGAGGGCAGGGACTGGGGTGTAAAATAATTCGGTGGATTGAAGAGAAATTTTCCGGTCGATATATGTATTTAAGACTAGATTGTGTGTCCAATAACCCCAGACTTAACCAGTTTTATCAGGATTGTAGATTCAAATTGGCTGGATCCACCGAAGAATTTAATAAATATGAAAAGTGTATTTAAAAAGGTAAATCAAGAGGAAGCGGTAAAAAGGATTGATAATAAAAGATATTTAGATTTAAAAAAGTTTAAGTATCAAATGTTTGAAGAAATGGTTACGGAATATAGGAATGTTAATTAATGAGTGAACGTATTAATAAGACATTTTTCTGGAAACTAGCCAACTAAAAAAGGACACCCAAATAGGCATCCTTTGAAAAGTTATTACTACCACGGAAATATGAGATAACACAAACATGCAATTATAGCTAAAACTAAGTTATAAAATATGTATTTATATTTTTTTTGTAGTACAGATATAATTGTTGAAATAATAGCAACTACCACTGCCATAGGAATAGTGAATAAAAATACGCCAAGAAAAAAAGTATCGATATAAACTAGAACAGTAAGTATGGCTGTGATGCTTGTCCATAGGATTGGATTTTTAAGCATAATTTAATCCTCCTCGTATAACTTGGTAATTATTATTTCAATATAATATAATATCGAAAACATTACTTCAATAGATTTTTGAAACCAATTTAAAGCTATTTCGTTATATACTACATACAATAATCTATACATAAACAGATATAGAAAAAGAAGGGCACCAATAAATAATAGGATTGAAAACATAATTATTATGCCCCCTTAACAGCAGAATCACTTCTCTTCGATATTCCATAGATGATACCGACAAGTCAGGAAAGAAAGGGAGTCAAATACGTATCGTGATTTACTCATAGGTTGCATAAATATATCTGCTGAGTTGAGACCCTATAATGATAATAATGATAGACACCAGCAGTAATTTGGAAATATACATCTATATGTTTTTCTTCCTAGCCTATATTATAGGAGAGGCTAAGGGCATTTATTTTACTTTCTCCTAGCTTTATGTTGATATTGTATAATGAAGATTACTATGATTGTCCAAAGAAGGAATATTATGATAGTGCTTTAAAGGTATTTCTGATTGGTCATAACACATAACTGATACATAGAAAGGATGGTCCAATTGGAGTCTTGGATAATGGACTTGATGAATCAATTTGGTTATTGGGGAGTGTTTCTCCTAATTGCTTTAGAAAATGTATTTCCTCCTATTCCGTCTGAAGTGATTTTAACGTTTGGAGGATATATGACACATGAAACTCAGTTAACGGTAGTTGGTGTCATATTGGTATCTACAATAGGTTCGGTTTCCGGTGCAATCATTTTATATTTCATTGGCCGATTGCTTGATGTCAGTCGTTTGGAAAAAATAATTGATCGGTATGGGAAGATCCTTCGTCTTACAAAAGAAGACATTTATAAGGCTGATGCCTGGTTTGATAAGTATGGTATTTGGACAGTCTTATTCTGCCGTCTAATTCCCTTAATTCGGAGCCTAATTTCTATTCCTGCAGGGATGTCCAATATGAATTTTCCATTATTCATTTTGTTTACAACAATAGGGACAGTTGTCTGGAATACCATCCTGGTCAACCTGGGAGCAAGTGTGGGAGAAAATTGGCATGAGATTGTAAACTATATGGACACTTTCTCAAATGTAATCTATGTCATACTCATTGTGCTATTTATCCTGTGTATTGTTTGGTATATTCGAAAAAGAAAAGAACGGAAGTAAACTTGAAAAGCCCTTATTCTCCAGATGAAATGGAGGACAAGGGCTTTTATTATTTGTTTGGCATATAGTTTGTTAAAAATGAACTAACTTTTTCTTCATACAATGCTGGATTTATATCATAGGCATTGCCATGCTCTGCTTTCGGTACTGAATAGAGGTCTTTTTCTGATGGAGTAGCCTCATAAAGCTCATGTACCATTTCAACTGGAACAAAGGTATCAGCTTCACCATGGATATAGAGGATGGGTAAATTTGTCTTCTTGACCTGCTCGATAGCTGAAGCTTCTCCAAAAGAGTACCCTGCCCGGATTTTTGTTAACAAACTAGTAGTTTGGATAATTGGGAAGCTTGGAAGATGATACATTCTTTTCAATTGATAGGATAGAACATCTTTGGCAGACGTATATCCGCAATCGGCAATAATTGCTTTTACTTGATTTGTCAGCTCTTCGCCGCTTGTCATTAAGACAGTAGATGCCCCCATCGAAACACCATGCAGGGCGATGTTTGAATCTTCTCCTTTACGATCGATTATATAATCAATCCATTGAAGATAATCCTTGCGCTCTGGCCAACCAAAACCAATATAATCCCCTTCGCTAGCACCATGTCCACGCGCATCCGGCATAAGCACATGATAATTTAAAGTTTCATGATAATATTTTGCGTATGCAGCCATATTCTTAGCCTTGCCTGCGTATCCATGCGCAATAATAACGGTTTGATTGGTTGGTTCATTAGCTTCCAAATAATAGCCTTTTAATTTCAGACCATCCATAGAAGTGATTGATACAGTCTCAAAGTTTGATTTGCTCATCCATGAAAGTGCCTGTTCCAGTAGAGAGTTGTCGGTTGAGACATCTAAATCTGGATTATCATCTAGAAAATCCTTATCAGAACGATAAACGGCTACTTTATAAAAGTAGAAGCTGGCTGCAGTCAGAATGGCTAGTATGAGTATGGTGATAATCGCAATCCACTTTTTCATAGTCCACATCCTTCTTCTAAGTTGTCATAACAACTATCATACATCGAAAGATGACTTTTTGGTATAAGGTTTCTTTATCTATAATTACCTCAATTATCTATAATGCAGTAAGGATTATGTACCAGTGCGCGACTGAATAAGTGGAAGACCTGTTTGAAGGAAAAAATTGAACGTTATCACAGATAGTAGATGTTAAATTTTCCATAAATAAAATGTTCAAACAACCTGTTAAAATATAGATATACAATTTACAAGTCAAATAGGATTTTATAAAGGAACTGACAATGACTCATACAGATAAATACCAACTACGACTTAAAGAATACTTAAAGCAAGCTGGCAATCCTTTGCTTATCAAATTACTCATCAATGGTTTAACAGTAGAAATGACATATCAAAATGGACTTCTTAATAAGGTAATCATGGTTGATCAAAACCATTTTGAAGTGGATGTAACTCAAGTGGTTCGAATCAGTGTAGATGTCCCTGACAAGATTTTGTTTAAGGGATTATTAAAGGTGAGGGCACATGTCATTCACACCTTCTCGGATTTTGAAAAGTTGAATCGAAATGGCCTGTATTTACATCATAAAGATTTAACGAAAAAAATACTCCAGCAGCAGATGGATTATGAGCAAAGAAAGCTAAGGGTCATTGTTTCAAATATTGTTGATATATTCGGCTTGGATAATGACAGTGGTTATAATGAGATTGAACAGGTAGAGTTTCTAAAGAATCAAGGATTTCACGTGGTCTATTATGAGCAAATTGAAAATAGTATTGAAGGAATTCATTTATTTTACGAGACTTTTATGGAGTATCACCGTCAAGAGATAGGCTATTCCGTATCAGGTCTGCAAATACTTTCTGCTGATTCACATGACTGCAACGAAGGGTTCATATTACCTTTTTCATCTGATGAAGCAATTTTAACAGTTGATGATATTTGTCCTGAGGTAATTCCATCTGGAAGGATTGAGCCTATTGTCAGAATAAAAGCGATTGATCTAGCAGGAGAACGTTATTATTCCCTTCGGATGCATGGATTCTCTTTAATCAAGTTAATGGATATTCGAATTGGCGACCAGGTTTTGATGTCGGATGTACAAACTATTATAGGGGTGGAAATAGAAAAACGGACAGGTACAGAAACTTGCTTTGTCCTACCTGAATTTTGCCCTAATTGTGGGGATAAAGTAAAGAATGATGGTGAGCAACTATATTGTACAAATAGCGATTGCAGGAATAAACCGGTATTCAATCGAGAGCAGCATGGAATAAAAGGTAAGACTGTGGTTATAACTGGTACACTTTCAATAAGAAGATATGATTTCAGGAAATTAATTGAACAAGCTGGTGGAGTACTGGCGGGAGCGGTTACGAACCAAACAGATTACTTATTAATGGGGTCAAAAGGGGTAGGGACAGTCAAATATAGAAAGGCAAAATCTCTTAAAGTGCCTATTATAACGGAAGAACAAATTAGATTGATGATTGAATAGGTGAGGGACCAATGAAGCTCATTGGTCTCCTTTATTAATTTATGCGAAGGTTTGAGTGATTTTTCTGGAATAACCAAGAGTGTAAACGCGGATATAGGATAATTCCAGCTATTGATAAAGGCAACCATAATAGAGCATAGGGTACACAAATTTGTCCATAAAGATTAAAAGGAAGGGCACTATAATCCCATATAGATAGCTTTAGCCATATATTTAAAATAAGACCGGCGCATAGCTCTAGGAAGGTCACTAAAAGAGTACCTGCCAAAGCTTTCAGATACAGCGGGATCTTAATTAGAGTCAGGAACCCAAACAGAGTGAAGCAAATACCACCAAGCACCCCCATTGTCCAATGAGTATGTCCCCTCCATATTAGCTCTACTAACAAATAAAGAGCGCCGCCAATAATCCCGAGGTGTAAGGTTTTCATGAGAGTAAAAAACATTTGGACGCCTCCTGAGAAGAAGTTTATATAAGCTACAAGATTATTGGTCTTTTCGTGCTTCATCAGCTGTGTCCAAACGCGTAGAACCATTATTATGTAGTGCTTGATCACGGTCAGATTCAACGCGCTTGCTGTTTCTCAGCTTCTTTTCTTGTCGGTCTTTACCCATATTACTCACTCCTTTTCGTGGATTAAGCTTAGGGTAACCTTTCTTTGGTTTTTCATTACTATTTTTAAAGGGAAAATATACAAGTACAAGTTAGGAGAAATCGTAGGAATAGGGATCGCTAATTTTTATAAAAAAAGATAGGATTCTTGGGTTATCTCCATGAATCCTATCCGAGGTAATTATTAAATAAATAATCCTACAATTGTAGCAGACAAGATAGATGCCATTGTAGCTACGATGAATAGTTTGAAACCAAATGCGCTTACTTCTTTTGCTTTTGCACCATTGATCGCTTGGATAGATCCGCTAATGATACCAATAGAAGAGAAGTTAGCAAATGAAATTAAGAATGTGGAAATAACAGCAACTGCTTTCTCAGACATGTCAGCCATTAAAGGTTGGAATTGTAAAATCGCAGCAAATTCGTTTGCTAACAATTTTGTACCCATTACAGATCCAGCTGTGATCATTTCGCTTGCTGGAATACCCATAATGAAAGCGATTGGAGATAAGAGATATCCTACAATTGTAGTTAAATCAACTCCAACAATTCCGCCAACAATACCATTTAAAAGTCCTAGGATTGCTAAATATGCAACTAGCATTACAGCAACAATTACGACTACTTTTCCACCGTCTAATGCTCCGGCACCAATGGCTTCAAATACATTTTTTGTTTGAACCATATCGTTAATATCGATTTCAGTATCTTCCTTCGTTGCTTTAACTGGTGTCATGATGGAAGTAATGATTAATGCACTGAACATATTAAGGAAAATAGCGATTAATACAAATTTCGCAGGCAGCATTGTCATATAGGATGCAATCAACGCTGCAGATACGCTTGCCATTGCTGATGTTGAAACAATAAATAGTCTGTTTGAATTTAGCTTACCAATTTGACTTTTAATTGCAAGAATTGCTTCTGATTGACCGAAAAATATAGAGTTAACAGCATTGAAGCTTTCTACTTGAGGTAAACCAGTGATTTTTGAAATAAGTCCGCCAATATATTTGATAATATAAGGAAGAATTTTGTAATGTGTAAGTACAGATAATAATGCAGATGTAAAAATAACAGGCATTAAGACATTTACAAAGAATGGAGAACCTCCTTCAGGAATCCATCCACCAATTACGAATTCGATACCTTCCTGGGAGTAACTTAATAATTTATTGAACGCTCCAGCCACTGCATCAACTACCTTTAAACCGACAGTTGTACCTAGTAATAAGAAAGTTAGAACTAACTGGAAGCCAATCATGATGGCAACAGCTTTAAAATTGATATTCTTTTTATCATTGGAAAATAAATAGGAAATTCCTATTAGCAATGCGATTCCGAGAATACCGAGAATAATGCTCATTAAAAAAACCTCTCAATCTTTTTATTTATTTACAATCATTTTGCTCAATGGCAATAAAAATAACCATCAGCCTTGAAGAATTATACTTATATAACAAACTGACTTACAAGGACATATGTCCCAATAATGACTTTAAAATAAATATAAAAATTTTCTAAAAAGTGAGACCGATGATGGAAAATGCTTTGAATCATGTAAAAGAGGTAGAAGTCATTTATAATAAATTTATAAATAGCATCGAGGAGAGAGGGCATTACATGATTAAATTAATAGCAACAGATATGGACGGCACATTTTTAGATGATCATAACCAATTCCCTGAGGATTTTTATGAAGTTTTTTATAAATTAAAAAAGAAAGGGATTATTTTTGGAGCAGCCAGTGGGCGTCAATATTATAATCTTGTAGAGAGATTTCATGATATAAAAGAACAAATGCTATTTATTGCTGAGAATGGAACATATGTTGTATATAAAGGGGAAGAGTTATATTCTCATACACTAAACCTTGAAGAGGCAAGAAAATTTATAAAAATAGCAAGAACCATTGAGGGAGTACATATCGTCCTTTGTGGGAAAAAAGCAGCCTATATTGAAAGGTCGGAACCAGAGGCACTTGCAGAAGTAAATAAATATTATGCCCGATGTGATTTGGTTGAAGATTTAATGCTTGTAGAAGATGAGATTTTAAAGGTAAGCCTTCTTGATTTCAAGGGGGCTGAGCAAAACAGTGCAACCTTCTTTACTTCATTTAAAAAGGATTATCAAGTGACGATCGGTGGCTATTTTTGGATGGATATTATGAATGCGGGTGCCAATAAAGGCATCGCCATAAAGCGAGTACAAGAGCTTTTAAATATACACCATAATGAAACAATGGTATTCGGTGATTATTTAAATGACCTTGAAATGATGCAAAGTGCTTATTATAGCTTTGCGATGGGAAATGCCCATGATCAAATAAAGGACATAGCCAGATTTGAAACAAAAACAAATAATCAGTCAGGCGTGATCGAAACGATTAAAGAACATATACTGATTGCATAATAATTTGATAGATTTAAAGTAGAGTGACTTTGGTAGAAAAGGTCACTCTTATTTTGGTTGGAAATGATTATATATTTACCATCTCAAATATAAAAGCTATACTTCTACTCGTAATTCGTGATGGAATAGGGAAGATTACTGACAAACGAAGGTTAAATAATTGAAGGTGAAACATCTGATGCAAAAAGCTGAAAGAGAGAAGTTCATTTTAAAGTATCTAAAAAAATATGATATGTGCGAGATTTTTTCTGGCATTGATTTAAATGATATTGATGTTGTGCAAATAAAAAAAGGACAGTTGATTTGTTCTAAAGGCGATGAAATCAATGATATGTATTTTCTCGTTGAAGGAAAAGTTAAAATATATACCATAACCCCTGATGATAAACGCTTAATATTGCGGTTCCAAAAATCATTAGGAATTATTGGCGATATTGAATATATACAAGGTACGCTTGTACTTCATACGATTGAAGCTAGTACTGATTGTCTGGTGTTAAAAATACCGTTTCATACCATTAGACATACTGTAGGTAATGACGCAAGGTTTCTGTCATTTTTACTAGACGTGGTTACACGTAGATTTCGTGCTAAAACTGATGCAGCAACATTAAATCTTTTATATCCTGTTGAAGTGAGATTAGCTAGTTTTTTATTATCAACAACTACAGATGGTGAGCGTCCGGTTTATCATGAAGAAGCTGTAGGTTCAAGTTTAAAGGATATTGCGGATATGGTTGGAACAAGCTACCGACATTTAAACCGTATAATAAAAACCCTTTGCAATGAGGATATAATCAGTAGATCGAATGGTAAATTATTTGTTAAGGATCTCAATAGGCTAAAGGAAATAGCAAAAAATAATATTTATGAATAATAAGTGAAGAGTATATTCAAATGAAATATACTCTTTTTTATTTTTGAAAAGCATACATAAACATAAACAGGGAAACCTTGAAGCTTTAGCGTTAAGTAAAGATCGTGTGTATAATACCGAACATTTTTCCAGGAAGCAATAGCAAAAAACGCCGTAATACTAACCGATTTAATGGAAGAGGAAGATTTAATAGGCCACAAATGAATACTCATATATTCGAACGGCTAATAAAGCCGGCCCTTCTGCATCAAGGACAGTATAGAAGAAATATTAGAGCACATACTAAAATAAAATGGGTAATTACCTTATGTAGTGGAGGTAGGAATGATGACTGTTAAAGCAACAGTAAGGATATGCCTGGCAAATCTTGAAGGAATTGAAGCTAGTCTATCAATTTTAGCGTTAAATACAGAACAAAAAGAGACTGCTGCGGATTTGCATCAGGCAATGTTGCTTGTTGGAGAGATTGTTACAGATATTAAAAAAAGAGTCGAAATATTAACAAGCTAAACTCTTTATCATTCGGAGGATGTGTGTTGGAAATGCCAGAATGGTTAGATGTCATAGTAAGATCCGTTCTTTTTTTACTAATTTTATTCTTCATCACCAAAATACTCGGGAAAAAGCAAATAGCCCAGTTATCCATGTTTGAATATGTCACAGGAATAACAATAGGAAATATTGGAGCTGAAGTTGTGACAGGCCTGGATCAAAAAATCCATCTGGGAATCATTGCGATTGTTGCAACAGCAGCTGTTCCTTATGTATCAGGCCGGATCACTCTAAAAAGCAAGAAGTTGCGTGACTTTGTTGATGGCAATGGTACTGTTTTAATGCAGGATGGTAAGGTTTTGGAAGGTAATTTAAAGAAAGAGAAAGTTACTACTGATGAATTACTAGAGATGTGTCGTAAGAATGGTGTTTTTGATATTTCAGAAGTAGATTATGCTGTATTAGAGGCAAACGGAGTATTGAATGTCCTATTGAAAAAAGAAAATAGACCATTAACAGCAAAAGACTTGAATATGAAGGTTCCAAAAGAAAGAGAGCCACAAACGGTTATAATGGATGGAGTAATCTTATCTGAACCACTTATACGGATTGGCAAAAATCAGTCATGGCTGAACAATGAATTAGCTAAAATGAATGTGACATTGGATAATGTATTCATCGGACAAGTAAATACATATGGTGAACTAACAGTCGATTTGTTCGACGATAAGATTCGTGTTCCATCTCCTCAGGAAAGACCCCTATTATATGCCACGATGAAAAAATGCCAGGCAGATTTAGAATTATTAGCACTATCATCAGATGACAATGAAGCAAAACAGATGTATCTAAAAAATAGTAAAAAAATGCAGGAAGCAATTAAAAAGGTCGCTTATATATTAAAGCATTAAGGACAAGGGACATCCAAAACGGAAGTCCCTTGTTTTATTTTTGATATATTTCACAATAAATGTAAAGGGGGAGGGTGATGATGCAAGTAGTAACTAACGAATTAGCAAAGTGGATTGAAGAAGTTGAAACTGACGCATTCTATTCGAGATTATCAAGAATAGAAAAAATTCCGGATAATCCTATGGGTATAGAAATACGGAAGTTCGGTAATGCGATAGCTTTTGTGGCTCAAAATATCCCAGGTCCAGCATTTAACAAAATAAAAGGAATAATGGATAAAGATATTCCTTTATTGAATGAATTGATCCAATTATACAACGATAAAGGGGTTCCAGCGAGATTTGAAATTACCCCTGCACATGCAACATCCATTCTTTATTCGGCCCTTGCAAACCTTGGCTATTTACACACCGATTTTTTAACCAATCTGTATGCTGATCCACAAAAGTTATTAATAGATGGAGATGAAAATTCATCAGTTTCAATACGCGAGTTTAAATCAAACGAATTTGATTTATTTGCAGAGCTGTATATAGACGCTTTCGATATGCCGTTATTTTTAAAGAAAATATCGCCCGCAATAATGAAATACTGTATGGTATGCCTGGATGGAAATTTTATTTAGCTAATTATAAAGATAAACCTGCGGGCATAGGTGTACTATTTATGGGAGAGAGGGGGGCATACTTAGCTGCAGCAGGAACTATACCGCAGTATAGAAATAAAGGAGTTCAGGGAGCTTTAATACAACGACGGATTATAGAGGCAAAACGAAATAATTGTAAGGTAATAGTTGGTCAGGCGAGCTTCGGCGGTATCAGTCAAAATAATATGGGAAGAGCAGGGTTGAAAATAGCCTATACAAAGTCAGTATGGACTCATCAATCATAAGCTATATTGGAGGCACAAATTTGAGCCTTCTTTTTTTATTACCCGGGAAATGTTATTATAATATTTTTTGAAGAATATGGATTGAATGTATGAATAAATAGTCTATAAGTTTAAATTTTAGGGTATAGGGTAATATGCTGTCTTTCCAGTGCAAACTGGAAAGAAAAAGGCAAAAGAGAAGATGGTGAGAGATGAAGAAAAACATTTATAATCATTTAAATGGCAGAAAAATCTTTATTACTCTTTTACTCCTATTTGCTATTTTCTTTTTTGTTCAAATACAGGAAATTACCCTTTATAAGGCCATTATAAATGGTAATTACGAATATATAAAAACAGCTGTATTGGACTCCATTCTATATGTCTACGTTTTCATGCTGTTTATCATGATTATCCAGAACTCATTTACAATTATTCCCCTGATTCTCGTGATTACTATCAACATTACTGTATTTGGATTTTTTAAAGGCTTTATTTGGAGCTGGCTTACAAGTGTTCTGGCGGCAATGATCATTTTTATCTTCATTAGGTATCTATTCACTGATCGTTTTTCGTCGAAAATTTCTCCTGAACAATTACAAAAAATTGAAGATAAAGGTGTTTCTTATATATTGGTTGCTAGAGTTACTCCTTTTATACCAACCAGCATCATTAATATAATTGCAGGATTAAGTTCAATTACATTGCAAAAGTTTATATTAGGTACGGCCGTTGGAAACTTTATTTATTTTTTTATCTTGGCCCTTATTCCAGCAGGTTTATATTCTAGTGGAATCAATGAATACGTGATAGTGGCAATAATCATTTTACTCATGTCTGCATCCTACTTGTTCTCCAAGATAAGAAATAAAAGGAAAAATGATTATACTAAATTAATGCGTAATAAATATTAAAAAGAGGGAAGATGATATACTATCCCTCTTTCTTATTACCTTTTTTTCGTTAATCATTATTAGTGTAAAAGGATTTGTTATTTAATCATAATTAATTGTTTTATGCAATGGCTCTAACTGATATTGTCTATTTTTCGTTGAACCAATTGAGGGGATATTTGGGTGGATACGGAAAAGTCGCAACAAATCCAGCCAATTACTACTCGCCGAGGGAAAAGAGAGAGTCCTTTTTTAAAGACAAATGAGGACATATAACATGCAAATATCTTTTACAAAGCAATAAGGAGGAACAAACGATGATATTAATTGTTAATCGAATAGAAGGTAATTTGGCAGTCTGTGAGAAAACTGATAAAAGTATGGTGGATGTTGAGTTGAGCAAATTGCCTGTTGATGTAAGGGAAGGAGATATCCTTATTGAAAAGGATGGTAACTATAAGCTTGATTTAACGCAGACTGAAAGAAGGAAAAAACGTGTACAAGATCTTTTGGAAGACTTATTTGAATAAATACCTATTTCACTATCTTACGCCGAAAAAAGCTCAAAGCATTTTGCTTTGAGCTTTATTTCCGTGTACAACTACATATTTACTCTGCTAAAGAGGATTCCCTAAACTCAATATAAAACAGATGAGGAATGGGGTTAATTCTCCATTTACCTTAAAACCAGCTTACTTCATCGATTAATCGGTTATGCTCATTGGAGTCTTAATCTCTGCCTCAGTTTCAGGATGTATCCTTCTGTCGAGAGCAGGAACGATCTTGATAAAAATAACAATCCCAGCTACACCGATACCAGTAATAAAAATGGATGTAGCTAAATTGGATAGATACGCACTTAATGTAATCGTTAGAGAACAAATTAAATTGGCCACATTATAGGTTAATCCGTTTACAGCTAAATAAGAGCTCCTCGCATGTTCAGGGGGCAAATTAGCCATATAATTTTGCTGGACGGGCACACGCAATACTTCAGCAACAGTTGCGATGAACATTGCTCCGAATAAGAACCAGATATTATTAGAGTAAGAAATCACAGCATAGCCGGCTACAAAGACAATGCAGCTGGTGATTAATACATTTCGGTCGTTCAAATTAGAAACAAGCTTTGTCGCAAACAGGGCTAAAATTACAACCAAAATCGTATTTTCTGTACGTAAGAACCCGACCATCTCAATCCCGCCAAATTCGATTCCTAATAGATTCTGAATGGATAGATCCTCTGACAGTCTAATACTCATATAGCTTGTTAATTGGAATTCCATTGATAGAACAAAGATTCCTGCTAATACGTATAAGACAAAGAGTTTATCTTTAAAAACAGAATGATAATTTGAAAATAATTGTTTGACATGTTGGGGTGGTGTTTTTTTCTCTGTTTTATTTGGTATGTAGCTTTCTTCAATAAAAAATGTAATTAAGGTCCATGCAATCAATGAAGTAATTGAAAGAGCGAGGAGTAATTCAAAGAAGTATTCTCTAAACATAAATCCGCCAATGGCACCGCCAAAAGCGATGGATAGATTATTTGCCCAATACATAATGGTATACATCGATTTTCGTTCCTCAGGACGGCTGACATCAATCAGCATTGCCTGATTTGCAGGCCCTGCTAAGCCCCAGCATATACTGTTAACAGTCATCATAAAGAATGTAATCAGCGGTTCTGTAAACCATGGTGAATTGCAAATCATCATGGTAACGAATGCTAAAAATCGAAGCGATTCAGCAAATACGATTAATTTTTTTCTGCCGAAGCTATCTGAAAAATATCCTCCAAAGAAATTTATCGCTATGCCGACAAACACATTAATCAGCAATAAAAGTCCCGCCATTTTTACCCCGAAATGTGATGATAAATAAATCGCCATGAATGGAAATATCATACCTCCAATGGCGGAACTTAAAAATGACTCTATAATACGTATTTTAATTGTACGGTGAAACTGTTTAAAACCCATGGTTGACCCTCCCCTTTTCCCATTATGTAATTTTATAACATTCTGATAATATTTCAATATAAATTAAGAAAACATGGAATATTGTTTCTATTTCTTATTCTATTTTTTAAAATGGAAGATTACATCCGTAATTTTACGGATAGAATCTACAACTTTCGATGGAGCATAAAAAAGCCAAATTCACAAATAAGTGAACTTGGCATAAGCATTTTTTTACTTCCTTTTTTCAAGCAAAGTGCAGTTATTCATCCAATGAGTGTACATTTTCAGCTATATCTTTATAAAGCGGATAAACGTTAAAGGCTGGCGTTTTGCTGCTAAGGCTGAGAATACCGATAAAATCAATATGATCCCAATTGCTCATGATAGGGTAGTAGTTCCATTTCCCTTTTTCTGCTACCCCATTATAGGCTTTTGCTGGTTGTCCAAATGGCGAAAAAGACGAAACCGTACTGACTAATCCATCGTTTGGCCACCAGCTTTTATCTATAATGGGTCCATCTTGTGGATTAGTTCTACTAAATTTCCCTAAGAAACTGGTAGGTTGATGGAGAAACAGATGTGTGTAAGCAGATGGTATATGCTGACCTGTCAAAATACTCTTTTTGGAGGTTTGACCGGTGTAGGAGAAATAATAAACATCTGATTTTGTCTCTACCTTTTGATTAAGTACAGCAGCCCCTGGTGTACTTAAATCATATGCACTTATATCAGTACTCTCCCAAATCTTACTGTTAATGACTTTGGAGAGATACGATTTAAAAGACTCCCCGGGTTCTCTGCGAATTCCCCAATGGTCCAATTTAAAATCATATACTAAGTTTTCTTGGCTGATCCCTGTAACACTGGCGACATTAATGATTAGATCTTTAACAAAAGATATTATTCTATTTTCATCATCTGCATATGTTGTACCGTTATGTGGGGTAGCAATGCTGCTCACACTGTGCACCCACGATTTATTGCCTTCAAAAAGAGAGGACATACTTTCATTCGGGTGGACCTGATGATAGTCACGTTCTTCTGCACTGCCGTCTTCTAGAAGATCAACTAAACTGCGTGTTGTTAATCCTCCCATGCTGTGGCCTACAAGGTGAACCGGATGATCAGCATCCCACTCAGGGTAGACCCCTTCATAGGTGCGCCCATAACGTGAGTGTCCATGCTGTTTGGCATGGGACGCTCCGTAATCTACCGTGCCGCCTTTAATATAATAATAGAGTTCTATTGAACGATCATAGTTGCTGGCTACTGGACTGACACTTGCTACAAATGTTTGATGGCCCATGCTTTCTAAGTACTCCGGAACATCCTTTAGTCCGCCCCAATAATTGTAACCTAAAAATTCGCCTTCTCCCCATCCACCTAAACCATGGACCAACACGATAGGATAATCATTGCCTTGGTTTTCAGCGGCACTCGCCTTTGTCTGTGGCAAAAAAGCAAAAAAGCTAATGATTAATCCTGTGACCAAAATAAGATTTGTTACTTTCGATTTCAAACCAATTCCTCCTTAAAATAAAAAGTAGTCCATGACAAAGCGACGGGGTTCGAGTTCTTGCGAAGGAGTATTTTGATAATTCTGTCAATTATTACTATATGTTAGCGCTTACATAATAAGCAAGTGAAAAATTATGAATTAAATATAAATAGGAAATTCAGCCTAACGTTTCCGGATAGGTAAATAAGGGTATTTTACAGCCATATAAAAGTAAAAAGATTCTATAAGGGTAGAAAGTGGGATATGTATGTCGGGAATATTACTAGCATTATTAGCTGCTGTATGCTGGGGCAGCTTGGTATTAATTAGCGTAAAACTTGGTGGAAATGCTTATAGCCAAACATTGGGAATCACATTGGGTGCATTTCTCTTTGCTGTAATTATGTTGTTTTTTTCTGAACCTGTATTTAATCCTACAGTTTGGATTGTAGGGTTGATTTCAGGAGGACTGTGGGCAATTGGGCAAACAGGGCAGTTTATTAGCGTCAAGTATATAGGTGTATCGAAAACAGTACCCATTTCAACGGGCATGCAATTAATCGGAACTTCTTTATTTGGTTTGATTGTTTTTAATGAATGGAGCACGAAGGCTCAAATTATTATGGGGATACTGGCTCTTTGCTGTTTGATTGCAGGCGTGATTCTTAATTCAGTCGGAAATGATAGCGATGAAGAAGGAAGTCAGTTAAAAAAAGGCTTAATCACTCTGACATTATCGTCATTAGGGTATATAGGCTATGTTGTTATTATCAGATGGTATGAAATTGATGGCTGGTCAGCTATTCTTCCGCAGGCTACCGGAATGCTAATTGTTGGTCTTGTAATAGGCTTTTGGAAGCATGCGTTTGATAAATATACAGTGAGAAATATGCTTTCGGGGCTTGTTTGGGCAACGGGTAATATTGCACTTCTTCTGTCAGTTCCAAAAATCGGAGTAGCCACAAGTTATTCTCTTTCTCAAACAGGTATTGTGATTTCCACGCTTGGGGGGATTTTCTTATTGGGTGAGAAAAAGGATAAGAAAAGGTTGATAATGGTCATCGCAGGCTGTCTCCTTGTTATTGCCGGAGGCGTTATATTGGGATATACCAAGAAATAAATAGTCGAGAGGAGAAACGTACTATGTATAAAGATTTAGAAGGTAAAGTTGTTGTTATAACTGGAGCAAGTAAAGGGCTTGGAAAGGCCATGGCCCTTCGTTTTGGGGAAGAGAAAGCAAAAGTAGTTATTAATTATCGTTCAACTGAAAAAGATCTAGATGAGATTGTTCGAATCATTAAAGCCTGTGGTGGGGACGCCATCACTGTTCAGGCGGATATTTCGAAAGAAGAGGACGTTAAAAGGTTAATAAATGAGGCAGTTGAGACATTTGGTATACTTGATGTCATGGTTAATAATGCTGGAGTTGAAAATGAAATGCCTTCACACGAATTAAGCCTTGAAGATTGGAATAAGGTTATTTCCACGAATTTAACAGGATGTTTTTTAGGAAGCAGAGAAGCCATTAAGTATATGGTTGAACATAAGATAAAAGGTTCCGTCATTAATATGTCATCTGTACATGAGCAAATTCCATGGCCCCATTTTGTCCACTATGCGGCAAGTAAAGGTGGGGTTAAACTAATGAGTGAAACGCTTGCCTTGGAGTATGCTCCGAAAGGAATTCGCGTAAATAATATATGCCCGGGTGCAATCAATACACCTATCAATGAAGAAAAATTTAATGATCCCGAAGCGAAGAAGCAAGTCCTTGAACTTATTCCGATGGGGTATATCGGTAAGCCTGAAGAGGTTGCAGCATGTGCAGTTTGGCTCGCTTCGAAGGAATCAAGCTATGTGACAGGATTAAGCTTATTTGTGGATGGTGGAATGACACAATATCCTGGTTTCCAGGCAGGCAGAGGATAAACATTCGGTAAAAAAAAGACCGAGCCCTTTGGATAATTAATAGACAATCGTACATACATTATTGGGATGGTATGTACATAGTCTACTGTATCTGAATATATAAGGGTGGGAGTATTATGCCGATAAGATCTGGTTTAGAATACATCGAAAAAATAGATAATCTTCATTCTTCGATATGGATAGATGGGCAAAAAGTAAATGGTAAAATTTCTGAACATCAAGCTTTTAAAGGAGTCATGAAAAGTCAGGCTGCCTTATATGATTTGCAATTAAAGGAATCCAACCGAGATATCATGACATTTCGTTCACCTGTTACTGGCAATCTGGTTGGGACCTCTTTTTTGGAACCAAAAACAAAAGAGGATTTAGAAAAAAGAAGACTGATGACACAAGTATGGGCTAAATCAAGCGGAGGGTTTTTGGGCAGATCACCAGACTACATGAATACTGTGATGATGTCCTTTGCGTCTGCCGCGGCCATTTTTTCTGAGCAGGATGAACGCTTCACTAAAAACATGCTGACGATATTTGAGAATGCCCGCGAGCAAGATTTATCTTTCACCCATACATTTATTAATCCACAGGTTAATCGCTCATCCTATTATGTTGAAAATTTCACCCAGACGATATCAGCACAGACGACAGAAATAAAGGATGATGGGATTGTTATAAATGGAGCCAGGCTTTTAGCCACACAGGGAGGAATTACGGATGAAATACTAGTGTTCCCTGCCAATGCCGCTGGGCATAATAAAGATTTGGCTTATGGCTTTTCCATTCCAAGCAACACGCCTGGATTGAGATTTATATGCAGAGAACCATTTAGCTACCGTGATTCGGCATTTGATCATCCGCTTGGTTCCCGTTTTGATGAAGTGGATTCCATTGTCGTGTTTGATCAGGTATTGGTTCCCTGGGATAGAGTGCTCTTTTATGAGAATCCTCTTATAGCTCAAAAAATTTATCAGGAAAGCAGCTTCCATTTACTAGCTGCACATCAGGTTACATGCAGAAGAATCATCAAGCTGGAGATGGTATTGGGAATTGCCCAAAAGCTAATTGATTCCATACAGGTGGGGGAGTATCAGCATATACATGAAAAAATAAGTGAAATATATGTCGGATTGGAATCATTAAAGGCTTTGTTGCTTGCATCTGAAGTAAATGCCAAGGCGGATAAGTGGGGAACAATGGTACCGGATGCAAATCCGTTACAGGCATCCATTTTATTGTTTGCTCGTTTGTATCCAAGATGTACGGAAATTCTTCAATTAATCGGAGCGAGTGGGCTTATGGCCATTCCAACAGAAGCTGATTTTTCATCAGAAATCGGTGCGGATCTTGATTTGTATATGCAGGGAGCCATCGTTGGAGCAGAAGAAAAAGTGAAGATTTTTCGGTTGGCATGGGATATATCCATGAGTGCTTTCGGAACGCGACAATCCCTGTATGAACGATTCTTTTTTGGCGACGCAGTCAGATTGGCTTCAGGGCTCTATATGAGTTACCCAAAAGAAAACTATGTTAAATTAATTGATCAATTTTTAGATGAATACTAAGAGGGAGGACAGTTATCGAAAAAACGATAGCTGTCTTTATTTTTGGCTGTTATCGTATAGATTGTTGTTCCTGTATATAAAGGAGTAAATATCCATTTAGTGGTACCATTAGATAAAGAAAGCTACTACAACAAAAGGAATAGATTTGTAGAGTGAGGGAGATTGGTAGGTGTACGAATCTCGATAATAATAGAGAAATATTTATTTAGAGGTGGCGCAATGTTTTTTAGAAAAAAGAGATTTTTTGTTTGTTCGGTATGTGGTTATGATCGTTTACCAGGGCCTTTATATGAAAAGGGTATTCCTGATGTAAGCCTTATTTGTGCTTGTTGTGGATTTCAACCAGGGTACGACGATGAAGATTTAGGATATACATTTGAAAGTTATCGAGAAGAGTGGATAGAAAAGGGGGCTAAATGGTTTTGGGAGAAAGAGAAACCAAAGCAATGGGAGCTCAAGAAACAGCTGGAAAATATTGATATAAAATAGAGCTTAAGGTCGAGTTTGTAAATTTGCATTCTTTATTCTTTATAGAACCGGTGAAGATTAACGGATGAAGGAAATGGAAAACACAAGTAGAATCTATTCAAAGAAACATAAGGGGGAGAATAATGAAAAAAGCACTATTGGTTATAGACGTTCAAAATGGAATGTTTCAAGAAGGTAACGTTGTGTATAAAGGAGATGTCCTGTTAAAAAACTTAAAAGGATTGATTGGTCGGGCACGATCTTCTAAGACACCGATTTTCTATATACAGCATAATGCATCTGCTGGACACCTATTAGAATATAGAACAAAAGGTTGGGAGAATCATCCTGAAATTAATCCAAATAATCAAGATATCATTATTCAAAAAACTACCCCTGATTCATTTTTTAATACTACTTTAGATGATGAACTGAAAAGACAAGGGATTGAACATTTAATACTTGCCGGAATTCAAACAGAAGCCTGTGTTGATACAACTTGCAGAAGAGCTTTTAGTATGGGATATAAAGTCACTTTAGCTTCAGATACACACAGCACTTGGGATCAGAAGACCTTACTGCCCAACAAATTATAAACCATCATAACGGTGTATTACGCTGGTTTGCTGATGTTTACTCAAGTCAAGACATTACATTTAATAGTGCATTGTAAACTTTCAAGTCTACATTAATCCATACATGGAATAGATTGATGATTAACTTGTAGAAAAAAGACTGATTTTTAATAACATTTAGTAATTAGTTGAATGACTTGCAATTCGATTAGGAACTAAATTAGTTATTATCTTAATATTATAGTAGGTATTGTAAATTATCTGTTTTTAATTAATAATTAGAGTATAATTTGTAACGACTTTTTATCGGAAGGGAACCAAATGAAAGTGAGCATTAAAGAGGAATATGAGAAGCTAGATGTTTCCATGGGACAGATAAAGTATGCAAAGAGAATACAAAAATTGTTATGCGAAAGATTGGATATGGAATTGCCAAGCGAGTATGAGCTATCTGAAATTGTGGTGGAACAGGCTTTGTTTACTTATATAGATATATTAGAAAAATATTATCGCTTGGATGGAAAACCGTGGGAAGAGTTTTATGCAATATATCATGGAGTAACTAATGTTCCTAGACAATTAGAGGACTTTAAAGAACAGAAAAAAGGGACTTTGCAACTTTTAAGAAAAAGGGAGAGCTAATCCTCAGCTGAAGTAAAACTTTGAGGAAAAAGAAGCACTTAGCTAATGCTAACTCTCTTTGTGAAAGATTAAACTGAAACTATCGGGAGTACCCGCTCCAATATCAGAGCTGTGATGTAGTGACCCCAATAAGTTAGAAATCTGACTTTTGGGGTGTAATACTGATCAGCTCTTTTTTTGCTATGCAGCTAGGGGCAGTATATTTCAATGGAGTATGGATATTTATGTTAAAGTGAACATGTAGGGAGGAGAGATAGTTGGTTTATTTCGCAAAGACTCAAAGAGTAGCATTATGGTATATAATGCTATTAATGATATTGACAATTTCAATAAATGACTTTTTCGATTGGTTATTATACTTCCAAATGATATTTTCTTTAGTTATTCTTGTTTTATTATGTATCAGATATAAATTTGTGATAAATAATGACTATTTGACGTATCAAATATTGTTTTTTAAATGGCCTTTATATAAAACAAGTATATTTCCCCATCAAATAAAACAGATTAAATTTAAACGAGTCAATTGGTATTCCAAAGGTGCTTTTATGCAAGTTAAAAAAGGACTTACCATCCGAATTGTAAATTTCAATCCCAACGACGTTTTCAAAGAATTAGTTGATTTTGCTAACAAACATGGTATTCCATATTCTAAAACGAAAGATTATATAATTATAGAAAAATAGTCTTATTCCCTAACGAGGGTATTACTTTCATATCAAGGGCTGGTTGATCAGCTCTTTTTTGCTATTCGGTTAAAGGAACAGATTAGTACAAGATGACCAAAGCTAATAAGTTATAAAATATGAGGTGGTAAAATGAAATTCCATCTATTGGGAGAAAAAGCTAAAGTAGAAATAGATATCATAGCTCGTGAATATCCGAATAGCTTTGATTATTGGGATGGAAACTGGGTTATTTCAAACGTGAAAGTTGAAATCCCTGGATATTATGTTGATTTTATTGCTAGTTTAAGAACTGATGACATTAGGGATTTTTTAAATGATTTGAAGTTAATGAATAAGGATTTATCGGGTAAAGCTATATTGAAAAATTTAGATAGCTTTATTTATTTTGAATGTGAAATGGATAAGTTGGGGCATATAGAATGGTCTGGAGAGACTTGTTATCCGACAGGAAGTGGTGCTGTATATCCTTTGAATTTGTATCAAATCAATCATATTTAGATGATTTGATTAAAGAATTAGAGAATATAATCTCTCTATATCCAGTTATAAGTAAACCGTAGCTATTGTATTAACAGGTCAATAGCAGAAAATCAAGGCTGTCATGTTGACGGTCTTTTTTTATGCTCCCCATTAGGTAAGACAGTTTGAAAAATCTGGCTTACCTAATGGGGAGTTTTTCTGTGCTCAAAAAAAAGAACGCTGTATTGATCACATGGGGCGATTCATTTTGGGGCACAGTAAAATAGAATAGTATTATTAAAAAAACGAATTTTAAAAGAGGCGTTAATAGCATCTGTAACAACGTTATCAATAGAGATTGAGCGGCAGAACCCCTTAGAATTCAGGGTTCTGCTTTTATTATATTCATTGTTTACTAGACAGGGAGCAGTTCAATACCGCAGTTGTTTAAGTGAATATTCCTAGCTTTCCAATACGTTCAATAGCTTCTATTAGCCGGTCTTCGTCTACTAATAAGCCGACACGAATGTAGCCTTCTCCGTATTCACCAAAGCCTTTTCCTGCTGCAACGGCTACATCTGCTTTTTCAAGCAAATAATCAGCAAAGCTCTCGCTCTTGAAACCGGCAGGGACAGGAAGCCAAGCAAAGAATGAACCAGTTGGGGCTTCGACTTTCCAGCCGATTTTATTGCAAGCGCCAATGAGGGAATTTCGTCGTCGTTCATAGCGTTCGATTAGCTCTTCTACGCAGGATTGCTCCCCTGTCAAGGCTGCGATTGCCGCTTTTTGTACAGCAGGGAAGAGGCTGACGTAAAGATGATCTTGAATGAGATTGAGTGCTTCGATGATAGCTGGGTTTCCGATAGCAAAGCCAACACGCCAGCCTGCCATATTGTAAGTTTTCGAGAGTGTGTACATTTCAATGCCGACTTCTTTTGCACCCTCCGTTTCAAGAAAACTGATAGGTTTTTGTCCATCAAAGCCAATAGCTCCATAGGCAAAATCATGAAGTACGGTAATGTTATTTTCTTTTGCAAATGATACTGTTTTTTCAAAAAAAGCATGATCTGCGGTAGCTCCGGTAGGATTATTTGGGTAGTTTAAATACATTAGCTTTGCATGGGTCCTTTGTTCTAAAGGGATGCTTTCATAATCCGGCAAAAATTGATTATCTTTTGTTAGTGGAAAAGTTTCATAGTTTACGTTTGCTAATACAGCTCCAGATAAATAGTCGGGATAGCCTGGGTCTGGCAAGAGCATTAGCTCTCTATCGTTGAGCAAGCACATTGGTAGCTCAACTAGTCCGGCCTTCGTTCCAAAAAGGATGGCAACTTCAGTTTTAGGGTCAACCTCGACGTCATATTGCTTGTGATAAAATTGTGCTGCCGCTTCTTTCAACTCTTCCAAACCCCGAAATGGAGAATATTTATGAGTTTGTGCATCTTCAGCCGCCACTTGCAGGGCTTTGACGATATGCGCAGGAGTAGGTTGATCAGGATTTCCTTGTCCGAGATTAATAATGTCTCTGCCTTCAGCTATAGCGCTGTTAACTTTTAGGACAAGTGTTGCAAAAAATTGGACTGGCAGTTTTTTTAAGCGTTCTGAATATGTCATATAATTCACCTTTACGAAGAGAATATAGTTTTGAATATTTAAATAATAGATAAAATTCTATAACCTTTATTTAGAAATGTCTATAGTGAGCTGAAAGAATTTGAATATAGCGGTAGTAAATGGTTATTAGATTTGCTGAGTCATAGATTATAGGGGAACGTTAGATGAAGTGGGTGTGGTAGCTTTTTCAGAAATGATTGTTTTTCGGAAAATGTGAAATGTGGAGACTATACATTAAATGAGCTTGTTTGGCAGATGAAAATAGTGAGCGATGAAAGTGTTATTCAGTCGGCTTGCGAAAATGTAGAGTTTTACATTATCGTCAGTTCAGCCCTACGAAGAAGAATGGGGAGTTTTTTAATCCGATGTATGTGGATTGGAATATTTTATTGAAATTGCAATGATGAAAGCGGTTCAACAGTTTACGTCAAAAAGGTTTTTGTTGACAGACTATTCTGAAGTCTGTAATATCATAAACAAATCAAATAAAGCTATAGCTTATCGAGAGCGACCGAGGGACTAGGCCCTATGACGTCCGGCAACCCCCTTAATAGGGAAGGTGCCAATTCCTGCAGAATGTATTACATTCTGAAAGATAAGTCGAGATAGATGTATTTCGATGCCCCTTTCAGATGAGAGGGGCATTTTTGTTTCAAAAAATGTGTAGAGATAGAGGTTGGCATATGATAAAAATTCAGAATATTAATAAGATTTACAAAACTAAAAGCGGTATAGTAAATGGAGTTGACAACGTTTCCTTAACAATTAAAAAAGGCGAGATATTCGGGATTGTCGGGTACTCAGGAGCAGGTAAAAGCTCGCTGCTACGCTGTATTAATTTGTTGGAGCGTCCAACATCGGGAAATATCACAGTTGATGGAATTGATCTGGCTAAGTTGAGAAGCAAGCAATTGCGTCATGCACGCTTAAAAATCGGGATGATTTTTCAGCACTTTTATCTTATTAGCCAGAAAACAGTTTTTGAAAATATAGCTTTTTCTTTAAAGGCAGCAAAAGTGCCGCAGACTCAAATACAAGACCGAGTAGAAGAACTGTTGAAAATGGTCGGATTAGCTGAAAAGCGTGAAGTGTATCCTTCGCAGCTAAGTGGGGGACAGAAGCAGCGTGTAGCGATTGCAAGGGCGTTGGCGAATAACCCGACAGTACTCCTTTGTGATGAGGCGACCTCAGCACTAGATCCGACGACAACGAAATCAATATTGAATTTGTTGAAAAAAATCAATAAGGAGCTCAATATTACGATTGTGTTGATTACACATGAGATGAATGTAGTAAAGGAAATTTGTAATCGAATGGCGATTATGCAGGATGGCAAGGTCATTGAGGAAGGCTCGGTGTATGATATTTTTGCTAAACCCCATGCCGATCTTACGAAGGAATTCATTAACAGTGTTGTTTCGTTCGATATACCTGACGCTATTTACCAAAGTTGCAAGGGTCCGATTGTCAAGGTGACGTTTAGGGGAACGGTTGCCGGTGAGGGAGTCATATCGGATACGCTTCAGCAATTTAATGTAAAAGGCAATTTTCTTCATGGCTCAATTGAATATATTCAGGAATTGCCTTTAGGTATTTTTATCATGGAGCTTCGCGGACAGAAGGAAGAGATTAATAAAGCGATATCTTATATAGAAAGTCGAGAGGCAGAAGTGGAGGTGTTCCAACATGGGCTTTGATTTCAACCACTTTATAGAGCTTATTCCTGAAATTAACACAGCATTTTTGCAGACGATTTACATGATTTCCATTTCTTTAGCTGTCGCAATCGTGATTGGTTTACCAGTTGGAATTCTATTATATGTGACAGAAAAGGGTTTATTTTGGGAAAACAAAACGGTTCAGAGGATATTAGGATTTGTCGTCAATTTGGTCCGATCAATACCATTTATTATTTTATTGGTTGCTCTTATGCCATTGACCGAATTTGTTGTAAAGACAACGATTGGACCAACAGCTGCTAGCGTATCGCTGTCAGTCGCAGCTATTCCGTTTTTTGCGAGAATCGTTGAAACGTCTTTACGAGAAATTGATAAAGGTGTTATTGAAGCCGCGATAGCAGCTGGTGCGACACCGTGGATGATTATTAAGGAAGTACTATTGCTCGAAGCGAGATCAGGTATCATTTCGGGTATTACACTTACATTAATTAGCTTGATTGGGTTTTCTGCTATGGCAGGAACGGTCGGTGGTGGCGGTATTGGTGATTTAGCGATTCGCTATGGGTATTATCGCTATGATAATACCATTATGATTGCAACTGTTATTATTTTAATCGTATTGGTTCAGGTTATCCAACTTGCCGGTGATTTCATCGCAAAAGTTATAGATAAAAGATAATAGAAAAGGGGAATTATTTCATGAAAAAGGGGTTAACAGCATTTATTTTATTCTTAGTGGTAGGTACATTGGCAGCTTGCAGCGGCAATGAAAGCATTGAGGATGCAAGCTCAGAGTCAAAGGATATTAAAATTGGAGCTACTTCTGGTCCTTATAGTGATATGGCAACGAAAGCAATCAAGCCAGGCTTGGAAGAATTGGGATACAAAGTAGAAGTGGTGGAGTTCAGTGATTATATTCAACCGAATAAAGCGTTAGATGGTGGAGATATTGATGCGAACCTTTTTCAGCATACTATTTACTTGGAAAACTTTGAAAAAGAGAACAGCATGGATTTGACAGGGTTAATTAAAGTACCGACTGCGCCGATGGGTATTTATTCAAACACGTATAAATCTTTGGATGAAGTGAAGGACGGAGCGACGATTACAATTCCGAATGATCCGGTAAATGCAGCTCGCGCATTCAATACACTTCAAGATGAAGGATTAATTGTAGTAGATGAAAATGCAGAACCCCTTAAAGTTTCTGAAAAGGACATAATCGAAAACAAGAAAAACTTAAAATTCCAGCCGCTAGAGTCAGGACAGCTACCTCGATCTATTGACAGTGCAGATTTATCAGCAGTACCAGGAAACTTCGCATTAGCTGCAGATATGGACTTATTAAGTGCATTAGCGCTTGAGAATATGCTTGATCCGTATCGAAATTTAGTGGCTGTAAAGGCTAATAATGATGATTCACAGCTAGCTAAGGATATTTTATCAGTGGTAGAATCTGATGAATTCGAAAAAATAATCGATGAAGAATTTGTCGGCTTCGGCAAGCCTGAATGGATGAAATAATAAGAAAAAATGTTCTCAGTTCTCTCTTTGTTTTATGTATAAATACTAAGGCTGTATATCCCTTAGATTAAACAACTAATTCGTAAACAATACAAAACCATAGAAGGAGCATGGCGGGTGTAAGGTTAGACATACAGAATATATAAAGATAACACTTCCCACTTTATTAATGTTTTTAACAGCAAATAGAAATGAGTGATGAAAATGACTGTTTTTTCAGTTCATGGTGCTCCAAGTGAATATATTTTGAAAGATAACGCTTTAGATTTATTGGAAGCTAAGCTGCTGGAACGCAATCTCCGCAGAGTTCTTGTGGTTCGTGGCAAAAAGTCCTGGGAGGCAGTAAAGCCGTATTGGCCGCAAATGGCAGAGGTAGAATTGGAAGAATATACGTACGGAGGTGAGTGCTCATTTGCCGAAATCGAGGCGGTTACTAAGCTGGTCAAGCATCATTCATTGGATGCGGTAATAGGTGTCGGAGGCGGAAAGATACTCGATCTTGTTAAGGCGGTTTGCGATGCGACTGAAAGGCAGTCCATTCTCATTCCGACATTGGCATCTAATTGTTCGCCATGGACGCCTTTAAGCGTTATATATGATGATTCCGGAGCTTTCATTCGTTATGATATATATCCGGTTTGTACCAGTCTGGTGCTAGTGGAGCCGCAAATTTTAGTTGATGCTCCAATAGAAATGGTAATTGCCGGTATTGGAGATACTCTTGCGAAATGGTACGAAGCGGATGTACAGATGGTTGTAATTGATAATAAGACTGTTCCACTGCAAATTGCTCATTTTGCTGCAAGAGAATGTAAGGATTTATTGCTAAAATTCGCCCGTGGAGCTGTTGAAGCTGCAAAGGCTGGGGAAGTAAATGATGATTTCGTCAAAGTAGTGGAAACGATTATTATGTTTGGTGGCATGGTTGGGGGCTATGGTGATTATTACGGTCGAATTGCTGGCGCTCATTCGATTCACAATGGTTTAACGGTACTTGAAGAAACTCATCACGCCTTGCATGGTGATAAGGTGGCATATGGCATTTTAGTTCAGCTAGTGCTGGAAGACAAATGGACAGAAATTGAAGAGCTTCGACTGTTTTATGAGGAGTTGGGCCTTCCATTATCCTTAACAGATTTAGGTGTGGAAGATATAACGGAAGCGCTGATTGCTGAGGTTGCTGAAAAAGCAACAGTTACGGGTGAGTCGATTCATGTAATGTCAATTGGATTGGTTACAGCTGAGAGGGTAGTGGAAGCAATTCAGAAGTTGGAGCAATTTGTTTGTGAGAGTGAGAAATCTTGCTAAAGTTGTTTACATAAACGGTCATCATCCACTCTAGGAATTAGAAGGTGTTTTAGGATTAGTTGATTGTGCAGGTTTCTTAGTAGACAGTTAAAAAGCTGTCTACTTTTTTTATTAGTCGTTAGCAATAATGTTTATGAAAACAGCCTTATCTTTACATGTAAATAAAGTTGTTTTTTCCTAATTAAAATGCTTATCTGGCTGCATAGTTTATTACCAAAATTATAAACTTGTTTATTTGTATAAATGAACCCTAAAATGGATAGGGAAATTTACTATTAAACGAAGGAAGTTGATTATGGAATTCACCAAGTATGCGAGTAAGAAACACACCGTACAGCAAATTGCAGAAGATCTGCTACATGTTACTCAACAGGCAGCTATTGCTTCATATCCCTGGATAGGAAAGGGAAATAAGATTGAAGCAGATGGTGCAGGGACAAGGGCTATGAGGCATCATTTAAATACAATCGATATGTGTGGAAGAGTCGTAATTGGTGAAGGAGAAATGGATGAAGCGCCAATGCTTTATATCAATGAAATGCTGGGAAATGGGAACGGTCCGGCAATTGATATAGCTGTTGATCCGGTGGAAGGTACTACGTTAATGTCTAAAGGGAAAAATCATTCAATGGCTGTGTTGGCTGCTGCGAAAAGTGGAAGCATGCTTCATGCTCCTGATATGTATATGAAAAAGATCGCAGTTGGGCCAAATGCAAAAGGATGTATTAATATAAATGCCTCCTTAAAAGAGAATATGCAATCAGTTGCGAAGGCCCTTGGAAAAGATGTAAGAGAATTGACCATTATGATTCAGGACCGCGACAGGCATAGTACTTTAATGGCACAGGTTCTCGAACTGGGAGCGAAGTTGAAGTTATTCTCTGATGTTGATATAACGGGCGCTATAGCAACTGGAATCGATGGAATGGATATTGATATGCTTGTCGGTACAGGCGGAGCTCCAGAGGGTGTCATCACTGCAACTGCACTAAAATGTCTGGGAGGAGATTTTCAGGGGCAGCTAGTTCCTATGAATCAGGAAGAATATAACCGATGTGTACAAATGGGTATTGAAAATCCAACTAAAATTTTCGAGCTGGATGAAATTATTCGTACAGATGATTGTTTATTTTCTGCAACGGCAATCACCGACGGTATGTTTTTGAATGGAGTCAGGAAGTTACCAAGCGGGAAAATGAGTACCCACTCCTTGTTACTGGTAGGCGCAAATACAAGAAATACAAAATTTATCCATACACACCACCATTAATGCTTTCTAAAAATAAAATCCTATAAAAGCAGTGATGATATGCTTTTATAGGATTTTTTTATTTCAAGGTTGATCAATACTTTCAAATCTTAATCCCGAATTAAATTAATCCTTTGCAAGAATCATTTTTGAGAGTAAAAAGGTAAAAGGAATCGCAATAATAGTAGCGATTATAGGTGCTATATTATCATGTATGGAAAGCAACTGGACTAAAATATAAATGGCAAGCGTGGACACTAAGATATTAACGACATAGGTTAATGGGAATTGAAGGAATTTTTTTAAAGTTGGTTTCGTTCGATAGGTAAAATAGGAATTCAGATAAAAGGAGCCAATCATACTGATAAAAAAACCAAGTAAATGGGCAGTCATATAGTTCATCTGAAACACTTCTTTAAAAAGTAAATACAAAATATAATAGTTGATTGTATTTACAATGCCAACCATATTAAATTTCCAAAATTCCTTTTCAAATAAAATCATCGAGTACAACCAGCTTTCTTCGCTTTTTTCTAGGTTCTCTTATTATACTCAATTTAACAGTCAGCTAAAATATTCCATAAAAATGGATAAGGGTTATTAGTGATAGATGCGAAGTAAATGACTGATTACTATATGGATATAAAAAGAAGTAAGACCGGAAATGGTCATTCGCGGTCTTACTTAGTTACTGGTTAAATAGATGAAACTCTTTCCACCAATCCATTCCAATATCCCGATAAAAATTTAATTTTGTTAAGTTATAGGAGTTAGGTTGATTCAGTAAATATTTTTGAAACTCATCAGCTTGCTTTTTTTGTTCCTCCGTAACAGAACGATGGTTATCGAGTAATACGTGACCTAGTTGATGCAATAAATGGGAGTGGACATTTTTTATCGCATCTTTAGGTGTGTACTTAGCGGCATAGTGCAGGGACTTAAGATAATGGCTTGCTGATTTTTCAAAATCATTAAGTAAGTAATTCATCTTCCCGATTGATTCATGAACACGCATTTTATCCATGTCTGTTTTAGCCAGTGATAAGGCTGCTTCATATGTATCTCTAGCTTTTTGCAGGTTATTCACTTTTATATATTGATCAGCCAAAAGGATTGTAGCAGGAAACACCATTTTACTGACCCTCTTTGGCATTTTACCCGAGATGGATTGCAGGGCGGTTTCTAAAAGCTTAATAATTGTATCCGTTTCTGTGTTTTCATCAGCATTAAGTGCTTTATATAAAAGTTCTTCAGTTGGGTTGGTATGGTGAAACTTATTCAAGATACTCATATAGCATCACCTTTCAGAAAATTTATTATATTAATATAATTATAACATGTTATTCCTGTTTTCATCTTTCCTAATTTAATTAAAAATGCGAACTTCATTGTGCTGGAATGTAAGAAACACGATTTTAAAATAGCTATACTTAGAGCCATATGAATCGTTTCACAGCCAAACCGACAAGCAGGATAAGTTAGACACGATTCAATCTATTAACAAGGATACTGAAAAAAGAAAGGATACTGATAAAGAGTAAGGAATTAATGGAGATTACTCTACCCATTGCTATAGAACGGGTTTGCTCAAGAATTATGACAGGTAAAATTACAGAAGTTATAACACCTCCTATGTGGGAGAGGAGTTGTCCCGAAAATAAGGACTTAAAAACGTGATTGTAAAGGGATTGAAGTGCGTATTTTTTGGAAGCAATTTATGGATTAGAGACTATGAAAATATTCCCTTTACTTTAAATTACCATATAATTCAAATGAATAGGGGATAAAACAAAAAAAGCCCAATAGACTTTTCTATTGGGCTACTAATTTGCTATTCTTCTATTTTCCACCAAACATATCGAAAAGACCTTTGGCTACACTGCCTTCATCGCTTGACCCGCCTCTAGACGGCATAGCGGAAAACACTCTGCTTGCAAGGCGGCTGAAGGGGAGTGATTGAACCCAGACTGTTCCAGGACCCTGCAATGTAGCAAAAAACAGACCCTCTCCGCCAAATAACGCGGTTTTAATACCTTTGGCAAATTCAATATCGTAATCGACATTTCTGGTCATTGCAACGATACAGCCGGTATCTACTCGTATTTTTTCTCCTGGAGCTAATACTTTTTGATGTAATGTCCCTCCGGCATGCACGAAAGCCATCCCATCACCCTCGAGTTTTTGCATGATAAATCCCTCACCGCCAAAAAAGCCAGCCCCAATTTTTTTCTGGAATTCTATACCTACTGATACACCCTTCGCAGCTGCTAAAAAGGAGTCCTTCTGGCAGATTACCTTTCCATCCAATTCACTTAAATCCAAAGGAACGATCTTTCCCGGATATGGAGAAGCAAAAGATACATGCTTTTTTTGAGTTCCTTCATTTGTAAAGGTGGTCATAAATAAACTTTCTCCAGTCAGGACTCTTTTTCCGGCACTGAATAATTTGCCCATCATTCCAGATTGGGAAGAAGAACCGTCACCGAAAATGGTTTCCATTTGAATCTGCTCATCCATCATCATTAAGCTTCCGGCCTCGGCCACGACTGTTTCTTTCGGATCTAATTCCACTTCTACAAATTGCATATCGTCTCCGTATATCTTGTAATCAATTTCATGGTTGTTCATTGCCAAACACCTCCAAATTGATAAATCTCTTCAGTTAAAGTGTAATCCAAAACAATTGAGGATGCGAGTTTGGTATACAATCAATTATTGCTTTTTTTCGCCCTTTTTTGTCCAGGGAACCACCAATTCCATTTGCCCAGCAATTTCATTAGAGAAGGAACAAGGACCATACGGACAAGGGTGGCATCTATAAAAATAGCTAAGGCCACACCAACCCCGATTTGCTTTACCGGTACAATATCTGTAAAAGCAAAGGCACCTGTAACAGCAATCATTATGGCGGCTGCCGAGGTGATAATTTTGCTTGTTGTAGTTAAGCCTTCAAGGGTAGCTTTATCGTTATCTCCAGTTTCGAGATAAATCTCTTGGATACGGGAGATTAAGAAAACTTCATAATCCATACTTAATCCAAAAACAATTGCAAAGGTTAAGATAGGTATCATTAGTGCAATTGGGTTAGGATCAACTCCTAAATTCCCGTGCTGGAAAATCCATACAATGATACCAAAGGCAGCTCCAAGGGAAAGGATATTCATCAGAATAGCTTTCACCGGAATGAGTACAGACCGGAATGCAACTAATAAAATCAAATAAGTAGCCCCGATAATCAGTAATAAACCTTTTGGGACCTGCTCCAGGATTTCATCAAAAATTTCTTGTGTGAATTTTGCCTGACCGCCAATAGTGTGAGTCAGCTCTGGATGTATGTCTTGATTCTCAGCCTCTCGAACCCAATCTTTTGCTTTCGCGGTTTTGTATGCTGCATCGAGTTTAACCGTTATGTGGGTTGTATCTTCGTTCACTAGCTTTTCGAGGACAGGAGCCATTTTTTCTCTAGCCGCATCAGATTGTAAGGTTTGATATAACTCTTCAGCGGAGTTTGTGTTTGTATACGTAAATATTGAATCAACTTGATCGACAAGCTCATCTTCCTTAAGCTCATTTATAAATGCTTCTATGTTCTCAAGGGATTCCTTTGATAATATGTCCTCTTGATTTTTTGTTTCTAAAACAATCGGTACGTTTGACTGATTGCTTGGAAGGAAAGAGTCTTCAAATTTTTCATATGCAATTCTTGTTTGACTGTCAGCCGGCAAAGAATCAGCATTAGGTATTTCTAAATCAATATTGCGAATAGGGGTGGCTGCAATCATTAAAATGAGTAAAGCGGCTAAGGCCATAATTATAGGGCGTTTCATTACGAAGTTTGCGAAACTTCTCCATTTACTGTCCGAGTTTTCTTTAGTTTTTAGAATCATAGCTTTGTTAATGTTTTTACCGATAATGCCTAATAAGGCCGGCAGGAAGGTAAGGGCAGAAATGACAGAAATGAAAACAGCGACTATACCGCCGACAGCTATACTTCGGAATATATCAATATTAATGAAAAACATCCCTGCAAGACCAAGAACAACACAGGTTCCAGAAAAAGCAATTGCTTTCCCGGCAGTTTTGTTTGTAATGCTCACGGCTTTACTGACTTCATGATGCTGCAGTTCTTCTCTGAATCGATGGATGTAGAGAAGGGCAAAATCAATGCTGACTGCTAACCCAATCATGGGAACAACATTTAAAACAAACACGGAAAGATTAATACTCTGACCAATAAAATAAATAATCCCCATCGAGGATACAACGGCTACAATCCCGGTCATCAGGGGAATGGAAGCAGCAACCAATCCTCCAAAAGCTAATAACAATACAATCATGGCGATTGGAATCCCAATCATTTCGGCATTTTTTAAATCAGTTTGAGATGCTTTGCTCATATCTTCTTCAATGACATGGCTACCAGTCAGAGAAGCGGATATATCCTGGCCAGCAATCTCTTGGTTTAAAGCTTTAATATAATCTGCAGGTTCTTGTGTGTCTTCGTCAAAAGAGATAGAGGCATAGGCAATCTCCTTTTTATATTGTGAATCATTTTCTAAGGGGGATTCTACTGAGCTAAACCCGTCGATTTTTTTCACATCATTCAATACTGAGTTTATCTTTTGTTTAAAATCCTTTTCCTCTAAATTATCCTTATTTTCAAATAAAATGATATAAGGTGAGGCTGATTGGCCGAACCGATCCTCTAATAGCTCATTTGTTTTATCATAGGAGGACTCTTCCATCTCAAAGCCGCTGCCTTGCAGAATACCAGGCATTTTTAGAGCGAAGAATCCCATTACCAATGTGAAAATAATCCAAATCACTAAGATTATTTTACGATATGTATACATCATTCAATAAACCTCCTCTTTTAGCTCTATGTGCCACAATTCTCTATACCCATGTATACAAGATATATCCTCCCGCTATATAACATTTTAAACTTTAAAAGCAGTTTATCATAGGTTTTACCCGGTAAGTATAATGAAATAATTATCACTATAAATATGAAAAGATAGTGTATTTAGAAGCTAAGTGGGGAAATACTAAAACAACAGTTACATAACAAACTTAGGAGGAGACATTATGAAGAAATTATCATTAATCATGTGTATGTGCGTTTTAACAGTATTTGCAGCAGGGTGCAATAATAATGATGATGCACAAAAAGATAATCAAGCAAATGACAATCAAACAACAGAAAATAACAATGCGAATGATACAGCGACAGACAATAACAACGCAAACAATCAAGCAACAGACAATAATACGGGTACTAATACAAATGATTCAGCTTATTCTTTTAGAGATTTTGATCTTGAAGTGAAATACGAAAATAATAAGGATTATGAGGTTAGCTACGAAAATGATAACGATGGAGTAGAAGCTTCGATTGAAGATGATCGAAATAATGAGCGAGTAAATGGTAATGATGCAGTTGACCGCTTAAATCCTATATTTAAAAAATTAGATATTGATTCTAATACATCACAGGATGATGTTATATCCAAAGTTATTTCAGCATTTGAATTAGATGATAATTATCAGGCGATTGATATAGATATTTCATTTAATGACGGAACAGAAAAAGAATATAGAAATAATAAGTAATTGATATACGCAATCAGAGCATCCCTTAAGATTAAAAGGGGATGCTTTGTTTTTATGTAGATTTTATTTTTTATTATTTAGGGTGTAAGAAATGCTTTTTCCAATCAGTTGGGATAAGTAAGGGGGTTAATTGTCTTTTTAGAGAACGAAAGAGCAAAGGCTATTATAAAAAAAGGGAGTATGACAGTCAGACTAAGGTAATCTTTTTATGAATAGTTAATTTCCCATTGCACAGCTTTGAATGTTAGGTATAAGATGTAAGAGGCAAAACTATCTTCAAAGGAGTTGAAATTATTGAGTAACTACGATTCGAGTGACCCAGACACGAGCTTGCCTGAGGAAACCAACAGTGCTTTTTATAAAAGGTGGGGAAAGATAATTGTCATTCCATTAAAAAGAGTTGTTGCTTCCTCATAATGAGAGGAGGTTAAATCAATGTTAGAATATTATATCTCAGATACAGATAGTAAATTACAGAAAATTGATGAACTGAAAAAAGGGTGCTGGGTCAATATGGTTGCGCCAAGTGAAGCTGAAATCAAGTTAATTTCGGATCGTTTGGATATACCGGAAGATTTCATTAAAGACCCATTGGATGATGAAGAAAGGTCTCGGCTTGAAAGAGAAGATAATCATATATTAATCATTGTAGACTTTCCATACATTACGTATGATGATGGGGGATTCCCGCTTTATGAAACTCTCCCAATTGGTCTGATTGTAACGGACGAATGCTTTATTACAATCTCACTCATTGAAAATCCCATTATTACTGATTTTGTGAGTAAGAAAATGAAGGGATTTTTTACGTATAAAAAGACAAGATTTGCTCTTCAAATACTGTTTAATATCTCTAGCTATTACTTAAGATATTTAAAACAAATCAATCGTAAAACAGATGACATCGAAAAAGAATTACACCAATCTATGAAAAATGAAGAGCTCTATGCATTCCTTTCATTAGAAAAGAGTTTGGTGTATTTTACGACATCGCTAAAATCCAATAAAATCGTATTGCAAAAACTTTTGCGGTTGAATCATTTGAAAATGTATGAAGAGGATAAGGATCTTTTAGAAGATGTCATTATTGAAAACACCCAGGCGATTGAGATGGCTGAGACGTATCATTCCATTTTAACGAGTATGATGAACACATTTGCTTCAGTTATTTCTAATAACCTGAATATCGTAATGAAATTTTTAACTTCCATTACAATTATTTTATCATTCCCGACCATTGTAGCAAGTATATATGGGATGAACGTTAATTTACCATTTCAAAATAACCCGTATGCGTTTATAGGTGTTATTTGTGTTGCCCTATTGTTATCATCCATTACAACTATAATATTTTGGAAAAAGAGATACTTTTGAAGATAGCAAAAGCTATCTCTTTTTTTGGGGTAAGCTAAATATGTTGAGTCTCTTTCGTGAAAAAGATAAAATATTGTTTTGTGTTCATAATTGATTTGTTTGGTAACATGTTCTGTACAGTTCGATAAAAAAGTGATATAACATTTTTCTGCACTAATGTATGGACTATTTCATAAAGGTGTAAAAGTATGGGGTGAATTATTTTGGAACTTAGAGAGTCAATGGCAAAAAGGGTAGCCTGGATTAGTATTTGGAGCAATATAATTCTTACGGTTGGAAAAATCGTAATCGGAATAATCGCAAGCAGTGATGCCTTATTCGCGGATGGGATACACTCAGCAGCAGATGTTTTTGCAGCGGTTATCGTATTATTGGTACTTAAAGTTTCAAATAAACCTGCGGATCTTGAGCATCCATACGGACATGGCAAAGCTGAAGTAATTGTTTCCGGGGTAATTGGAATCTTGTTATTATTAGTATCCCTTTATATTGTGTATGAAGGTGTAGCGGGATTTTTCCATCCTATTGAAACCCCAAGTATGATTGCCTTCTGGATTGCTTTATTTTCTTATGTAGCGAAAGAATGCTTATTCCGTTATTCCATGAATGTCGGTAAACGGGTAAACAGTAAAGCGATTGAAGCGGTAGCATATGATCATCAGGCGGATATAGTGGCATCATTGGCTGCAGCAATAGGTATACTTTTATCTTATCTTGGGGATCAATTAGGAATCACCTTTCTCTTGTATGGGGATAAAGTGGCAAGTATATTTGTAGCCTATTTGATTTTCAAAATTGCAAGGGAAATGCTGACAGAAGCCTTCCATATTCTAATCGAACGCAATGTACAGCCGGAAATGATGGAGCAATTTGAGGCTGTTATCCTTAGTTTTGATGAAGTCAGACGTATTGACCGAATAAGGGCAAGAGAACACGGTCACTACATAATAATGGATATTCGTATCTCAATTGATCAAGATAAAACAATTAAAGAAGGTCATGACCTATCAAGAGAGATTAAGAACTCTCTAAAGGAGAAATTTGACCATATTGAAGAAGTGCTCATTCATTTAAATCCATACTTTCCGGAATAAACGAAGGCCAATTTACATGTTAATTGTAAATTGGCCTTTTTTCGTTCTGTCCCACCGCATATTTTAGTTATCCAACGTTCAAAATTTAATTAACATTAAAAAACCGGACAGCCATCTCACACCTGTCCGGTTTTTTTGTTATATCGAAGTATATTGAAAGACAAAATTGAGCGTAAATAAAAGAGCGATAATATAAAGTGGTACTGAAACATCGCGCTTTTTCCCTATAAATAGCTTAATTAATGGATAAGCTATGAAACCAATAGCCATTCCGTTGGCAATGCTGAATGTCAATGGTATTAAAACAATTACCAATAAAGCAGGGAAGCTTTCAGTTAAGTCATTTAAATCGATTTCTGCGATATTTTGAATCATTAATGCCCCAATTAAAATCAAAATAGGGGATATAGCTGCATTTGGAATGATTTTAATTATAGGTAATAAAAACAATGAAGCTAAAAAAAACAAACCTGTAGTCACTGCAGTTAAACCGGTACGTCCGCCTGCTGTAATTCCAGCAGCTGTTTCGACAGTGGCAACAGTTGGGCTAGATCCAAATATACCGCATGTCAGGACAGATATAGCATTCGCTTTAAGTGCTTTATTATTTTTTTCTGGTTGCTTAATTGATGCGGTATGCGCATGAATTAAACCAATATTTTCAAAGGTTACAACCATGGCCATTGAAAAAGAAGTTAACAGAAAACCGATTGAGAAGATATTGGTAAATGACATGGCTCCAAAAACTTCTCCATACGAGTTAAATGATGGTTGAGTCCATTCAAACCCATCAAGGTTTACCACTCCAAGAAAGATGGCCAGGATGGTGATGATAGCGACACTGATTAGGAGATTTCCAGGAATATTACGAGTAAATAGAATAAAGGTAATTATAAGACCAAGAATGGTTAACAAGGTTTCCGCATTTGTTAAGTCACCAAGAGCAACAATAGTTTCAGGTGAGGAAACGATAATTCCGCTTTGCTCAAACCCTATAAACATTAATAAAATTCCAATCCCAACTGTAATTCCTGCTTTTAAGGAATGCGGGATTGCTTCAGTAATTTTTTTAGCTAACGGTGTGAACGCAATAAGCATGAAAAGCACACCTGAAAGAAAAACAATTCCAAGTGCTTCCTGCCAGCTATAGTTACCATTGATAACGATTGTATATGTGAACATTGCGTTAATTCCCATGCCCGGGACGACGATGATGGGAGTATTACTCCAAAGTCCCATAATCATGCAACCGAATACACAGGTAAGTATAGTTCCAATCATAGCTGCGTCATATGGTATTCCGGCTTCTGATAGGATTTTGGAATTGACAATTACGATATAAACAATGGTGATAAAAGAAATAAAGCCAGCGAGGATTTCACGTTTTATGGTAGTACCGTGCGCATCCAATTTAAATAATTTTTCCATGATGTGTCGTTCTCCTTTTTAAAAAGCTACCTTCCCATGCTATCATTGTGTGTAATATATGAAAAATATTTATTTTGTATGATAAGTATATCTTTTTGATATAACGGAAATGAGGACAGGATATGGATATAAAACAGTTACGCTATTTTGTAGCCATTGCAGAAGAAAAACAAATTACTAGAGCGGCAAAACGATTGCATATGGCTCAGCCGCCGCTCAGTCAACAATTAAAGAGAATGGAAGATGAATTAGAAGTTGTCCTTTTTAATAGGAAAGGAAACACTCTTGAATTAACTCAGGCAGGAGCCTCTCTCTATCAAAAAGCAGTGGATATCATTAGAGTATTTGAAGAAATGATAACTGAAACGAAAGAAATGGTGGAAGGATTAAGTGGTAATCTCCGCATTGGAGTAAATACATTTTCTGATTATCAATTAGCAGGTTATCTAAATGACTTTCATCAAAAATATCCTAATGTTTATTACACCGTTTATCAAGGGAATTCAGTGGAATTGACGAAAATGATTAAGGAGGGGCTGCTTGACATTGGATATGTCATCTTTCCAATTGAGTCTCATGAGGTGAATATACTGCCCATTAAAACAGAGCCATTTGTTTATTTAACAAATGAAAAAATAGAGAGCTCTGAAACAATCGTTTCTTTAAAAAGCATTAGTAAAAAACCATTAATTCTACCAAGCAATGAAGGATTAGGAATCTACAAAATGATTGTCAGTGAATTCTCAAGGCTGCACATAAAACCGTTAGTGAAAAGCGAATGCTCAGACATCAAGCTATTACTTCAATTGGTAAAGCAGGGATTTGGGGTCACTGTTGTACCGGAATCAGTTGTAAAGACATATGATACACACCAATTATACAGTTATCAGCTTCAAGAAAAAGATTTAACATCTACGGTGGGTGTTATTTGGTCCAAAGAAAGATATCTGGCAAAGACAGTGGAAAATTTCCTGAGTATGATTAAACAAAGAACAGCGGGAAGTCCAGTTACTGAATCAAGTGATAATAACCAGTATTGATAAAGGTATTCTCTTTTTTTTATAATTTTCAAAAAAACCAATTCGTTCAACTGTGTATTCCAACAAGGAGTGGTAAAATAGTAACGAATGGGAATGATGTTTTAAAGGAGCTGAAAGAATGAATTTTGAACAAAAATTAAACAAATATGCAGAATTGGTTGTTAAAGTGGGAGTCAATATTCAAGAAGGGCAAATTTTGGTAATCTCATCCTCAATTGAATCAGCATCGTTTACACGCCAAGTTGTTAAAAAAGCTTATGAAGCCGGTGCAAAGCATGTATACGTGGATTGGGCTGATGAAGAGGTTAGCAGAATCAAATATGAATTGGCTCCAGATGAAGCCTTTAATGAATTTCCGCAATGGATAGTGGCTCAACGAGAGGAGTTGGTAGAAAAAGGTGGTGCTTTCCTATCAATTGTTTCTCAGAGTCCTGACCTATTAAAAGGAATCGATCCGAATCGAATTGCTAGCTTTCAAAAAGCGGCAGGCACTGCATTAAATAAATTTAGACAAGCTACACAATCTGATAAAGTGAGCTGGTGTGTAACAGCTGCTGCAGGGAAGGCCTGGGCTGACAAGATTTTCCCTGATTCCGAAAACAGTGTGGAATTACTTTGGGATGCGATTTTTAAAGCAGTCCGAGTAGATAGTGAGGATCCAGTTGCTGCTTGGAAGGAACACGATGAAACCCTGCGTACAAAAGCAGACTATTTAAATTCAAAAAAATATAAAGTTCTTCATTATAAAGCGCCAGGAACAGATTTATCCATTGAGCTGTCTGATAAACATATATGGTGCGGAGCCGGTAGTGTGAATTCAAAAGGTATATCGTTTATGGCTAATATGCCAACAGAGGAAGTCTTTACGGTTCCTTATAAAGAAGGCGTGAATGGAACTGTTACAAGCACGAAGCCTTTAAGCTATGGCGGAAATGTCATTAACAATTTCACGTTAACATTTGAAAAAGGAAAAGTTGTAGATGTAAAGGCAGAAACAGGTGAGAATGTTCTTAAGAATCTTCTTGACTCTGATGAAGGATCTCGCTATCTTGGTGAAGTTGCCCTAGTACCTCATCAGTCACCAATCTCTGATACAAATATTTTATTCTATAATACTCTCTTTGATGAAAATGCATCCAATCACTTGGCTATTGGCTCAGGCTATGCTTTTTGTCTTGAAGGAGGCAAAGAGATGAATGAAGATCAATTAGCGAATGATGGTGTCAATATAAGTATTAATCATGTTGATTTTATGATTGGTTCTGCTGAAATGGACATTGATGGAGAATTGGCGGATGGAACAAAAGAACCTATTTTCCGAAAAGGGAATTGGGCGTTCTAAACAAAGCTGGAGATAGAGCCGGAACATAAAAGTTCCGGTTTATTTGTATTAGTTCTTTTCTAATAGTATATTGCTGATATCTCAATAAAAAAAGACAGCTTTTGTGCTGTCATTACTTTGTTTGAAGCCCCTAGCTAGCATACTAAAAAAATATATTAAATTTTATTTAAGATTTTTTTCAATTCGGTCAAGACGTTGTTTAGTCTCCTGTATATCTGTTTCTATCAGCTTTAGTTTTTGCTCAACTATTTTACTGTTAGTTAGATAACGCTTAAAAATCTTAACAATATATATAATAGCGATAATAATTAAAATCATTACCGCCAATAGAAAAAAAGGTAAAACATTCGTAAAGATATCTACAAAATTCGATGTTTCCACCTCTGGCTTTACTGTTTCCACTATAGTGTCACTCCTTTACATAGTATTTTTCTATAAGTCCATTAATTCTACATTAAACATTGTTATGGATTAACCTCACTTCAACCTGAGTTACTCTTTCTATGATCCCAAAGGGTTAAAATTTCTTTCTCAATTTCCTGCGTAATATCATATGCACCTTTAGATTTGTTAGAACATATTACGGCTGTGATTGACATCTTAGGATAAAATGCCGAATGGAAACTAACTCCCGGGTCATAACTCATAATATGATATTTGAAAATCTCATCATTATGTTTCTCTATCCATACTCCGTAATAGCTGGTGAATTGTTATACCCTTTTCAAAGTTCGGGAATTGAATATTAAGACAATCTTCTAATTTCATCTCCCATTTCTGTGTTTTGGTTCTTATGGTTGTTTATGCTTAGTGAAAAAGCTGAACAAAGCAAAAATATGAATGCTAACCCAACTCCAACTAACATTGAATATCCGAAAATGTTTTTTAGCGCCATACCACCTGCGATACTTGCAACAAATAGCAACAGAAACATCACTGTGTAGTTCTTCAATTTAAACACCGCCTTACCAATATTATACAACAATCAGTAGGAAAACAGATTTTTATAAAAAGTATGACATCTAATGTATTAAAACATTATATTAATGGGAATGTTTTTTCTAACGAATAAATACGATATAATGGGGAATAACCGAATATGAGGAGAGGAGGATACAATTGAAATCAAAATTACATTTTTGGACATTGGAAATCTTGTTACTGTTATTGATTATATTCGTAAGTACAAAAATTTCCTTCTTATTTAATCCGATTGGGATCTTCATATCTACGCTTTTTTTCCCAATTTTGATTTCAGGATTTCTGTTTTATTTATTAAATCCACTTTTAAAATTTATGATAAAGCGGAAAGTACCAAAAATCATTGGAATCTTGATCGTATACATAGCCCTGATTGGTTTATTTATATTTGGTGGAGCAACAGTTGGGCCAATCGTTTCGAATCAAATAACAGATATAGTCGAGAATACGCCTAAAATCATTGATGATATTGGAAGAATCATTGAGGATGCATCTGATTCCCCTTTGGTTAATTATGTAATTCAACAGGATATAGTTAAAATAGACGAACTGAAGGACAGATTGCTTGAATTCACAACCACTGTGACAAAGAATATAACGACTGGAGTCTCGGCCGTCTTCTCCTTTATCACAAATCTGACATTAATTATCATAACAGTTCCGTTCATCTTGTTTTATATGTTGAAGGATGGGAATAAACTTCCCAATGCAATCATGAGATTTTTACCATCTTCTTTTAGGAAAGAAGGAATGGTTATTATTCAGGAAACCTCTGAGACATTGGCAAGCTATATACAGGGACAAATTATTGTCTGTATTTTTGTCGGTACGTGTTGTTTTATCGGTTTCTTAATACTGGATTTACCATATGCACTGACGCTGGGATTAGTAATTGCAATTACAAACATTATTCCTTATGTAGGCCCGTTTATTGGGGCTGCACCGGCAGTGGTAGTCGGTCTATTCCAATCGCCGCTAACAGCTATTTTGGTCATCTTAGTGATTGTAATAGTTCAACAAATTGATGGTAATCTGATTTCTCCGTTGATTATTGGGAAATCACTTAATATTCATCCATTGACCATTATCTTGATATTATTGGTTGCAGGAAGTTTAGCTGGTATAATGGGGATGATATTAGCCGTGCCGACCTATGCTGTTGTAAAAACGATCACCAAAAATATTGTAAGGCTCTATAGATTGTATAAGACGAAAACGACTGTTATAACCGAGTAATGATTGAGCAGGACCTGTTAAGGTTCTGCTTAATTTTGTTTTCCTGAAGTAAATAAGCTAGCTCGAAAGGATCTTGTAGCTAATCAGGAAAAGAGGCATACATTATAAAAACCGCTTCTCTAAGGAAATTAAATTCCAATTTGGAGAAGCGGTTTGTTGGTTGGTGTTCTATAAATAATTTAAATATTAAGAGAAGAGGACATTATCTTCTTCAGCGACGTTTTTTTGTGGTATACCGATTATCTGATATTCTTTAACCTTTTGCTTAATTTCAACATAATGGATATGATGGTCTTCCATATCGATGATGGTTACTTCATATCCTTCGAGGTCAATCGTATCCCCCAACTTGGCATCATAATTTTCGGTTAGAACCCATCCGCCGATTGTATCAATATCTGAGTCATCCAAATTAGTTCCAAGCAAGTCATTAATTTCACTGATAAGTACTTTTGAATCAACGATATAGGAGCCGTCTGGATTTTTACGAATCTCAGGTATCTCGTCAGCATCGAATTCGTCGCGGATTTCTCCAACAATTTCTTCAACTATATCTTCAATAGTGACTAAACCTGAAGTTCCGCCATACTCATCCATCAGAACAGCCATGTGAATGCGTTCAGTTTGCATCTTGACTAATAAGTCATGAATCGGCATGGTATCTAAGACACGGATTATCGGCCTAATGTAGGGATCAAGAGTGACAGTTGTCACCTGTTTATGCTGGACGATATCTGTCAGTATTTCTTTTACATTTACTAATCCAATGATGTGATCCTTATCTCCATCAATAATAGGATAACGAGTGAATTTCTCAGCATGAAATACATCAATAAATTCCTTTACGAGGTCATCTTTTGATAAGGAAATCATTTCTGTTCGTGGTACCATAATTTCTTTTGCAATTCGGTTATCAAATTCAAATATATTGTTCACATATTTAAACTCAGATTGATTAATTTCGCCGCTCTTCAAACTCTCAGACAAAATAATTTGCAGTTCTTCTTCTGTATGTGCAATCTCATATTTTGATGCGGGTTCAACTCCGACTGATTTGGCAATCAGCCTTGCTGACCCGTTAAGAGCCCATATAAAAGGATACATGATTTTATAGAAAGTCATAAGTGGCTTTGAAGTAAGAAGAGCAATTGATTCCGCTTTTTGAATGGCAACAGTCTTTGGTGCCAATTCACCAATGACTACGTGAATAAATGTAATTAACATAAAAGAGAGAATGATGGTCAGTGTTTTGGCAACAGCATCCGGTAATGTCAAGAATGATATTACTGGAGATATGATAGTGGCAAAGGTTTCTTCTCCGATCCAGCCAAGTGCCAGTGCTGTCATCGTTATGCCAAGCTGACAGGCAGACAAGTATTCATCCAGATTTGTGATGATTTTTTTTGTACTTATTGCCTTTTTATTTCCTTCTTCAAGTAATTGATCTATCCGTGAAGAACGAATTTTAACAATTGCGAACTCCGATGCAACAAAAAATGCGGTTAATGCAATCAAAATGGCTATAAAAACCAAATTCCATATGTCCAATAAATTTCCTTTAACCGTTTATGACGGTCAAGGAGTCACCTCCTGTAGTAATAAGCTGCTATCAGCTAAATGGTTTAAATATAAAAGATCGACTATATGAATGTTTTTGGTCATCAACTTCCCATGTGAATCACCCCTTGGATTATAAAAGAGAAGTATTTGAAAAAGAGTTATTACTATCCATTATATTAAATTTATAAATGAATAGCATTTGTTTTTATTCCTAATTTAATAATTTGACTATATTTTCAATAAATATGAAATTTGGGACTATCTTTTTTTCAGCAATTTAGTAAAATTTAAGTTGTGGAATTATTTACATAAGTAACATAATTATAGTGTTATTTACATAAAATCAGTTAGTAAATAAAACAGATATAAATGTCAAATAAAATGCTTGTATTTTGGTTTGAGGGATTAATATAAGGGTATATTTGTATGGATTAGTATAAATTAGAGGTGGAGATAGTGTGTATGGATATCGTATCTAAATTTAAGGTGCAGGGAGTTATCATTGAAAAGACAAAATCACGTAATGAAATATTTTCAAATGTATTTATTTCAGGGTTCTCTGATTTGGGTCATGAATTAATGGCTGAGGAAGCATCTGAGTCCAAGAAGGAAGTAGAACTAAAAAGTCATTAATCAATCTCATACATACATATTAGTTAAAAATACGATCATTTCACAGAAGACGCATGTATGCGTCTTTTTTTGCTGTTGTATGAGGATATGCAGAAAAGACGGAAATATAAAAATTTATATTTATGTGATCAAGGGACAAAACGAGGAAAAACAGGCCCTCACTCAAGCTAAGAGTAAGATTGTACACACCTCCCTGTAATTCTTTCCATTGTCATCTTAGGAATAATCTACTATTATTATATAGAAATAAGAAAAACCATTCTAATTTGTGGGGTGTTTTTTCGTTAAATTCTCCTTTTATGTGGAGTATAGTAGATTTTTTCTAATAGATAATTGAAGGAGGGCATCTATGAACCTTACAGTTAAAATTATATTAGGATTGTTTTTTGGTGCGATTGTTGGATTGATGCTTAACATTTTTTCACCTCAATCATTTGAAATCTTAAATGCTTTAGTATTTTCACCAATCGGCAGTCTGTTCATTAACGCTATTACCATGCTGGTTGTTCCTATTGTACTTATCTCAATTACTCTAGGTACGGCGGGTTTAGGGGATCCTAAAAAACTCGGCAGAATTGGTGGTAAAACCATTCTTTATTTTCTTTCAACGACTGCATTTGCTATCACAATTGGTATATTCCTGGCCTTAGTCATTAAACCAGGGAACGGAGGTAATTTTGATATTGCCTCAGCTGAATATACAGCCACTACAGCCCCTTCTATAACTGAAACTCTCATTAATATCATTCCAAAGAATCCAATTCAGGCAATGGCGGATGGAAATATGCTTCAGGTAATTGTAATGTCTATTTTCTTTGGGATCGCAATTACGGCTCTTGGAGAAAAAACAAAAGGTATTATCAACCTTTTGGAGCAAGGTAATGAAGTACTGATGTATTTAGTTAACCTAATTATGAAGGCAGCACCTTATGCAACATTTGCCTTAATAGCAACTGCTGTCGGAAGCCAAGGTCTTCCGGCTATTAAAAATATGGGTCTTTATATGATCGTAGTTCTTTTGGCATTATTGGCTCATACAATTGTCATATACGGGGGAGCGATTGCAATATTCGCGAAACGTAATCCAATAGAGTTTTTCAAAAAGTTTTTCCCAGCTATGACAGTCGGGTTTAGTACTTCGTCGAGCAGTGCAACTTTGCCGGTAGCTATGGAGCTTACACAAAAAGAGCTGAATGTACCAAAAAGTATCAGCAGCTTTGTGCAGCCGCTTGGCGCTACCATTAATATGGATGGAACTGCTATTATGCAAGGGGTTGCTACTGTATTTATTGCCCAGGCATATAGTGTGGACCTTACAATGACGCAATTAATTACTGTCATCCTGACAGCTGTTCTTGCAAGTATTGGAACAGCAGGTGTGCCGGGTGTAGGATTAATCATGTTGACTATGGTTCTTGGCCAGGTTGGCCTTCCAGTTGAGGGTGTAGGCTTGATCCTCGGTATTGATCGCTTACTTGATATGACGAGAACAGCAGTTAATATTACTGGAGATGCATCTTGTGCTGTAATTATTGCCGAATCTGAAAAGAAACGTGAAGAAAAAGAAGATAAAGCAGATACAATAAAAATAGAAGAAATGACTGCTTAGTTAGATTTGGATTAATAATACTTGCTAATGTATGGAAAAATTAGTACGATGTAAGAAATGAATAGTATTCCACAAGGGGAGCCTATGGCTGAGAGTGAACGATCGAGTTCTGACCCTTCGAACCTGTTAGTTAGCACTAGCGTAGGAATGTGGCTGAATGAATGTAATGTAAGCAATGCGAGCCATTTTTGTGCGAGCATTGCTTTTTTGCATTTTTGGATGCCCGATCAAGATGGAGGTTACGATTCAGGAGCTCTTGATTAGAAAGGGGAAGTAAGATGAGAAACAAACGATTATTATTTATGGTGGAGATTGCTGTTTTTTCTGCTTTGGCATTTATTTTTGATTTGTTGGCCACTGTTGTATCTTTTAGTTTATGGCCGCAGGGTGGCAGCGTGTCAATCGCTATGGTACCTGTTTTTTTAATGGCTTATCGATGGGGTGTTAAAGGTGGCGTAACCACAGGATTACTGTTGGGTTTGCTACAAATTCTATCAGGAACTGCTTATATCATGCATCCTGTACAAGGTTTTCTCGATTATATTGTCGCTTATACGGTTGTTGGCTTAGCTGGGATTGTATTTAAATATGCAGATAGAGAACGAATTGGCAAAAAGGATATTAAAACATCAGGTATTATTGTTTTAGGAATACTACTGGGAAGTACGATGCGTTTTTTTGCACACTTTATTGCTGGAATGGTTTTCTTTGGAACTGGCGCAGCAGATGGCCAATCAGTCGCAGTTTTCTCATTGTTTTATAATTTATCCTATATGCTGCCAAGTGTTATTGTAAGCGGAATGGTAATGATGCTATTATTTGCAGCAGCACCACGGGTTATCTTGCGGAAATCTGTACATCATTCCTAAAAAGATTAATAATTTGAATTTAGGGCTCTCGACATAGTCGAAAGTCTTTTTGAGTTTTTCTAATTCCATGTACTTGAACCCGACCCATCTTGGCTTCGCTCCTGAAAGAGTTATAGTTCTATCGTCCTTTTTAATTAATAGAAAGCAGTTTATTGTAAAAAGAAGAAGAGAATATAAAAAAATTAGTAAATTTATACATAATAATACCTATCTTCCATTTATTTCTATTATAATGATAGTAGTGAACATTAAATTTGGAGTATAAATATTATATTTTATATTGATGGGAAGTGGGATGATTATGAGTAAGGATGAAATTATTCGTCTAATATCTGAACGTATGCGATTAATCCGTGTGGAAGTTGATTATACACAAGACAAGATGGCCGAAATAATCGGTATTTCTAAAAAAACATTGGTACAAATTGAAAAAGAGCGTAATGAAGCAAGTTGGACTACTGTCGTGGCTGTCGTTTCATTATTTCGTGAAACATTAACAGTGCAGACTTTATTTGGCGGGGACCCTCTCGAGGTCATTGAAACGGTTTCAAGAGAAAGAATTGATTACAGGAAAGAAAAAATGCTTGGCGGTAAGGTATGGTGGAAAGATATTCTTAATGATGGCGGGTATGTTCTGCAGCAAAATATGATTAGTGAGCACTATCGTATTTTAGATGGGGATCAGTATCGAATCTATAGTTCATTAAACGAGAATGATGCACATAATAAATATAAAGAATTGGTTAATAAAGTGTTGCAATAATACTCTGATATTGAGAGATTCCTGTTGAACGTACGTGTGTATGAAGTTGCCTGGAATGTCTCTTTTTTTAGATTTGGATTTTCTAGCAAAATAAATGGCCTCCTTTTGCTCTCTATGAGGCAGGAGGCCTTATATAGTTAAGGAACAATTAATTATTTTGCCACTAACACAGGACATGAGGCATTTTTAATGATTTTTTCAGAGATATTGCCGAGAAACAATTTACGAAGACCGGTAGTGCTGCTATTGCCGACAATAATTAAATCGACTCCCTCTTTTTCAGCATATTGAAGAATCATATCATCAATTGTCCCTTCAAGTACTACAAAATGTGAATGGATAAGATTATTACCTTCCAAGCTGTTTACATAGCGTTCAATTTCCTCAAGTCGATTGTTATTCGCAGAGTTATTGTTTATTAAAGAATTAGTTTCTGGAACGATTGCCTGCCCCTGGCTGGAGTCTGCGTAAAATGTGCTATTGGTTGAGGCTACAAATGTATTCTCAGGAATTAATCCTTCATTATTTTCTTCATAAACATAAACTACTGATAATAAGGAGTTCTCTTTACTCTTACAAAAATTTAATCCCATTGATAAACCCAATTTAGCCGAATCTGAGCCGTCGAACGCCACCAATATATGGTTAAACATATAACTCAGTCCCTTCATTTTATTTGCACTCGTTATTATTTATCCTTTATTTGGCTTTTGGAAACATCAGGCAAGGGAACCTGTCAATCCAATATCCTATATAGTGACCTTATGCCTTAAAAGAGTAGGTATGTTATTTTTGGGATAATTTGGAAAATTAGTCTTAATTTGTTGTGAAATAGGGTCAAATCAAGATTACCTATTTAGAAGTTCGAAAAATAGATAAATATGCCAAAAGACCAATGGTCATACCAGCAAATATCTTGTATTCTTGTATTATAGAAAAAAGAGGTGATGAGGATGTTAGATGAAAAACAACCCCAGGATATTCACCCAATTATTAAAAAATGCTTAACTCACTTGGATGTTTTGGGAGCAGATGTAAAATTAAAGCAAATTGTTTATATGTATATGGAAACATTGCATAAAGAAATTGGAAACTCGAATAATGAGATTAACAAGTGAAAGATATAGGTAAACCTAAAACAACTGTCTATCAGTTGTTTTTTATTTTTTGTGTATAATATGTAACAATGGATAGAAATTTAGTTGATTTTTAGAGAGGATGAGAATTGGATGGGTTATAAGTTTTTAAAAATATTTGACCATTCTCGTTTAGTACACATTCTTCTGCTTGGTCTATCGTTCATAGCCCTTATCATAAGTTCATTCCTTTATCTGCTCTTAAATCAGGAAGTTGATTTGTCTCATCTGAAAACTGAGCTTATGCAGCCAACCATCATTTATGATATGGATGGAGAAGAGGCTAGTAAAATTTCAGCAAATAAGACAGAAGGGGTTTCAATTAATCAGATTCCAGAGCATGTGATTGATGCTGTTATATCAATAGAAGACCGACGTTTTTATGAACATAGTGGGATTGATTATATAGGGATTATTCGAGCAGCATATGAGAATTTCACTGCAGGAACTGTTGTTCAGGGTGGAAGTACTATCACGCAGCAACTAGCAAAAATAACACTTTTAACGCCTGAACAAACCTTGAAGAGAAAGCTGAAGGAGGTTTCGATAGCCAGCCAGATTGAACGTGAATACTCAAAAGATGAAATCATGGAGATGTATTTAAATCAAATTTATTTTGGGCATGGCGCTTGGGGAATTCAAAATGCCAGCAAAGTATATTTTGGAAAAGAAATCGAAAAGGTCAATCTATCTGAGGCAGCTTTGTTAGCTGGTTTAATACATGCTCCCTCTGTTCTGGATCCTTATAAAAACTTTGAGGCGGCAAAAAAAAGGCAAGAAGTAGTGTTGGTTCAGATGGAAAATAGTGGGTTTATTACGAGTGAAGAGAGGGAATCAGCAGCTGAAGAAGAAATAAGTTTCACAGAGTTAAGCGATCCCTTAAAAGGAATGTTTCCCTACTATGTTGACCAGGTGATTATGGAAGCTGACAAAACATATGGAATAAAGCAGGACGAGTTGTTAACAGGTGGATATAAAATATACACAGAACTAGATCAAGGTATGCAGGAAGATATGGAAGAAGTATATAAACAAGATGATTTGTTTGCAAAAGGTTCAAATGCAGATGAATTAGTACAAAGCAGTGCCGTTTTGCTTGATCCAAAGACTGGCGGTGTCAGAGCCCTTATTGGGGGAAGGGGAGAGCATGTTTTTCTTGGATATAACAGAGCGACACAATTAAAAGCCCAGCCAGGTTCAGTGATGAAGCCCCTCGCAGTTTATACACCTGCCCTTGAAAAAGGATATAAACCTACAGATTTGATTAAAGATACGGAGATGGAATTTGCAGGAGGTTATTCACCGAAGAATTATAATGATCAGTATGAAGGAGAAGTTCCGATGTTCGAGGCTGTGTATAAATCGAAAAATATCCCTGCAGTCTGGCTTTTGAATGAAATAGGCATACAAGCTGGAATGGATTATGCAGAGAAATTTGGCATTAAACTTGGAAAGAATGACCGAACACTGGGTCTTGCTTTAGGTGGGCTAAACGAGGGAGTATCTCCACTGCAGATGGCTTCAGCCTATTCTGTATTTGCAAATGGAGGTGTACGTCAGGAAGCACACCTTATCCGGAAGATTGTAGATGCGAGCGGCAAAGAAGTTGCTGTCTTTAAAGGGAAAAAAATTAAAGTAACGACCAAGGAAGTAGCAAAAAATATGACTGCCATGCTAAAGGGTGTGGTTGATTATGAAGGTGGAACTGGAACAAATGCAAAGGTTGAAAATAGAGATATCGCTGGAAAAACAGGTTCAACTCAGGTAGATAATGTGTCTAGACAGGACGCGGTAAAGGACCAATGGTTTGTCGGTTATTCTCCCAACCTCGTTGGTGCCGTGTGGATGGGCTATGATAAAACAACAGCCAATCAGTATCTTTACAAAGATAAAATAAGCGGTGCAAATATTGTTTTTCAGGAAATTATGACAAAAGCCTTACAAAATGTCGAAAATCAAACATTTGATGTTCCAACAATAGATGATATGGAAAAGGAAGTAGAAAAGAACCGTTTTAAAAACTATTGGATTGAGCAAAAGGAAAAGATTCAGAAAAACTTTGATGAATGGATCAATCGCTGGAAAAATTAATTAAAAAATAAGTTGCCTTCCATATTCAATAGGAATGAAAAAAGCCCATTTGAAATCGTAAATTTTACGGTCTCAAATGGGCTTTTCTACTATGCTGTAATTAAGACATAGAGGGTGTTAACTCAGTATTTTCTGTCAGACATATTGTTTCGATTTGCTCAATTGCCCCTTGAGCATTTTCGCCTTTAACAAGGACTTTAACATGTGCATCCGTACCTAATGTTAGGAAAAAAGCTGTTAAAGAAGAAATATCCTTTACGTTAATTTCTTGTGTATTCCTTACCAATTTGATTGTTCCATTAAAGTTTTTCGCATATTGTGCTATACACATTAATTGTGGAAGTGTTATTTGTTTTTGAATGGAAAGTTCAGAAGAACCGATTTCATATTTTTGCATTTTGTCTCACCTTTTCCTCTGTTATTGAGCTAATTTATATACTATTTACCCTGTGTTAAATTAATTAAACAAAATATAGATAACGTGGGAAATTAATGATGGATTGAAATCAACATGAGTGATAGTCATAGAATTGTAAAATATTTTCATTTTTTAACCGGTCAGCCCAGAGTTAAATGTGCTATTTTTATCATTATAAGGATATGAGGAGGTAGGGAAAATGATTGATTATACTGTAACGCTTGCTATAGCTAGTATCATGACTTTAGGCTTTTTTATCGGGCACATGCTTTGGGATGCGTAAACCTAATATCTCCTAAAAGCTAACAGTCAAGGGGATTAGATTTAAGCGCTATCATTTGACCATCTGCTATAATAGAGAGTATGTTCTTAATAGTAAGATAATACTTTATAGGGGATGATGAAGGTGGAATATCGGATTGAAAAAGATACGATGGGAGAAGTGCGTGTTCCAGCTGATAGCTATTGGGGGGCTCAAACAGAGCGTAGCCGCAACAATTTTAAAATTGGACAAGAATTAATGCCAATTGAGATTGTATATGCCTTTGCCCACCTAAAAAAAGCCGCTGCTTATTCCAATTTTGATTTAGGTAATTTATCGGAAGAAAAAAAGAATGCGATATCATACGTATGTGATGAGATTATCGCAGGAAATTTAAATAGTCAATTTCCTCTAAAAGTTTGGCAAACTGGAAGTGGAACCCAAAGCAATATGAATGTGAATGAAGTAGTAGCACGTAAAGGGAATGAATGGCTGGAGAATAATGGGTTTGAAGCAACGCTGCACCCTAATGATGATGTAAACATGTCTCAAAGCTCCAATGATACATACCCAACGGCTTTACATATTGCAGCTTATGAAACTATACATAAAAATGTTTTGCCTGAAATTATTGCTTTTAGGAAAGTACTTCAAGAAAAAGAGCAGGAGTTTATGGGAATTGTTAAAATTGGACGTACTCACCTGCAGGATGCTACACCATTAACACTTGGCCAGGAAATAAGCGGATGGAGATTCAGTTTTGAACGTTCAGAACAGATGATTAGGGAAAGTGCCGAGAAGCTGCTTAGCCTTGCGATAGGAGGTACTGCTGTTGGTACAGGCATTAATGCCCATCTCGAATTTGGGGATAAAACAGCGGGATATATATCTGAACAAACCGGTTATAACTTCATTTCTTCACCAAACAAATTTCATGCATTGACCAGCCATGATGAGATTGTTTATGCGCATGGTGCATTAAAAGCTTTGGCTATGGATGCGATGAAGGTGGCCAATGATATACGCTGGTTGGCAAGCGGCCCTCGCAGTGGTATTGGGGAGATTACCATTCCTGCAAATGAACCTGGGAGTTCGATTATGCCTGGTAAAGTAAATCCGACGCAAAGTGAAGCTTTAACAATGGTAGCTGTTCAAGTATTGGGAAATGATACATCCATTGGATTTGCTGCAAGCCAGGGGAATTTCGAATTAAATGTATTTAAACCCGTGATTGCTTATAATTTCCTGCAATCTGCCAGATTATTGTCAGATTCGCTTAAATCCTTCAGGGTTAATTGCCTGGTTGGACTTGAGGCTAATATTGAAAGCATTCAAAAAAATGTAGAGTCCTCCCTTATGCTCGTAACGGCACTAAACCCGCATATAGGCTATGAGAAAGCAGCTGAAATTGCTAAGCTTGCCTTTAAAGATAACAGTACGTTAAAAGAAACAGCCTTGAAATTGGGTTATTTAACTGAGGAAGAATTTGATCAATGGGTAAATCCAAAAGATATGGTCAAACAAAAATCCTAAAAACATTCGTAACCCCCTTCCGAATTGTTCGGAAGGGGGTTTTAGCCATTTTATATGAAATTTTTAATTAAGATTGAGATCTGCCGCTGATTTGTTGTTCACCCATACGAACAAGTCTTTTTGTGATTTCCCCTCCAACAGATCCGTTTGCGCGAGCTGTTGTTTCAGCACCAAGTTGTACTCCAAACTCAGTAGATATTTCGTATTTCATTTGATTGATTGCTTCTGCTGCACCTGGAGCAACCAATTGATTAGAGTTATTGTTTGAGCTGTTTTGAGCCATGATGTTAATCTCCTTTAAAAAAATGATTTATTTGGCTGGGTCAGTCGGATTTGAACCGACATACAGGAGATTATCGTATGAAATCTCCTAAGCCCTAAACGGCTTGACCCATTGATGTGAGTGCGTCTTTCTACTAGCTAGTATGGAAGGTCACACTTTAATTTATACATAGATATAAAAAGGTAAAAGCTGGAGTTGATAAGATTCGTAAGGGTGTACAAGCAGGAAAATATTATCTGGATTCCATGAACATAAAAAATCTCATGGGTGAAACGCTAAGGAAAAGAAAAGGTTTGGAGAGGATAATATGGAATGTCCTTTATGTAATGGTCTAACTTCTATAGAATACTTATGTAAAAATTGTGATATAAATATGGAGGACTTTGGGAAGGTAATGGATTACTATGACGACTATAGTGCATACCTGGAAACCAATATACAAAAACAAACGGACGGAGATCCTCAATCGGTAAGACAAAATATATGCAAACATCTTTTATCCTGCAGTCAATGTGGAAACGACGAGGTAGTATCTATTCACGAAATGTATATTTGAGAATAATTATAATTCCTGAAAACTGAATTAAAGCCATATCAGGAAACAAAAAAGCCAAAATCCCGAGAGATTTGGCTTTGAGTTTTTATAATTAATTATGGGCGAATTCTTAACTCAGTGTCTTTATCAAAGAAGTGTGCTTTGTTGATATCTAATCCTAATTTAATGGTATCCATTGGACTGATATCAGAACGGGAATCGATACGTGCTACGATGGATTGACCTTCAATTTGAGTATAGAGCATCGTTTCAGCACCCATTAATTCTGCCACTTCAATTATGCAGCTGACTGTAGTTTCTGGGGATGCATCCATGAATATAGGTTCATCATGGATATCCTCAGGACGAATGCCAAGGACAACGTCTTTACCTATATAGTCTTGTTTACGCAAATAGCTTAATTTACCTTCAGGTACGGCGATGCGAGTGCTGCCGGTTACAAAATATCCATCTTCTAATTTCCCATTAATAAAGTTCATGGCAGGAGATCCGATAAATCCACCTACAAAGATGTTTTCTGGATTTTCATAAACGTCTTTCGGTGCACCGACTTGTTGGATGAAGCCGTCTTTCATAACTACCAGACGAGTAGCCATTGTCATTGCTTCTGTTTGGTCATGTGTTACATAAATTGTAGTTGTATTTAATCTTTGATGAAGCTTAGCGATTTCAGCACGCATTTGTACGCGCAATTTAGCATCCAGGTTAGACAAAGGCTCATCCATAAGGAAAACTTTTGCGTCACGAACGATAGCACGGCCCAATGCAACACGCTGACGTTGACCGCCGGAAAGAGCTTTTGGTTTACGATTTAAATATTCCTCGAGACCAAGAATACGTGCTGCATCTTTAACGCGGCGATCGATTTCAGCTTTATCAAATTTACGAAGCTTTAGTCCAAAAGCCATATTATCATATACACTCATATGAGGATATAATGCATAGTTTTGGAAAACCATTGCAATATCACGGTCTTTTGGAGGTACATCATTCACGCGTTTATCATCAATATAGAAGTCACCTTTAGAGATTTCTTCTAATCCGGCGATCATACGTAAGGTTGTGGATTTACCACATCCAGATGGACCTACGAAAACGATAAACTCTTTATCTTTTATGTGTAAATTAAAATCGGTTACTGCAGTTACCTTATTATCATAAACTTTATAAATATTTTCTAATTTTAACTGAGCCATCTTTAAATGTCCTCCTTGATAACTATGTAATAATGAAACCCTTTTCACAAATAATTTTACTAGTCTAATAGTTAAAAATATATGTTCAATTTGCACAAATAAAATGATTATGAAATGGGCTGGTTGCACTTATAGTTAATTTGTATTCTCCAGTAACCGGATGGCTAAATAGGCACATAAGCTGTCTTCGAATTTTCGAACATCGAGATTGGTAATTTCATAAAATTTATCAAGACGATATTTTAGACTGTTACGGTGAAGAAAAAGCTGTTTTGCAGCAACAGTAGCATTGGCATTAGCTTTAATGTAAATCATAATAGTTTGGAGTAGATCTTTTTCATTTTCTAAAGTGCCGAGTAGATTTTTAGCTAGAGTTATACATAAAGTTTGATTTTTACCTAGTAATAAAAGATCCAAAAAAGCTGAAGAAAAAGTAATGACTTTATCTTTTGAGTTATACAGACGTATGGTTTTAAAGCAAGTATCTTCTGAAGAAAAATACGTTATGATTTCATTCGAAAGCGGATAATTATTTCCTATAAATAAACGGAAATGTGCGTATAAATCGCTTTCAAGGGTATGAATGACAGCATTAAAATCTTGATTTGTGAGCAAAGTGGATTTGGTGTTTTCTATAATGACTCCGCTAGATGGGTCCTTCCAGCAAATGACCGGGTCATGAAAAAAGCCATTTATAGCATCGGAGAAGTCTGTAATATTAATATCATTGTTTGGAAGATTATAATGAATAAAGCGGTATGACCCATCTTCAATTTTCGGCAATGGTGCAGAATCCTGTTGGTATAATAATTTGTGCCAATGCATTTGCTGGGCAGATCTATTAAGTTCTTCAGTATGAAGCAAAAAGGGTTCTAAAAAAATATTTAATAGAGCCAATTGATCAGATGATACAGACCTTTTTGGAATACCGATATATTGATTCGCATTTTCTATGTACCAATAATAGGATTGATCCTCCAACGGATATGAAACACGGATTGCGTTGGGAAAGAGTATAAGTAAGTCAGTGTTCATGAGTAATCCTCCAAATATTTTGTATCATAGTCTATTGATTATCATATACATGATAAAGCATCAATTCGTGTACTCTAGATTCTAATTCTGCTTTAGCATAGTCAGATGGTTGTGTTTCAATCCAGGTAATAGAACCATCTTTATGGTAAACTCCTTTATACCGTTTTTTTTCAAAGTAGAAGGAAAACTTCCAACCAGGTATTTTTTCTGTTTCATATAATGATTTCCATTCAAAATGATTAATCAATAGATTGCACCTCAAATCTAAATTTAATAGCAATAATCATAATTATACACTTTAAATAAGCATTTATATCCAATTACAACCTCGTATAAGGAAAGCTAGCATCAAAATCTTTGAAAAATGGACACCGATGGTTGCAATTTAATAGTAGAAAAGACTAAACTATTTCTTACAAACAGGAAGTTTTAAAAAGGAGCTACTTATGGGTACATTTATAACGATTATCACAGTGGTTGTAGTAGGGGCCTTAATAGGCGGTATTACAAACGCCTTGGCCATAAAAATGCTATTCCACCCCTACGAGGCTATTTATATCTTTGGTAAACGCTTGCCATTTACGCCTGGGTTAATACCGAAAAGACGAGACGAATTGGCTGAGCAGATGGGGAAGATGGTTGTAGAACACTTAATCACTCCAGAGAGTATTAAAAATAAACTGCTTACTGGTACTGTCAAAGTGGAAGCTAAGAGAATTGGAGAAAATATATTAGATAAAACAATTTTTTCTGAGATCTCTATAGAAAAGGCGCTTGAAAAAGCTGGGTTGGCTGACATTCCGGATTTAATCGTAAGAAAAATTGAATCGCATTCAACAAATTGGTTAGAGGATTGGTATTTGCAGCATAAAAATAAACCTATAGCAACCTTTATACCAGCAAGTGTTGAGGAGAAAATAGAGAACAAAATACCGGATGTATCTCATTATATCTTGGATAAGGGAATCGCTTTTTTTGCCAGCAATCAAGGTAAGGAAAGACTTCAAAAAATGGCAGATGATTTCATGAGGGAACGGGGAAAACTCGGTGGAATTATGCAGATGCTATTAGGAAATGTAAATCTTGGCGAGAAACTTCAGCCGGAGATTATTAAATTTCTCTCAAATCCTGGGACTAGGGATACGCTGACACAACTCCTGCATAGTGAGTGGCATAAAATAAAACATAAGCAGATTTCAGACGTGGAGGAATTCTATTCATTGGATGAAATGAGAAGTTTACTCTATAAAGGAATTATAACCGGCTATAAAAAAGTGGATTTATCGAATCTGACACTTAATCAGATAACTGGTGAATGGAATGAGACCATCAAGGGAAGATTGCTGCCAAATGTTATTGAAGAGGTTGCAGCGATTTTAATTGAAAAAGTACCAAGCATAATGGAAAAATTGAAACTAAAGGAAATTGTCCGTGATCAGGTTGCTTCTTTTCCGGTGGCTCGTCTGGAAGAAATGGTACTGTCTATCACAAAAAGTGAATTGAAAATGATTACGTATTTAGGAGCCCTATTAGGAGGCTTGATTGGAGTTTTCCAGGGAATCTTTATGATTTTGATGAATTAAAACCATTCCAGTAAACATACAATGGATGTATAATGCTTTCGATAATGGTATAGTAAGAGAGACTTCAGTGTAATAGAAAACAGGAGGTATATGATGTCAGTTAATTTATATGATTTAGCGTATACAGTAGAAAAAGGAATACGTGAAAGTGCAGAATACCAAGAACTAAAGAATCAATACAATGCGATAATGGCTGATGAGCAAGCAAGAACGATGTTTAACAATTTCAGAGATATTCAGCTAAATCTTCAGCAAAAACAAATGATGGGTCAGGAAATTACTGAAGAAGAAGTAATGCAGGCTCAAAAAACTGTTGCGCTTGTGCAACAACATGAAGCGATTTCTAAATTAATGGATGCTGAACAAAAAATGAGCGTCATCCTTACAGATCTCAATCGTATTATCACAAAACCATTGGAAGACTTGTACGGAACACAATCCTAAGCATATATGGAACCGATTAGTGTCGAATCTTCTCTGCCAGTTAGATTTATTTAATTGGTGAAGGGAAGTTCAGGGCGCTAAATCGGTTCTTTTTTCTTTATAACTGTTCTATTTCTGCCAAAATCCTCATACAGAATGTATATGGGCATCATGAAAGGTGGATTGGACATCATGGTATATAAACTGTTAATGATTAATATGGATGGTGCACTATTATCTTCAAAAGGAAAACTCCACACTCATACAAGAGAATCAATTGAATACGTTGCTAAAAAGGGAGTAGAAGTAGCTCTGATGACCTCTGAAAATTATGACTATACACAAAGAACCGGAAAAGCTCTTAGATGTAATCCGCATATTATTGCGCATCAGGGTGGCTTTATTTTGGAGAATCTTCATAATCCGATTTTTGTTAAGCGAATACCTGAGAACACTACCCTCGATATCATTCGTTTTTTAGAAAAATTAAGCGGGCACATCCGTTTAATTCATGAGGATATGACAATCGGAAATAGAATGGATCTTCCAACACCGCTCTTTGCAAGAATCAAATGGACGCCGGGAGAGACCAATATATATGCCCAGCAATTTGTAGATTCTCTAGATGAGTATTTACGCACCCATCCGATGTCTCCATTGCAAATTGATATATATATAGATAAGAAACAGGACAGAATAGATGCAAAGTCTGGTCTTGAAGCGATGTTTGAAAACGTAATGATCCAGGAGAGTCATCCGAATAAACTTGTGATTTTACCAGAACAAGTCACAAAAGAGAAGGCTTTTAACTACTTATTAAAAAACAGGGGTATAGCAGCAAATGAAGTGGTCTTAATTGGCAGTGATCAAGATGAATCGGAGCTGGTAAGAAATGTGGGACTTGGTGTAGCTGTGGCAAATGCTGATGCAGCGGTAAAGCGCTCAGCCAAATGGATTACCCGCAGTAATGATGAACTGGGTGTGGCCTATCTCATTAAAGAGGTATTCAGAAGACAGCATCCAATTGGCTTCTTAAAAAAGATGAATATCAAAACTGACTAAATAGGTGTTGAAGGTGTTTTTTACCACCTACCAAAAGGATGGCTCCTCTGGGGTTATCCTTTTTTATTGGGCTTCGGTAATAAATATTGTCGGTTTAGGGTTTCGTTATGATGATAAAGGTGCTATGTAGGGCTGAAACAGTTTTCTTGGCAATTAAATTATTAATTCTTGGCAAGAGATGTAGGATATTCAGCCCAACGAGGATGAATCCAGCCGAATTGAGCATAGATTCAGCTTAACTTCGTAATAATCCGGCCGATTCAGCTGAAAATCCAGCCAAACTCCGTAATAATCCAGCCGATTCAAACAATAATCGAGCCAAACGCCTAAATGGGGCCATTCCTTTACTCTTTTGATGGAATCCAGCTTCGGCTTCTAGGAACTCAAGTCATCAGTAAATACTCAGCGGAGGCCTGCAGGATTTAGTTCACAATGATCTTTCTACGCGATGTGGTGCTTCTTAGTCTTTGCTCAATAGGACCCTTCCTCTCAGTACTCTTCTTATGCTTGTCGCTCCTAGGCAGTCTCCTAAGCTTTTTTATTGGCTGAATAGCTTCATTCCCAAATAGTCATGATAAGGAAGAGATGGTTTATTTGTGATTGACCGCTGTCTTGATGTTCAGTAAACTGATATGGATTGAATTTTTGAAAAGGGGATAGGCATGCGTATTTTAATAAATGGCATTGAGGATGAAAGGCTGTATCGGCCCTTATCTTTAATTGCGGACTTATTTTTTGAAGAGGCAACACTGCTTAATAGCGATGAATCACCATCGGATTTATCAATTACATTAAAACAAGAAATGATTAATCATACATTATATACAAAAGCGATACTAGAGGATTCTACATCTAATAAAGTACATGAATCCACATTTGAAAGAGATGTCTTGAATCAGACGGATGAAAAGGCTCTTTTTAAGCAAAAAAAGCATTCCTATTCTTATGTTTTTTTAAAGGTTTTGGAACAACATACAGGAATGATTCAGAAGTGGGGATTGTTGACAGGTGTTCGTCCCACAAAATTGTGGCATCAATATGTGAAAAAGAATATAGATGCATCTGTTGCCAAGAGAGAGCTGAGCGCCTCCTACTCCATTACAGACGAGAAATTAAATTTACTGGAGGAAATTGCTGACCGTCAATTAGAAGTCATTCCAGATTTATATGATTTGAAAAGGGAAGTGAGCATTTATATAGGAATTCCTTTCTGCCCTACTAAATGCGCCTATTGTACATTCCCCGCTTATGCAATTAATGGACGTCAGGGAAATGTAACATCATTTCTGGGTGGACTGCATTATGAAATGCGAGAAATCGGTAAATGGCTGAAGGACAATCATATAAAAATTACTACTATTTACTTTGGCGGCGGTACACCTACGAGTATATCAGCTGAAGAAATGGACATTCTTTACGAGGAACTATATGAATCATTCCCTGATATTAAAAATGTACGGGAAATTACGGTGGAAGCAGGTCGGCCGGATACGATTACACCGGAAAAATTGAAGGTCTTAAAAAAATGGAATATTGATCGAATCAGTATTAATCCACAGTCCTATACACAGGAAACATTGAAGGCGATTGGGCGACATCACACGGTAGAGGAAACAATTGAAAAATATAAACTGGCTAAAGAGGCCGGTATGAATAATGTGAATATGGATTTAATTATAGGGCTTCCGGGTGAAGGTGTCCCTGAATTAAAGAATAGTTTACACGAAACAGAAAAATTGATGCCGGAATCATTGACTGTTCATACGTTATCCTTTAAACGGGCTTCTGAGATGACGAGAAATAAAATGCGCTATAAGGTTGCGGATCGTACGGAAGTAGAACAAATGATGAATGAAGCTGAAAAGTGGACTGCAGCCCATGGATACCATCCATACTATTTATACAGACAAAAGAATATACTGGGTAACCTGGAGAATGTCGGATATTCATTACCTGGAATGGAGAGCTTGTATAATATCCTGATTATGGAGGAGCAGCAAACGATCATAGGACTTGGATGTGGGGCAGCAAGTAAATTCATTGATCCTGATACTGGAAAAATCACGCACTTTGCCAACCCAAAAGATCCAAAATCCTATAATGATAGTTATGAGCATTATACAACTAAAAAAATTGATTACTTAAAAGAATTATTTTTGCGCTGAAATTAACAAACCGAGTTCTTGTTTGGATGAAGAACTCGGTTATTTTTTCTTCTAATATACAAATAATTCTAATAAATTACACCTTTTTTGTGTTAAAACGCTTACATAAACCTTTATAATAAATATATATCAAATTTGAAAGGGGATTTTGCCAGTGAAACCTGCCTCTATTATCAAGAGCGTGCTTGTGGAAAAGGAAGGCACTGTAGCTACCGTGTCATTAAACCGTCCTGAAGTATTAAATGCTCTTAATAAAGAGATGCTTGTTGAATTAAACAAGGAATTAAAAGCATTGAGTCTTGATGAGGAAATTACAATTATTATTCTTAAAGGAAATGGCAACGGATTTTGCTCAGGCGGCGATATAAAATCGATGTTTAATTTAGGCAGTGAAAAAGATTTTTATGGAATAATGGATTGTATTAACGAACTAGCCATGGCCATGTATACGATGCCAAAATTAACAATTGCAGCAGTTCACGGGGCAGCAGCGGGACTTGGATTCAGCCTTGCCTTGGCCACTGACTGCATTATTGCAGAGCAGGAGAGTAAATTAGCCATGAATTTCATTGGGATCGGCTTGATTCCTGATGGCGGAGGGCACTTCTTTCTAGAACGAAGACTGGGAGAATTGAAAGCTCAGGAAGTAATCTGGGAAGGTAAAGTGATGAGCGCTGAGCAGGCATCAGAAATTGGATTGGTTGATCTGGTAACAACGAACAGCCTTGAGGATGAGGTTCAGAAAAAGATAAAAGAATGGCAGGCAAAACCAATTTTGTCTATGATCCGGACGAAGAAAATTCTTGCTGAAACAAATCGTCCTAAGCTATTGAAGATGCTTGAATTGGAGAAATACTCGCAGTATGTGATGAGACAAACAGAGGATCATGAAGAAGGTATCAAGGCGTTTGTTGAGAAAAGGAAGCCTAATTTCAAAGGAAAATAAAAAGGTTTGTATGATCCCGTTATAAAAGGATCATACAAACCTTTTCTTATCTATGGAATAATAGTAGCTTGCCAAGCGGTGAGGTGAACCGATGTGTCTTTTCTTCGTATTCTTTTTCAGCTACAAGCTTTTGTCCCAGTTCTTTTGCGCTTTCATCATTCTCTGCCTGAATCGATTCTTCTAAAATCTTTTCACCATCTGCTTCAAATACGGTTAATTTATAGATTTTCATCTTTATTCCTCCTAAATTTAGCTGATCAGCAGTTGATATTATTTTCGCATAAAGAGTTAAAATTTGTAAAGTTTAGAATTACCTTTCAATTTATCAGGTGGATATATTAGAATATATATAGACATAAAAATTGATAAAAGGGGGAAATGCTTTTTGACTTTATTGGTAAATAACGTAGTGAAGCAATTTGGTGAATTCACAGCTGTAAATCATCTTTCTCTTGATGTGGAAGAGGGAACGATGTTTGGTATGCTTGGGGCAAACGGGGCTGGTAAAACTACAACTTTTCGAATGATTCTTGGTTTATTGGATCCTACAGAAGGGAGCATCAGTTGGAAGGGGAAGAAAATTGACTATTCCACAAGCTCGACGATCGGTTATCTTCCTGAAGAGCGAGGGTTGTATCCAAAGATTAAAACGGGTGAACAATTAATTTATCTGGCTCGGTTGCGGGGAATGAACCGATCCGATGCCATGCATGAAGCAAAAGTCTGGTTGGACCGCTTTAACGTTCCGGAATATTTCGATAAAAAAGTTGGTGATCTTTCCAAAGGTAATCAACAAAAAATACAATTTATTGCGTCAGTTATACATAAACCTGAATTGTTAATTTTGGATGAACCATTTAGCGGTTTGGACCCTGTAAATGTTGAATTATTAAAAAAGGCAGTCCATGATTTAAGGAAGAATGGGACGACTATCGTCTTTTCCAGCCACCGTATGGAACACGTAGAGGAATTATGTGAACAGCTCTGCATACTTAAGCAAGGAGAGGCAGTCGTTAATGGTTCACTAAAGGATATCAAACGATCGTATGGCAAAAAGAATGTAGTGGTACATGCTGATTTTGATCTTAAATTCCTGACTGATTATCCTGGTGTGACAAAAGCAGTAGAAGTCACGGAAGGAATTCATTTGCAAATTGCAGATGAGAAGAATGCCGAATTAATCTTACAGGATACAGTTAAGCGTGGTTTCATACGTAAATTCGAATTGGAAGAACCATCCTTGAAGGATATCTTTATTGAAAAGGTTGGTGCTCAATATGAATAAGTTTTGGATTATGACATTTCAGACGTATATGTCAAAGGTTAAAAGTAAGTCATTTGTCATTTCGACTGCAGTTATTTTATTAATGGTTCTCGCCTTTACAAACCTGGATCGAATAGTCGGTTGGTTTGATAAAGGTGATACAACAATTGGGATAGTGGAAAAGTCAGGTGATTTTTACTCTGCACTAGAAAAGCAGCTTGACAGCAGTGGAAGCGAATTAAGCCTGAAAACATATAAATCGGAAAGTGAAGCAAAGAAAGCTGAAGAAGAGGGAGATTTGGAAGGATATTTATTGCTTGAAGAGCAAGACGGTATTCCAATAGGTGTCTATAAGGCCCAATCCATCGCCAATTCAAATGAGAGTACAGAAATTCAAAATGCTCTGCAGCAAATACAAACAAGTATTTTAACAAAGCAGGTTAATATAACGGATGAACAGTTGGCAGCTATCTACAAGCCTGTCTCCTTTGAGGTTGTTCCATTAAATAATCGGGCGAAATCAGAGGAAGAGCTTAATCAGGCTCGCGGCCTAGTCTATGTGATGATCTTTGTAATTTATTTCTCTGTTGTTGTGTATGCCGGTATGATTGCTAACGAAGTGGCCATTGAAAAATCATCTCGTGTGATGGAGATTTTAATTTCAAGTGTGTCACCCATTCAGCAAATGTTCGCGAAAATCACTGGAATTGCTCTGCTGACATTGACACAGCTTGCCATATTTGTGCTGGTTGGATATTTATCATTTAAAAGCAGCAGTGGGATGGGAGAAATTTTCGAGGCTTTTGGCTTTGACAATATGAAAGCGAAGACGATTGTTTATGCGGTTATATTTACCTTCTTAGGTTATTTATTATATGCCACAATGGCAGCGTTCCTTGGTTCTTTAGTAAGTAAGATTGAAGATTTGCAACAAATGATCATGCCAATGACCATGCTGGTTGTCCTGGCTTTCATGCTTGCCATGACTGGGCTTGGCAATCCGGAAGCAACATTTATAAAGGTCTCTTCCTATATTCCGTTCTTCACACCTATGCTTATGTTTATGCGTATAGGAATGCTTGAAATATCCAATATCGAAATTGCGATAAGCATTGGTATTCTGCTTGTGACGATTGGATTATTAGCCTATTTTGGAGCTAAAGTCTATAAAGGCGGAGTTTTAATGTATGGAAATTCAAGCTCATTTAAAGATATTAAAAAAGCACTTGATTTAACAAACAGCAATAAGTAAACAAGGACTCACTTCCAAATGGGAAGTGAGTTTTTTATGGTTCTTAGTAGGATATTTGATTTGCTTAAATAAAGGCATCCTTTGCAATCACCTGGCTGATTACGGGGAGGTAACAATTATCTAATAATATTTGTATATGAGATAATTAAATTTACGTTTTTTTTGATTAAAAGAACAATCGTTTGTAGTAAAATGGCATGGAAGGAGTGTGGTACAGTGCGAGGCGTAAAATTTATACATGCAGCTGATTTGCATTTGGGCAGCGTTTTTTCAGGATTTCAGCATATGCATAGTGCCATTTATGAAAAAATAAAAAACAGCGGATATTCAGCATTAACAAGGCTCGTGGACACGGCAATTCAGGAAAGAATTGATTTTGTTATTTTTGCTGGAGATATTTATGATAATGAAGAACGAAACTTGAAAGCACAATTGAAATTTAAGGCTGAAATGGAAAGATTGGAAACCTATTCGATTCCTGTCTATTTAATTCATGGAAATCATGATTACATGAATGGGAATTACTTTGATATAAGCTTACCAGCGAATGTTCATCTGTTTGGACGCGAAGTAGAAGTTAAACAATTTATTAAAGAAAATGATGCAACTGCCGTAAATCTTTATGGATTCAGTTACGACAAGCGTCATATACATGACCGGGTTATTCAGGAGTATAAAAAGGCAGACGATGGTGATTATCATATTGGTATTTTACACGGTAATTTAGATGGAGAGAGTGCTCATGGAAACTATGCTCCTTTTACCAGAAGTGAACTGCTTAGTAAGCAATTTGATTACTGGGCTCTGGGGCATATCCATAAACGAATGGAAATCCTGCAGGATCCACCAGCCATTTATCCAGGATGCTTGCAGGGGAGAAATAAAAAAGAGACAGGTGAAAAAGGGTTCTATATAGTCTCTATGTCAGGGTCAGATACTTCTTTAGAATTTGTACCTGTATCGACAGTCGAATGGAAAACAGAAACCATTCAGGCAGATCATATTTCATCTGTAAACGAACTTATAGCTGAAATGGATAAAATAAAAGAGGGTGCGTATGAGCCGGATAAGTCTATTCTGCTGAATATTATGATCGATGCATCTGATTGCAAAATGAATCCTGAATGGCTGTTTGTGGATATGGATCATTTACTTGAAGGTCTCCAGGATGAGGAGATGGATGAGATTTCTGTATGGATCCATTCCTGTACACTGATTCCACCCCGCTATGCAAGCAGAGGCGGAGAGCTGTCAGATACATTTATTGATGAACTTTTGAGGACAACTGCCAATATGAATTCTGAGCAGTATCTGAAATACGGCGAAGCTCTCTTTACTCATTCTGCGGCAAGGAAATATATAGAGCCATGGGAGGATAGCGAGTGGCAGCAAATCTTGGACGAGGCAACGCTTGAATTAGTAAAGCGCCTGAATCGTTAAAAATGAGGAGAAAATGCTTTGATTATAAAGAAAATACATATATATGGATTTGGTAAATTTGTAGACTACAAACAAGAATTAACATCAGATATAAATGTATTCTACGGAGAAAATGAGGCTGGTAAATCAACAATTTTTTCCTTTATCCATGCAATGTTATTTGGATTCCCTGCCAAGAACCAAATAATAACCTCCTATGAACCAATGGGGAGCAGCCGGTATGGTGGAAAATTGGTCATTGAGCTCCCTGAAATAGGTGAAATAACGATCGAAAGAGTTAAAGGACACCAGGGTACAGAATGTAGAGTTTATAACAGATTCGGAAGTTTAGGGGGAGAGGAGAAAATAAAAGAATGGTTGAAGGGAGTCGACCGAAACTTCTATGAATCTATATACTCCTTTAATCTAGACGGCTTGCAGGATATTTATCGTTTGGAAGAAGATCAATTGGGCAAATATCTCTTTTTTGCTGGCATGAGTGGCAGCGAGAGGCTTTGGGAGATGGAGGCAGGCTTGCAAAAGCAAATGGACAGTCTCTTTAAGCCAGGTGGAAAGAAGCCCATTCTGAATCAAAAGCTGGCTGAATTAAAGCAAAGCTCCCAGGCAATTCAAAAAGCAAGGGAGAAAGAGAAAAGCTATAATACCTTTTTGAGCGAAGAAAGGGAACTAAGTAAAGAAATTTCGCTCACTCAAGAACAAATAGAGCGGATAAAAACGAACTTAATTCATTTAAAGGACTGGAAGAGACTGTTGCCATCCATTCAGGAGCTTGCTTCCATTGAAGCGCGCCTGTCAGAATTAAAAGAATCTCCTTTTCCGGTAAATGGGATGGGGCGCATGGAAAAGATAGAGGCTGAAAGGTCGGCAAAGGAAACATTTCTGCAAACGCAGTTAAATAAATTGAAAGTACTCCAGAATGAAAAGGATTCCCTCCAAGTCAATGAACAGTGGCTGGCAAGTGGGGAAAGGGTACGTCAAGCTGAGCTTTATAGTGATAAATTGATCATCCTACTCGAAGAAATCAGAACTCAATCGATTGAATTAGAGCATATAGAGGATAAAATCATTAAGCTTCAGGGAGAATTACATACACAATTTGATCCTGTTATGGTTGAAAGCTTTGATACAAGTATCTTTCGGAAAGAAGAAATTAAACAGATAGAATTAGAGAAGCATACACTTGCCAAGAAGAAGATGGAGCTTGATGCTCAGCTTGAAAAAGAACGAGTCAAATTGGAACAAATCGAGCAAATCATTGAAATTTATGAGAGAAAATTGCTTCCCGAAAATGAAAGAGAAAAGCTTAAAAGAATAGTAGAGCAGTATGAACATGCTGACAAGGCTGCACAGGAAGAAAAGTCAGCCAAGGAAGTGATCCATCGATTAAAGCAACGAAGGAATCAAGCATTGGAATCAGAGAAAAAGGGTAAGAAAAAACAGACAGTTATTCTGGGCTCAGTCTTATTGGCTTCCATTTTGGCGGTTCTTTTATTAATCTTAGGCGGACAGCTTAGCGTTGCGCTGATTGTGGCGGTTGTTGGTATCGTACTCGTTATATATATAAATTCGATGAATGGCAATCAATTGCAATCAGAGGAATTAGCGAAAGAAATTAACTACTATGAGGAAATCGTAAAAAATTCATCTTCGATTTCAATTGATGAACAAAGCTACAGAATGCAAAAAAGTATGCTTGAAGAGGATACGGTAAATCGAGAAAAATACAAGCTGGAATCACTGCGCAAAGAGCAACAGGAAGCAATATTTGACAGTTTAATTGATTCCTTTGAAGAATGGGAAAAAGAGTTGGCGCTTTGTAAACATAAATTGATTACGCTCGGAAATGAATGGTCATTACCTAATGAGGTGTCATGTACGATGCTTTCAGATGCTTTTGAGCGAATTGAACAAATTAAAAACCTTATGTTGGAGAAGAGCAAGCTCATTTCATTACTTACTTATACAGAGGAGAAAAAGGATGAGTATATCCGCTATATAGGGAAGCTTTCAGAGGAATTTGGTGTTACGGGCACTCAAAGTATCGAGCAAATAAACTTCTCTGTTGTTCAGAAGTATAATGAGAATGAATTGGTCAATAGGCAAAAAAATAGTATGCTCGAAAAAATACAGGAGCTCGAGGAAGAAATTATACCTTTAAAGGACTTGTGCAGACAGCTAAATCAAGAAAAGCAGCAATTGCTTCAGGAAGCTGATTGTCATGAAGTGGAAGAGTTCTACCAGCGTGGTAGAGATGACGAAGAAAGAAGTCAGCTCAGCATGGCAAAGAGACAATTGATTGGGCAGCTGGGACGTTATGCAGATCTCAATCAGTACCATTCTGTTACAGACTTGATTTTAAAGGAAAGAATTGAGGAGAATGAGGCTGAGCAGTCTTCCTATGAATCGACATTAAACCGGTTACGAAAAAGACTTGCAGAGGTAAAGTACGAGATAAATAGGCTTGAGGAAGATGGAAAAGTAGAGGTGTTGCTTCATAACCATCAGCTTTTAAAACAGGAATTTCAAGTGTTGGCTAAGAAGTGGACAACGCTCAGCCTCATGAAGGGGACTCTGGCTGAGTCTATAACGACGTATAAAGAAGAAAAACTGCCTGCAATTATTGAACAAGCTAATGGGTATCTACGTAACCTTACGAATGGAAGATATGAAAAAATCCTATTCTCAGAAAATGGTGAGGGACTCTCTTTATTGGACCATAGGGGATTAGAGGTTCACTCGGAAAATTTGAGCAGAGGGACGGCAGAACTTACTTATGTATCTATAAGGCTTGCTTTAGCGGGTACGATTGATGGAAGAAAAGAATGGCCGCTGATCATGGATGATACGTTTGTCAATTTTGATGATAAGCGAACGGAAAGAATGATTTCTCTATTAAAGCATATTAGTAAAGAGGGGAATCAGGTTCTCTTTTTTACCTGCCATGATCATATTGCTGCGATGTTTAATGGGCAGAATATCATCCAATTAACAAGATGATTTTTAATATTAATTTGCCTTCGCATGATATAATAAATATTGGAATGGACCGGGGAGGGATATACATGAAGGGAATTGCCCATCATGAAGTTGGAGATACGATAGATCTTCATCTATTCATAAAGAATGCTATAAAAGGAACAGCAAGTAATGGAAAACCTTTTTTATCTTTAATTTTCCAGGATAAAAGCGGAGAAATAGAAGCAAAGCTTTGGGATGTAAAACCTGAGGATGAACAGCTGTATATGCCGGAAGCAATCGTACGGGTAACAGGAGATATACAAAATTATAAAGGTAAGCTTCAGCTTCGGATTCGATCAATTCGCCTAAAGTACGATAATGAGACGGTCAATATTGCTGATTTATTGCCGACTGCTCCTCTTGGAAAAAATGAAATGTCTGAAACGATTACAAAATATATATTCGAGATGACGAATCCTAATATACAGCGGATTACTAGACATTTGGTTAAAAAATATTTTAATGAGTTTTTGGAATATCCTGCTGCCACGAAAAATCACCATGAATTTTTCTCTGGTCTGGCATATCATGTTGTATCGATGTTAAACTTAGCAAAATCAATTGCTGAGCTATACCCATCATTAAATAAAGATTTATTATATGCGGGAGTCATCCTTCATGATCTCGGAAAAGTGAAGGAACTATCAGGACCAATTGCGACTACTTACACAGTGGAGGGCAACTTGCTTGGCCATATTTCCATTATGGTGAATGAAATCGGTAAAGCTGCTGATGAATTAAATATTCAGGGGGAAGAAGTTCTTATTCTTCAGCATATCGTTTTAAGCCATCATGGAAAAGCGGAATGGGGAAGTCCGAAACCGCCATTGGTTAAAGAGGCGGAGGTTCTGCATTATATTGATAATTTGGATGCGAAAATGAATATGATGGATCGTGCGCTTGATCGGGTAAAACCGGGAGAATTTACAGAGCGAATCTTCCCTCTCGATAATCGCAGCCTTTATAAACCGAATATCAAATAGATTATCGATTTTAAAAATATGCTTTCCTTTAAGTGGAAAGCATATTTTTTTTTAAAAAGCATATAGTTTTAAAAAGGATGCTTAATCCTTAAGGAGGGGGAGGACAAGCTTGTCAATTTTTATTGGAGTAATCATAGCTGGTATCTTCTTTAGTGCCTTTATGACCATAAAATCAATCAGGGAAGAGCAAAAAGTTGATGAATCGTGGATTGAACAGGAGGGGAATGTTTATATAGAAAGAATGGAAGAAGAAAAAAGAAAAAGAGCAATGGCACAATAAAAACTCGACCAAACCGGTCGAGTTTTCTGTTTCACCTATTAGAATGCATCTTTTAAATCTTTATCTTTTACTTCAACATCAGCATCATCAATCACTTTTTGAATAGCTTCTTGAGCTTTTGCGGAATCTAGCTTGGTCATTTTAACGTTTCTAGTTACTTCATCTTTGGATTCTTCAAAAGAAGGATTGTCATTTTCTTTCTTCTCTGTTACTTGAATGATATGGAATCCATGCTCAGTTTGTACAGGATCAGAAATTTTGTTGACTTCAAGGCCGTATGCAGCATCTTCAAATGCAGTTACCATTTGTCCAACCCCAAACCAACCAAGGTCTCCACCTTTATCTTTATTGGCTGTATCTGTTGAATATTCTTTTGCCAAATCCTCGAATTTTTCACCTTTATCAAGCTTAGCCTTTACTTCTTTCGCTGTTTCCTCATCTGCTACAAGAATATGGCGAGCTTTTAAGTCGATTTTATATTTGTTATTATAGTAATCCTTAAGTTCTTTATCTGTTACTTTGATTGTATCAAGAGCGGCTTTTTCCTGTAAAAGATTGAATTTCACAGATTCTTTAAAAGCTTCTTCATCTTTAAAGCCAGACTGTGCCAAAGCTGCTTCAAAATTTTCGCCAAGATTTTCTTTGGCTTCTTCAACCTGTTTATTCACTTCTTTATCTGTTACTTTATATTTATCAGAGAGAACTTTTTTATATACGAGTTCTTTTACTGCTTGATCCCCGTATTGATCTTTTAGTTGTTGATAAAGCTCCTCTTTAGTAACATTTCCTGCTTTCGTTTCTACCACTGCTTCATCAGATTCATTATTGCAGGCTGCAAGACTGACAAGTAAAGCTGCTGATGCCAACGTAATTAACCATTTCTTCATCCATTACACTCCTTTTAGCGTGTTGCCAAGTAAAAGTATTTCATAACAAGCCTAACTATAACACAAAAATTCTGTTAAAAAAAGGATAAGCACAAATGTTATTTGATAATTATAATAATTGGAACAATCTTACTTAAATTCTAATCAGCGTTTTCATGGAATCTCATGTGTTTTTAAGTCTGTTTAGGGTCTTCATTAAAAATCATTTATTTAAGCAAAAGGCCCATTCCTTTTTGTGGAAATTGAATATGATACGGTAGCAGCTCAAAAGGAGGTGTGATCATGAGTCAAGGATTTGGTGGAGGATTTGCTTTCATCGTAGTTCTGTTTATTCTACTCGTGATTGTTGGTGCATCATATGTGTACTAACTAAGTAAGTATGTAACTGAAGGGAGGATACAACATGTCTGGTGGATACGGCGGAGGTTTCGCTTTATTAGTAGTTTTATTTATCTTGTTGGTTATCATTGGGGCATCTTGGATTAACTAATTCAAGATTTGCAAAAGATTGCTGTACGAACGTGGCCATGAGTACCAATTGGGCGTATGCAAGCTGAAATCATGTATATTCTCAGGCAACTATGGAGAAGAATTCAGACATTTGCAAAATCCTCTAAAAGGTCACTTATGATCTATAGGTTGAACGAAAGACGAGTGTGAGTAACACTCGTCTTTTATATGGTGTAGAATATTTCAATATAAGTAGAGATTAACAGGATGGTAATAAGGATATTGATTGTTCGAAAAAATTTGGCCTGTTTAGCTTCTGGCAATTCCTTTTTAGTACAGAAGCTGTCTGATAATTTATTGATATAATACAAAATAAAAAGTGCAAATAATGAAAACCAAATGAGAGGTATCATCCTGTTATCCTCCTTGACGCTAGTATCTCTCTAACATTATCAAAAAAGTATCAATTCTGTAAAGAATATGAATCGTTAGAACATTAATTACTCGGGAAATTAAGAGGGGGAAGAAAACGAGGGATATATAAAACATTGTGATTAAATACACAAGCCCATTCAAGATAAAAGCGGAGGTATGATAGATTAGTGTCCGCTTTTATCTATTATTATTGAATGGGCTCTTTTTGATTTTCAATTTTTTCGAGAATTCCATTTTCGTCTGTGAATTCATTCTCAAGATTTGCAAATGATTTTTCGAATATATTCATAAAGTCGTCACCATAGATATTTTTAACAATCGCCATCATTTCCATCATATCAGGGAATTTTCCGTATAAGTCTTTTAAAGGTTGAGCACCTAAATAGACGGAGTTCTTGGATGAATCGAATACGCTTACGATTTCAAGCAATAGTTCGTTCCCTTCATCTGTAAGCTCAATATAGGTGTTACGTTTGTCATTTTCCTTTTTTGAAAATCTGAGAAGACCACGTTCTTCCAGCTTTTTTGAAAAGTTAAAGGCTGTAGATACATGCATAACACCGAACTTGGCCACATCAGATATGGATGCTCCCTTAAGATGATAAGCAATCCATAGAATATGATGTTCATTGATATTTAAATTATAGGGTTTAATCCACTGCTGCCAGTCTTTTTCAATTGCTTTCCAGAGAGCTTTGCTAAGCTGAGCAACCCGCTGGGTAAATAGCATGGCTTCTTTGATGGAATTTAAATTTTCAGTCATAATACGCTCACCTACTTTTCTCAATTTATCTTACTGATTTATTATCCTTATAAAATATTAAATAACAAAAATGGTAATTTGCCAAATTTTTAGTTTTTTTACCGAGATTTTCTTGGCGCTGAGTTATTTTGTAGTGAGCGGAGATATAGCTGTTTCAAGCTCCTGGATGGCTGTTTCAACATCATTAATTTGGACTTGAATAGCACTTGTGTGTGCCTGGCTGTCTTGTTTCCATTCTTCCAATGCTTCTTTTACACCTTTTACGAACGCTTGAATCTGTGTCTTGCTGACCGCGGTTGCAGATACGGATTCGTTCTTTAACTGGACGATACTTCTTTTTACATCCTGAAGAAGGTCCATAGTCTCATCTTTCGATTGTTTAAGCTTCAATCTGAGCTCTTGTCCGGATGAAGGCGTGCTTAACAATACTGAGACTCCAGCTACTGTAAACCCGGAAATAAAACCTATTAATAATGATTTTCCTTTCATTGCTATTCACCTCAATTTTATCTTTCCATAACAGATTTCTACATAAAGTTAAAATACCCTTTAAAATTATTCCTTATATTTAACAATTCCTTTTTTTATATTATTTTAAACGTAAAAAGCTATTTTCGGAAACTATTCTTGGAAAAAAATTCATTTATTTTAGGTTATACCTTATTATTCATCCAGTATTATGTTATTTCATATAAATATTGAATGTGCATACAATTAGATATGTAGATGAAAAGGAGGAGGAGGAAGTGTCATTATTTTTACTCATATTAATTCTCTTCAGTGGGTTTATAAGTATATTGTTTTACTCAATCATTTCTCTGGGAAAAGGAGGCGTATATCCAGCTAGACGTGTACTAAAGAAGAGGATTCATATGAGTGGAATATGGGCTTCAGTTCTTCTTTTGGTATTAATCTTAATATGGAAGTTGTAGATAGTAGAGGAACGTAAAAAGAGGATGTTAACCTTTTATGGTTTGCATCCTCTTGTTCTATTAGTTAACTGCTATATTCGAGCGTTTTAAAATGCCGCTGGCAATGGGGTGTATAAGGGCCATTACGACAGTATTAACAACTGTTGCAGGTAAGACTACGCCAGCTGCCAAAGCTAGAAATGGTCCAGGTAATCCAACGATCAGATAGGCCGATCCAAGAAATAGCATGCCGGATACCAGTGTACCTATAAAAGTCAGTACAAGTGAAAAGGCAAAGGTTTTGCCTAACTTTTGAACGATACTAAAAATAGCATATATAAGTAAAGCAGTGAAAAATTTATCAATCAGATTTGGAATTAATCCTCCAGGGAAAGTAGTGGTCAATCCGGATATGACCCCGGTTACGCTCCCTAACAGTACCGTGCTTTTCAAATCAGGGAATAAAAATATCCCTAGGAACATCATAATCAGCATAAGGTCTGGCTTCATCCCAAACACAATTCCCGGCATGACAGTGTGCAATACAGTACCAATTCCAACTAGCAGTGATAAAGTCACCAAATTCTTCGTATTCACTTCTCATCTCTCCTATTCTAAGCTTATCTCATTTTCTTCTCCGATTGTGCACTCGTTGCCAACCGCGAAAAGGTTATATAGAGTATATCACCCATTAGCAATATTTAACACATGTTAATGCTTATTTTTAAAATTATTCATGAAGTCGGCCAGCTTTTGGCAGTGCTCAATCGGAACTGCATTATAGATAGATGCCCTGCATCCTCCAATGGAACGGTGGCCCGCCAAACCGACGAAGCCAGCATTCTTGGACTCTTGAATGAATAGGTCGGATAATTCTTTAGTAGGAAGAGTAAAGGTGATGTTCATGGTTGAGCGGCTATCTTTCTCGGCATGGCCACTGTAAAATCCGTTACTCTCGTCTATTGTCTGATAAATGATCTGGGCTTTTTGTGAATTTATTTTTTCTATTTCGTCAACACCGCCTTTATCTTTTGTCCACTCAAGGACTAAGGCCAATAAATAGATGGCCAAAGTCGGCGGTGTGTTATATAAAGACTTTGAAGCCGCATAAGTATCATAAGAGAGCATGGTTGGTAATTGCTGATGTTCTTTAATTAAGTCATCCCGGATAATCACGACTGTGACGCCAGATGGACCTAGGTTTTTTTGAGCACCTGCATAAATCAGTCCAAAATCAGTTATGTTAATTCGCCTGCTTAAAATGTCGCTGGACATATCTGCAATCAGAGGAACTGTATTTGTTTTGGGGAATTCCTGCCACTGAGTGCCGTAAATGGTATTATTACTGGTGATATGCAGATAGGCAGCATCAGGTTTCAAAGAAATATTGTTATGTTCAGGAATACGCTTATAATTTATATCCTTAGTGGAAGCGGCAATTTCTGTGTGTCCAATTTTACGAGCCTCTTTTAAAGCTTTTTCAGACCAGGATCCAGTCAAAATATAGCTTGCGCATTTATCGGGTGAAAGAAGATTCATAGGTACCATAGAAAATTGAAGACTAGCTCCGCCTTGTAAAAATAGTACTTCATAATTATCAGGAATATCTAATAGCTCTTTCAATAAATGGGTAGCTTTTGAATGCACTTTGTCATATTCTTTGCTGCGATGGCTCAATTCCATAACAGACATATGGCTGCCTTCAAAGTTCATCCACTCCTGTTTAGCCTTCAATAATACTTCTTCCGGTAATGCAGCAGGACCGGCATTAAAATTGTAAGCACGTGTCATGATTATTCCCCTTCCGATATCGCGATTCTTTACTTAATTCCCTATAATACTTTTCAGTACTAAAGTGAGTGAATTCCACCATATTCTACAACAAAAGGAGATAAAAATAAATAAATAATCAGACTATTAGGTTAATTGCAGGGGGCGTGGAGATAACTTGTTAGGATCAACACAGGTTAATGGAATAAATTAAAACTCTAATATGGGAGATTCTATCTTGAGGGTTTTATGAAATTAGATGTAGAGTTTTATAAGGCTTAAGACTTATCTTAAAATACTTCTGAGGCTCATTTCTATTATCTTGTTGCTAACTTATGATAGATAAAAAGAAAGTGGGTCATAAAAAGTAATGAAGAAAACTAAAAAAAGATATCGAATTTGGATAGTTTTAAGAAATATTTTATTCTCCATTCTAGCAGCGTTTGTTATTTGGATTACCTTTAGTAATATTATGACAGTATATGAACAAACAAAATACCAACCCATAGGGGAAGTAGTTGAAGTGGATGGTGAAAATATACACATTTATACAAAGGGTGAGGGCGCTGACACAATCGTTTTATTAAGCGGGCTCGGAACAGCAGCACCAGCATTGGATTTTGACCCTTTAATAAATGAAATCTCAAAAAATAATAAAGTAGTAGTGGTAGAGCCGTTTGGATACGGATGGAGTGATATAACCAAAAAAGAACGGACAGTTGAAAACATTGTAGAGGAAATAAGAGTAGCCTTAAAAAAATCAAACATACAAGGCCCGTATATTCTGATGCCTCATTCAGTTTCAGGAATTTACAGTATGTATTTTGCTAATACATACCCAGGGGAAGTTAAAGGTATCATAGGAATCGACCCGACATTACCACATGCTTTAGAATATTTTAGTGAGGATGCACCTAAAATGCCTAAGTTTTTAAAATATCTGGCACCAACCGGAATCGCTAGATTAGCATTGTATATTAATTCTCAAGTTTTTTTACCTATTGCAGATGACGGCACCTATTCCAAAAAAATTTAAAAATGACCAAGGCACTTTCCGCATGGAAGGGTTACAACAAAAACGTTGTTGCTGAAGCCAATGAAATAAAAGAAAATATTGATAAAACCGTTGATATGAAGTTACCATCTACTATTCCAGTCTTATTCTTTACAACGAAAGAAGAAAAGGGATTAGAGGATGGCAAGAATAACGTGTCTTTTTATCAGACACAATTAACTAATCATCCTGCTAGTAAAGTTGTAGTCTTACAGGGTCATCACTATCTTCATTGGACACGTTCTAAGGAAATGAACAAAGAAATTAATGAATTCACAAGTTCATTTTCTGTTGAGCAATAACAACATGCGAAGGCCATTGAAGGGGCTTTAACTGAATAAGGAATACAGTCGTTCTATATAGGGGTGGCTGTTTTTATACCTCGCGTAGGAAATTGATAGTAATGTTTGAATTTAGACAAGCAATGAGGAGCATTTGATTTCTTGTCCTTAAACTATCTGGGCATTTTAGTTCAATAACAAGTACAGCCACTTCCTGTATGGAGGTGGCTGTTTTCACACTCAGAAAAAATATTAAACAATAGCAACAATTCTTACGAAACAGCCTTTTAAATAACAGCCTTATATTGGCTTACTCCTTAGAGAAGGCTGCATGATTTCTTGACCAATAGCGTATGCTCCACGAGATGCCATTTTATCATAGTGTTTATATAAAGCATGGAATCTACCGTTGTAGTTTTGTTTCCATGGCTTTTTCTTTCCGCAAAAGTGGAGAAACACGGTGTGATGGATTACATAATCCATATCCATCTTATGATTGGACATTAATTTATAATAATTGTAGTATCTGGCGTCATAGTTATAAATCGTTTCTTCTAAATTTTTAATATATTTGGAGTAAAGTGCGTTTAATATATCCTGATCAGGCAAAATTAATTTTTTCTTATTTTCTTCTACAAATTTAAAAATCTCATCCTCGTTTATTACTTTTCGCTGTTCTTTTAAATTCATTAACAATACACCTGAATTGTAATAAGCATCTATTTCATAAGGGGATAAACGGATTTGATTAATTCCTTTTACTGATATTTTATTATGACAGGCAGCAGCAAATAAATTATTGCCTAGGTCCATCTCATAAAGGTCATCAACAGAGTTTAGAACAAGAATATCCGGATCCAGGTACAGGATTCGGTCCAAATTTTTCGGTAGGAACTTGAAGGCCAATAATCGATAGTACATTTCTTTTGTATAATGCATTAAAACCGGTGCATCTTGAAAATGTCCATCATCCACCTGAACACTTATAAGCTCACTTCCATTTCTATGGACAAATTGTTCTAAGGAATGAATCTCTTCTGTTTTAATATCCGTATGCATAATAAAAATTTTAAAGGTTTTATGTGAGTTATTTAGGAACAAGGACTGAAGCATTACTTTAAGTGGTTTTAAATAAGTGGAATTTAGCGTTACCAGTATATTAATCACTGTAAATCATCCTTCCAATTGCATTTATATAGGCTTGTAAGAAATACACCTTTTTTATCTGAACGATTATGTAACATCTACATCTAATAATAAATAAATAAATAATATAAAAATAGTATAGTATATTTTTAAAATATTTCTCAAATCATTATTTCGACTTACTATACCGTTTTATTGTAATTCTAACAATTGAGTTAACAGTTATTTTCAAAAAACACCTGTATCTTAAAATGAACATTGGTTGTTTGAATGTATACTAATAAGACAGACAGCCTTCTTAGCTGTAAAATTAAAAAATGGCTCCCCTATTGAAAGGAAGCCATTTTTCTTATTATTGTATATGCTGATTGATTGATGCAGCAATATTAGCGAGGTCTTCGCCCGTATATTCACTTGTATGTGTTTTCCAAACAGCGCCAAACCCATCGTTTTGTCCATAGCGTGGAATCAAGTGGATGTGGAAGTGGAATACGGATTGTCCAGCATGTTCACCATTATTATTTAGAACATTCATTCCGATCGGTTGATATTCCTGCTTCAAGGCACGAGTTATTTTTGGAACTACCTGGAACACATGGCTTGCTATTTCAGGAGTTAATTCATAAACATTTTCTTTATGTACTTTTGGGATGACGAGAGTATGTCCCTTTGTGACCTGGCTTATATCTAAAAATGCCATCACATGCTCATCTTCGTATACTTTTGCAGAGGGGATATCACCTTTAATAATTTTACAAAATATACAATCTTCCATGGTTAACATCCTTTCTATTTATTGATTCATTATGTATTAGTGTAGCACAGACAAAAACGGGAAAAAAGGAAAGGGACGCAACATATAATGTTACGCCCCTAAGTCCTCGAGGGGAAGCTTAATTCCTGGATATTCTTACAGAATCTTCTCTGACAATTACTCCAATCGTTTAGATGAAGCAATTTTGTCGTTTTCCCATGTTATGTCCAATGCAACCATCCCCTTAACACTTGGAATTATTGATCCCAATTTCAGGTTCTAGGCCTTTAGCGAACACCCCATTTTCGAAAGAAGTACACTGATCAAACCCTAGGTTAAAGCCTTACGTTATCGCGAACCAACACCCCATTTATCAATGAAGTAAAGTGAATGTTGTTCCCCTCTGATTATAGATTGCCCATGTTTTTTCCTAATATACATATTAAATGTCCAAAAAAGTTCCACATTTACTTTTAGCGTTTTCCGTTTTAGGAACCGTTTGTTACAATGATAGGGAGAAAAAGAAAAGGAGACTGTCTCTATGTCATTGCTTGAAATTAATCATATAACAGGCGGTTACACAAAAACACCTGTATTAAAAGACGTGAGTTTTGAAGTGAAACCCAATGAACTTGTCGCATTGATTGGATTAAATGGGGCAGGGAAATCAACGATCATCAAACATATTATTGGTTTAATGACACCGAAAAATGGCGAAATCAAGATAAATGGAAGCCAGTTTAAGGATGATAAAGACAACTATCGCAAACAATTTTCATTTGTGCCTGAAACCCCTATCTTATATGAAGAACTGACTTTGGAAGAGCATTTAAAATTGACTGCTATGGCCTATGGTATAGAAGAGTCTGTTTATCAAGAAAGAGTCGAAAAGCTATTAAAGGAATATCGAATGGAAAAAAGGCTGAAATGGTTTCCGGCTCACTTTTCCAAAGGGATGAAGCAAAAAGTAATGATCATGTGTGCATTTCTTGCTGAGCCTTCTTTATATATTGTTGACGAACCATTTGTTGGGCTTGATCCGATTGCCATCCAATCCTTATTGGATATGATGAAGGATATGAAAAATCAGGGGGCAGGAATCTTAATGTCTACCCACATCTTGGCTACGGCTGAAAAATATTGTGACTCCTTTATCATTCTTCATGAAGGTGAGGTACGGGCTAAAGGAAATATTGAAGATTTACGCAATCAATTTAACATGCCTGGAGCTTCCCTGGATGATATTTATCTGCAATTGACAAAGGAAGATCGCCATGAATAGGGAAACATTGTGGAAGGACCGTTTTAATAATTATCTGAAGGAGACAACTAAATACTTGCGGTTCATATTTAATGGACATCTGGTCTTTGTAATGATTATTCTGCTGGGAGGAGCGGGGTTCTATTACAGTGAATGGCTTAAAACATTAAGTCCTGATTTTCCAACCGTATGGATTATGGCGATTCTCTTAGGATTAGTTACAACAATTAGCCCGGTTTCAACGTTTTTCCGCGATCCGGACATAGTGTTCTTACTGCCAATCGAGTCAAAATTATCATCCTATATAAAAAAATCGATCATATTTAGCTTAGTCATGCAGGGCTATATTCTTATCATGGTTCTGGCTGTATTAATGCCAATGTATATGCAAACAATGCAAGAACAAACGGTATCCTTCTTGTGGATGCTCCTATCTTTGTTGATTGTAAAGGGGATTAATCTTTGTTCGCGCTGGTTCGTTTTGTACTATAGGGAAAAAAGTGCATCTTTCGTTGATGGATTAGTCCGTTTCGTCCTAAATGCGGCTTTTGTGTATTTTCTTGTTAAGAATGAGTCTTTTCTTTTTATGGGAATTGTCCTCCTTCTTTTAGGAGGGCTTTGCTTCTATTATTGGAAAAGCACAAGAGAGGAAAGTTTACATTGGGAAAAGCTGATTGAGCTAGAGAATGGAAGAATGGCTGCTTTTTATCGAGTAGCAAATTTGTTTACGGATGTTCCAAAATTACGTGAAAAAATCTCAGAGAGAAGATGGCTTGGTGGTGTTATGACTCTTCTTTCGGGTAAGTCTAACAATCCATTCAGCTATTTATATGCCAGAACATTTGTAAGAGCGAATGACTATCTAGGTTTATTTGTGAGGTTAACTTTCATTGCGGCTGTTTTATTCCTGTTTACAGATCTGGGATGGGGAACATTATTTATCGCGATTCTCTTTTTATATATAACAGGTTTACAGCTCCTGCCAATCTGGCATCATCATGATCAAAAAATGGTGATGGATCTTTATCCATTGCATACAGATTATAGAAGGAAGGCTGTTCTTAGACTGCTCATTACCGTTCTAGTTATTCAAAATTTAATTTTCTTTATGACGGTTCTGATTGGTGCAGGAGTTAAATTGGCAATTGTAACATTAGTGAGTGGTTTTGCGTTCATTTTCATTTTCAGACCGTATGCAATGAAAAAAATGTGAGTGGCATTGGAGGTTTTGTATGTCATCTGAACGGTACGAGGAAAGAGCCAAGCAGGATTTGATGTTATGGAAGAAGAAAATCAGCGCTAAGCCAAGTATGGCAATGCGTATCTCCAAACAGGCCCAAACGGCAATTAATCAAAAGATACCTCAAAAAGTACATGATATAATTAGCTCTTCTATTAAAACAATGGTGGACGGCGTATTATACGGTTCAACCTATTTTAAGAAAGTAGACCATGTTGGGAATACGCTCGAGGAAAAGGAAGAGCTGGCTCAATCTATGCTGAATATATATAGAAGAACAGCAGTCATTGAAGGAGCGGGAACAGGGGCAGGAGGAATATTGCTTGGTCTATCGGACTTTCCACTGCTTCTATCTATAAAAATAAAGTATCTATTTAGTATCTCTCAGCTTTATGGTTTTGACCCAAGAAAATGGGAGGAAAGAGTATTTATCCTGTTAGTATTCCAGCTTGCTTTTTCTTCTTTAGAAAAAAGGAAAGAGCTTCTCCCAGTGATTGAAGACTGGGAAAACAAAAAAGGATTGTACCAGGAAATTGATTGGCAAAGCTTTCAGCAGGAGTACCGGGATTCGATTGACTTTATAAAAATGATGCAGTTGGTGCCGGGAATCGGCGCAATTGTAGGAGCCTGGGCCAATCATCAGCTGCTTGAACAATTGGGTGAAACGGCAAAACACGCTTATCAAATGAGATGGTTTACTGAAGAGGAAATGGGCTGAAAATAAAATTATTAAGCTTAAAAACTGGCATCGATTAAAGATATGCCAGTTTTTTCTGTTTTTTCATATTAAAATGTCGAAGATAAAATTTGCTGGTGGAAGTAAGGGGATTAGAAATAGCGCCATTCCTGAAAACCGATGGCTGCACTGCCCAAGGTCTTTGCGGCAATTAACATGGCTTTCTCATTAAAATCGAATAAAGGATGGTGGTGTGGATAAGGGTGATCTGTGTTCTCGGGAGCAGCGCCTGTAAAAAACATAGATCCTCTGACCTGTTGAAGATAGTACGAGAAATCCTCTCCTACCAACAGGGGTGTAAGTTTTTTTATGTTTTCGCATCCGACGATTTCGGTTGCCTTATATTCAATATAGTCAGTCTCTGATGGATGATTAATGGTTGGAGGATATCCTCTGAAGTATCTCAGTTCATATTGGCAGTTATTTGCCAGGCAGACACCTTGAACAATTCGTTCAATTTCCTCAATAATTTGTTCTTGAATTTCTGATTCAAAGGTTCGGACAGTACCTTCTAAAAAGGCTTTATCAGGTATGATATTAAATGCTTCCCCAGCTTTAAATTTCCCGATTGTTAAAACGGCTGCTTCCATTGGATCAATTCTTCTGCTCGTTATAGTTTGCAGGAGAGATACGATTTCTGACGCAATGACCAATGAGTCTTTTGAAGTATGAGGCTCTGCCCCATGACCACCCTGACCGTATATGGTCACTTTAAACCGATCGGCAGTGGCGGTGATTGGGCCAGGGCTTATATAAATAGATCCAGTAGGGAATGGAGACCAAAGATGTGTTCCAAAAATGGCATCTACACCATCAAGGCAGCCATCTTCAATCATAAATTTTGCCCCACCGGGAGCAAGTTCTTCTGCATGCTGATGTATAAAGACATATGTTCCTTCCAACAGATGCTGCATTTCTTTAATCGCTTTGGCCAATATTAGCAATAAAGCTGTGTGTCCGTCATGGCCGCAGGCATGCATGACTCCAGGGACTGTTGAGCGGTAAGAGACATTTTTTCCATCCTGGATGGGGAGGGCATCAAAATCTGCACGCAGGGCAACTGTTCTGCCAGGGGATTTACCATGTATGGTCGCCACAATCCCGCCACCTCCAACATTGCTTCGGATAGGGACATTTAATTCTTTATAAAAATTTTTTATGAATTGTACTGTTTTCTTTTCATGAAAGGAAAGCTCAGGGTGCTTATGCAAATAACGGCGAATGGCCACCATTTCTTTGAAATCATCTTCTAATCTTTGAAATAGCTCCTTTTCCATATAATCCCCCTAATTAAATGACATGGTTTCCTAGTATCCTTATTTACATAATTAACCATTATTAAACTAAATTTAGTAAAACTTCTATAAGTTTAGTAGATTGACATTTTAAAAAAGGATAAAAAATGATTAAGGAGCCAAATAGATGATATGTCAGTATGGTTATCATTGTAGACGGTTTTCAAATATGATATTTGCCTTTCCCTACTTGTTTTCTTCTTTGTAAGCATGAAAGGTGACAGTGTAAGGACTGCCTGTAAACAATACCTGTGTGTTAAAAAGACTGGACTTATTTGGGACTAGTGCACTTGTATCCCCTTTTGCATAGGCCTGTTCGTTCTTCCAGTTTGTCAAAACAACATAGGTATCAGATTTGATAGGGCTAAGTATACGCATCGCATGGATCCCAGTTTCATTTTTGATAGACACTAATTTATTTTTAAGGTCAAATTCAAATGCAGGCCGATCTTCAATAGAAACAGGTATATTATGTAGGGCATAAAATCCTTCTTGTTTAAGTGGACCGAATCCATCCAAAACTTCGAACTTTCTTGCTGAAGAAAAGATTGTTTTCTGATCCGTTTCATGAATCAGAGCGGCAGTTTTAGGATTGTTCAATAAAATAAGAGGTAAATTTGCTCGTTTATCTTGTATCCTTTTTAAAAAGCTGAAGGTTCCTGTCGTTATATAGAAGTTCATTATTTGCCCCCTGATTAGATATTTTAGTATAATGGAGTCGTTAGTTAATAGTAATTATTCTAATTTGTAACATTTTATTTACCCATTATTAGTTAAGTCATAACCTACATTGCTGTTAGGTAAGGAGCATTTAACTATAATGGTTTAAATTAAGTCTATTTTTTGACAATTTTTTCACGATTATATACAAGGAAAGGCTGAAAGGATATAGTTGTTATTGATGCCTAAACGATGTAATTCAGGAAAAAAATATAAAATATATAGTAAAAAAGAGGGGCGGAGCTGCTTTGAGACAAAAATTCAATGATACCTTCCTAAAAGCAATTAATAAAGAGAAGGTAAATCACACTCCAGTATGGTATATGAGACAGGCGGGAAGATCTCAGCCTGAATACCGAAAAATTAAAGAAAAATATTCCTTATTTGAAATTACTCATCAACCTGAATTAGCAGCCTATGTAACTCGACTACCGGTTGAACAATACGATGTAGATGCAGCTATTCTATATAAAGATATTATGTCTCCGCTGCCTGGAATTGGTGTACAGGTTGACATTAAATCAGGAATTGGTCCGGTTATCGACAATCCAATTCAATCATTAGCCGATGTCGAAAAGCTTGGTGAATTAAATCCAGAAGAAGATGTTCCTTATATTCTCGATACGATTAAACTGTTGACTGAAGAACAATTATCCGTCCCGTTAATCGGATTTTCAGGAGCTCCTTTCACAATCGCAAGTTACATGATTGAAGGCGGTCCTTCTAAGAATTATACAAAAACAAAAGCATTTATGTATACCGAACCAAAGGCATGGTTTGCATTAATGGATAAGCTGGCAGATACCATTATTATCTATGTGAAAGCTCAAGTAAAAGCAGGAGCAAAAGCAATCCAAATATTTGATTCATGGGTCGGTGCCTTAAATGTTCAAGACTACCAATACTATATTAAACCAATTATGAATCGGATATTCACAGAACTTAGGGAAGTGCGAGTTCCTTTGATTATGTTCGGTGTGGGAGCAAGCCATTTGGCTAAGGAATGGAATAGCCTTCCACTTGATGTTGTCGGTCTTGACTGGAGGCTGTCCATTACTGAAGCAAGAAATATCGGAATAAACAAAACAGTAATGGGAAATCTTGATCCGGCATTGCTTACTTCATCCTGGGATGCCATTGAGAAGAAGGCAAAAGAGATTATCGAACAGGGATTACAGGAACCGGGTCATGTATTTAACCTTGGACATGGGGTCTTCCCAGAGGTAAATCCTGAAGTTCTAAAACGCCTGACTGCATTTATACATGAGTATTCTGCAACTATCATCACATCAAAAGGAGAGGCTGAATAATGGCACATACAAAGAAAAAAATCGGTTTATTAGTAATGGCATACGGTACACCTTATAAGGAAGATGATATTGAGCGTTATTATACACATATTCGTCACGGAAGAAAGCCGTCTGAAGAAATGCTTGAAGACTTGACTTCAAGATATCGTGCGATTGGCGGGATTTCACCGCTTGGAAAGACAACGGAAGATCAGGCAGCTCATTTGGAAGCAGCGCTAAATAAAGTACAGGATCAATATGAATTTGTAGCTTATATAGGTTTGAAACATATTGAGCCATTTATTGAAGATACTGTTGAAAAAATGCATGCTGACGGAATCACGGAGGCAGTTAGCATTGTGCTTGCACCTCATTATTCCACTTTCAGCATTAAATCATACAATGGACGTGCAAAAGATGTTGCTGATAAATATGGCATGAAAATTACTTCAGTTGAAAGCTGGTACAAAGAACCAAACTTCATTAAATATTGGGTTGACCATGTAAAAGAAGCATTTAATCAAATGACTCCGGAGGAAAGATCAGCAGCGGTATTAATCGTATCTGCACATAGCTTACCTGAAAAAATTAAACAGCTAGGCGATCCATATGAACAGCAATTAGAAGAAACAGCAAAACTGGTTGCTGAAGGAGCAGGCGTTGAAAACTATGCGGTTGGTTGGCAAAGTGCCGGAAATACACCTGATCCATGGCTTGGACCGGATGTTCAGGATTTGACAAGAGATCTTTATGAACAACATGGATATAAAGCGTTTGTCTATACACCGGTTGGCTTTGTGGCTGAGCATTTGGAAGTTCTTTATGACAATGATTATGAATGTAAGGTGGTTACGGATGAGATAGGCGCAACATACTATCGCCCTGCCATGCCGAATACGCATCCTGATTTCATCAATGCCATGGTTGATGCAGTTATGAAAAAAATGGAGCTTAACTGATAACCAACAATGAAAAGAAGGCGATAAAATTGGATTCAACGAAACAAAATATTGCAATCATTGGTGGTGGAATCGCGGGTCTGACGGCAGCCTATTACCTTGATAAAAAAGTAAAGGAAGACAATCTTCCATATAATGTAATTCTAATAGAGTCTACAACTAGGCTTGGCGGTAAAATGCAAACGGTAGAACGTGACGGTTTTGTCATTGAAAGAGGCCCAGATTCATTCTTGGCTCGAAAGAAGAGCATGACAGAATTGGCGAAAGAAGTGGGTCTTGAAAGCACGATTGTTCCAAATTCAACAGGGAAATCTTATATTCTCGTAAAGGATAACCTTCATCCAATTCCGGGTGGATCGGTTATGGGGATTCCTACGGAGATAGGGCCGTTTATTACAACGGGGCTGTTTTCTCTATCAGGTAAAATGAGAGCAGCTATGGATTTTATCCTGCCGCGTTCTAAAGAGCCAGGCGATCAGCCATTAGGGAAATTTTTAAGGCGCCGTCTTGGGGATGAGATAGTGGAGAATCTGGTTGAGCCTCTTCTTTCAGGAATTTATGCAGGCGATCTCGACAAGTTAAGCACAATGTCCACGTTTCCTGATATGCTAAAATTGGAGAAGAAATACAGAAGCATTGTATTGGGTACAAAAAAGAACCGTCCTAAAAAACCAGTATCACAAGACAATAAATACGCAGGAGATAGCAAAATTGGTATGTTCCGAACCTTTAATAAAGGGCTGCAATCATTGACGGATGCCATTGAAGCAAAGCTTCCAGCAAATCAAATCCTTAAAGGGACAAGAGTTGATGGGATTATTAAAACAGGTGAAGGATATATGCTGACATTAAATAATGGGGATCGGTTACCTGTCATTTCAGCTATATTGGCTACTCCCCATCAGGCTGTTCCGCAAATGCTGCCGGATTATGGGATGTTTGAGCCGTTTAAGGTAATACCTTCCACATCGGTTGCAACGGTATCAATGGCATTTGATGCAAGCGCGATTAAAGAGGATATTGATGGAACAGGATTCCTTGTATCAAGAAACAGTGATTATACGATTACGGCTTGTACATGGACTCATAAAAAATGGCCGCATACTACGCCTCATGGCAAGGTTTTACTGCGCTGTTATGTAGGAAGAGCCGGTGATGAGGTAGTCGTAGACTTATCAGACGGTGAAATTGAACAAATTGTATTGGATGATTTAAACAGAATCATGCAAATTACTGAAAAACCGGATTTCACCATCGTCACTCGTTGGAATGAAGGGATGCCTCAGTACGAAGTCGGTCATTTAGATCGTTTAAAAATGATTAAAGAAAGAATGGACAAGGAGCTTCCGGGAATTTATCTGGCCGGAGCATCCTATCATGGTATTGGAATGCCTGATTGTATTGATCAGGGGATTGCTGCCATGAATCAGGTCCTTACATTTATTAAAGAAAAAAATCTATAACTTTACAAAATAAACAAATCCGATTAATTCCTCTTATTATGGAGAAGAATTAATCGGATTTTTTATATCTTTTTATTGGGCTCTGTTCGTAGATATTGTTTGCCAATTAAACTTACTTCTTATTTAACTATCGGGGGAAGGATTAGCTGGATAGCTAGCTAATTGCAGGAATTTGCCTATAAGGAAACGAATTACCTATCTATTATAAATAATAAGTGAGGAATATTTATGCTGTTTCAAAATGGTAATCTAAAGGTTCGAAGATTAGAAAAAAAGGATAAATATCTATTGGTAAAATGGCTATCACACCCAACGGTTCTCGAATTTTATGAGGGTAGAGACAACCCATTTAATTTAGAAAAAGTTGAAAAAGCTTTTTATCCACCTGAAGATAGTGAAGTGAGATGTATTGTGGAAATCGATGATACCGAAATTGGATATATTCAATTTTACCAATTGGATGATGACACAAAAAATGACTATGGATTTTTTCAAGAAAATGTTTTTGGTACTGACCAATTTATTGGGGAAATAGATTATTGGAATAAAGGGATTGGAACATTACTTGTATCATCTATGGTTTATTTTTTAACTGAAGAAAAAGGAGCTGAAAGAGTAGTGATGGACCCTCAATTAAGAAATACAAGGGCTATCAGATGCTATGAAAAATGTGGATTTAAAAAGGTTAAAATACTGACTAAGAATGAATTGCACGAAGGAAAATTTCAGGACTGTTGGTTAATGGAGTACCATAAATAATTTTCCCCCTTCAACTATGTGGGGTATTAATCCAAGACGGATTAACGCCCTTTTTATAATACGAAGGACAGTTTAGTTCAAAGGGGATTTTATTAATATCAGTGAATACATTAGATAATTCTATAGTGGTTAATTAAAATAAAGATAACGCTGGCGATTGCAAATAAGGTGTCGCACCCTAGGAGTTAGTTTTACTCTAACTTTTCGGATATGGCACCAAAATAGTCTCTTTTTATTAAGCTATTAGTAATAACCTCTACGAACAGCATTTTGTTTTATAAAAAAGAATCAGCTGAAAAATATTTAATTCTCTTTCAATGCTGCATCCTCAAGATCATGTGAAGATTGTATTAATTTTGTTAAATAGATATTACCTGCCGTTTCACCGATTATTAATAGTATGATAAAAAATATAAAGGCCAGCATCCAGGTTATCATATTCAATCACTCCTTAGCTTCTGAAGTACTATATATGAGTCCTATTACAGCTTTATACCCACATTCAGAAGGAGGCAATCACCTTGAATAATAAAATTGGAGATATGACGATGATTCAATCCCTAGCGGCAACGGGGGAGAACAGATAGCTGTGTAAAAACATAGGCTATCTATTATTTAGAAGGGATTGCATTTTAGAACCTAGTTATTTCTTATCTAAATACAATGAAGACAGTCTAATAACGAAGAAACGCTCAAATGATGTGAACCACCGTTTGAGCGTTTCTTTATAAAGACTGTTTTCATAGAGATTGCTGTTATTGTTACTATTAATCTGAGATGTAAAGGAAGGGCTATACTTGTTATCAACAAACGCTACATCCATGATAGGAATAAAAGATATAGAATTATTTCATTAATGTTTCCCCTGTTAAAATTTTATATAGGTCTGTTGAATCTTGCTTTGATAATTTTATATATTTATCGCTATCGGTAACTATCTCTATATTTTCATTATTAGAGCTAATCCATAGTAGATAGGATGCTAATTTTTCGGAGCTATCTTTATTATTCTTGGAGCGTTTTTAGGACTTATTACAATAGCAAATGGAATTCTTATAGTGTTGATTGGAATTATAAGATGGATTATTGTCTTTTTTCAAAGGGGAGATTAACAATTCTTTCTTCTATAGAACCGAAATTCGAATTGATAAAGGGTTTAAAGCAGAAGCAGACCATTGTTTAGCTATATGTTGAAAAGTTAACATCAATAAAGGATTTCTTACTATAGGAACTCTTATCAAGTGAATTTATAAATGAATGATTTATTTATGTTTTCTTTAAAAATAACCTAAAAAATAACCAGCCATATATAATTGGCTGGTTTTTTGCAAATCGCAAAATAGAGGGAATTTAAAAAATCAGGGACTGTATGAATACAGTCGATATGAGCACCCCAGGATTAAAGGGGATTGCTGCTAACATTATTTAAAGACTATTCAGATACATGACGCAGGCATTTATCACAGACGATTCCGTAGCATTCGTGCTGTTCTTCAATGTTTTCACCGCATTCTGAACATTTCTTAGGGGGCAAATTTCTGAAGAATTCCATAACGTTTCGTACCATGTTTAAAACCTCCGTTTTTTTAATTGATTTATAACAGATAATCCATTTTCGAATCTGTTATATAACTGCTTGATAATGTCATTGTATTATAACAGATATGGAAAGTCAACACTGTTTTAAGACAATTTTGAAAAAGATGAAAAAATAGGCTAATTGTTATATATTGAGTGTGAAGCTATATTAGATTTTGCGAAGTCATAACCATGAAATTGGTTATAATTGCATGCAATTAATGGAAAAGGACAGATTATGAGAAAGAACGATAGGAATTTTATAGCTTATAGATTTCGTTACAGCCATTTGCCAACAAACAATATAAAGTTAGATTGATTTTTAATGGGGGGATAAAATGCGTTTAACAGTTATCGGGTTTTGGGGCGGCTATCCTGGGAAGAAAGAAGCCAGTTCGGGTTATCTGATTGAGCATGAAGGATTTAAATTGCTGCTTGATTGTGGAAGCGGAGTATTATCTCAGTTACAGGAATACATAAGACCAGGCGATTTGGACGCCGTTCTTTTATCACATTTTCATACAGATCATATTGCAGATATAGGGGTCCTGCAGCATGCATTATTAATCGATCAAATGGTAGGAATTGAAAAAGAGCCATTGCCTATATATGCTCATACGGAAGATAAAGCTACAGCTGTTACTCTGACATATAAAAGCCAGACTGTATGGGAACCTATTGTGGAAGGGAAATCTGTTCAAATTGGTCCTTTCCATGTTAAGGCACTTAAGACGAAGCATTCCGTTCCATGCTATGCTTATGTTATTGAAGCAGGGGGCAAAAGATTGGCTTATACGGCAGATACAGCCTATTTTCCTGAACTCGTGTCTTTTTTCAGGGATGCGAATGTTTTACTATGCGAGTGCAATTTTTATGAGGGCATGGATATGGCTGAAAGGGCCGGTCATTTAACCAGCATTCAAGCCGGAGAAATAGCCAGGGATGCAGCAGTTCAAACCTTAATCTTGACCCATTTGCCGCACTTCGGGAATCAGAATGATCTGGTAAAGCAAGCCGCAAAAGTCTATAAGGGTGAGATTGATTTAGCCAAGACTGGTTTACAAATTTATATTTAATTTTAGGGGGATTGAGTAATGCTATTTTTAGATAATAGAGGAATAACAGATCCACGTATTAATTTGGCAATTGAGGAGTATGCATTAAAACATTTGGATATTGATGAATCATATTTATTATTTTATATTAATCAGCCATCCATTATTATTGGAAAGAACCAAAATACAATTGAGGAAATCAACAGTGATTATGTAGAAGAGAACGATATTATTGTTGTCCGCAGACTTTCCGGCGGCGGTGCGGTTTACCATGATCTCGGTAATTTGAACTATAGCTTTATCACTAAAGATGATGGTGAAAGCTTCCATAATTATAAGAAGTTCACTGAACCTGTGGTGGAAGCATTGAAGGAACTAGGCGTAAATGCTGAATTAAGTGGTCGTAATGATTTAGTAGTTGGAGAACGCAAAATTTCAGGAAATGCTCAATTTGCCACTAAGGGAAGAATGTTCAGCCATGGAACATTAATGCTTTCCAGTGAAATTGAAAATGTGGTTTCGGCCTTAAAGGTGAAAGAAGATAAAATTAAATCAAAAGGAATAAAATCCATTCGCTCAAGAGTTGCCAATATTTCCGAGTTCCTGTCTGAACCATTGACTATGGAAGAATTCCGCCAAAAGCTACTTGAACATATTTTTGGTGGAATGGAGAATGTACAAGAATATCAATGGACTGATGAAGACTGGAAAAAAATTATGGAAATCTCTGAAGAACGTTATCAACAATGGGATTGGAATTATGGAAAATCACCTAAGTTTAATATTCAGCATTCTCATCGTTTCCCAGTTGGACAAATAGATGTTCGCTTAGAGGTAGCTAAAGGTAAAATTGAGGAATGCAAAATATTTGGTGACTTCTTTGGAGTGGGTGATGTAGAAGAAATCCAAAAACGATTAGTTGGTGTTAGATTTTCAAAATCTGAACTAGAAAATGCATTGAAAGATGTGAATATCAGTCATTATTTTGGAAATATCACAAAAGAGGATTTTGTTAATCTTTTATATTAAATAAAAAGTGAAAATACTTTCTATCAAAAAGCTTCTAATGGGTTAAATCCGTTTGAAGCTTTTTATTTATACAAATAACTATATCAATAAAAATACGATATTTTTGTGAAAACATAAAGGTTATAGGTAAATTATCCTGTTTATGAATATTGTGAATGTAGGGATTGCTTAATCTATGATTTCGATTAAATAGTTGCTTATACCTAGTTCTTTTTCTATAATAAAAATTGGGTGTATTTAGAATATTTTAACAAAACTTACACCTTTCTAACAGGGGAGGGAATAATATGAATTTATCAACCCAACTTCTAGAAACGGCAGAAAAGTTTAAGACAAAACCAGCTTATATTTTTATGGATCAGGAAACGAGTTATGCTGAATTGAATGCAGCTGTTACACGGTTTGCTGATGGTCTTCAGAGTTTAGGGGTAAACAAAGGAGATAATGTTGCTCTATTATTGGGTAATTCACCGCATTTCATAATTGGTTTATATGGATTAATGAGATTGGGTGCAACGGCTATCCCGATTAATCCAACGTATACACCAGATGAAATAGCCTACATATTGAAAAATGGTGATGTAAAAGCAGTAATCACATTGGATTTGCTGATTCCTATGTTTGATAAGATGAGAAAGATACTGCCAGATATTAATCATGTGATTGTTTGTCCGTCCGGTACAGGACCAGATGAATTGCCTCAGAACCTATCTATCAGCGACAAAATGAAACCGTTTACAGATATACTCAAAATTGCTACCGGACAATTTTCTGCCCCGAAAGTGGAGGAAGATGAAACCGCCCTTATTTTGTACACCTCAGGGACGACCGGTAAACCAAAGGGTGCTATGCTTACGCATAAAAATCTCTATAGTAATGCCCGGGATGTAGCAGATTACTTACAGATCAATGAAGATGACCGTGTTATTACGGTGCTGCCAATGTTCCATGTATTTTGTTTAACGGTTTCTTTAAATGCGCCACTAATAAATGGAGGTACATTAATCATCCTGCCTAAATTCAGTCCACAAGAAGTGTTCAGAGTGGCCGAGAAATATGAAGTAACCCTTTTCGCAGGTGTGCCTACTATGTTCAATTATCTATTGCAATATCCCGAGGCTAATCAAGATAGCTTTAAAACTCTCAGGTTCTGTATTTCCGGAGGTTCAGCTATGCCGGTTGCGTTATTAACAAATTTCGAGAAGAAATTTAATGTTATTGTGTCAGAGGGATATGGTCTTTCAGAAGCATCTCCAGTTACCTGTTTTAACCCAATTGATCGCCCTAGAAAACCTGGCTCTATTGGAAAATCCATCATTCATGTTGAGAATAAAGTCGTAAATGAATTGGGTGAAGAGGTTCCAGCGGGTGAAGTTGGGGAATTGATTGTTAAAGGTCCAAATGTCATGAAGGGCTATTATAAAATGCCAGAAGAAACTGCAGCTACCATTAAGGATGGTTGGTTATATACTGGTGACTTAGCTCGTGCAGATGATGAAGAATATTTTTATATTGTTGATCGGAAAAAAGACATGGTTATTGTCGGTGGCTTTAATGTTTATCCTAGGGAAGTTGAAGAAGTTTTATTTGCACACCCCGAAGTATCGGAGGTAGCTGTAATAGGGGCTCCGGATCCGAATCTTGGAGAAGTCATCCGATGTTTTGTAGTATCCAAAAGCCTAGATTTAACGGAAGAGCAATTAATCAACTATTGCCATGAGCATTTAGCAAAATATAAAGTACCTACATCGATTGAATTTATGGAGGAGCTTCCTAAAAATACGACAGGTAAGATTTTACGCAGAGCTTTAAGAAATACTGTGCTGCAGCAAACAAAATAGAAAAACGAACTTTGGACCCGCAGTGATGCGGGAATTTTTTTTGCTTAATCCGTATTTATCTATCATTTTTATGGGTCTTATCCTGCTAAAACTAATCAACCTACTCACCCAGCTAAAAAACAGCATATTATAGTTTAAGTTTCAATTTTTACAGATATGCCGCTGCTTTATTGTCTGAATATTCTATATTATTTATTGCAATTCTAAAATTTTCAGGCTATAATTTAACGAATAAAAGCATAAAAGCGATAAAGGGTGGGGGAGCATATCATGAAATGGAAAAGTTTATTGGCAAGTATAGCTGTAATATCAACCATTGCACTTGCAGGCTGTGGTTCGGATGAAAAATCGTCCGGCGAAGGTGAGAAAAATGGAGAAGGAAAACAGTATACAGTAGGGATTTCTCAATTTGTTGAACATCCATCGCTTGATGAGGCCACAAAGGGCTTTAAAAAGGCTCTTGAGGATTCTGGGTTGTCCATTAAATATGATGAACAGAATGCTCAGGGGGAGTTAAATAATAATCAAACGATTGCTACTAATTTAGTGAGTGAAAAAGTCGATTTAATCTTTGCTAATGCTACTCCAAGTGCTCAAACTGCAGCCAATGTTACAAAGGATATACCGATTGTATTTACATCTGTTACAGATCCAGTAGGGGCAAAATTGGTATCCAGCATGGAAGCACCGGATAAAAATGTGACGGGAACAACAGATACTCACCCTGAAGCGATCCCTAATACAGTGAAGTTGATAAAAGAAATGGGCTATACGAAAATAGGAACGATTTATAATGCCGGTGAGCAAAATTCGGAGGTTCAGGTCAAAACTGTTGAAGATGAAGCAAAGAAAAATGGAGTGTCTGTTGAAAAGGTTTCTGTTGCAAACACTTCTGAAGTAAAGCAAGCTGCAGATTCTTTGGTGGGTAGAGTAGATGCTATTTATATCATTACAGATAATACAGTTGTATCCGCACTCGAGTCTGTGATCCAGGTTGCAGAAAAAGAAAGTATTCCTTTATTTGTTGGAGAATTGGATTCAGTCAAAAGAGGTGGCTTTGCAGCATATGGCTTCAATTATTATGATATCGGCTATCAGGCGGGGGAACAAGCTGTGCAATTACTGAAGGGTGAAAAAGAGGTGAAGGACTTGCCTGTTGAAGCACCGAATGATTTGAAATTAGTTATTAATAAATCAGCCGCTGAAAAAATGAAGATAGATCTTACTAAAATTAAAGAGGAAGCTGAATTTCTGGAATAAGGTTCTTCAGCCGTAATTAATCCAAACAGAAAGGAAGGTTAATACGTGTTTGCATCTGTTTTTGGTTCGGTGGAAGCCGGCATTATTTATAGCATTATGGCCTTAGGTGTTTACTTATCATTTCGAATTCTTAACTTTCCTGATATGACAGTGGACGGAAGCTTTGTAACAGGGGCGGCCGTCGCTTCCATTTTAATTACAGGCGGAACAAGTCCTATCCTTGCTACGTTTTCGGCGATATTTGTAGGGTTCTTTGTAGGAATAATTACGGGGTTACTGCACACAAAAGGGAAGATTAATCCACTGTTATCGGGAATTTTAATGATGATTGCCTTATATTCTATTAATCTAAGAATTCTAGGTAAGCCAAATGTATCCTTATTATCAGAGGATACAATTTTTACTCAGCTTGGTACATGGTGGGCGAGTCTTGGAATTGATAACTGGATTGCATCACTTTTCACAAACATTGGATTAGAAGGCTATATTCCGCATACATGGTCTATCGTATTACCGATGATGTTATTTGTTATCGTAGGCAAGATGTTGCTGGATGCATTTTTGAAAACAGAGATAGGCCTTGCCATTCGAGGAACTGGAGATAATGAGCAAATGGTGCGCAGCTTTTCGGTTCATACAGATATGACGAAAATGCTGGGACTTGGAATTGCCAATGCGCTGGTCGCTTTATCAGGAGCTTTTGTTGCACAGTATATTGGATCTGCTGATGTCGGAATGGGGATTGGAATGATTGTCATTGGGCTTGCATCCGTTATTATCGGGGAAGCAGTCTTCGGGTCCAAATCCATAGCGAGAGCTACCCTAGCAGTTATTGGCGGTGCGATTTTATATCGATTGGTTGTAGCCTTTTCCCTTAAAGTGGAGTTTCTTGAAGCGGGAGATATGAAACTAATTACGGCTGTAATTGTTATTATTGCTTTTCTTATTCCAAAATGGATAGACAGTACGAAAAAATCCCGGAAAAGACGCAATCGAATGAAAGTCTTGAATGCTGAAGCAGTTAAACCTAGTATAAATGAGAATGGGGGAGAGCAGCTTGCTGCAACTAAGTCAGATATTAAAAGTGTTTAATGAAGGCTCTCCTGATGAAAAAATGGCATTAAATCAGATTAATCTTGAATTGAAGCAAGGGGATTTTGTGACGGTAATTGGAAGTAATGGAGCGGGTAAATCCACACTTATGAATTTAATTTCAGGGAAAATCCTGCCCGATTCAGGAAAAATCATCCTTAACGGAACCGATTTGACGTATGCGGGGGAACACCGCCGTGCCCGAAAAATAGGAAGGGTCTTTCAGGATCCTCTGGCAGGTACTGCTCCGACGATGACAATCGAAGAAAACCTGGCCATTGCCTATGCAAGAACAAAAAGAGCAGGGCTCAGTTTCGGAGTTACAAATAAGCGCAGACTGTTTTTTAAAGAAAAACTAGAGGAGCTTCATTTAGGTTTGGAGAACCGATTATCTGCGAAGGTCGGCTTGTTATCAGGAGGGGAAAGACAGGCGCTATCCTTATTAATGGCTACTTTTACAGAGCCGGATATACTCCTCCTTGATGAGCATACTGCAGCACTCGATCCATCACGGGCTCAGCTTATAACCGAACTTACGAAAAAAATCGTAAAAGAACATAAATTGACAACCTTAATGGTAACCCACAATATGCAGCAGGCCCTTGATTTGGGCAATCGATTAATCATGATGGATAGCGGTGAAATTATTTATGAAGCAGATCAAAACTCTAAACAAACGTTAACCATTGATCAGTTATTGAATGAATTCCAAAAACTAAAACGGAATACGCAAATTTCTGATAGGAGCTTGTTGGGATAATAGATGTATAGGAGTAAACAAACAGAAACAGCAAGCATTATGCTTGCTGTTTCCATCTATTTTAGCCAACCTTTCTTGTTGGAACAAATGTTTCTTTGTATGTATCTTCCCACAAATCAATTCGGCTCTGGATATGGATTTCATCGCGCATGCTTTCATGATGCTTTTCGATTTTTTTGGTGATTCTCTCTCTCCAGAAGCTTTTGAAATTTGGTTGAATCGTCATAGAATGCTCTACACATACATGGTTATTGTTTTCGTGGAATACGACTAAAACCTGGCAATCTTTATAGGAATGGCCCATTTTAGAGAAAACTTCATCTAAGTGATTAACTGAAATTATTTTTTGTAAACGTTCTTGTTCGTCTGGATCAGGATGATGCAGAGTGTTTGGACAAATATGTGCTACTTTGCCAACTTCATCAATAACTACTCGTACATATCCTAATGTTTTTTCATTACCTTGCATAAGTATCCCTACTTTCATCTTCATCATAAATCCATTATATGAGGGATGAATGTAATTCTACAATATTCAAAAAATTCCAATACAAAAGATAAGTTCGATAAGACAGACTTTTGGTATAACCATTAAAAGAATAAGTAAAATACGTAAATCTCTTACAGAAGCTTGGTAGATAAGAGTAAAAACCCTTGAATTATTAGGAATAGCTTATTTTATCTTGACGTAAGAGACTAAGAAAGGAGTATGTCATGGAGGTGCAGGTTGCCGAGCGCAGTGTATCGGATTTTAAGGAGGGGATTCAGGCAGGAATCAGTATTGCGATAGGATATTTTCCAATCGCGCTAACATTTGGTCTGCTTGCCAAATCATCGGGACTAACATTTGGGGAAGCCTTAGCTATGAGTATATTGGTATATGCAGGTGCTTCTCAGTACACAGCATTAAATTTGCTGTCACTCGGTACAGGTGTAATTGGTATTATTGTCGCTACATTTATTTTAAATATACGGCATTTATTAATGGCGACATCCATTCAGTTAAAATCTGTGAATGATCCTTTATGGAAAAAGATTATTTATTCATTTGGTATTACAGATGAAACGTTTTCGGTCGCATCCTTTAAAAAGGGGAAAATAACAGCGGGCTATATGTTCGGCCTTGGAGGAATTGCTTATGTAAGCTGGGTTCTCTGTACGGGAGTTGGTTATTTGTTCGGAGCCAGTTTGCCCCATGCCTTACAGGAAAGTATGAGTATTGCCCTCTATGCGATGTTTATTGCTCTGTTAATGCCAGCATTGGCGAAAAGCCGTAAAATCCTCCTCCTTGCTGGTATGGGAGCAATCTTTAACACAATATTATCTGTAACGGGTCTTTTATCCACCGGCTGGTCAATTATTGTGGCAACGCTTTTATCAGCCTTTCTGGTTGAATGGATGTATACGTTGATTGGCAAAAGGAGGACAAGTGAATGACGGCATCTAGTTTTATACTTATATTAGGGATGGCCCTCGTTACATACATACCAAGAATGCTGCCTTTTGTTTTGTTTAAAGAAATGAAGCTCTCTCCATTTTGGGAAGGTTTTTTACAAAACATCCCCTATGCAACGCTGGGTGCATTGATTTTTCCTGGTGTGCTTTTTATACAGGAAAACATTTGGATAGGATTAATCGGTGGGATGTCAGCTATCATTCTTTCTTTGCTTGGAGCCAATGTCATGCTTGTAGTGGTGGGATCGATTAGTATTTTAACAGTCTTGTCTATCTTTTTATAATTTTATTCGCGTACCTAAAAGGGGGACTCTCTCTCCCCTTTTTTTCTTTATTTTCAATTATTAGTTTGTCAGATTTAGATTTATTCCAGTATATATATGGCTGGTTTTTTATTGTTAAATTATGGGTTTTTAATTATGATTAATCACAATACCTAGTATAAATATCAAATTGCTTTAGGGAAGGGAAAATACATGACTTTTTTGCATGGGAAAATAGCTTTAGTAACAGGTGCGAGTGGTTCAAGGGATATTGGGACGGCCATTTGCAGAAAACTAGCTTCACAGGGAGCTGATATATTTTTTACATACTGGAAAGCAGAACAAGAATGGCCTGAAATCTTTTTTAATGAAATACAAACTAACGGAGTCCGTTGCAAAAGCATGGAAATTGACCTGTCAGATGCAAATGCAGCCTCCGAAACAATTAAGCGTATTTCAGAGGAATTAGGTGTACCTTCCATATTGATTAATAATGCAGCCCATTCAACAAGAGATGGGTATCTAAATCTGGACGCTAAAACTTTGGATGACCATTATGCCGTTAATATGAGGACTACTTTTCTGTTATGTACAGAATTTGCTCGATGTTTTAAGAATGCTGGATATAAATCAGGCAGAATTATTAATATGACATCAGGTCAGGACTTGGGTGCGATGCCTGACGAATTAGCTTATGCAGCCACAAAAGGAGCTATTTCAGCGTTCACTCGGTCATTGTCCGCTGAACTGGCATCATTAGGAATTACAGTCAATGCTGTAAACCCTGGTCCTACTGATTCAACATGGATGACAGATGAGATTCGGGAACATCTTTTACCTAAGTTTCCAATGGGACGTATAGGTGTACCTGAAGATGTAGCCCGTATGATTGGCTTCCTTGCTTCTCAAGAAGGAGAGTGGATAACCGGTCAGATTATACATTCAGAGGGAGGATTTATACGAGGTTGAAAAGAAATAGTAGATTCATATTGGAGATATAGATGAAAATAAATAAACAGGAATACCATTCAAATAGCTTAATCTTATTAAGTTTTAAAAAGAGAAAGGGGCTCAATTATACATATGTATAAGAATCATGAGTTAATTATTCGGCCAATCAGAGAAGAAGATTTATATTCTTTATGGGAATTAGTTTATAAAGAAGAATCTCCTGAATGGAAAAAGTGGGATGCCCCCTATTTTGAACATAAGTCTATATCCTATGATGATTACTTGAAGAAAAGGGATAAGATTATCAATCAAGATTACTACTGGGGAATAGAAGTAGATGGAAAAATAATTGGTACAGTCAGTTATTACTGGGAGCATGAGCCGTCAAAGTGGCTAGAAATGGGCATTGGTATATATAATCCTCAATATTGGAATGGGGGATATGGTACGAGAGCTTTAAAATTATGGATTGACCATTTATTTAAAACGATGCCTTTAGTTCGTGTAGGGTACACAACCTGGTCTGGTAATCAGCGAATGATCAAAGTTGGAGAAAAATTAGGTATGCAAATGGAAGCAAGGTTAAGAAAATGCCGTTTCTATGATAACGAATATTACGATTCAATTAGAATGGGCTTATTGCGAGAAGAATGGGAAACTATTAAATAAAATCAAGAGCTGTCAACCAGTTCTTTTTTGTTTTCGATAAAGCTTTGGTTTTTGGAAGGTATTTCATATCTCAATGTAGAATCAAATAATTGAGAAATTTGTCGAATCAGAGGTGAGTCAATGGGTGGATTTAATAAAATAAGTCCAATTGAAGCCGGGCAACGGTTTATTAAAATTTATTTTCCAAACTGTCAGGGTGCTCTATTGGCAGGGAGCGTTGTTCGGGGTGAAGCAACTGAAACATCTGACTTGGATATCGTTATTTTCGATAAAAATATCAGTTCATCCTATCGAGAGTCATTAGTTGAATTTGGATGGCCTATTGAAATGTTCGTATATAATTTAACCTCTTATAAACTGTTTGTTGAAAGTGACTGTGAAAGGGCAAGACCTTCACTGTCAAGAATGATTTCTGAAGGGATAATCTTAAAAGATTGCGGAATAATCGATTCGATTAAAAAAGAGGCTAAAGAAATACTGGCTAAAGGTCCAGAAGAATGGACAGCCGAAATAATCAATACGAAGCGTTATTTTATTACGGATGCACTCGATGATTTTAAAGGCTGTACGAATCGGGCAGAGGAACTCTTTATAGCCAATACACTTGCTGAATTGGTAAGTGAATTTATCTTAAGAGCAAACCGTCAATGGATTGGCACATCAAAATGGGTAGTTCGTTCTCTAATATGATGAATTATTTGCAAACCAATTTGTAGAAGCATTTGATTGTTTTTATAAGACAGGAGAAAAGGATCAAGTAATCCATTTAGTTGAAAATATATTAGAACCTTTTGGAGGGGAGTTATTCCATGGCTTTTTACTGGGGGAAAAATAAAGGAAGTCGGAATTACTAAAGAATAGAGTAGAACAGGCAAATTGCAAGATAAAATGACTAAATATTCAGAAATAAGAGGTGGATTATGGATCCGTTCACGATTAAAGAAATTAAATCAGTAAATGAAATAGTTGAAGCATTCCCTGTGATGAAGCAGCTGCGTACTCATCTCGATGAAAACTCCTATCTTGAACTCGTCTTGGATGCACAAGAAAGCGATAGATACAAAATGTTTGCTTTGGTTGATGCGGGTGAAATAGTTGCGGTAATTGGTTTTAAAACGATGATCACTCTTTATTATGGACGATTTGTTTGGGTATGTGATTTGGTTACGGATATAAATAAACGTTCCAAAGGATATGGTGAACAATTACTTACATATGTTCATCAATGGGCTAAGGAAAACAATTATGAAACGATATCCTTATCATCAGGATTGCAGCGTAAAGATACCCATCGTTTTTATGAAGAGCGGATGAACTATGACAAAGTAAGTTATGTATTTAAGAAGTCTTTAAATTAGAGATGTTCTATATATCTAGACCAGTATTAAGGGGAGGTGGTAATCATGATAGAACTAAAGTATTTTGAACGCTCTGATTTTAAACAGCTTATCAATTGGATTGATTCGCCTGCATTTTTACTTCAATGGGGTGGCCCTGGGTTTAACTATCCCTTGAATGATACTCAATTAGAAAAGTACATGGAGAATGCCAATCATGCTAACTCAGAAGCTCTGATTTATAAAGTGGTTGATCAAGAAACAGGCAACGTTATTGGACATATCTCTTTGGGGAGAATTGATAGAAAAAACGAATCTGCAAGAGTTGGAAAAGTCCTAATCGGTGATAAAAACACAAGAGGTAAAGGGATCGGTCAGCAAATGATTAAAGAAATACTTAAAATCGCATTTGAAGAACTTCACTTACATAGGGTTAGTCTTGGAGTATTTGACTTTAATGACTCTGCCATTGATTGTTACGAAAAGGCAGGATTTGTAAAAGAGGGTTTACATAGAGATGCAAGTAAAAATGGCGATGAATACTGGAGTTTATGGGAAATGAGTATTTTAGAAAATGAATGGCTGGAGATTAAAAACGTATAGTAGAAGAGATAGTTTATACTTTAGATGAATACAAAATGGCAATTTGTGGTGTAATCGGTAATGAGATTGTAATTAAATCTATTAGAAAATGACCAACCAGCTGTTCATTCATAAGTTGAGGAATGAACAGTCAAAAAAGTCATACCTCGTCTTAGCTGAAGATGATTTTTAATAATCCTATTTTTGTAGACGGAGGTATTTTCAAAATGAAACAAAGTTTACTCGGAGCTGTTTGTTTATCCTTGGCCGCCAGTTTGTGGGGCGGTATGTACGTAGTGAGCAAATATGTTTTGGATTTTATTCCGCCATTGACGCTAGTATGGCTAAGGTATGTAGTTGCATTTGTTGTTTTGTACGCTATTTTAAAGACCATTCAAGTCAAAAGTAAAACTCGTGAAACGATACAGATGAAAGATTGGCTGCTGCTGGGGTGGATTGGGTTTATAGGTTACTTTGTATCAATTGCTTTTCAATTCATTGGTACTAAATTATCCGATGCCCATACGGGATCTTTAATAACATCAGCTACACCAGCTTTTATGGTTGTTTTTGCAACGCTTATTCTGAAGGAAAAGCTAACGGGCAGAAAAGTTATCTCGGTCATACTCGCATCAATCGGAGTCACCATTGTTATTGGATGGGATACAAAGGCTGGAGATTATTTTTTAGGTAGCATGATATTAGTGGGAGCTGCCATTACCTGGGCTTTATTATCCGTCTATGTAAAAATTGCCTCTGCGCGTTTTACGTCATTAACAATCACTACCTATGCGGTCATGTTTGCGCTTGTGTTTACAACACCTGTAATGATATGGGAACTTCAATCAAATGCTGCTGACTATGATAGTGCTTTAGTTATCATGGGGGTTATCTATCTGGGGGTAGTTTCAACTGCGGGAGCGTTTTTCCTTTGGAACAAAGGATTAGAAATGATGGATGCAGGAATCGGCTCATTATTTTTCTTTTTTCAGCCACTGGTTGGTTCTTTCTTAGGGTGGCTCATACTAAATGAAAAGTTGGGCATTAATTTCTTTGTAGGTGCCATTTTAATTATTGCTGGTGTTGTAATAGTTACTTTTCAAAAGGAAAAACAGGTGTAAATTCTTTCAAGAGGGCAAGTTATCTTGCTTTCTTTTTTACAGCTAAGGTGAATAAAAATAATGAGGAGTGAAAGATAGAATGTCATTTGAAATATATAGTATGGCACAAGAACAAGCAGAAACAATTGCTTTCACCTGGCATTATGATAGTGAATATTCTTTTTATGATTTGGAAGCGGATAAAGATGATTTAGAGGAATTTTTAGATGTTGATAAACGAGGTAACTCTATGTTCGCTGTATCAAAAGATGAAGAATTAATAGCTTTCTTGAGTATTCACAGAATTGACGATAACACGGTTGATATCGGTTTAGGGATGAGGCCTGATTTAACTGGAAAAGGGATGGGATTAGAATTTTTAAAGGAAGGTATGGAGTTTATTAAATTTGAAGCGAACCCTCAAAAAATCACCTTATCAGTTGCTACATTTAATCAAAGAGCAATTAATGTATATAGAAAAGTTGGATTTAAAGATGTTGAGATTTTTATGCAAGATACAAATGGCAGCACTTTCGAGTTTTTAAAGATGGAATATATATGTTAAATTTTGTTGTTTTATATTGAGAAACGAGTATCGTAAAGAGCGTTGTCTTTGAGCTTTCAGATAGAGTAAGTTCGATGAGGAGGAGATTTTTATTATAAAACGTATCATTGAACATTTTGGATTGCAGGTAATATCAATGAATGAAGTTGAAGATTCCTTTAGTTCAAACGTCTATAAATGTGAGTTGCTTAGGGGAGCGACGGTTTTTATTAAAATTCCTTATACAAAGTTAAAGTTTCAGCGGGAATTGGAAGCTTATGAGATTTTAAAAGGAAGAATTGCGATTCCTGATATGCTAGATTGTTGGTTTGGAGATGAGGAGTGCCCTAGTGCTTTTTTGCTTTCCGAATTAAAAGGACAACCTTTAACACCTGTGGCTTCACCCAAAGCAGTATATCATGTTGGAGTTATACATGCTTCAATGCATTCTATTCAGCTGCCGATAACGAACGAGTTGATTGCCATACAAAATGAATTCCCGAATTGGTCCGACTTTCTTGAATCAAAATTCTATAGTTTTGCTGTGGATGTAAGAGATGTATTGGATGAACATTTATATGAACAGGCTATAGAAAAGTTTGAAATCATGAAACGGCAACTCCCTGCCCCAGACGGACCAAGCTTAGTACATATGGATTTTCGCCCCGCCAATATTATAGTGGACGACAATCAAGTCTCAGGAATCATCGATTTTGAATCCGTACGATTTGGTTCAACAGAAATCGATTTCACTAAAATTTATCGTGATATTTTAAGCTGCGATCATACCCTCTACCAGGCATATAAAGAGGGCTATAAAAGTATCCGACCTTTAATTGATTTAGATATTGTATTGCCCTTTTATCGATTTACAGATGCCTTCAATAGCATTGGGTGGTGTAAGAAGCGTGGAATGGAAAAAAACGCTGCATTTCTTGAAGAAAATTTAGCGATTTTGAAAAAACTTTTACCATCAAATAGAAGTGAAGGTAAGTAATAAAAAGCTGCCCTATGGACAGCTTTGCTTTTACCGAAGTACATCTCCCTCATTATTAAAAAACGTAGAGCCAGTAGAGGTATGTCCATTAATCCATTCCTGCGAGATTTTTGATACATTAGCCCAATTAGGGATTTTTGCATTATGCTCTGCGATCCAGCTTAAGCAATATTGGGGATCAATATTTTCTTCATAGCATTGGGTTAAAAAAGTCTGGATATTGGTTTCTGTACAATTTTCAAAGGAGCCGCAGGTATGAGATAAAATTTGCTCCATTTTTATTTGAATAGAATCCTTGCTAGAGTTAGTCATCCAATTGCTCCTTTCATTTAGAAAATATAATCTGATTGTTCGTCTTGTGACTTGATATTTGAACCATGGCGGTCATTTACAGTAGGTATATGCTTTAAAGGAGTATCACCGTTTTTTGATGTCGTTTCCTGATTTCGTACCCGGAATTTAGATTGATCTTGATTATTCTTCATTTACTCTCACCTCCATTGTCTAACATTTGAAGAAATACAGAAAAATATTCAATTTCAAGCGCAAAATGTTAAGATACCTCACCAGAAATGAGAATGCTACACCTAATTTGAAAATAAATATTAGATAGTAAAAACACAATTAGTAGATAAAGGGCTATAAAATAAGCGGATTAAAATAATAAGCGTTAGTAAAGGGACTGATTAAATGGATGTGAAATTAAAGGAACAATTAAAGGAATTAGAGGAAAGCCATATTGGATTTGAAGTTCGTAAAAGTCGTGACAAGCTGGATAAAATACTGGCAGACGATTTCTTTGAGATTGGCAGTTCAGGGTTTATGTTTGATAAAAAAGCCTGCCTGGAAGATGGAGTGGTTTTAACTGAGATGTCACTCTATAACTATACTATTTATCCGTTAGCGCCAGATGTTGTTTTATCTACTTATTTCATTGTTGATAAAACTCGAAATCGTAACACCTATCGAAGTTCAATATGGAAATTGATTGGTGGCAGATGGCAATTATATTTTCATCAAGGAACTATCTCACCTTTACAATTAAATGAGGTTCTTAAAAATTCTAATTGAATTAGGATAGTTTCGTCTCAATAGAATAGCTTAGCTATTTCTCTTTAAATAAAAGGATTTTTAAAAACTTGATTGGAGGTAAATTGTGAGGTACTGTAATATGCCGTTTCATTAACACTGTATTCTATGCTTCTCCGCAAGAGCTCCTCCTATATAGGAAGTGGACAATCCAATCATTAAATATAAGGAGGATAACTAAATGGAGAATGGACAATTAATTGATATTAAAGGGAAAAAGATATATGTGGAAATTAGCCATAAAAAATGTGATAAAGCGATTTTATATTTACACGGAGGCCCCGGAGAAGGCTGCTTCTATTTTACCTATCACCAAAAGACTCGTTTAGGAGATAAATTTAAACTAATAGCATTTGATCAAAGAGGGGTATGCAGGTCTGAAGGCATAAGTAATGGAGAAGCATTTAGTCTTGATGATTTGGTTGACGATTGTGAGGGAATTCGGCAATTCCTTGGAATAAAGAAGTGGTCTATAATAGGTCATTCTTTTGGAGGTTACCTGGCAGTACTTTATGCATCACGGTATCCTAACTCCATAGAAAAAGTGATTTTTGAAGGACCAACATTTGATTTTGGACTAACAGCTAAAGCGCTTCTTAAAAAAACGGCTAGTTTATTTGAAAAATATAAGATGGTCGAGAATGAATTAAAGTGTATAAAACTTTATAATGACGCCACTCTTTCACCACGAGAACTGGTAGAGGGATATATGGAGATTGGTGAATTTCTAGAAGAAAATAGGATGGAAATCTATACTCATAATTTTAATAATCCAACTGATACAGGCGTATATTCAGATGGTCAGTGGGATAACTTCTATAATAAATCAGCAATCCATTTCGACCGCTTAAGAGATGAAGGAAAGATATTTGAGTCAGTTTTTCCTTTGTTGAAAAAAATCAATATCCCCTGTCTCTTAATTTTAGGAGAGCATGATGCTGTGACCTGCCCGATTCAAGTTCAAACGTATATAACCGAGGTTAAACAAGGTGAAATATATACGGTGAAATATAGCGGGCATACACCTCATTATGAAGCTGCAGATGAATTCTGTGATGTGGTAACAGACTATCTAACAAAATAAGATGTAATGAAAAGGCTGCTAAATTGAAGGTGAACCCAAAAGTTGACTTTTGACTCTAACTTTTAGGGCGTACATCAATTGCAGTCTTTTTATCATGCGTTTTGTTGCATATACAACAAAATATACTATAATAAAAGTAATAGCATAATTTAAGTGCTTAAAGTAATGGAGATGTATTTATGAAGGAAATTCTACGGGAAATAGGCATGATTGCCAGGGCTTTAGATTCGATTAGTAATATAGAATTTAAGGAATATGACCTTACTAAAGGGCAATATTTGTACCTGGTCCGCATTTGTGAGAATCCTGGTATCATTCAAGAGAAGTTAGCTGAGATGATAAAAGTGGATCGAACCACGGCTGCACGAGCTATAAAAAAACTTGAACTGAATGGTTTTATTGAAAAGAAAGCTGATCATCAAAACAAAAAAATAAAAAAGCTCTTTCCAACGGAAAAAGGGGCAAAGGTTTACCCATTTATAAAACGAGAGAATGATTATTCTAATAAAGTAGCATTAGCTGGATTATCTGAAACAGAGATAGATATTATTTTTGATCTCCTTCAAAGAGTTAGAAAAAATATTGAAGTAGATTGGGAATTTGTGAAAAAAGGAAATAAGAGAACGTATTGATTACATAAAGGAGACATCCATAAAATGAATGTAAATATACAAAAGTGCAATCATGAAGATATACAGATCCTCCAAGAAATTAGTATTCAGACATTCACTGATACATTTAAGGATCAGAATTCGCCTGAAAATTTAAAGGCCTATTTAGAAAGGGCATTTAATCGCGAACAGTTAGAGACGGAATTATCCAATGCTTCCTCTGAATTTTATTTCATCTATTTCTGTGAAGAACTCGCAGGCTATTTAAAGGTCAATTTCAATGATGCTCAAACTGAAAGAATAGCTGATGAGGCACTAGAAATTGAGCGGATTTATATAAAGTCAAAATTTAAAAGAAGCGGATTGGGCAACTATCTGATGGATAAGGCAGAGGAAATAGCCATTGGACAAAAGAAGAAGCTTATGTGGCTGGGCGTTTGGGAAAAGAATGAGATTGCTCTTAATTTTTATAAAAAAAGAGGATTTGTTCAAATAGGAGCTCACTCCTTCTATATGGGTGATGAAGAACAAGTCGACTTTATCATGAGTAAATCATTGATATAACTATTTATAGATCCTTTCATGATTAAAAACGATGAAGTGGAGTGTTGTGTGATGGTGAAATTTATTGTCGATACTGAATTTTGGGATGTTTTCCCGGATGCTCAAATTAATATGTTAATTGTTAGAAATATTAATAATCGAGGTTCGGAAGAAAACCATGATGATTTCTCTGAACTACTTAACAGAGCGGCTAAGGAGGCTACTCAGTTTCTGACAGAAGATACATTTAGCCAAAATCAAGTTGTTGATGAATGGCGTAAAGCATTTGGTAAATTTAAAACGAAAAAGGGTACTCGTTCATCGATTGAAGCATTGCTAAAGAGAGCCAATCAAGGTAGAGAGTTTACACCAATTAATCCTTTGGTGGACATCTATAATAGTGTTTCTCTAAAATATGCTGTTCCCTGTGGCGGAGAAGATTTAAATTGTATCACTGGGGACTTACGTCTTGGGAAAGCAAAAGGAGGAGAACCATTCTTGCCACTTGGTGCTGATCAAGATTCCCCTGCTTTACCGGAGGAAATCATCTATTATGATCAGGACGGAGCTATTTGCAGATGCTTAAACTGGAGAGAAGCTCAAAGAACGATGCTAACTGATGACACAACGGATGCTGTCCTATTCATTGAATCCATTAACAAAGAACAAGCTGAACGTGCTAATCTAGCCATGAATGAATTGAAGCAATTGATTGATTCGTATTTCAACACTATAAGTACGGATATGATATTGACGGCAAAAGATTCAGCTTTTGAATTTTAATATTTTTACATATCTTGAATCATATCTTTTTAACTCTTCTTTGTTCTTTTCATAGACGAACTTAAGGAGGAATATCACGATGTTCATACCTGAGTGCTTTACTATCGATGACAAAGAAACCATTTATGATTTTATTGAAAAATACAGCTTCGCTACTCTTTTTTCACAGCATAACGGCGAACCATATGCTACGCATTTACCCCTAATATTAGATAAAGATCAATTTGCCTTATATGGCCATATGGCGCGTGCAAACAAACAGTGGGAAGAAGCAGGAAAACAGCAGGTCCTTGCTGTTTTCCATGGCCCTCATTGTTATATTTCTCCTATTTATTATGAAACTATTAAATCAGTACCTACTTGGGATTATGTTTCTATTCATGTATATGGCAGAATGGAGATTGTGAGTGAAAAGAATGTCATCCATCACACCTTAAATAGCCTGGTTAATAAGTATGAAAAGGCAGATAGCTCATACCATTATCTAGACTTAGATTCCAGTATAATCGAAGGTATGATAAGAGAGCTTGTCGCCTTTAAGATTATTATTACCAAAATAGAAGCACAGGCAAAGCTGAGTCAAAATCATCCTGTGGAGAGACAAGAGTTAATTATTAAACATTTGGAAAACAATCCGGATCAAAATGATAAACAAATCGCAGCTTTAATAAAGAGAAATTTAATTAACAATTGACTGAAGGTAATAGTGGGAAAATTTGATTTTCTTAGAGAGCATTTGTCCATATGGATTAATGCTTTTTATTTGGACAAAAGATTTCTCTTATTAATAATGGATTTGATAGGATCTTTAATTTTTGGTTCTAATATAAGCTACAATAATTGCTGATAGGAACAAGGAAATACTAGGAAATATGATGTTCCATTCTGAAAATGAAATATCAGGATATTGATAATAGTATTTAGAATGCCAAACTTCAAAGATCAGGTTGGCTATTAAAGTCACTAGCGGGCCAATAAAAATTTTATTGGTTATGGCTGAGACTAATACGCCTAATCCAATCACAATGGTTGGGACAATAACTAGCTGCAATAAAAAAGGATCCATAGTGTCAAGAAAACTCATATTTATATTCTCCTCAAGACAACGGTGTATATGAATCTCATAAACGCTAAGAATAGATTGTATTAGGTAAAGAGATACAAATATACAATAGAATTATAAATAAATGAAAATCGTTACAATAAGTGAGGTTAAAAAGTATGCAAGAGAGCCAAAGAAAACATAGGAAGGATTAAACTTACTTTGAGTTCCTTCTGGTCGTAGGCCAGTACTGCCTTGAATTTGAACATCAAGACTGCGACTTGTGTAGCCGCCAGTTGAAGTAAAAAAATAAATAATTATTGTAGAAAAGAAGCCAACAAACACACTGTAATCAAAGAAAGAAGCATCAAGCGATGAGGTTAATGCAAAGTTAATAATTCCAATGATTAAAAAGGTACCTATAAAAATAATATATTTTCTGATTATATTCACCTCCATAATTTAATTATATATTATTTGGGAAATTATGTTACTTCATACTTTCTACAGTATGTAAACAAATAGTAATAATATGAAGTTTAAGGCTGAATGATTCAATTTTGTTGCTTGAGGTTAAAATAGGTTCAAATAGATGGCTAGAGACACTAATTCAACACTTAGGAGTGTGTTGAGTTAGTGTCTTTTTGTTTGTTTGCAGGAAGGATTTTTATGTGATTTATATATCTAATGGTCCAGGTTAATACAAGAAGGATGTTGCGTGTAATTGAAGAATTATTTAATCATCACACATTTGAAGGATAATGATATGAAAGAAATTAATACCGAAAAAATCCATCCATTAATACGGAATCTTCTTTCCTATGCGACATCAGAATTTAGGATTGACGAGGAATACAATAAATATTTAAAATCTCCAAATCGAAAATTATTTGGTTTAGAATGCAATGGGAAATATGTTGGGTGCATAGGATTTGAAATGATTAGTCCAAAAGAATGTGTCATTTCACATATTGCTGTATTTCCGGAACAAAGAGAAAAAGGGATTGGCAGAAAAATGATAAATTTCCTGTCCAATCAATTCTGTCTTATCTCTGCTGAAACGGATAAGGATGGGGTGGATTTTTATCGTAAATATGGCTTCATGATAACAAGTTTAGGAGAAAAATATCCGGGTGTGGAACGATTTCAATGTGAATTTAGAAATGAAAGTATTTGTTAAACTTGCTTGGTATGAATCTAAGAGAGATTGATAATTTTTTTGAAATGAACGAAAAGGAACCGCAATGTTCCCATAAGTTACAATTGAAGAGGAGTTTATGATGGAAACACTATCAGACCGTTTATTGCTGAGACCATATAATAATCATGATTTAGATTTTCTTGAATCACTTTTAACGAATCCTAATATTGTGCGATATATAGGAAACGGACAAATAAGAGATCAAGAAGGAATTCAAAAATTTTTGAATTGGATTATTGATACATATGCCATTAATCCTAATTATGGATTGAAGCTCATTTTAGAAAAAGAAAGCAACAACAGAATAGGTCATGCAGGATTGGTACCCCAATTGATAGATGGAAAAAAAGAGATTGAAATTGGTTACTGGATTTCACAGGAATATTGGGGTAGGGGATTTGCAACTGAAGCAGCCAGAGGGGTAATGGAATATGGGAAGAATAAGCTGAAGCTTGAAAAAATGATTGCCCTTATTCAAAAAGACAACACTGCCTCTCAAAAAGTTGCTCAAAAGATTGGTATGCGAATAGAAAAAGAACTACTATTAAATGGAAAAGATGTTTTTGTGTACTATTGCTAATTTTCTTTTTTGGTCTGAAGCCGATGCAGATTTTATTGTGGATGATTTATCTGAAATTCCTGTGATTATTAAAAAGATGAACAATGTGTATTGTTGATTCAACATGAATTTAGTGCATAGGTTAATAAATGAAGATATATTAGTTTAACGATATGTAGTTAACTACTATCAGGTTCTGATTAAAGATAGAGAACAATGGTGAGACACGCTATATTGATACCAGACTAAATCAGGCGCTCACTGTGCTAAAACTTTATACATAAGCGAATAATGGAGGACTGCTTTTTGCGGAAGATAATTTTTATATTTATCATCTATGCCACTTATATTAGTTTAGGGTTACCCGATCCCCTTTTAGGGATAGCTTGGCCTGAGATGGTGGGAGAATTTAATGTAGCACATAGTGCGGCAGGCTTAATCTCAATGACTATTGCAATTTGTACTGTTATTTCTAGCTTGTCGACTATGCGAATTAATAAAAAAATCGGAACGGGAAGACTAGTTCTAGGTAGTGTATTGCTTACTGTGATTGGATTGATAGGGTTTGCGTTTACACAAAATTTCTTATTATTAATTGTCTGTGCATTACCTTTAGGTTTTGGAGCTGGCGCTATTGACACCTCTGTAAATGACTACGTGGCTGCTAACTTCAAAGCACATCATATGAATTGGTTACATGCTTTTTGGGGAGTAGGAGCAACTCTCGGCCCAGTTATTATGGGTGTCGTTTTAAATAATCAATTTTCCTGGAGAAACGGTTATTTTATTATTGGCGGTATTCAAATTGTATTAGCTATTATTCTCTTCCTATCTATTCCTCTCTGGAAGACAAATCAACAAAAGGGATCCGAAAAGTCTGAAGAGAGTCCCGTGTCCAATGGCTCGGTTTTGAAAGAAAAGGGAGTTGTTTTTGCGCTATTATCTTTTGTATTTTATGTTGGTTTAGAAGGTACAATATTTTTGTGGGGAAGTAGTTATTTAATAGAAATGAAGTCATTATCAGTAGCTACTGCTAGTTTCATAATATCAGTATTCTTTGCAAGTTTAACCATGGGAAGGTTTATTTCTGGTTTTATTACGTTTTGGCTATCTAATCAGAAATTGTTACTGTTTAGCGAAATTGCACTACTCATAGGAATTATTACGGTTGCTTTTGGAACAGGCAGCGTTTTGTACGGTGGATTCATATTAATTGGTCTTGGATGTGCGGCAATTTTTCCAACCATGATACATGAAACTCCAAGAAGGTTTGGGAAAAGGAGTGCAAGTGCAATTATTGGGCTTCAAGTAGCTTTTGGCTCTGTTGGGGTAACCATTTTACCTCCGTTAGTAGGAATCCTGTTTCAGAATTATACAATGAATCTATTTCCGGTCGTTTTAGTAATTTTTGCTCTTACGTTACTTGGGGCAACCATTATTATTGAAAAGAGGAAAAGAGCAACTGAGTTTGATACTTTATCTAAACAGTTGTAAAAAACTCTGGGGTGTATGAGTGCTTACTGATCTGAACATTAAGGAGAATCTTTACAACCTTGCGGGGTTATCATTTCTTTTGATTTACTTACAGAAAGTCCAAGCAACTTTTACCTTTTAAAGAATTATAAAGAAACAGGATTAATCATCATGACAAACACAGATATAGGTGTCCGCCAGCTGAAAGGAATTATTGGAGAAGTATTTCATTCATTCAATTTCAAGCTCTGAAGGAGATACCCAAAATAGGCACAGATTTCATCTTTAAATGAATGAAATCCGTGCCTATTTTTATTGCCGGGCCAATTTCTAGTTAGTAAAATGAGCCAGTTTAGCGAAAGAAGGATTACTTCTTATCGTTATAGAATAAAGGACATAGAGAAAATAATACTAAACGAGGTGTTTGGCTTGGTAGGAGTTTTAGAATTGGTTCTAGATGTAAAAGCGACACTGGGAGAAGGTCCATGCTGGGATAGGCAAAGACAATTGTTATATTGGATTGATATTTTAGAAAAAAAGATATACATCTTTAATCCAAATACAAATGAAAACCACGGAATTCAGTTAGAACAATATATTGGGGCAATAGTACCTCGAAATATAGACGAAGCAGTAGTGGCATTAGAAAATGGTTTTTATTTTTTGAATTACTCCACGGAAAAAGTAACCCTGATAAATGAACCGGAGAGTCACTTGATTAATAATCGGTTTAATGATGGAAAATGTGATGCTTATGGACGCTTTTGGGCAGGTACAATGGACAAATCTTATATTAGAGAACAAGGTTCCCTTTATTGCTTAGATACAAATAGAAAAGTAGAGAAGAAGCTGAGTAAGATTGGCTTATCCAATGGCATGGCATGGTCACCTGATAATAAATTTATGTATCACATAGATACTCTATCTAAAAAGGTTAGTTGTTTTAATTTTAATCTTGTTACGGGTGATATTGAAAATCCCGTGGAAATTATCAGTTTCAAAGAAGAAGAAGGAATGCCTGATGGTATGACTATAGATGAAGAAGGAATGTTGTGGATTGCCCATTGGGGTGGTTCAAAAGTATCTAGGTGGAACCCTAAAACAGGTGAACAGATAGGCTCCATAGAGGTCCCAGCACTAAATGTTACATCTTGTACTTTCGGAGGGAAAGATTTAAATGAATTATATATAACTACAGCAAAATCGGGACTTAGTGAAGAACAACTTAAGAATTACCCATTATCAGGAGGACTTTTCAGGATCAAAATGGATGTAAAGGGAAGTCCATCTTATTCGTTTAAAGGGTAATAAACCTGATTGTTGAAAGAACATCTCTAGGCTGTTTTTTTATAAATATAAAAAGGGTGAGAATCGATGATAGGATTCTAACCCTTTTTAATTTGCATAATAATATTTATCCCTTGTATAAGTTTACTTTACTTTTATAAAAGTGTAGTTTATTATATATTTATGGTAAAAAAAGGAAGGTGTTGACCTTGAAAGAAAAAATGGAGGATTACGTTGAAAATAAAGTATATGAGCATCGAGTTTTAAAAAGATTGTCCCAAAAAGAGCTGGCTGACGCTGTGGGAGTATCCAAACAAACCATATATGTGATGGAGAAGAATAATTACTCTCCTTCCCTTGTTTTAGCTTTTCGAATTGCTGAGTTCTTTAACGTAGATATTAACCATATTTTTACTTATGTGAAAGGGTGCGATCAAAATGAAAAGTGAGGAAATATCAAATACAACTTTTTATCCATTAAAAACTTGGGCGGAAGCATCAACTGGTAATTGGAATATGCTTATTGGCATCGGTATTTTATTGCTTATAGTCGGAGTAATTCTGTTGTACGTATTTTATAGAAAAATAGGTAAGGCTGACGAAAGAACAAATCAAATACACTTAAAAAGTACCTTCATTATGTTAAGCGTAGTAATTTTATGTGACGTAATTTTCCCGAAAGAATATATGTGGCAAATTTTCTTCTTATTTAAATATTCTCTTGCATTCATTGCTTCAGGAATATTTCTAGCTGTTCAATATAAAAAGGATTTTTTAAACTAAGTAGGAAACAGAAGATCATTTAATTCATACAAATTTAAAAAACGGGATATTACAATACTATCCAGAGCTGTGAACAGCTCTATTTTTTATGCAGCAAAAAGGGGATGTTTTGTAATAATATGTATATAACAGATATAATCATAGTATTGTATATTTGCAAGCTTCATTTATAAAGTTGAAATGGGGATTAACTAATGATTTGGAAACAAAATAGAAATTGCAACCATACTTCATATAAATTTGAAGCTGATTTTATGAGTGACCCAATTTGGTGTAATGATTGTGGAGTAAATTTGGAGATAGATAATTTCCCTATATCAGATAAATTACAGGAAGAACTATTGGAATGGATATCGGAATATGGCAATTGGATTGAGTTAGAAACCGACCTATTAAAGGAAAATGGAGTAAAGCTAGAGGAATGGCACAATGAAAAAGGATTGCGGCTGTTCCAGGAAGTGAAGAAACAATTACGCGGAAAATATCCAATCGTATTTGTCCCATCTAGTTCAGCACAACAATATAACGAGTTAGAAAATGGTTGAAGCAGTTAAAAGTTGAAGACCAAGACTGCTACTGAGTAGTAATTATGGAGGCTAATGGGACAGATTCTCTATTAGCGAAATAATAAGTTTTTATGGATAAAAGTATTTAAACAAATGAAGTCTTTCTAGAAATAACAAAGGACATAATCTATTATCCTAATAGGTTATGTCCTTAATTTATATATCTATTTTAAATTTGGTGATGATAAATTAAAGCTAACTGTAAGGACAGTAGATATTTTAAGGTTTAACAGATTTTACTTTCTTTGGCAATGATATAAATGAATATGAACTTCATTGATAACCATTATCATTTATGATAATATTATTCAGAAATAATTTTGTTAATCTTTATCACTTCTAATTAGAAAGGAGAAGGAAGTGAAAAAATATATTTGGCTAAATCCTGTTGTTTTAAAAATGTATGAACAGGAAGAATTATATTCTACCTTAGAATGCTTAGATTTTCAGGTTGTTACTTGTGAGGAAAATCACTTGATGACTGTGAAAAATAAATACAAAGAGCGATACGAAGGATGTAATCAGCTCCTTTGTGATAATAGATGTCCTAAAGCAATTTCCTATGTAAAAACTCATTATGATCAAATTGGCCAGGAGTACGCTACTATCCAACCAATCTTAATTCATTGTGCTGAAGAACTGGCTAATAGATATAAAGATGATGATGCAGAACTATATATCATCACTCCTTGTACAGATTTAAAAGACCTAGGAACTAGCTTGGCATTGAAAAATACGATATTTCAAACATGGACTGAATTTTGCAGAGATCACCAAATCAAGCTTAATAGTAAACCAACTGAAAACAGTCCGATTCCACCAGGCTTTTTTGATAATATCCCTAATGTAGTCAGCCTTGCATCGAAGGATGATATTGATTGCTTTTTCCAGAGTACTCCTAAGCAAGAAAAACAATTAATAGAAATGTTATATTGCCAAGGTGGCTGCCATAATGGAGATGGAGTTAGGATAACAAATGAATAATCTTATAAAAAGATTGATACCGATTGCTTGTATTTTAATCGCATGGTATTTATGCAGCTATTTCGAAGTTTGGAGTGCCTATATTCTGCCTAGTCCAATGCAAGTATGGAATACCTTTGTATCAATGGTACAAAACGGAGAATTATTTATTCATATCTTTGCAAGTTTATATAGAGTACTAGTCGGCTTTTCGATTGCCTTTGTATTCGCCTTTTTTCTAGGCATCATTGCTGGTTTAAAGCCTGCCCTTTCTCCTTATTACAATCATATTGTGGAGTTCTTCAGAAATGTACCTCCACTTAGCCTGATTCCCTTGCTAATTTTATGGGTTGGTATCGGAGAAGAATCCAAAACAATCATAATCATTTTAGCTTCCTTTTTTCCAATGTTTTTAAATATAAAAAAGGGCTTTGGTTCTTGTGATTATAAGCTTTTGGAGGTCGGAAAAGTTTTAGGATTAAATCCAAGGCAACGTTTTCTGAAAATAATTCTTCCGTCTGCTGTCCCAGATATTCTTTTAGGAATGAAGGTTGGCCTGGGATATAGCTGGAGAGCTATTATTGGTGCTGAAATGATTGCCGCTGCAAGCGGTTTGGGGTACTTCATATTGGATGCGCAGACGATGTCTCGCTCTGATAAAGTGATTGTGGGAATTCTGGTGATCGGCCTCCTGGGAGTCATCTGCGATAAAATTTTCTCGTTCTTTAGCAAGAAATTCACTCGTATTGGAGGTATAGACAATAGCTGGGATTAAAATAAATCAACTTTATAAAAGTTTTATGGTAGATGGAAAAAAGCATGATGTTTTAAAAAATGTTAATGTCGAATTCCCTCAGAATAGCATCAGTGTCATTCTCGGAAAAAGCGGATGTGGGAAGACGACACTCCTGCGCATATTAGCCAATCTGGAGCAATGCGATGCAGGAGAAGTGTCCATTAATAGCAATGAAAAAATTAGCTTTGTATTTCAAGAACCCCGTTTGATGCCATGGTTACCCGTATCTAAGAACATTACATTCGGTTTAGAAAAACAAAAGATTAATGATGTGGAAATAGAAGAGTTAATGAATTTGATAGGATTAAAAAAGTTTGAAAAAGCCTATCCACACCAATTATCCGGAGGCATGCAACAAAGAGTCGCATTAGCAAGAGCATTAGCCTATGACCCATCCTTTATCTTAATGGATGAACCATTTGCTGCACTCGATTATTTCACACGTGAGGCAATGCAGAAAGAATTAATAAGAATTAACCAACTAAAAAAGAAAAGTATAATCTTTGTTACCCATAGTATCGAAGAAGCCATAGCAATAGGACAAAATATCTTTGTAGTTAATGAAGGAAGGATTCATGCTCAATTTAACTTAGAGCAATATGAATATCCAAGAGATGTATTATCGCCTTCTCTAATAGAAATAAAGAAAAACATCATAGAAAAACTAGCGTGAGAGTGGGACATAAAATGAAAAAATGGTTATTATCTTTACTTGCTTTACTGAGCATATCAGTTATCGTTGCTTGTGGAAAAGATACCGATTCTGATAAGAACAGTACAAAAAATAACGAGGAGAACACGTATACTGTTGATAAGGTGCAGACAACTTATGTGCAATCTCCTTTAAATATTCCTTCTATTGTAGAAAAGGAAAAAGGATTGTTGGCCAATTCTTTTGCGGAAGAAGGGATTGAATTCGGCTATTCCAATTTAACAACCGGCCCTGAACAAACTCAGGCTTTGGCTTCAGGTGATATCCAATTCCTGAATGCAGTCGGTGCCACATCTGTCATTTTATCTGCATCGAATGGAGCGGATATCAAAATTATGAGCATGTATAGCCGTTCTCCTGAGGCTTTCATGTTATTTACAAACCTGAAAGATATTAAATCACCTGAAGATCTAGCAGGGAAAAAAGTTGCTGGTCCAAAGGGAACAATTTTACATGAACTGCTTATCAATTATTTAGCAACTGAAGGCTTAACAGAAAAGGATATTGAATTTGTTCAAATGGATATACCTTCTGCACAAGCAGCGTTAGTAGCAGAGGAAGTCGACTTTGCGTTACTAGCTGGCCCTACCGCATATAATATGATTCAAGATGGGTACCAGGTGGTTACAAATGGTGAAGGGCTGGTCGATGGAACAATTGTAGTTGCAACTAGTGAAGATTTCTACTCGAAGAATCCTGGCTTAGTAAAGAAATTTTTACAAGTACAAGAAGAGACACTGCAATATATCGATGAAAATTATGAGGAAGTCATGGAAATTACAGCAAAGGAAACCGAACTACCTCTAGATGGTGTAAAAGAAATGTATGAAATGTATGACTTCAATATGGAAATCAAACCATCAGATATCGAGAGTATGGAAAAAACAGTGAAATTCATGAAAGAGAATAATATGATCGAAAATGATATAGATATTGAGTCCTTAATTTTAGATGTAGAATAATAGTAAAAAGCATGTTTCTGTATCAAGAAGCATGCTTTTTTGATTAAAAGATATGGCAATACTAAACGGCCTCAATTTGATAGTGTAGAGGTGTTTTATTGTAAAATATAAAGGTAAAATCAAAAAAGATTCTTTTTTAAAGAACTATTTGCAAGATCATTAATAGAATATTGGCTCAAGACATCTTTTATTTTATGTTGTGCTTCTAGTAGAATATCTAAAATATTTTTGTCCATTTCATCGATTTCTTTATCCATTTTAGTCGGATGTGCGTCTTTCACAATGGCAACATACACATCATAAAGAGTTGTCTTTTCGGGATTAACAACCAGCTTATAACCACCGTAGCGCCCTTCAAAACCTTCAACCATTTTTTCCTGCATTAATTTAGCTAATACCTTCCTAATAAAGCTCGATTCAACATTTAGTTTTTCAGTTAAAGTGCTGCTAGTTACAAGCTTTTTTTCGTTTGCAAGTATTGCTAAGGACTTAATGGCAACGATGAAGTTCGTTTTACCTAAGTAGCTTAATTGTAAGAGGTCTTCCATACATTCACGTCCAATCTGTTACTATTTTAGCAATGAATTGTTTGAAATTAAAGATAAAATGATTGACCTTAAATGGATGGATTGTTAAGTTTTAAGTGTGATAAAAAATCACATTTAATCGAATGGAGGGATTTTGATGGGACGTTTAGATAATAAAGTAGCAATTATCACGGGTGCTGCGTCAGGTATGGGGTTAGCTGCAGTTCAATTATTCATAAGTGAAGGCGCAAAGGTTGTAGCAACAGATATCGCATTTGATAAGTTAGAAGAAGTAACTGCTGTAATAGAAGGCGATATACTATGTGCTCGTTTAGATGTCACTTCTGATGAAGATTGGAAAACTGTAATGGAACAAACAAAAGAGGCATTTGGTAAAATTGATATTTTAATTAATAATGCCGGTGTATCGTTTCATAAAACACTTTTGGAAGAAACATTAGATGGATGGAATCGTACTATTAACTTAAATTTAACCTCCGTGTTCCTAGGAATGCAATCCGTTATTCCTTATATGCAGGAAAATAGCGGTGGATCAATCGTCAATTGTGTATCTTTAGCAGCGATTATTGGAAGCGCTGACAATGGTGCAGCTGCGTATGCTGCAGCAAAAGGTGGTGTCCGTGCCCTATCAAAACATGCAGCTATCAACTTTGCTAAAGATAATATCCGAGTAAATTCTATTTATCCAGGAGCCATTTTAACAGGTGCTGCCGAGCGTCATGGTGTGACATCCCGAGAAGTATTGGGGAAAGCATTTGAAGGTACAATACCATTACCACCATTCGCAGGTGAAGCGATTGATATTGCTAACGGTTATTTATATTTAGCCTCTGATGAATCCAAATTTGTTACTGGTGAAGAATTAATCATTGATGGTGGATGGAGTTCTAAATAGTTTTATTTACCTTACTGAATTTACGGGGTAAAAACGGTAAATAAAAAGAGATATTTTACATTACTGGTGCTTTGACTTTGAATATGTATAATGAACCAAATGTTGCGTTGATTCAAAAGGATTAACGCTTTTTTCTGTTGAACCTCTTATGTGGTGGAGAAACAGTTAGCTGAAGAAGGATTTCTTAAACCTAATAGAGAATTTACTTGTTTAGAGTGACTTTTTGGAAGAGTATGCTCGTGATAAAGGGGGAAATATGATGCGTTTCACTGTCACAGGTCATGAGTTGAATACGGTACATGATATGAAAAAAATAACTTTATTATTAACTCAAGCAACCTTAGATGAGCTACATAAAGAAGAAAATAAAAAAATCCAAATAACGACTTCTCATTGTTTAATCATTGCCGACAAAATCAATACAAAAGAACCTATTATGGGTGAGATGTCTTTATTGGAACAATCAATCCTTGAAGCAGAAGATGATATACACAGCATTATTAATGAAGGCAATACTACCAATTTATCTGGAATGATATTGCTTAGAAATGTAAAAATAATTCCATTTTCAGCACCTGATAACTTCATTGAATTAGAATCCTATGCACTTTATACGGATCATATTATGGGCTTTAGTCTTACTGATTGATATGTATAGGTGAGAGTGATACTCCGAGCAGTCCGCTTCATATGATGTGACCAGCTCTTTTTTTCTAATTCTATAAACTGGGCAAGAAGGCCATGGAACGAATTATAGAGAATATTGAATGTAGGATTTACTGCTTAGAAATGAGGTTAATAGGATGCCATATTGCAAAGTCTGCCAGGCAGAAATATATTATGAAGACATAGGTGAAGGTAAACCCATTTTAATGTTACACGGGTATTCCCTCGATCATCGATTAATGAAAGGGTGTATGGAACCCATATTTACTGATAGAAATGGGTATCGCCGTATTTATTTTGACCTTCCTGGCATGGGTTTGACGAAAAACTATGATGACATTACAAATGCTGATGATATGCTGAATACCGTTCAAGATTTTATTCAAGCCATCCTGCCTGACCAAGAATATATCATTGCAGGTGAGTCCTATGGGGGATATATAGCAAGAGGAGTTATTCAAAATCAATATGATAGTTTATTAGGTGCTGCTTTTATCTGTCCGGTTATCTTCCCCTATTTAGAAAACAGAAGAGTGGAGAAACATCAAATATTTAAGACGGATGAAGAATTTTTAGCCACATTAACAACGGAAGATGTAGAGAATTTCAGCAAAAATAATGTCATACTTGATGAATACACATGGTTGAGGTATAAACGAGAGATTGTAAGCGGCAGTAAACTAGGTGATGAAAAATTTTTGATGGCGTACATAGACCAATATGGATTTTCCTTCGAGATTGACCAAACAAATTTTATTAAGCCAAGCGTTTTCCTGCTGAGCAGACAAGATTCGTCTGTTGGCTATCAGGACGCACTCGAATTAATTAAAAAGTATCCTAGAGCAACTTTCGCTATTTTGGATAAAGCAGGCCATAATTTACAAATTGAACAGCCCGAAATTTTTAACGTTCTAATAAATGAATGGTTGGATCGAATTGAAGGATTATGATAGATTATTAAATAATACAAAAAACAGGTACTTTCTCTTTTCTAGAAAGTACCTGTATTATTATTGTTTTTTATACTTGAATATAATAACTTCTTTTCGAATGATCAGATATAACAAAATTAATGACCAGCCCCAACAGGAAAAAAATAAAGGAACCCATGATATAAACAGGGCGAATATCAAATAGTTCGGCAGATAATCCAATTAAGGCTGTACATATGATGATTAAAACTGCCTCTAGCATCCCTAAGACACTGGAGAATCTGCCCATAATATCTACAGGCACATTGTTTTGGTAGAAGGTTAAAAAGCCTGTATTTGCAAATGATAAAGAAAATGTTAAAACGAAAAATCCTATTGAAGCCCATATAAAATCGTTTGAAAAGGCAAAGATTAGATAACCAATCGGAGTGAAGAACGCTCCAAGTCCCATTAGTACATTTATTTTCAATTGATTCGCAAAGATTGTATTTACTAGTGAACCCCCAATGATTCCTGCACCGGCAATACTAACAAGAAATCCATAGGTACTTTCGGATAAAAAGAGAACTTTGGTTGCAAATGCAGCCTCTAATGAATCTAAGGCAGACATACATACAGACATTCCGCTAAACAGAATATATATTAATGTTATATGTTTATTTGTTTTATTGAATTGAAGGATGATTCTCCAATCATTCACCATTAATGAAGGTTTAATTTTTTCATATATACGATCTTCACTCCCAAATTCTACATTTGGAAGAAACAAAATAATGATTACTGAAAAGAACAAAGCGAAAGAATTTATTTGGATTGCTAAATTAGGAGAACCAATGATAAAAAGGAAGCCCGCTATGGAAGGCCCTAGTATAAAACCACAGGAATTAATAAAATTTCGCATGGCATTAAATCGTTGTCGATTTGTTTTTGGAATTAATTTTGTCATGTAGACCATTGAGGTTGGTTCAAAAATAGACCTGGCAATATTGATGATAAATACAATGAAGTAAATAAATGGAAGTGAATCTAAAAACGGTAAGATAAAAATAAAAATGGCTCTTATAATATCTAGATAAATCATGAGCTTTCTTTTATTGAACCGATCAATTAAAGTCCCAGACCAGAAATTTGTACATAAGGATGCAATAGGCAATAGGATATATAGGATAGAAACGGCTAAGGGTGATTCTGTCTTATCCAAAATAATTAAATTTAATGCAATCAAATAAATCCATGCACCAACATTCGATACTCCAATTCCAAGTAAGAGTAAAAGGGGGTATTTCCACTTCATTTAATCCACTCCCAGACATTGATTTTTAGGCCAATAAAAAAGTCTCACCTCCAAGGTTAACAACCTTGGGGACGAGACTTTTGGAATTTAGTAGTTCGCGGTGCCACCCCAGTTTATTCCTGTGTCGCCACAGAAATCTTTTCGAGTACGCAGGACAAGGCCTGGTTATACTCTATCTCTTTAACGGGAGAAACCGACGCATAATCAATATCAGATGAAATATCCTATACGAAGCTCCGAGACTTGGTTCGGCGGGCTATTACATCCTCCATTCTCAGCTACTGGAGTTCTCTGTTATGCTTAAGCGCGCTTACTCTTCTTTTCATCGCTTTTTCCTTATTATGGATTTATAACATTATATATTGTTTTGGATAATATGGAAATACTAAAATAAAAATAAAAATGGGGATGTACTTCCTGATTTATAATTTTGTATTTACTAAGATTGAAATAGTATTTTTTTCAGTCACCACTTTGGCAGTCATTACAGTTAGAAAAATATATATTATTTGCCTTATAATAAATGTAAAGGGTCATAGCATAACTTCCTTGTTGAGGATTAGTTGTTCAACTTATTTAGTGGTATCAATAGATATATCAACAACGTCCTTGTATTATGGTGTTATGTGACCGGATTGTAGTGGAAGAATAAGTTTATTACTATCCTACCATTTAAATAGAATGTAAGAGCTGTCCTCTTATTAGCCATACTTCCCTGGCTTTCGGGACAGCTCCTTTTTACTAGGAAAAATAGTATAGATTAACCAGCGTTATAGAAGTTTTGATACGTTACAATTGATTGTGGATGAAGAGAGGCTTATGGCTTAAACAACATCTATAAACATCTATAATGAGCATGAATAAAGGAGACTTTTTGATGATTCCTATCAATATAAAAAATACGAGCTTGATCTTAGAGGGCGGAACATTCCGCATGGTATATACAGCGGGTGTCTTAGACGGTTTTTTAGAGAAAGAGATGATGTTTCCTTACATATTGGGAATCTCTGCGGGCGCTATTAGTGCTTGTTCCTATATTTCTGAGCAAAAAAACAGGACGATTCGCTTTATATCTACTTACCGGAATGATAAGCGCTATGTCGGAGTGCGCAATTTTCTAACGGAGCGAAGTCTGTTTGGGCTGACGTTTGCCTATGATACGGTTCCTAATCAGTTGGATTTCTTTGATTGGGAGACATATCAAAACTATCAAGGTCAAGTTTTGTTTGGCGTGACAAATGCCTATACCGGACAGGTAGAATACATGGATGGTAAAACAATGGACAAAGGGGCTACAATTTTGCGGGCCACATGTGCTATTCCAGTCCTGTTTCCTGAAATTAAAATAAATAATGTTCCTTATTATGATGGAGGATTAGCTGATTCGGTACCAATCCAAAAGGCGATAGCAGATGGCTATGAAAAGCATGTCATCATCTTGACCAGGCCGCGGGGCTACAGGAAGAAGCTCGACAGTCAGACAAAATGGGCAGTGAAGCTATTGCGTAAGAAATATCCGCAACTGGTTCAAGCCATGGAGAACCGTGCACATCATTATAATCAAACCATGGATTTGATAGAAAAGCTGGAGCAAGAAGGGAAAGCATTCGTTTATCGACCGCCGTTTGAACTTAAGAGTTTTGAAAAAAACACAGAGATTATGTGGAAATCACATAATAAAGGGTTAGAACAATTTCATGACCGAAATCAGGAATTACTAGATTTTCTTGGAGCTGATTATGCAGGCTGCAAAGCTGAAGCTTCTCTCTTGGAAATATAGGTTTCTCTAATTGTGCGAGGGATAGTATTTCCGCATAAGAACAAGACTGTCAATGGACAGTCTTTTCTTATACTCTTAGAGTGGATGGAGAAGGTTGATTGGTTTGATAATTAAAAAAGCTGTCTTTTTTTGCCTACACCTTTATATACAAATCTTCTGGAATCAGCTACATCTTTTCAGCATTCTTAACAATTTTCTTGTAAACTTCTTCTCGGTCAAAATCCTTTTCTCCCATTCCAAATACTTCAATGACACGGTTTTTTTCATTAATAAGATAAGTGGCATTTCTGTGGATTAGGAATCCTGAACCGGGGTCTTTATATTGGAAACGGAATGCATCTGCGAGCTTTCTTGTATCCTCTGCATCTCCACGCAATACATACCATCCGTCTGCAGCAGTTGTTTTAAAGGTCTCACCGTACTCTTTCATAATCGGGAGTGTATCCCGAGCTGGATCAATTGTGACTGTCAGGAATTCGACTTTATCGCCAAACAGACCGTCTTTCACAAGCCGATCGCGTATATCGACCATTTGATAGGTTGTATTTGGACAGACATCAGGACAGTTTGTATACATAAATTCCAATAGGCGTATTTTTTGTGGAATTTCCTTGAATGAATAATCCGTACCGGTAGTGGATTCCATTGTAACTTCATTAGGAAACTCCATTTGTGACTGCCTATAACCAGTGAAGTAGTATATACCAGCACCGATACTTAAAATTAATAAGATAGTAAAACCTATATATAACTTTTTCATATCGTTTAACAGTTCCCCTCTGTTTGTTATTCCTCCCCTATTTTACCATTATATAGATAGTGGTTATGGTAAAGTTGTTGGAAACTTGTGAGAAATGAGTGTCTATTTTGTGTCGTATGGAGAAAGAATGAATTAAGGTTCTAACTTGTACAAATGCCGGTAAACTATATAGATGGAATGTTTGAGGAGGGGTATATTTGCGGAGAAAATGGATTTTAATCATATTAGGCCTTTTTCTAATTTATGCATTGGCGATATATGTTTATCTTTTTCATGGTGCCAATACAGCTATTCCTGAATCGATGAGGGGAACCAATGCAGATCCCTCTACGTTTATGAATAAGGAATTGTTAGAAAAGAGTGAAACGTATTCTAAAATACGAAACTTTTTCTTTTTTATCAGTACACCGCTTGAGTGGCTATTCTATGCGATTGTTCTGATATCTGGATTGTCCAAAGGGCTAGAGAAATGGGGGAAGCAATCCTGGAAAAGACGTTCCGTTCAAATTAGCGCCTATGTCTTTTGGCTTTCACTCCTTTTATTTATTGTCTTCCTGCCGCTTTCATACATTCGATATAAAATATCGCTTGCCTATGGCATATCCTCTCAGGTTTTTTCCTCCTGGATGAAGGATAATTTTATTGAGTTTTGGGTGGATCTAGGAATGACTTTAATTGTTGTTCTTGTCTTGTATTGGCTCATTCGGAAAAGTCCCGCTCGCTGGTGGCTGTATAGCTGGCTTTTATGCATTCCATTCACGATATTCGTCATGTTTATTCAGCCGGTTGTCATCGATCCGCTTTACAATGATTTTTACCCGCTGAAAGATAAAGTATTGGAAGAACAAATCCTTGATTTGGCAGCAAAAGCCAATATTCCGGCTGAGCATGTGTATGAAGTAAATATGTCAGAGAAAACCAATTCTTTAAATGCTTATGTAACAGGGGTTGGCTCAAATTCCAGAATTGTACTCTGGGACACCACATTGAACAGCCTAGAGGATGATGAGATTTTATTTATCATGGCTCATGAAATGGCTCATTATGTGGAAAAACATATATACCTCGGTATTGCCGGGTATTTGGTTCTCATGTTGGTTGGTTTATGGCTGACAGATAAATGGATGAAAAGAGCCATACGGAACAGAGGGGAATTGTATCACTTAGAATCCATGAGTGATATTCGGTCATTGCCGCTCTTTTTACTGATTACGTCCATTCTGTTGTTCGCAGCAAGTCCCGTTACAAATTATGTATCCCGTGTGCAGGAAACAAGAGCAGACACCTATGCATTAAACATGACCGATAATCCTGAAGCAGCTATTTCCTCCTTTCAGAAACTTTCTGAAAAGGGGCTAAGCCAAGTGAATCCGCCTTTACTGATTAAAATATTCCGGAACAGTCATCCAACCATGCTTGAACGGATTGAAATGGCAGAGAAGTATAAAAAATAAAAAGTTATAATGAATAAAATGAAGAGCCCTTCGTTAGACGGAGTGGCTCTGTTTTTGCTATCGTGCAATAAAGGAATTTAAGCAATGAAGGTGGAATAAATAGAGGAAATACATAAAAGGAGAGGGAATATGCGAAAACAATTAAAACAAAATGAATATGCTCCTTATTATCAACCATATGTAGAATTAGTTCCGGAAGGTGATTTGATCCAAATTTTATCCGAACAAATAAAACAGACGATTGCCAATCTGGAAAAAACAACTGATACTCAGGCGGAATTCCGTTATGCCGAAGGAAAATGGAGTATCAAGGAAGTTATTGGGCATATGATTGATACAGAGAGAATCATGGCATACAGGCTTCTTGCAATCGCGCGAGGAGAACGCAGAAACTTGCCAGGTTTTAATGAAGAAGAATATGTTCAGCAAGCATCCTTTACAAAACAAACAGTAGAAGAGCTCCTACAAAACTTTTCTATCGTCCGTCAGTCAACGATTATATTATTAAAAAGTCTCCGCAGTGAAGAGTGGCTGCGCCGAGGCACAGCTAATGATTGCGATATAACGGTTCGGGCTCTGGCTGTTATCATTGCCGGGCATGAATTACATCATCGCAGTATCATCAGTGAACGATATATGAACGCTGACTCAATTCCAAATCAATAACCATATGAGCTGGATTTTCAGCTCTTTTTGTAATTTAAAATACATAGATAAAGGGATGAACGATGATGCCGATTCGAAATTCTGCTAAAGCCATTATTATTCAGGATGATCAATTACTTGCGATAAAAAAAGAAGATCAGGAAGGTGTCTATTATATATTGCCTGGTGGCGGGCAAGAGCATGGAGAAACCTTTCATCAAGCGTTAATAAGAGAATGTATAGAAGAAATAGGACAGGAGGTTGAAATTGGTGATTTAATCCTGATTCGTGAATATATCGGACAAAATCATGAACATGCTGCTTTTGATATGGAAACCCATCAAATTGAATATATGTTTTTATGTACGATTAAAGGAAGGAATACAGTGATTCAAAATGGACTAAATCCTGATGAGGGACAAATCGGAGTAGAATGGCTGCCGTTAAGTGATTTATTAGCATACAGACTCTATCCTCAAGCAATGAGAAAACAGGTAATCAACTATCACAAAGGTGATAAGGTTCCCGTCTATTTAGGAGACATAAATTAAAGATTTGTATATTCTTTTTGGGGCGTCAAAGGTGAGGGATGATTGAATGAAGATTAAATTGGATGATTTAAGAGGAACTGAAGTGGCTGCTTTAATTAGTAGCCATCTTTACAGTATGGCCGAGCATTCTCCACCTGAGAGTATACATGCTTTAAATCTGGAAGAGTTGAAAAAAACAAATATCACGGTTTGGAGTGTCTGGGAGAATGAGGAGTTAGTTGGCTGTGGGGCCCTGAAAGAACTTGATATGACTCATGGAGAGATTAAATCGATGAAAACTTCACTGAATCATTTAAGAAAAGGGGTAGCTAGAAAGCTGCTAGAGGACATTATCAATATAGCGAAGGAACGTAACTATAAGAAACTAAGTCTGGAAACCGGATCAATGGCTGCCTTTAAACCAGCCCAAAGGCTTTAGAGAGTGTTGGATTTCAATATTGTAAGCCGTTTGCAGATTACAAAGAGAACCCGAACAGTGTGTTTATGACAATAGAATTATACTAACTATAGTAATAGAGGGATAGGTATGTTGAAAATACCAAAAATCGTAGAAACTATTTTGAATGAATACGAAGGATTATTCAATGAATATCTGCCAAATGAGTTGGAGGGCTTGTATTTACATGGCTCCATTGCACTGGATGCCTTTGAAAAAGGTAAAAGTGATATCGATTTTATTTCTGTCACAAGTCGGCATTTCACAGAAGATGAAGCTGGTATTCTCTCAAAGATTCATAGAATGATCGCTCAAAAATATAAGACTCCAGAGATGGACAGTGTCTATATTACTTGGGGAGACTTAGGGAAAGTGAACAATAATCATCAAAATCATTTTTATTATAATAGCGGAAATTTAAGCTTTGGCCCCTATTTTAATTTCAATCCTGTGACATGGACACTTTTTGCTAAAAAAGGAATTACTGTTCTTGGGCCTGCTTCCTCGGATTTTGAACTGGAATTCCGCTCGAAACAATTACAATCCTATGTATTCGCGAATATGAATACATACTGGGGCGATCGAGTTCAGTGGTTGGAATCCTCATTCGATGAATTGCTGAACATGCCTGCTCACGATATACGGGAGGAAATAGAATGGACAGTTCTTGGGCTGCTTTGTCAATACTATACGTTAGCGGAAGACGATATCATTTCCAAGACAGGGGCAGGGAGATATGGTTTAAGCCATATGCCAAAAGAGTATCATCAGATTATTAATGAAGCTGTTCTTGCTCGCACAACTGATAAGGAGACTTTATATAGTTCAAACAAGGAACGTTTGGATTCGACCCTAACATTTTCAAAGTATTTGATTAAATACTGTCAACGTTTTCATTTTATTTAGGGAAATACCGTGATTAAAGAGTGAAAACAAGAAAATCACAGGGCGGGATTAAATGATCCTCGCTCTGTGATTTTGTTTATACACCGTATTTATTCGTTACAAGTTGTTTGAATTAATTCCCAAAGTTTTTCTCCAATTCAATTAGCTCGGCGGAAAGTTTCATAAATGCTTCTTTGTCCTTATTGTCCAAGGCATGATCGATTTCTTCTTTCAGTTTCCTATGTGCATGGGTTAGTTGAGCTTCGTAAATCATCATATCCATCAGTAGATCTTCCATGGTCCCCTGGTCAACAGTCACATCAACAGCTTTTACGATATCTGTATTTGCTTTTTCGTGATTCATGGATATCCCCCCGTTGCTTTTTTTTATTATAAGTCAGATGAAAAGAAAAATCAACTAAATATTTAAATTATTCAGAAAATTTACTTTGGTAGTTTGAAATAGTTATTTATCATATACCCAGAATATAAAATGAATTAACCGTAACAATCATGGGGGTTCTGGGTTAAAATTGAAATTTTGGTGAATAAACCAATTATTTTAAAATATTATGTTATATTGAAATTGTAGTTTAATTGCAGGATTTATAAGGAGGAAGCTATGGAAAAGAACGTGATTACCAGGAGAGAGGATTACGAAATAAGTCCATTTACATTTGCTGTTGTTCCAGTAGAATACGGATCGAAAACGTATTCTAAAGTGATTGAATTTGATGAAGAAATTTTAGTACCTTTTAGGCCATCGGAAGTAGTAAAATCCAGCTGTGATTATTTTGGGGCTGATTATCCTGGGAGGTGCCAGTCGACGAAAAAGCTCCTCGGTATCTCGCATAAAGTGCCGATATCGTTAGAACCGGCTAATCGATTATTCTTTTTTCCTACTACATCTCCTGCAAAAGAATCATGTATTTGGCTTTCTTATGAACACATTGTATCCAGAGTTAAGATTGACGCGACTAAAACCCAAATTAATTTTCATAATAAGCAATCTATCGTTGTTCCAGTTTCATATAGTATCATTGAAAACCAGATGCTCAGAACTGCAATGCTGAAGTCGAAGCTGCTTCAAACCTTAGCAGAGACGGAGCGAAAGACACATTATTTATATAACGCCATGCAAGTTAATGATAGGAATTCGGATTTCCAAGCAAAGCATGGTTTAATGCATTCATCAAATAGTTATAAGGAAGGTCGATGAAACTTATTGCTGTTAATTTTTCAGTTGGTCAGTCCACTGCTTCAAAAAATAATACTCCAGTAATTCCTGTACTTTATTTCGAATACGGGGATTGAAATAATTATGGTATTCCTCATAGCCTTTATACAGAAATAAAAAGGAGGTGAATGATTCGTCTCTTTTTGTTTCTTCCACTTTGAGTTGATGTGTCCTCATATAGTGGCTTGCTTGCTTCAATTCTGCTTGGACCTGTTTCATGGTTTCATCAATTAATAATATGTATGGTTGTTTTAATTTAAGGGGCGATGCTTTTACCACTTGAAGGTCTCGGGCAAGTACGGTGAGGACCATGGGTAGATAGATCGCTTTTTCCATTATATTGCGCTCTTCTGTAGGGATGCGGGTCATGTAAATCGCGTCCTTTCAATGTCTGTAAAAAAAAACGAACGTATGTTCCTATATAGAATAATCGCTTTTCACATTTTTGACAAGTTTATTTTCTAACTAATTCTCTCCTTACAGCAATCTGATATAATAGGGGTAAGGATTGTTTCAATCTAATGTATATGGGGATATTTATATAGTATGGACTGAATTTGTTATTTGTTTGTGAGGAGAGACTATGGATCTTAATTGGTTAACAGAATGGCTAACATTGGAGCATTTAGCCGAATTAATAAGTGATTATAGAAACTTAGGTCCCATTCCGGGATTGTTGCTCCCGTTTGTTGAAGCGTTCCTTCCTTTTTTGCCTTTGTTTGTTTTTGTGACGGCTAATGCCAATGCTTTTGGCTTATGGATTGGATTTCTTCTCTCCTGGACAGGTGCTGTCGCTGGTGCGATGGTTGTGTTTTATTTGTCCAGAAAATATGGAAAGAAAAAAGCCCTTTCATTTTTACATAGACATTCGGCTGTGCAAAAAGCGATGCTCTGGATCAATCATCATGGATTTGGCCCGTTGTTTATCTTGCTTTGTTTCCCATTCACTCCTTCCGCGATCGTAAATATAGTTTGCGGATTATCTGACATTAGTCCAAAACAATATATGCTTGCTGTCTTTGCAGGGAAATTGGTCATGATCTTTACTATTAGTTATATTGGCCATGACATTATGTCTTTAATTCGCGAACCAGTAAAAAGTATTATTGTTGGTATCGTCATTTTCCTTTTATGGCTAGTAGGCAAACAAGTAGAAATCCGTTTGAATCGGGTGGAACAGAAGGACCATTCGTAGAATGGAAGGATATCTGTGAAGAGTGAAAAAAGCAGTTGTTAATAGTTGACTGAAAGTTTATAATTATAACTAAATTATTCCATTAAAGGAGGTGTAGAGATGAATCGTTCTGTGAAGGTATGTTTGCAATGGCTTGAAAACTTGTCATTGATCCGTGCCATTTTTCATGTGCAATTTCGCCAAGGGGGTAGTCTGCCCTTTTCAGGAAATTTCATATGAAAAAGAACGATAATAAGTCTCTATACCCTTGATAAAATAGGAATTCAAAAGCCATGGGGAAGTCTTATATCGACTTTCCTATGGCTTTTTTTCATGTACAGGGTATGAGCATGAGAGGGGTTCATACACATGATTGTATGCAGTGTACAGCAAATTGAAAAAAACTATGGCGGAACAAAGCTATTTGAAAATATTACGTTTGAGATCAAGGAAGGAGAACGAGTTGGATTCGTCGGTCGGAATGGCTGTGGGAAATCAACAATTCTAAAAATGATAGCAGGCGTCGAAACAATTGATGAGGGGGCTATTCACATTAAAAAGGGTGCAGCAATAGGCTTGCTGTCACAAATCCCTGACTTTACTGACGGCATCACGGTATATGAATGCTTGCAATCTGCTTTTGGCCATATGATTGAGCTGAAGGAGAGACTGGATAAATTAGAACATAGTATGGCTACTGAGACCAATGATAGCTCATTGGCTCGCAGTATAGAACAGTATGGAGAAGTTCAGGAGCAGTTTGAACGGCTTGGTGGCTATGAGATGGATAGCACGATTATGAAGATAGCCAATGGGCTGATGCTCGATTTGATGCTCGATAAACGTTTTGTTTCCTTAAGCGGAGGTGAGAAAACAAAAGTTTGTTTAGGAGTGCTGCTTCTGCAAAAGCCAGATCTCCTATTGTTGGATGAACCAACCAATCACCTGGATATTGGTGCAGTTGAATGGCTTGAAGGATTCCTCGAAGACTATGATGGGACAGTTCTGATTGTCTCGCATGATCGATTTTTCCTGGATCGAACAGTTAAGAGGATTTTAGATTTGGACGATGGAGAGGTATTCGTATACGAAGGAAACTACTCTGAATTCGTGCAAGCAAAAGAAAAGCGGCTTTTGGAAGAATTTAATCAATATAAGGAACAGCAGAAGAAAATCAAAAAAATGAAGGAAGCGATAAAACGATTGCGGGAATGGGCCAATCAGGCGAATCCACCGAGTGAAGGATTGCATAAACGTGCCCGCAATATGGAACGTGCCTTAGAGAGAATGGAGAAAATTAAACGGCCCATTTTAGAAAGACGTAAAATGGATCTAGACTTCGACCAATCTGAGCGAAGCGGTAAAGATGTCCTGCAGCTTCATGGAATTACGAAGCGATTTGGTACGCAAACACTGTTTGAGAATATGAACCTGCTTGTTCAATACGGTGAACGAATTGCGATTGTTGGTGCTAACGGCACCGGGAAATCAACCATTCTTAAACTGGTTCTGAATGAGTTTACACCTGACGTTGGAGAGGTCAAACTGGGCAGCAATGTGAAGATTGGATACTTGTCTCAACAGCTATTTCAAGAAGGAAAAGACATGACCGTTTTGGAGGCCTTCCGCCAAGAGGTCCATGTTACAGAAGGGGAAGCCCGTCATATTCTGGCCCGGTTCCTTTTCTATGGTTTTCAAGTCTTTCAAAAGGTAGAAAAATTAAGCGGGGGTGAGCGTATGAGATTACGACTCGCTCAGCTAATGTACCAGGATATTAATTTATTGATACTGGATGAACCAACGAATCATTTGGATATTGATTCGAGAGAAGTGCTGGAAGAAGCATTAAGTGAATTTTCGGGGACCATTATTGTGGTCAGCCATGATCGATACTTGCTGAATAAGCTATTTCAAAAAACATATTGGCTACAAAATCGAATATTACAGGTTTATTTAGGAAATTACTCTTGGGCGAGAGAGCATATGCTTGCAGATATGTTACAAGTAAAGCAAGCAAGTCAATTGGTGACTCAGAGTCAGAGTAATGTGAAGCTTGTACACCATGTAATTTCGAATGAGACTTACGAATCACTGGAGAAAAAAATTGATAAAGTGGAACATCGCTTATCAGAAATCATTCGTGATATGGAGAAGGAGACAGCGGTAGAAGCACTTCAACTACTATATGTAAAAAAGAAAGAAGCAGAAGAAGTACGTGAAGACCTTTATGAAGAATTGGATAGGTTGGATTGTGGAGAGTAGATCACCTAAAATAAATCAAATAAAGGCTGAAGAGACGGCAAGCTAATGATTGCCGTCTTTTTCTTGCTTTTGAAAAAGAAATTGTGCAGGGAAAAAGTGGAATTTGTCGAATGAGATTGTTGTAGGCGAAGTGATTGATATTTTTATTTTTGGCTCTTTTCGTATAGATTGTTGCTTTTAGGTACAAAAAGGAATTATTTTCTTTTTATGGTATATTATAATATAAATGAAATAGGTGAGTAAATAATAGGAGGTTGAGAATTATGAGGGAAAAATGTATTAAATGCGAGTCGGCAATGGTTGAAGCTAAATTAGATAGCTACCCAATCAGGGTTTATAAATCAACAGAGAAGGCGAACTCAAAAACTATGAGTGAGGTCTCTCCTTGCTATGTTTGTTCTAACTGTGGCTTTATAGAACTTTACGCTTTAAATCCTGAAAAATTGAGTTAAAGCCAGCTTTAACTGAATAAGAAATACAGTCGTTCCGACATAGGAATGGCTGTTTTTTAATACCTCATTCAGGGATACTGAATATTACAAGTGCAATAGGTTTATTCCTTCACGTTCGGTACAGAAACTTAATAAAAATTGAAGTTACATTATCCCTCTTAATGTATTTACAGTTGTTTTATCAGATTTCTGACAGGCAGAAATAAGCATTTGATTGACTCGTTCATCAAGTGCTATTTTTTTGCCAATTTCAAGCCATCGGAACCAATAGAGATAGTTGTCCAGATATTTCGTTGCAACACCTTGAAAACGTTCCATCCAAATTTTTAGGCGATTATGAAAGTTATTGACGTGCTGAATGTGGTATATGCCTTTCTTTACACGCTGTTTTTGTCGCTCATTGACCGTTTCGTGCTGTAATCCCTTTACCTTTGCAAACTTTTTATAATTGGTTGCGGTATCTGTACATAACAAAGCAGACGGGTGAATATACTCACCTATCACAGCGTCAATTTCTTCGGCTTTTACACGCCCTGTTCCTGCTTTACGAGCAATTACACTACCATTACGGTCTTGTGCAACAACAACAGCAATTTTAAGGTTAGAAACCCCTCTTTTTTCGTCTTTTTCTCCACGCTTCTTGGGTTTTCTATGGGTGATTTCGTTACCTTTCATAGACTCACGAAAGAAGGTTTCGTCACTCTCAACGATACCTTGCAATTGATTAAATCCAAGACTTCCTAATGCGTTCAAGATTTTATGTCTCCAATAGAATGCAGTAGAGATGTGTATATGAAGTTTTTCAGCGATTTTTGGTAGGGTGTATCCTTCTACCATTAGTTCAATGTATTTCACCCATTTTTCGGGGTAGCGAGAGCCTGAAAATGGCGTATTCGTCATATCATTGAAAGATTTTCCGCAATCATTACATAGATAGCGTTGTCTTGAACGATATTTACCGTTTCGTTTAACCGATGTGCTACCACAATGAACACAACCCAAACCAGACGCAAATCGGGCTTCACGAATGCTTTTAAGTAGTCTCGTAATTTTATCTGGTTCATCTGGAAACAAGTCCTGCTTCATAGCGTTAAACAACGCCATTTGCTCTGATTTAGTTAATTCGCTGAAGTCTTCATACACATCTGTCCACATATCCGAACGCCTCCCTAAACCCCATTATAACCTTTAAAAGTATGGGCAAGAAAGCAACAATCTATACGAAAACAGCCTTATTTTTTAACACATATAGACAGAAAAAAGTCGAATTGTTTCGGAGAAAGGTGTGAAAATGGTGATTGTGAAAAGATTCTTATATCGAGAGTTTTTATTGATTATGCTGTTTCTGCTTGTTCTAATCTCTAATGTTTGTTTATATCGTACAGCGTTTGGAGTTGAAATTTTACAATACAATCCAAATGGTGCAGTGGTAGGCTCCATAATTGATTTGGCATTGGTTTTGCCGGTTTTATTTATGGCATGGAAGAGAAGCTGGGGATGGAAAAATATGATTTTATTGGCGGCCAGCGGTCTCGTTTTAGTCCGCTTCCTAATTCCAATGGAATATTTGGCGCCATTTGAATCAATCACTTGGGTCGGCTTTCTGATTGAAGGTTTATTAGTATGTTTTGAAGTGCTGCTCATCGTCTCATTGTTCAAATATATGCCGTACATTATCCGTGCTGTTAAAAATAGTCCACTATTCATTCTCGAATGCCGTTGAGCAAAAAATGAAAAAAACGCCTGTTATTATTCAAATGATTTGTTCAGAAATGCTGATTCTTTATTATGCTTTTGCAAGCTGGAACAAAAAGATGAAGCTGAGCGAAAATCAATATACCTTGCATCAAAAATCAAGCTATATTGCTTTCCAAGTGATGTTGATTCACGCGATTGTTTTTGAAACAGCAGCAATTCATTGGTGGCTGCATGAAAAATATTTTCTATTGTCCATGATCTTACTCCTTCTAAATTTATACTCGGTCATTCTATTTGTGGCAGATATACAGGCTGTCCGTTTGAATCCCTTAAAGATTACGGAGGACCATATGTATATATCTCTTGGATTAATGAAACGTATGGAAATAAAGTGGACAGATATTGAATCCATAATTGATGAACAAGAACAACTTAAGCAAAAGGTTACTGAAAAGACGATTGAATTCATTTACCGAGATTTAGAAGAAGTTTATCCAAATGTTATTTTAAAATTAAAACACCCCGTTCAAGCCACTCTCATAATGGGCATAAAGAAAGAATATGAACAAGTTGCGATTCGAGTGGATGAACCAGAAAGATTCAAGGTTATTCTGAGAGAAAAGGTCACATTAGATAGGGATACTAATCATTAGGAGTAACGATAAAAAAGGCATTGGGGGATATCATGATTCACATAGAGCATGGGCAGCCCATACAAATCCGCAAATATAGTGAGCAAGACTTTGTTTCTGTAAATAAGCTGAATGCGGAAGAACAATGGACAAACTTGGTTGCGGGGAAAGATAAAACAAAGCAAGCCTGGAACAATTCTAATATAGCATTTGTTGTACTTTCAAAAGAGGAAGTTATCGGATATATAAGGGGCTTTACTGATAAACATGTCACTCTCTATATTTGCGAACTTTTAATCGACAAAAGATACCGGGGGCTAGGGATTGGTCAGTATCTGCTAAAGTTTGTACATGGATTGTATCCCTCTACGAGAATAGAGATGCTGGCAAGCAGTGAATCTCAATCCTTTTATAACCAAATTGGTTACAGACCTTTTTATGGATTTAGAAAAACATTTGGTGAGTAATTTTAGTCATCTGTTTTCGTTTTTTTGAAAAGTTTAAAGTAAGGATAGCGCCTAATAAGAAACAAATATAAAGTGAGATATCCCAACGTATGTAAGTAACAGTAGATACTTCTAAAGTCGTACATCATTTAAAACTTAAAATGGTCTAAAGTATTTCATTAAATGACAACCCTTTTATCCATATATCGCTAATTAATAGTGGCTTAGAATTCAATAAAGAAACTAACCAAAACAATGATCACAATCCAGATGGTCATTGTTTTATTTTTGCAGTGAAAGTTTTCCACTTGCCGATTGTCATTTTCATATTAGTGCCTATTTTGACTTCTCCTCTTTCTCTCGTTTCCTGTGATATAACAAAAACGAATCTTCTATTCACCATTGAAATAAACCATTTTTTACAATGCTGGGATATAGAGTCAATTGAGGAGAAAACGCCATTAATTATGATAAAATAGAGAGATAGATATAAAGGGGGGAGGCACATTTAATGTCTTTGCAATTTTATATTGGAAAAACAGGTACAGGTAAGACAGAGACTATTTTAAATGACATTAGGACCAAGCTGGAGAGTGATCCGGAAGGTTCTTCGATTATATATATTGTTCCAGATCAGATGACTTTTCAGGCTGAGCTGGAATTAATTAATACGCCTAATCTGGGCGGGATGATACGTGCTCAAGTGTTTAGCTTCAGCCGTCTGGCATGGAAGGTTTTGCAGGAAACAGGCGGTATGGGCAGACGGCATTTAAATAATGTCGGTGTCAACATGGTGATTCGCAAAATCATGGAGGAAAATAAGGACGAGTTAAAGACCTTTCAACGTTCCAGTGATAAGCAGGGCTTTATTACCCAGCTGAGTGATTTACTGAAGGAATGTAAGCGATATTGCCTGACTCCTGAGGAAATGCTAAACCAATCAGATGGAAAGGTATCACCGATTTTACGATCAAAGCTTGATGATCTATCCCTTTTATACAATGGATTTGAGCGTGAATTAGAGGGTCAGTACGTGGATTCAGAGGATTACTTTACTTTATTAGTAGAAAAGATGCCTGAATCAGCTTACCTTCGCGATGCTGAAATTTATATAGATGGATTTTACAGCTTTACAGCCCAGGAATACGGCATTATGGCAGCTCTAATGCAACACTGTAGGAATGTGACGGTTTCGTTGACATTAGATCAGCCCTTTAAAGAATGGGCGCCTGATCCACTTCATTTATTCAGGATGACAGGGGAAACTTATTTTGATCTATACCAGATTGCGCTCCAAAACGGAGTAAAGGTGGAGGAGGATCGTTTATTTAAGGAACCGCATCGATTTATTCAAAATGAATCCATGCAGCATTTGGATAAATGGTTTGCCAACAGACCGGCACCAGTTTATGATCAGGAGCCGAATTTTGAATTTTGCCCAGCTGGTAACAGAAGGGCTGAGGTGGAAGGAATCGCACGTAAGATTCTAAAGAGTGTTAGGGAAGGATATCGATACAGAGATATCTTTGTGTTAATGAGAAATAGCCAGGAATATGCTGAAGTGGTGGAAACCGTCTTTATGGACTATGGTATTCCTGTCTTTATCGATCAAAAGAGACCTATGCTTAATCACCCTTTGATCGAGCTTATTCGTTCTACACTTGAAGCCTTAACGAATAATTGGCGTTATGAACCGATGTTCCGTGCTATAAAAACAGACCTTTTGTTTGATAAGAATGCCTATATACCAAAAGAGCGTGAGAGTGCTGCTCTGCTAGAAAATTATGTATTATCCAGAGGCTATTATGGTGACCGTTGGAGTAAGAAGCAGGGCTGGAAGTATAAAAGAAATCGCGGTCTTGAACTGGTTGCCAGTGTCCAGACAGATGAAGAATTGAAAATGGAATTGTTGCTGAATGAAACGAAGGAACAAGTGGCAGAGCCCATCCGTCGACTTGCAAATCGTTTTAAAAAAGCAACATCCGGAACGGATTATGCTCAGGCTTTATATATGTATTTAGATGAGCTTAACATACCGGAAAAGCTTGAAAAAATGGCTCGAAGCGATGAGCAGGAAGGCCGACTCATCCATGCAACCGAGCACGACCAGGCATGGAATGGTGTCATGGATTTGTTGGATCAATTTGTAGAAATTGTTGGGGACAGGCCGGTTACGTTAAAGAATTTTGGTGCAATCCTAGAAAGCGGGATTGAAACACTGAACTTCTCCTTAATTCCACCTTCCCTTGACCAAGTAGTCGTGACCAATATGGATTTATCACGTCCTCAAAATGTAAAGATTGCTTTCATAGCAGGCCTAAATGAAGGGGTGATTCCTTCAAAAGTAAGTGAAGGGGGAATCCTTTCAGATACGGATCGAGAAACACTGAAGTCTACCGGAATAAAGATGGCACCGACATCAAGTACCAAATTATTAGATGAAGAGTTTGCTGCATACAAGGCATTCCTGCTTGCATCCGACTATGTATATTTTTCTTATCCACTGGCTGATGACGAAGGAAAGCAATTATTGGCTTCCTCTTATATGAAACGAGTGAAGGATTTATTTGGTTCGGTGAAAGAAACTTTCTTTGTGCATGATCCGGCTGAAATGAGTGATGAGCTGCAACTGGAGTATGTGGTTCAGACGAGAGCAACGCTGTCATTCCTGGCAAGCCAGCTTCAACAGAAAAAAAGGAATTATCCGGTATCGCCTGTTTGGTGGGATGTATATAACGAATATGTTAAAGACGGTCCGATGAAGGATCAGGCGGCCTTTGTTCTTTCAGCGCTTTCGTATCAAAATAAAGCGAAGAAAATCCCTGACCAAAAAGCGGTTGAATTGTATGGAGATACAATCCAGGGAAGTGTGTCAAGAATGGAGCTATTCAATAGCTGCCCATTTGCGCATTTTTCCTCACACGGCTTAAAGCTTAGGGAACGGGATATCTACCGTTTAGAAGCTCCTGATATCGGAGAAATGTTCCATGGTGCTCTGCAATGGATGACGGAACAAATTATCGAACGTGGGACAAGCTGGGGAGCTTTATCACGGGAGCAATGTATCCAATTAGCCAGAACGGCTGTAGAGGTAATGGCACCGAAACTGCAGAATGAAATCTTATTATCTTCCAATCGATTCCATTATTTAAAAAGGAAACTGGAACAAATTGTGGCGAGAGCCTCAATCACTTTAAGCGGACAAGCGAAAAACAGCCAATTTTCACCGATTGGGCTAGAGCTTGGATTTGGCCGGAGAGGTTCTTTGCCGCCTCTGACCTTTGAGCTTAAAAATGGAACAAAGATGGAACTGGCTGGGCGAATTGATCGGATTGATCAGGCGAAGACAGATGATGGAACCTATTTGAGAATCATTGATTATAAATCGAGCTCGAAGGATTTAAACTTCACGGAAATCTATTATGGAATCGCCTTGCAAATGCTGACTTACCTCGATATCGTGGTCACACACTCACCACTGTTGGTTGGGGAACAGGCTAAGCCTGCAGGTGTCCTGTATTTCCATGTTCACAATCCATTAATTAAAAACAATGGAGTTTATACGTTAGACCAGATTGAACGTGAAGTCTTTAAAAGCTTTAAGATGAAGGGATTGCTTTTAGGGGATGACCAGGTTGTTAAAATGATGGACAGTGATTTGGAAAATGGGGAATCCCTGATTGTACCTGCTGGATTTAAGAAGGATGGGCATTTTACGGCGGCTTCACGAATCGCAAGTGAAGGAGAGTTCTCTCTTTTAAGCCGGCATGTGAAGAGAATGTATGCCGATACGGGTAATGCAATTACGAGCGGTGTAGCTGATATCAAACCTTATCGTTTGCAAAATAAATTACCATGTACCTTCTGTAATTATAAAACAGTTTGCCAGTTTGATCCTTCTCTTGAGAGCAACGAGTACAGAGTATTTAAACCGGCTAAAAAAGAAGAAATCTTTGAGGCTATACGGGAGGAGGAAGAAGATGATGAATAACCGTAAACAAATTCCCGTAAAACCGGCAGATGCCTTATGGACAGATGACCAATGGAAAGCTATCACTGCGGATGGAAATGATATTCTAGTAGCGGCTGCGGCCGGAAGTGGTAAAACAGCTGTACTGGTTGAGAGGATTATCAGGAAGATTATTTCAGAGGATAACCCTCTTGATGTGGATCGTTTATTGATAGCCACCTTTACCAATGCTTCAGCTGCTGAAATGCGCCACCGTATTGCGGAGGCGCTGGAGAAGGAAATTAAAAAGAATCCGGACTCCAGACATTTACGTAAGCAGCTCAGCTTGCTGAATAAGGCGAATATCTCAACCCTTCATTCCTTCTGCTTGGATGTAGTCCGGAGTCATTATTATTTGCTGGACATTGATCCTGGATTCCGAATTGGGGACTCAACGGAAATCGAATTAATTAAAGATGAAATTCTTGAAGAAGTATTGGAAACACAGTATGGAATATCTGATAATGAGCCGTTTTTCAGGCTTATCGATGCATTTACGGATGACCGCAGTGATCGTACGATTCTCGAAATTATCCGAGTGCTTGATGATTTTTCAAGATCAAATCCCAATCCTAAAGAATGGCTGGAAAGCCTTGCGGATATGTATGAGATAGGGGAACATACCAGGATTGAGGATCTGCCATTTTATCCAGTCTTGAAATTTGATATCATGATGCGCCTCGCTGCAGCTAAAGAAATGATCCATGAAGGCTATCAATTAACCTTGCTACCTGATGGTCCAGCTGCCCTGGGTGAAACATTTAAATTAGATGAAGAGCTTATTAACAAGTTATCCGAGTCGCTTGAAGCAGATTGGCAGTCGATGGCAGATGCATTTTCAGCGGTTAGCTTTGCAAAAGCAAAAACGATTCGCAAGGGAACCTGTGATGAAGACTTGGCAAAGCAAGCCAAGAAAATGAGAGATGATGTTAAGAAATTGCTGAATGGAATTACGAGCGATTTATTCTTCCGGAAAGCAGATAGTTTTTTAAAGGATATATCAGATATGAAGCCGTATGTAGTGACGCTTGCCGGGTTGGTCACAGCGTTCCAAAAACGATTCCTGGCAGAAAAGCTTGAACGCGGGATTGTTGATTTTTCCGACTTGGAGCATATGGCGTTAGAAATTCTTGGGACTTATGAGTATGGAACATTAAAGCCAACAGATGTTGCGTTGGAGTACCGTGATAAATTCAAAGAGGTACTTGTCGATGAATATCAGGATACTAATATGGTGCAGGAAACAATCCTTCAGCTTGTTACACAGGACGGTGAGTCAACCGGCAATATGTTTATGGTTGGGGATGTTAAGCAATCTATCTATCGATTCCGCCTGGCTGAGCCTAATCTTTTCATGGGGAAATACAGCAGATTTTTAACAGAGCCGACAGATACCGGAATGAAGATTGATTTGAATAAAAATTTCCGCAGCCGAAGTGAAGTATTGGCAGGTACGAACTTTTTATTTAAACAATTGATGGGAAAAACGGTTGGTGAAATAGAATATGATGAACCCGCTGAATTGAAAAAAGGAGCAGCCTATCCTGAGGATGAAGAGTACCCGGTGGAACTTTATTTGATTGATAAATCGGCAGAAGGAGCTGGTTACGGATCTGAGGATGATGACGAGGCAGACGAAGATCTTGAAACGGTACTGTTAGAAGCTAGGCAAATGGCTGAATTAATTAAACAAATGATTAATGAACGCCGTAAAGTGTATGATGCCAAAACGAAAACATACCGAAACATTACCTATCGGGATATTGTCATCTTGCTGCGTTCCATGCCATGGGCTCCTCAAATTATGGATGAATTCAGAGCGCAGGGTATCCCGGTTTATGCCGATCTCTCAACAGGATACTTTGAGGCGACAGAAGTAGCTATTATGATCTCTCTCCTGCAAATTATTGATAATCCATATCAGGATATTCCGCTTGCATCCGTGCTGCGTTCTCCTATTGTGGGGCTGGATGAAGAAAACTTGTCAGATATCCGGATTACCCTGCCAAAGGGGCAATTCTATGATGCGTTAAAGGCCTATTGCCAGTATGGTTCATTTGAAAAATACGGGACTGTCTATTTAAAAGTGAAGCGATTCTTTGATTATCTTCACGAATGGAGAAACCAGGCACGTGAGGGGGCACTATCCAGTTTAATTTGGCAGCTCTACCGGGACACGGGCTATTACGATTTTGTTGGCGGTATGCCTGGCGGCAAACAAAGGCAGGCCAATTTATTGGCACTATATAACCGGGCCAGACAATATGAGGAAAGTTCATTCAGAGGAATATTCCGCTTTCTCCGTTTTATCGATCGGATGAGAGAAAGGGGCAGTGATTTGGGTGCGGCACGTGCCCTCGGTGAACAGGAAGATGTTGTCCGGATTATGACCATTCATAAGAGTAAGGGACTGGAATTCCCTGTCGTGATTTTGGGCGGTTTGTCTAAGAAGTTTAATCAGATGGATCTAAAGCGTTCCTATTTAGTGGATAAGGATCTGGGCCTTGCATTTCGATATGTGAATCCGGAGTTAAGGATAACCTATCCATCCTTACCGCAGATTGCTTTTAAAAAGAAGCAGCTCCTTGAAAATATTGCGGAAGAGATGCGCGTTCTGTATGTTGCGTTAACCCGTGCAAAAGAGAAGCTGTACTTAATCGGAACACTCTCGGATGCTGAAAAATCGTTTAAGAAGTGGTCTGCCTACGAGAATAAAGAAGGCTGGCTTCTACCTGATTATACAAGGGCAAATGCCACTTCCTATATGGATTGGATTGGTCCGTCTCTAGTGAGGCATCGTATCTTTAAAGAAGGGGCAATCGCCAGTGATTCACTTGCTGAGATTGCTAGTCATCCATCAGAATGGCAGGTACATGTCCGGAAATCGAATACGTTGCAATCAGTTACAGAGGAAGAAAACATGGAAAGTAAACGATTATTTAAATCAATTGAACAAATGGAACCAATTGAGGTAGAGTCTGAGTTTAAAGAACGGGTCAGGGACCAAATGGAATGGGATTATCGATTTAAAAGCTCGACAACTGGGCGTTCTAAGCAGTCTGTGTCCGAATTGAAACGATTAAATGAATCAAAGGATGAATATAGTGCAACTGATTTGGTTCGGGCGACCTTTAAACGGATGAATTTAAAGAGACCGGCTTTTATGCAGCAAAAAACAATGTCACCTGCTGAAAAGGGAACGATGATGCATTTAGTAATGCAGCATTTGGACTTTACAAAGCCAGTCACGGAAGAGTCTGTTCAGACGTTACTGGGGTATTTGGTGATGAAGGAATACGCTACGAAGGAACAAGTCAGTGAGATAAGAACTGACCAGATTTTGAGCTTTTTTGAAAGTGAATTGGGTCAACGCTTGCAGCAAGCAAATAAAATACGCAAGGAAATTCCATTTACAATGGCACTTCCTGCACATGAAGCGTATCAGGATTGGCAGGATGGCGACGAGAACATTCTTGTTCAGGGGATAGTGGATTGCCTATTTGAAGATGAGAATGGGCTTGTACTGCTTGACTATAAAACAGACGCGATAACAGATCGATTTAAAAATGGATTTGAAGAAGCTGAGCCTGTATTAAAAGAAAGATATGAAAAGCAGATTCAGCTATATACAAGAGCGATTGAACAAATCCTGAAAAGAGAAGTTTCAGAAAGATATCTGATGTTCTTTGACGGTACACACGTATTGAAGCTTTAACTGCTGAAGGCGGCACATTTGGACGGGAAACCGTGCAGTTGTGTCGTCTTTTTTTATATTTTCTCTTTCGATACTGTCTAATTTGGGAAAATAAATGGCCAACAGGAATCGCTATATCATTTATTATTGGACCGATACGATAAATTTTTTCAAGTTAGAAGCTACTTCTTCTAGTTCGCCGGTTTCGTGATACCAAATATAAATTTTATCATCCAGGTTTGTATCTACAATCTTATAGCATAATTTGTCCCCTGTACCATCCTCGCCAATAGATATGAGATTTTTATCCATTTCTTCGTCTCGCATATCTTTATTTTGTCTTACAATATCATCCCATGTTCTTTTTAAATTTCTAGGATCTTTAATTGGGAAAAGGATCCATTCATCAATCTGTGCTTGGTTAGATAGTTTAAAGAGATCTTTATACTGTTTGGGGAAATTTCATCTAAGTGTTCTTCTGCTAATTTTATATCTAAATCTGTAACTCCAGGTTTTTTTGTATCAAGCAAATCGACAATATCATTCATTTAATACATAACCTCCCTTTTAATCTTATATAAAGATTCTTGATATATTTTTAAAATCCTTCTTCAGTGGACCTAAAGAAATCCTATTAGCATTTATGCCAATAGGATTTATCTTAGAAGTATCCGTGATCTGGTTTAAGGCTGTAGAAAGTCTTTTTTCTTATAGGCTGGATTCGGATATTTATAGAATCCTTCCCCTGTTTTCATACCCAATTTGCCTTTGTTAATAAATTCTGTTTTGACTAAATCTGCAATGTCCTTGAATGGATTTTGCTCTGGATTTGGATGCTTTGCTGCTTTAGTACTGACGATGTTATAAACTGTTTCCAAACCGACTACATCAATAATCGCAAATGGTCCAAGAGGTGCACCTGTAGCAATCATCCATGTTTTATCGATTGTATATGGATCCGCTACTCCATTTCCCCATAGATTTTGGGCTGCATCCAGTAATGGAACGAGTAAGCTGTTTAGAATATAGCCAGGTTGCTCTTTTTTTATATGGAGCGGAACCATTCCAATTGCGGCTGCGAATTGCAATACATCTTCAACCACTTGGTCATCAGTTTGAGGATGTGGCATGACTTCTCCAGTATTATTCATCCAAACGCGGTTTGCGAAGTGCAGGGCCAGGAATTTCTCCGGACGTCCGGTATATTCGGCAAAATCACTAGGAAGCATCGTAGAAGAGTTTGTTGCAAACACCGTATGTTCAGGTGCAACTTTACTCAACTCAGTGTAAAAGTTAATTTTGATTTCTTTTAACTCTGGAATAGCTTCGATGACCAAGTCGGCATTAGCTGTTGCGATTTTTAAGTCTGTTGCATATTGAATACGTGATTGAGCAGACCGGGCTGCTTCCTGTTCATTTTTAAAATAGGCAATGTAGGTATCTTCTAAATCGGTGATACGATTCTTTGCTTGTTCAATGGCGCTCTCATTAATATCATAAATGGTGACATTAAAGCCTTTAAAGGCTGTTTGAAAAGCGATTTGACTCCCTAAAACCCCACTGCCTGCAACTGTCACATTTTTATAATTCATGAATAAGTTCCCCCAATCTGTAAATTGGATATTAAGTTCTTACCAGTAAATATCCATACCCTTCAAGGAAAATATACTACTATATTGTTAAAAATAAAAATAGTAAGACTTTAGACTTGTTCAAGTGAAATAAAACGATATAGATAGGAGTAAAACAGGAATGGATGTCACTTAATAATGGAAATATAAATGAATACGATCATTGTGCTAATTTAGGAAAAGGTATGAAAAGGAGGGGATTATATGAGTAAAGCAAGGAGCGGTGTATGTGAACTCTGTCTACGAAATGATGTCGAACGGACGATTCACCATTTAATTCCACGCGAATATGGTGGGGGCCCCAATGATACCTCCAAGCTATGCATTCCATGCCATAAACAGATACATGCTCTTTATCCAAATTTGGATTTGGCTGTCAGACTTAATACGATTGAGAAACTGAGAGATGATCCTGAAATCAAGAAATATTTAAAGTGGATTGTAAAGCAGCCGGCAGGTAAATTACCGCGTATAAAAAAATCCGGCTATAAGGCCGGAAAAAGGTGATTGATTAATTATTCGCAGAGATGGGCTGATCAACCCCATTTATACCAATAACGGAGTTTCCGCTAAGTCCATTTGTATCAAAAATAATTCCACCGGTAATTCCAGAACCTGATCCATTCACACTTTTAGTTGCATATTTTGGGGAGATAACCAGAGAGTCGCCGAATTGAATAATTCCGCTTCCTGCATTAAGGACTTGAACGGAACCTACAAGAGCAGGCATTAAGTTTCCTCCCTTCTTTCATTTTTGGGCCGATTAAGAAGCTGTCTTACATTCATGACTCTAGTTTCGGATCGGATAAACCGGCCGTTTCCTACCTGTAATAAAGAGGAAGCAGAGATGGCCTGTGTTCGGATGCAATCAACAAAAAGGTATGGATTAACATTCTCAAAATTGATATGGACCATTTCTTCAATTGGTTCAAAGTCAGGAACTGTGTAAAATACTTTGTAATCTCCGAAATCACCTTCCTGTCCGTAAAAAATTTCCTGTTCCCGCTGATAGGCAAGGACATTGTCAACTGAGTAACTATATTGAAGTTCTCCTATATCAAATGTAGATCCCCTTGATAAAATGGATACATGAATATGATCGACTATCGATGTTCTTTCCCACATGGCATGGTCCTCTTTAACGATTAACAATAGGCTGCAAGGGTCCAAATTCTAATGCGTTTAATGGCGTGTCAGAGGCAGCAAATAGCTGCATGGTTTCTGTATCGCCGACTTTAATAGCAGAGGCGCTCGATACAGATATCAACTTTATACAGCCAACCTTAATTTGTTCGTTTACGACATGGAAATTCATCACATTGCTCACTGCTCCTTCATTGAATCAGGATAAACCTCTATAAATCTGATGATGGCGTTTTCGATATCTGTTTTGAGTACTTCTAATATTTGCTCCCGAATTGCCGGGATTTTTTGCTCAGTCCGGTTATGAGGTGGCGTTTGGTCCAAATAATGATGAATGCGCTGAGGAAGCTGCCGGGCTAGATCCTCCATGATAAAGGAGCGCATGGTTTCATCCGCTTTTTGTTCGCAGATATGTTCGGCTCTTTTAAAGATTTCATCCTTCTGATTATTTAGGTCAAGTAAAACCTCGCTCGTTAGTTGATGGACAAATTCATCCCTGGATGGAAAGAGAAATGGACCGGGAGGAGTGTGATTATTGATGGCCAACTCATCGATTTTTTCTAAATCTGATGGGGTTAGCCCAATATTTAAGGTACCCTCCAATCTTTCCACTTTCAGTTGGTCAAATTTATATTCTATCCGATCGACTCGAATCGGTGCCTGATGTTTTGCCTCTGTTAATTCTTCTTTTAATCTCTTTACGTCTTCTTCCAGTTTGCGGATAGCCTGCTGTTGATATTCCAGCGTATTTTGTAAGTAGTGTAGGAATTGGGTTAAATCCTGCTGCACATGACTCATCCTTTCCTATTCTGGACTTGAACCTGCGGAGAATCTTCTTCAGTCTCAAAAAGGGGATGGTGCGCTTCCGGAGCAGGTGCCTCAAAGCCACCGGAATTGGTCATGAGTGACTTGGACTTGATGATACCGGCACTGCCGATTTGCAGGACGGATGCATTGGCGATTGCGTTAATTTTAATGGTATTAATCATAATCGTTTGCTTAACAAAGATGTTCAATTTTTTTCACCTCTATAACGTAAATGCAATTGGTTGATCGACAACATCTGCATCAAACGTATTCGTAGCACTGTAAGGATTGTTTACAGCCACATAATCACCCGTATTAAATGAACCCGCTCCGGAAAATGTTTTAGCATTAGAGTAGGGAGTGACCTTGTAAATATCCCCCACATTAAATACACCGCTGCTCCCTACACTGAGAATTTGGACAACACCTACAATACCTGGCACATTTAACACCTTCCTTGGGTATACCTATATCTACCATCTTAACGTTCTTTAACAGTATATGAGGAATGGGCTGAAAGGTGAGGGAACCTCTGTGCTTCAGAAAAAACAGATAATTATGTAGGGGATTTTAGCAGAAACTGCTAAACTGGTTTTATAAGAAATTTTTAGGAGAGATGGGGTGTTCTATTGCAATCCATAACGGATAAACAAAGGATACATGTGGTTGATTTTCTGCGTGGGATTTCAATTGTAGGAATTTTATTGGTCAATATGCTCGATTTTCATTCGCCTTTTTTGTATCTTGAATTAGATTATTGGGATAACAATCTAGATCTCTATACATATGCACTCATTGATATTTTGGCACAGGGGAATTTTTATCCGCTTTTTGCCTTTTTGTTTGGGTTCGGTACGATTATTTTAATGACTAGGGCAGAACAAAAGGGGATATCGTTTCCTGTTTTATTTACAAGGCGGATGATCTTTTTACTATTGCTGGGCATAATTCATGCATTTTTAATTTGGCATGGTGATATTTTAATCACATATGCCGTCTGTGGATTACTTTTGCTGCTTGTTTATCGATTAAAGGGTAAAACATTGCTTCGTTTATCAGTATGGTTATATACCATTCCTTATGGAATATTTGGGCTGCTCATTCTACTGCTCGAATTATTGACCCCAACATCTGGATTGTTAAATACCGATTTTTCAAAAATAAATAAAGCCATTGAAATCTATTCAAGCGGGACGTTCACTGAGATTTTTTCACTGAGATTTAATGACTGGGCTGCTGTCAATGGACCGGCAAATATGTTTTTTTTATTTTTATCCGTTTTTCCATGTATTTTGGCAGGAATGGCATTTGCCAAATTGGAATGGCTCACCAATCTGAAGGTTCATCAGAAAAAGTTACAGATCATGTTCCTTGTATCATTGCCTATAGGACTGCTTTTGAAAATGTATCCGTATCTGTCGAGCCAAAATTATGCTACTGAATTTTGGCAGGATATTTTTGGTGGGCCCCTCCTGACACTGGCCATTATAACAGGGATTACTCTTATTTATGAGCAATCTCCAAAGGTTAGAAAAATGGCTGTTCCTTTTGTCAGACTGGGAAGAATGTCGCTTACAAATTACCTTATGCACTCCATTCTATGTACGCTGATCTTTTATTCATATGGACTAGGGCTATATGGCGAAGTGGGAGCTTTTATGGGTACTTTATTAGCTGTATTGATTATCCTGTTTCAAATGGTATATACAAAATATTGGTTACGCTCTTTTAGAATGGGACCAATTGAATATGGCTGGAGAATCGTTACTTACTGGGACAAAGCATCATTCAAGCGGGAAAAGGTATATGATACATTTTAATAAAGGTGGAACGCAGTTTAATAAGAGTATAGCTTAAAAGGATAGAGATACGTAATTTATCATTTTAGTAGCAGGGAAGAGCTGCATAAATGGTTTTAAACCAATATGAAAGGAATGTGGGAAGGATGAAATTTTCAACCGTCAATGATAATGGACAAGCAGTAGCAGGACTGATTGATCAGGATTTATTTTATTCTTTAGAAGTAATTAGGCAATCCAGTGAGGTACTGAAAGGATTGCCAACTTCTTTACAGGCTTTGATTGAAGAATCTGAAACATGGCTGCCAAAGCTTCAGGGATGGGTACAAGCTGCAGAGAAAACAGAAGGTAAATCAATCGACTCTTTAATATGGCTGGCTCCTCTTCCGCGTCCGCACAAAAATATTTTTTGTGTAGGTAAAAATTACGCTGCACATGCTACTGAATTTGATGGCGGGGTTCCACCGGAGGATATGATTGTATTTACGAAGGCTCCAACCGCAGTCAATGCCCATAAACAAGTTGTGCCTCTTCATACAGAAGTAACGAATGAGCTGGACTATGAAGGGGAATTGGCTATTGTAATTGGCAAAAAGGGAACCTCTATTTCCCGTGAAAAAGCTTATGATCATGTTTTTGGATATACCATCTTAAACGATATTACAGCAAGAGATTTGCAATCAAAGCATCAGCAATATTTCCTGGGAAAAAGCCTGGATGGTACGTGTCCAATGGGTCCATGGATTGTTTCAAAAGATCATGTGCCACATCCGTATGATCTGGAAATTAAAACAAAAGTAAACGGGGAAACAAGGCAGCATGCCAGAACGTCATTATTTTTGTTTCCAATTGACGAAATCATCGCTACTATTTCGAAGGGAATTACGCTGGAGCCTGGCGACATTATTGCGACCGGTACACCGGCAGGAGTAGGAAAAGGGTTTAAACCACCGCGTTATTTAAAAGACGGGGATGTGATTGAAATAACTATAGAATCGGTTGGGACTTTAAAATCTATCATTTCTAAATAAATTGTAAATACATAATGTTCGTAGAATACAACCTAGTATGCTACTATTATGTTGAATATTGCTGAAAGTGGGGGGATTTTATGAGCGGGTCTACTTATGAACATATTTTTATGTGGGTATTATCTATTGTTGTGTTCTTAGTATCTTTAAAAATGACAGGTAAAAATTTAAAAATAATGATGATGATTAATAGGGTACTATACATATTAATTATTGCAACAGGTATCATGATGTTAATGAATGTTTCCAATATTAGTGGTGAATACATCGCCAAGACGATTATTGGTGTTTGGGTAATCGCTGCAATGGAAATGACAAACGTGAAGCGATCAAAAGGAAAGAATCACAAATCTTTCTTCATCCAGTTTTGGATTGCGTTTGTTTTAGTGTTATTGCTAGGCTTTAGATTACCTATTGGTATTCAATTATTCGGATAAGCAGTGGCTCAGTCGATAGAGACTGGGCTTTTTTTATTTAATCTAATTCCTAATTTATTATAATAAAAGGTTTTTTCATTTTACTTCTAGAATTAATTTAAATTCAGAAGGGAGATGAAGTTCTTGAGATTTACGGAACGTACCTTGAGAATTTTTAAATATGCAGAAATAGAAGCCAAAAGGACAACTAATATCATTTATCCAGTTCATTTAGTATTAGGAATGTTGCTTGAAAGGACAGGTGTCTGTGCTGAGCTATCTATTAAGAATCCAGAACTTCGGGAGCTATTAGTTAAGCGGATTAAAGAAGTGTACTCGAATACTTACGAACATGGAATCAGTTATGAGCCCTTTAAAATGAACATTTCTTTATCGACTAATCAGGTGTTAATACATGCAAGTAACCGAATGAAACGCTTTAACCAGATTTATTTAAATGAAGGACATCTTTCTGATGCAATATTTAAAAGTAAGGATTTTTCAACCTATTCCATATTGGATGGCTTAGATGTTTCCAGCATACTTGGAATAATGTCTTCCCCGAGAGATATGGCTGTTCCTCTGAAGGATTATGAATTCCTAAGTATTTTAACAAGTAATATAAATTATCGGAAAGCGGAGCCAAATGATGCCGCATCGTTAAAAGTCTTTGTGGAAAGTGAATTTGGAGCTAGGTGGCTAGACTCAATTGAAAATGGGTTTTTAAAAGATAATATTCCTATTTTCATCGCTTTAGACGATAACCAAATTATTGGATTCGCTTGCTTTGATGTAGTAAGAAAAAGAAAGGGATTGTTCGGTCCGATGGGTACTACTCTATCAAATCGAGTCCAAGGAATAGGATTCATTCTCCTTCATCATTGTTTAAGAGAGATGCAGGAAATAGGCTATGAATATGCAATCATCGGGCAGGCTGGACCACTGGAATTTTATGAAAAAGCGTGCAATGCTGTCGTGATTCCAAGGAATTAGTGACTGTGATTTTGAACTTACAGATACTTACAGAGGGAAGGGGTTAAACCTATATTTGTAAGGTGAAAACCCTTATAGTATTCAATCTTACTATTTAGACCAATGGTTATATTTTGATTGTTTTATAAAATAACGCTCGGTTCGTTTTGTTATAATGAAGTTTATAAAATAATAATTTTCTCTATAGGGATATCATCCCGTGGATTAAATAATGTGAACTAGCAGCAGGTGATAATATGATTTTGGAATGTATAGTGGAAAATGAAAAAGATGCCATTAAAGCAGAGCAGCTTGGATTTAACCGTTTGGAATTAGTGTCTGCCATGTCGGAAGGCGGACTAACCCCAAGTTATGGAACAATAAAACGTGTAATCGAAAATGTGAAGATACCTGTTCAGGTGATGCTGCGACCGCATAGCTATTCTTTTGAATATGATGAGTTCGATTGGATGTCGATGAAAGAAGAGCTTCAAGCCTTTTCAGATTTGGGTGTACAAGGGATTGTATTTGGCTGCTTGAGGAATGGGAAAATCGACCAGGATCTACTGGAGAAAGTGATAAAGGAAGTACCGCATTTTGATATTACGTTCCATAGGGCGTTCGATGAACTAAAGTCTTATGTAGAGGGACTCGAAGTGCTTTGTCAGTACTCCCAGCATGTAAAGCGGATTCTAACTTCCGGCGGTGAAAGTAGAGCCTATGAAGGCAGGGAAACACTGCAGCAGCTGATTACGTTATCAGATGGATGGTCGGGTCCTGAGATCTTAATCGGCGGTGGCCTGGATAAGGAGCATATTCAGGAATTGCATTCATTCCTGAATGCAAAGGAATACCATTTTGGGTCCGGGGTCCGAAAAGACCGTTCTTTTGCCAATGGGTTCGACACCGAAAAAATAGAGTACTTGCTCGAGTTATTTGAAAGTAAATGTCGAAGAAATACTACTCTATGATTCATAGAATATTAATTTTAGTTTATCCGGTATCTTGGATATTCAAAGAAACTATTAAAACTATATGGTCATTATGTGGATTGTCCGTTATGGTTCTATAACCTAGTGAATGAAGGTAGCTAGAAACAGTCAGAGGCAATGGCTAAGCCGCTTTTTTATTATTCAGTCAGGATAAATACTTGGTAGTTTCATATCAATTTAATAGGATAGAAGCATTTTTCTGTGATAATGAAGTGTGTGAATATCATGCAACATAGCGGTGTTCATATATTTTCTTACCAAACAATGAGAAATGTTAATTGAGCTAGTTGTTCAAATGGATCTTTGATGCTGCCGCCAAATGTGCGGCTTTTTTTATTTATTACGAATATAAAACGCATCCATACATTCAGCATATTTTATTACTAAATATAATTTTTTGACAGCGAGAGGAGAAACAGTGATGCATAGAATTAAAATCGAAACAATCACTTTTTGGATAGTTACACTGTTAATGGGGGCTGCAACGATAATAATGTTCATAGAAGGTGACGGTACGAAAGGATTCATGGGTATTTTAACTTGTATAAGCTTAGTAGTATTAGGGGGGTGGCAATGGAAAGCAAAAAAGCCGCTTGACGGGCCGCTTATGATGATGACGTATTTATTTATTTTCATTTCAGTAGGTATTGGTACATTTGGCGGAGCGTACGCGATTAAGCACTTTGATGATTTCCTCCATGTTACCTCAGGTATTTGGCTTGGGTATGCAGCATTGGTACTCACTAGGCAAATAATTGGTGAGAAGCTTACACAAAAATTGCCGAAAGCGTTTCTGGCTAGTATCATGGTTATCTTTGCGCTTTGCCTAGCTGGTGCATGGGAGCTGCTCGAGTTTGCGGGCGATCAATTATTTCATTTTACCGCTCAAGGGCGAGATCATAAGGATACGATGTTTGATATGATGGATGGATTGATTGGTGGGATTATTAGCGCAGTTTTTTACCTTATCATCAGAAAATAATAAATGAAGTCGGCCGCATGATTGTGGCCGGCATTTTTACTATTTTATTATTTTTCGTTTGAGTTAGTTAGATACGTTGATTTTAGAAGGAGTAACACTAATTTTGTTGAAATTATAATATTGAAGTTCGGTAATAGAAGAAGGATATAGTCTAAAACTTTTTATTTTGACAGGGGATTCATATGAAAAAAATCATGCTTATTGGTTCTGGAGGTTCAGGGAAATCAACTTTAGCAAGACAACTAGGTGGAAAGTTGAATATAAATGTCTATCATCTCGATTCATTATTTTGGAAACCTAAATGGGTAGGCATTCCTAAAGAGGAACAAATACAGGTTCAAAATGAGCTAGTAACAAAAGAATATTGGATTATTGATGGTAATTACAGTAGCACGATGGATATAAGGTTAAATGTAGCCGATACGATAATCTTTCTTGATATACCGAGAACAATCTGCATTTACAGAGCATTTAAAAGAATGCTCCAATATCGAAATAAAACAAGACCAGATATGGGAGAAGGCTGTGAGGAGAGATTTTCTTTCGAGTTTTTAAAATGGATCTGGGAATATCCAAAAAAGCAAAAACCAAAAATTTTAAACAGACTCAAACAGCTAGCGGAAGACAAAGAGATTATCATTTTGAAATCAAAAGGAGAAGTTGAAAGGTTCTATGAAAAGATTAAATGATTATATTTACTGAAAAAGGGGGAGGATTTTTTTGCAAATCTTTTTTAAATATAACTGGATGGTAAGAGAAGAATGGTATCGTTGGTGCGAAGGGGTAAGTGAACAGGAACTTCTGCAAAAAAGAACGGGTGGAATGGGAAGTATATTACATACACTTTTCCATATAGTTGATGTTGAATGGAGCTGGATACGTTTATTGGAAGGTAAAATAGAATTTCAGGAGAGTTTTGAGGGTTATAGAAGTTTGGATAAGGTCCGGAAATTGGACGCAGAATTTCATCTGGAAGTGGCAAGCTTTGTGAATAACTGGAATGCTACAATGGAAAATCGGTTATTGTATGGTACCTCATATGATGGAAAAGTTGTAACAGATACTTGGGGAGAAATCATGAGACATACCATTGCCCATGAAATTCACCATATGGGACAATTATCAATTTGGGCAAGAGGAATCGGAAAAACGCCGGTTTCTGCAAACCTTATTGGACGGGGTCTTTCATGAATTCAAATTGAATTTACTTTAGTCGGTATCTGTAAGTGCAGTAATTAAAATGATACTGAATAGCTTATATGTAAAAGTTGGATGGATAGGAGGGTGTCTATTTTCTTCCGCAGCATAGAAAACTTTTTTTATTGATATTGGTTAAATTGTTCAAAGTAGATTTTAAACAAGAAATGTTTACGGGTAATGATATAAAATTTCCTGACTTATGATGTGGGAGGATACTGATGAGTATGGAGAATGAGTATTTAAGGATTATTAAGGAACGATTTAAAAGTGTTAAAAGTCTTGGAGATAAAGCAATTTCACAATTATCAGAAGAAGATATACATTGGGCTTTAAATGAGGAATCCAATAGTGTAGCTGTTATCGTACAGCATTTAAGCGGCAATATGGTATCTAGATGGACCGATTTCTTGAATTCGGATGGAGAGAAGCCTAATCGGAATCGGGAACAGGAATTTATAACTCATCTTTTAACAAAGGATGAAATGATCGGTATTTTAGAAGACGGATGGAATACTCTCTTTAAAGCATTACATAATTTAGGCGGTGAAGATTTATTAAAGAAAGTATATATACGTGCGGAAAGCCATTTGGTAATAGACGCTATTGAGAGACAATTAGCTCATTATGCGTATCACATTGGACAAATCGTCTATATAGGTAAACAAATAAAGAGTAAAGAGTGGGAAAGTCTTAGTATACCAAAAGGCCAATCAGAAGCTTATTTGCAGCAAATGCTGAAAAAACATCAATCCTGAAATAGGGTATCCTCCTAATAAAACCCCTCTAAAAATTGCCTATAGCAGACAGCCTTTCACTTGAAGTAAACAGTATATAACCTAAAGTGCTCACGAGCTGAAAGTACTTTAGGTTATCACGATTTAAAATGGATTGGAGATGTGTGAAAATGAAATGAGCTGCCAGTGTCCTTAATCCTTGTTCTTTACTAATTTTTCAATGATCATTCGTTTTCCAGTATTCAGGGTAAATTCAAAGCGGTTTTGTTCTTTGTTGTGCTCGTTAAAATGGTGGTGGACAGAGCAGATATAATCACCATTATCAAAAATGAAAAAGTTCGTGCCTGATGACTGGGCTGTAGATGAAAAGGATAATTGGTTATAGCCATAGATACAGTCATAAGCAGAGAAATCCATGCTGTTTAACGTCGTGATGAATTGAAAGAAAGCATCATCCCTTAATTCCTCCAGTAAACGTTCCAAAGAGTATTGTAAATTTTTTTTAATACGAACCTGGTCTTCATCTTTTATAAAAATAAGCTCTTTGCCCGATAAAAGCTTCCCGTCTTCTACTAATGTCCCTTTTCTCCAACGATTATTACGATAAATGGATATCTCATTATTCATATATTCCTCAAGTGGGTATGCCTCATCTGTTTCTTCATCGAAGAAGACCCATTGATCATTGATGTTTTCAAAGATTCCTTCTGTATATGCTCGCAGCTGTTTACTTAATAGTTGATTTCTAAGTTGATTTTTCATTTGTGCGCCTCCAAGTGCAGATAAAAGAGTCTATGTAGAACTCAAATTACTGCATATCCGTTTTGTAATGATAAAATTTATGGCACTGTTTTCTATTTCTTAACATAAGCATCTTCTTTTATAACCCCACCCCTTAAAGTTGGACAATTAACAACTTTGTGTAAGATGCATATCATGTTAGCAGGAATGGGCCATTTGCTTGTTTGAAAGGATGATGCATTTTGTGCGGTATTACTGGCTGGGTTGAATTTAATCGATCTATTGATCAAGAGAAAGAGATTCTCATTAAAATGACAAATACACTCTCAAAACGTGGACCGGATGACACGAATATTTGGGATAGCCAACATGTCGGTTTGGGACATAAAAGGCTCATTGTGGTGGATCCGCTCTGTGGAAAACAACCTATGATCCGTGAAAAAAATGGGAATCAATTTGTACTATGCTATAATGGTGAACTTTACAATACAGAAGATATACGAAAAGAACTATTATTAAAAGGATATTCATTCACTGGCCATTCGGACACTGAAGTTCTGTTAACTGCCTATATGGAATGGCAAGAAAAATGCGTGGATTTTTTTAATGGGATATTCGCCTTTGCGATTTGGGATGAAGCCAAACAACAATTATTTGTGGCAAGAGATCGATTAGGGGTAAAACCTTTTTTTTATTCCCTACAAAATGGCCAATTTTTATTTGGTTCTGAAATAAAAGCTATTATGGCTCACCCGGGAGTCAAGCCGGTTCTGACAAGAGAAGGACTTGCAGAAATATTCGGACTTGGTCCTTCACGATCACCTGGTTCAGGGGTTTTTAAAAATATTCATGAACTCCGCCCAGGACATACCTTAACCTTTAATAGAGATGGACTTAAAATTAACCGATATTGGAATGTGAAGAGTGAAACACATCAGGAGAGTCTAGATGAAACCGTGGAAAAGGTCCGTTTTCTAGTGACGGATGCTGTAAAAAGACAATTGGTTTCAGATGTTCCATTATGTACATTCCTATCAGGCGGACTTGATTCAAGTGCCATTACAGCAATTGCTGCCAAGCAATATCAGATGGCCGGGAAACCTGCTCTTAATACGTATTCGATTGATTATGAGGATAATGCTGCTCATTTTCAAGCGAATGAATTCCAGCCCAATGCGGATGGTCATTGGATTGAACTAATGAATCAGGAATTTGGCACGAAACATCACTATTGTGTCATCAGTCAGGAAGAACTGATTAATAATTTGGGAGAGGCCGTAATCGTAAAAGATTTACCGGGTATGGCAGATATCGATTCTTCTTTGCTTTGGTTTTGCAGAAAAATCAAAGAGGACTATGTCGTCGGTCTTTCTGGAGAATGTGCGGATGAGATTTTTGGAGGCTATCCATGGTTTCATAATCCTGAACAATTATCAAACGATACTTTTCCATGGATGCGCTCTATCCATGAACGAAATCAATTACTTAGACAAGACTGGAGAAAAAAGCTATCTCTTGAAGAGTATGTAAAGCATAAATATCAAGAAAGTCTACAGGAGACGCCTTTGCTTTCGGGAGAATCTGACTTAGAAACAAAAAGAAGGCAGTTATTTTATTTAAATATGACCTGGTTTATGACCAATCTGTTGGATCGTAAAGACCGAATGAGTATGGGAGCAAGTTTAGAAGTACGTGTTCCATTTGCAGATCATCGTCTAGTGGAATATGCCTGGAATATACCGTGGGATATGAAAATGGCAGGTAACCGGGAAAAGGGAATTCTAAGGAAAGCCTTGAAGGGAATCCTACCGGAAGATGTTTTATACAGAAAGAAAAGCCCATATCCGAAAACGCATAATCCTCTTTATACAAAGCTTGTGAAGGATTGGCTTGAGGAATTATTAGAGGATGGGGATTCCCCCCTATTCGAATTCTTCGATAAAGATCAGCTGAAAGCCCTTGTTGATACTGGAGGATCTTCATTTAAAAAGCCATGGTTTGGGCAATTGATGTCCGGTCCGCAATTACTTGCTTATTTGATTCAAGTACATTTATGGTTTAAGCATTACAATATTACTTTGGAGGATTCATAAGTAAAACTAAGGCTGCCTATATCATGGCAGCCTTTTCTCGTGCAAAATACGGTATAACTGAAGAATCTCGTTATGTAATTTATATTTTACATTATGGAATATATATGTTACTTTAACATCGAGGTGTATTATGGAAAATTTAGTAAAAGTTGCTCGTGTAAGAGTAGGTTTGACGCAACAGCAATTGGCTGAAGCTGTTGGTATTACAAGGCAAACGGTTAGTCTTATTGAGAAAGGGAAATACAACCCATCATTAAAGCTATGCTTGCAAATTTGCTATACAGTAAATACAAAATTAGATGAAATCTTTTGGATTGAAAAGGAGGATATTGAATGAAAAAGATTACAGATGAGAGGCTTATCTTCAAAAATTTACAAAATATTAAAATAGCTTATACCATACAAACACTTGGTATTCTATGTATACTTGGATACGATTTTTTTCAGGGCGGCCTTGAACAAATGCGTTCAAATCCTTTTTGGTTTTTATTTATATTAACTTCTGTTGTGTCTGCTTATTTATCAATGAGTGTAAGTATCGAACATGAGAAAGAAAACATTAATCCTAAAAAATCATTTATGATAAGTTTAACAGTATTGACAGCTATTGTAGTCATTTCTGCCTCTCTCATTTCAATTACACCTGGCTATGGATGGGGGGAAGGTCTGCTTGTAGGAGGTGTTATTTTTATCTGTGGTCTTACACCTTTGTATTATGTTTACCGGTTAAGAATGAAATAAGGAAATAATTTTGTAGATGAATAAGTATATAGAGATATGGTTTAGCAGCTTTATAAGGTCTAAGAAAAAAGTGATTCTACATAAAAAAACATGAGACGGAGGTAGTATATTGATCGATTTCTCTTTTTGCTTCAGTCAAACCGAAAGTGAAAAAATAATTAATCGCTTTGGGTTGGATTTTTATAAGAAGGTCTTGTTAGATCTTGTATATTATGCTGACAAGTGGAGTTTAACAGCTATTCAATTCATTCCGTCTTATTCCGCAAAGGTAGTGTTTAAGTGTCAATCTAAAAAATATGGTGATGTGGTCCTGAAACTAGGTGATCCTTCTTTAGGAGAGATTATTTCAGAATATCATACATTATGTCAATATCATGCGCGGGGATTTTGTAGAGTGATTGAAGCGGACATTGAAAATGGTGTCATTCTTGAAGCCCGTATACAGCCTGGTACATCTTTGAGAGAAGAGAATTCACTTGAAAAAAGATTATCTGTTTTTTGTCACTTTTACAAAGGACTTCATATCTCCCCATCTAAATCTGTGGTTTATCCTAGTTATATGCAATGGGTCGATCGAATAACAGAATACATGAGCAAACAAAAAGATTGTAGAGAGCTATATTTATATATGAAAAAAGCGAGGAATATTTATTTATCGATTTCAGCTATGTATTCTGAAAAGGCGTTGCTTCATGGTGATTTACATCATGATAATATCCTTCTTGGTATGGATGGAGAATATATAATTATTGATCCTAAGGGTGTCATCGGTGACCCAGTGTTTGATGTTCCGCGTTTTATATTAAATGAATTTGATAATAAAAAAGATAGGGAAACGTATAAGAAAATAAACAATATCATTGAAGTTTTAGAAAAAGAGCTTACTATCCCAGATTCTATTATAAGGCAATGCCTATATGTCGAAACTCTTATGAGCGTGTGTTGGTGTATAGAGGATGGTGGAGAATATTCAAGTGTTAAGAAAGATATTATATTAGCAGAAGCTTTGTTGAATAGCTGCTCTTTAAATCTCTGAACTAAATAGAAAGTTATTGGAGGATTAATCCATTATACTAGAAGAAAAACAGAATGAAACAATATATATAAAGCCGGAAACCTTCAGAGTAAATTTAGTCTCCAAGACTCCCGGCCATTATATTACTTGAATATATGGTTAATGACTTCATCCATGGACATTGTACTATCAACTTCAAATACGCCAGGCTTCAGTTTGTTTTCCAGCTTTCTGCTTTCAATTGTTTTCGTAAAGCTAGAAGCATCATTAATGATTTTTCCTTTAACCAACGCTTGAGCAACATCAATACTGGTCATTCCGCTAGCTACATTTATTACTGTTTTGTAGATAACTTTTTGATCCTGCTGTTCAGAGGTTTCTTTTGCAGTTTGCTCTGCTTCTTTCAGTTCAGCGGAATATTCATCCTCTGTTTTTATAACATATCCCAAAGAAGATAGCTCATCTTTCATTTCATTTTCTGTCATTTCTTTAGTGATGGTATTTTTGGGAGATTCTGCAGCTTGAGTAACCGTTTCTTCCTCAGAGGAGGAATAATATACGGCGCCGCACACACCTGCTGCCACAATGATCCCAGCAGCAAAGCTACTTAGAACTTTAGGCGTCATTGGCTACTTTCCTCCTTCTTTGGCTAGGGCCTTCGTATGGAGCAAGCAATTCTACTACTTCTTCCTCCGTAAGTTTGTGCATAGAGGCAATACTTTTAGTGGAATAGCCGCGCTTATATAAGTCTAGCATTTTCACCATAGCTTGGCGTTCTTCAGAGTGATGAGTCATGATACCAGCTTCCTGAGCAGTAACCTCTGCATTTAATTCTAGTCTATTGATTTGCTCCTGCAGTTTGTTCGTTTCATCGAGCATGACTGCATAATAACTTTCTAACTGCCTTTTTTCCTCTTTCGTTTGCTTCTTCATTTTCATAAATGCAATAAGAAGTAAAACGACAGCTGTACTAAATAAGATAATTAAAGCTATATTCATTTGTTTATATCCTCCTATAAAAATCCTCTATTTATTATACATATAAAAATAGCATTTACGACAGAAATTGCCCAAAAGAAAAAAATTTGTAATCTTCTTTTCAAAAAAAGTGCTCTTTAACAAGCGATATGGATGACTGTTATACATAACTTGTTATTTTATTGGTAATATAGTAAATATTTAGGTGTGAGTTAAAGCAGGTAAGTTATAGATAAGTTTCATTTAATAGGAGGAAGGCAATGGTTAGATTGGAAGAAATGAAATCAGATGAGTTTCAAAATTATCAAGTTATGCAATTAAAAACTATGCAAATGAACACGTAAAGGCTGGTAATTGGAAGGAGGCAGAAGCAATTGATCAGGCTGCTGCAGAATTTAAAAGGTTATTATCTGATGGAAAAGATACCGCTAATCATCACCTATTCTCTATTCGTGAGGAAGAGAGAGAAGTAGGTATGATTTGGCTTGCTCAGCTTTCAACGATTAATATTTGGAAGGATAATCAAGGACTTGGTTATGGAAAAGAGGCAATGTAAGAAATTAAAATCTTCGCCCAAAATCAGGGTCTTAACTATATAGGGCTTCACGTCTTTGGTCACAATAAGTGGGCACGAGATTTATATGAGAAATTAGGATATATAGAAACGGATATTATCATGAGGAAAAAATTAAGATAAAAACAGTCCTTAAGTGGATTATTTGTATCTATGGTAAGTTTTATGGAGATAATTGCTGAAGAATGGAAAGCATTTTGTTGAAAAAAGCCGCCCAAAAACAGGCGGCTTTATAGATACTTTATTTAGAAACAGAAAGAATCGTATATCCGTCTTCAGAAAGTGTAAGCTGACCTTTATCATTCCATTGACTTTTAGAATCCATGTAAAGTGGCTTAGCACTCTTCCATTCTTTCAAAGAAATAGACTTTGATTGTTTGCCAAGATTAATGCACACATAGGCAAGAGATTCAGAGCTTTCTCTTTTATACATAACTACATCAGGATCATGAGCTACAAAGAGAAGATCACCTTCATTGGCGAGGACCTTATGATCTTTACGTAAGTTAATTAAGGATTGCACATGCTTACGAAGCTCGAGGTCTTGATTTTTGTCCTCCCAAGGCATACATTTACGGCAGCCCGGATCATCTTCACCATCTAGTCCAATTTCATCGCCATAATAAATGCATGGCGTTCCCGTAAAGGTAAGTAATATCGTGAAAATTTGTTTGATTTTATCAAGATTACCTTCACATTCTGTTAAAATCCTAGGTGTGTCATGGCTTCCGATTAAATTGAAGGCCGCCATATTCACAATATGTGGATACATATGATAAACCTTCGTCATTTTTTCAGCAAACTGTGTAGGTGTGATGGTGTTTTTGGCGAAAATTTCCAAGATTGCAGTTAAGAATGGATAGTTCATTACAGCATCAAATTGGTCTCCACGCAGCCACGGCATGGAATCATGCCAAATTTCGCCGAGTATGTATGCATCCTCTTTTTCAGATCTAACTGCTTTACGGAAATCACGCCAGAAATCAAAATCTACTTCATTGGCTACATCTAGTCTCCAGCCATCAATATTGCATTCACGGATCCAATACTTAGCCACATTTAGCAAGTATTCTTTTACTTCTGGATTCTTTGTATTTAATTTTGGCATTGTTTCTACAAAACCAAAGGCATCATAGTTGAGATTTTCTTCAACCATTGGAAGGCTGCGCGTATGGAACCAATCCTTATACTTGGAATCCTCTCCTTTTTCTAATACATCCTGGAATGGCTTGAAATGATAGCCGCTATGATTAAATACCGCATCAAGCATGACCCTTATACCGCGCTTGTGGCTTTCTTCAACGAGTCGTTTTAATGTTTCCTTCGTTCCAAATTGTGGGTCAAGCTCCATATAATCAATGGTGTCATATTTATGGTTGGAATAAGCATGAAATACAGGGGTGAAATAAATTCCAGTAATGCCTAAATCCTTGAGATAATCTAAATGATCGATGACCCCTGCCAAGTCACCGCCAAAGAAATTGGTTGGTGTCGGTGCGGCACTTCCCCATGGCAAAGTACCTTTAGGATTTAATTTTGCATCCCCGTTTGCAAACCGTTCGGGGAAGATTTGGTACCAAACAGTATCTTTAACCCACTCTGGTGCGCTGAATACTTCTGTATGATGAAGATATGGTAAAGCAAAGAGAAGGCCGACTTTAGGAAGTTCCTCGTAAAAACCTTTTTCAGAATAATAGGCTGTTTTAGCATTCTTATCTGTTAAACGGAAAGTATAGCGAGCTCGGCGGTGGGGAAGATCAATGGTAGAACGCCAATAATCATACAGTTCATCACTGCCGGTATAGTCCATATTTTTTGCTTTGTAAATCCATTCACTGCCCTGAAAATCATAGGGATCACCATATAGTAACTCCATCTTTTCAATATCATCTTTTTTACTCATGATCATAATCGTAATGGAGTTTAATGATGAACTATACATAAATTGATCTCTTGCAAAGTGAATAACAGATGCTTTTTCCATGTAACCTTTCTCCTCTCAATATACAAGTGAATATTAATGCAAACGCTTGCGCCTTCTATTCATTAACTATATCAGTTAATGATAAATTTTCAATATCGAAAATTTCAGATAATAACAATGTGTTTTTACCCATAAAACGATGTAAAATAACTTAATAAATAATTCACAATTTTATTATTGTTAAATTTTGATAAATAAGTATAATAAAGGTGTTGAGTCTGCAATCGTTTTCATTAGAAAATTAATACAAAAATTATTATATTTGAACATCAAGTGCATTCTTATGTGCAAACGTTTGTTTACTTAGCGATATTATAAGAGGAGGGGTTGACCCATGAAAAAAGCATACTCCATGTTAATGGTGCTCATGCTCGTAATTGGCGTACTGGCTGCTTGTGGACCAGACAGAGAGAAAGAAACAGGCAGTAAGGAAGATACGAATACGGATAAACCTGAAAAACTAGTCATTTGGGAAGATACAGATAAAGGACCTGGCTTAGAGCCGGCTATAAAAGCATTTGAAAAAGAGCATGGAATTAAAGTTGAATATAAAGAAATGGGTATGGCAGATAAGATTCGTGAACAAATCAGATTGGATGGACCAGCTGGAAAAGGTCCGGATGTTATCACATTGCCGCATGATCAAATTGGTCAATTAGCTATTGAAGGTGTATTAGCTGAACTAAAAGTAGACCAAAGTGTAATCGATACTTTTACAGAATCTTCTGTTCAGGCACAAACCTATGATGGTAAATTATATGGCTTGCCAAAAGCTACTGAAACACCAGTCTTTATTTATAACAAGAAACTTATGGAAAAACCGCCTGCAACAATGGATGAATTATATACATTTGCAAAAGAGAACACAAAAGGCAAAACATATGGATTTACAGCTAAATGGGATGATTTTTATCATGCATATGGTGTAATTGGCGGTATGGGTGGTTATGTGTTTGGAGAAAAAGATGGATCTCTAAACCGTGATGATTTAGGACTAAATAATGAAGGTGCAATTGAAGGCGCTGAATTTATTGCTAAATGGTATAAAGAAGGCCTGTTCCCTAAAGGGATTATTGGAGAAAGCGGCGGTTCAGCACAGGATGGTTTATTTAATGAAGGAAAACTGGCTTCCGTACAAAATGGACCTTGGGCTTTCCAAGGATATAAAGATGCAGGTATAGATATTGGAGCAACTGCATTGCCGACACTTCCAAATGGAGAACACATGAAAACCTTCATGGGTGTTAAAGGATGGCACGTGTCAGCTTACTCTAAAAATACAGATTGGGCTACTAAATTGGTTGAACACTTAACTAATTATGATAGCGCGAAAGTTCGTTATGAAAAAACACAGGAGATTCCTCCGGTTAAAAAATTGATTGAAGATCCAATTATTGCTGACAATGAATTTTCTAAAGCAGTAGCAGAGCAATCCCAATATGCGATTCCAATGCCTAATATACCAGAAATGGGAGAAGTTTGGTCCCCGATGGCAGCGGCTTTAGAGACAATCGCAACTGGTAAAGCAGATGCTAAATCTGCAATGGATGAGGCAGCGAAGACAATCAAAACAAATATTGATACCAACCATAAAAAATAATGCTAGGTAAGGGTTAGGCGGTATCCAATTATTCTGGATATGGCCTATCCTTTTATAACAAGGTATTGGTTATATTGCATTTTAGTGAAAACTCGGGAAGAGACTTTCTCTTTGTTCATCTTCCCTTTAGAAAGTTTGTTTCTGGGCTTTCACAGAATATAGCCAATTCTTTTCGTAGAAAGGGGAAAAACCCACGATGGATATAATTCCTGCTCAAACAAAAACCAACTATGCTAAAAAGGCTGCTTTATTTTCGATTATTCCAGGGTTTGGACAGTTTTTTAATAAACAATACATAAAAGGAATTATCTTTCTTATTTTGACAGCCTCTTTTTTTATTGCTTTTGCAGATATGTTAAATATTGGATTTTGGGGATTGGTCACTTTAGGTGAAATTCCGAAGCTTGATCATTCTGTTATTTTATTGATAGACGGCATTCTAACGTTAATTGTAACGATTATTGGTTTAGGTATTTACGCTTTTAATATTTACGATGCTTATAACAATGGTAAAAAGAGAGACCAAGAGATTGCATTAAATTCTATACGCGAGCAATATCAAAATTTAATTGATAATGGATTCCCCTATCTAATTGTTTCTCCGGGATTTTTGTTATTAATTTTCGTTGTTATATTTCCGATTATCTTCTCTTTCCTTTTGGCATTCACAAACTATGATTTGTATCATTCCCCGCCTGCAAATCTGGTCGATTGGATTGGATTTCAGAACTTTATTGATATTTTTAAAATAGAAATATGGAGAACCACATTCTTTAAAGTGTTTGGCTGGACTATTGTATGGACATTTACAGCAACGACTTTACAAATTGCACTCGGAGTCTTTCTGGCAGTATTGGTTAATCAGAAAGATTTAAAGGGCAAGGCTATCATTAGAACCGTCCTGATTTTGCCTTGGGCCGTTCCTGCCTTTGTATCCATCCTTGTATTTTCAGGTATGTTTAATGAATCATTTGGTATTATCAATACGACGATTCTTCCGGCTCTTGGATTACCTCCAGTGGATTGGATGACGGAAGCAAACTGGACAAGACTTGCTTTAATTCTCATACAGGGCTGGTTAGGATTTCCGTTTATTTTTGCCATGACAACAGGAGTCCTTCAATCTATACCGGAGGATTTATATGAAGCGGCCACGATAGATGGGGCTAGCTTGATGCAGAAATTCAGAAAAATTACTTTACCGCTCGTTTTGTTTGCCACTGCGCCTATACTAATCACACAGTATACGTTTAATTTTAATAACTTTAATTTAATCTTTTTATTTAATAACGGAGGCCCTGCCATACCGGGTCAAAATGCGTGGGGTACGGATATATTAATTTCGTGGATTTATAGATTGACAATGACATCGGCTCAATATGGAAAAGCTGCCGCAGTTACGATGATTCTTTCACTAATTGTCATGTCTGTAGCATTATGGCAATTCAAACGGACTAAGTCTTTCCAAGAGGAGGATATGATGTAATGAAGAGTTCAAAAAAGAATAAAATGATCCGCTTAACCTTATCTTATATAGTCATAGCCATCATGTTTGCCATTGTCATCTATCCAATTCTTTGGATTATAGGCTCATCCTTTAATCCGGGGAACAGTTTGTCCGGTTCAACGATGTTTCCCAAAAATCCAACGCTCGACCATTATAAAGAGCTATTTGATATGAAAAACAGTGATTATCTGATTTGGTACTTTAACTCTCTTAAAATTAGTATTATGACAATGATTTTAACGGTTATTACGGTTTCTTTTACAGCCTATGCGTTTTCACGATATCGGTTTGTTGGGAGAAAAAATGGATTAATGACCTTTTTGATTTTACAAATGATCCCGAACTTTGCAGCCTTGATTGCCATTTATGTATTGGCCGTTCGGACAGGATTGCTGGATACACATATCGGCTTAATTTTACTGTATGTGGGTGGACAAATTCCGATGAATACGTGGTTGATGAAGGGGTATCTTGATACCATTCCACGTGAACTCGATGAAAGTGCGAAGATGGATGGAGCTGGTCATTTACGTATATTCTTCCAAATCGTCCTGCCTTTGGCAAAACCAATCATAGCGGTTGTAGCGTTATTCGCTTTTGTTGCTCCTTTCGGAGATTTTATTTTAGCGAAAATATTAATTAGCTCAAGTGATCAGTATACGATTGCAGTTGGTTTATATGAACTGGTTGGTAAGAAATTTGGAGCAGAATTCACCAAGTTTGCAGCAGGTTCGGTTTTAATTGCTATTCCAATTGCTACCCTTTTCCTATTCTTCCAAAAATACTTTGTTTCCGGATTGACGGCTGGCGGTACAAAGGGATAAGGTTATTTTGATGGGAGAAATAAGGGGGAAATTAGTATGTTAAAAAAAGTAATGGCCATTCTGCTGGCGCCGTTTATCTTACTTTCGACAATTCCAGTATCTGCGGAGGAAATAGAGGGAAGAGATTGGCAGGATGAGTCCATCTACTTCATCATGGTGGACAGATTTTATAATGGTAATACGAAAAACGATCATAGTGTGGACCTTGATAATCTTAATACATACCAAGGCGGGGATTTTGCCGGTATTATGCAAAAGTTAGATTATTTGCAGGAAATGGGCTTTACCACTATTGCACTGAATTCAATCGTTGAAAACACAGAATCAGGCTATCATGGAGATTGGGCTCTGGATTATAGAAAGATCAATGCGAATTATGGAACATTAAAGGAATTTAAACAGTTAGTGCAAGAAGCTCATAAACGTAATATGAAAGTGATCGTTGACTTTAATGCGAATCATGTCGGACCTAATCATCCATGGCTTAAGGATTCGGCAAAAGAAGATTGGTTTCATGAAAGAAAAGATGTGACCTCTGCAAGTAACCAGGAAGGGAAGCAGGCTGGATGGATAGATGGATTACCAGATTTAGCACAGGAAAATCCTGAAGTATCTGCTTACTTGCTGGATGCTGCGAAGTGGTGGATTACAGAAACCAATATTGACGGCTATCGCTTGAATGATTTGGAGTATGTTTCTGTTGATTTTTGGAGTAATTTCAGTAAAGAAATGAAATCGGTTAAAAATGATTTCTTTCTACTTGGTAATGGTACTATAGAAAATACATCTGATTTGGTTGGCCTTCAGGAATCAGGCATTGATGGTGTACTAGATAAACAACAAATGGAAGCGTTGAGAGAGGTATTTGCTAAACCGGATCAGAAGATGAATTCATTATTCACTATCTGGAATGAACGAATGCAAACGATAAGTCAGCCACATCAGTTGGGAGTTATGGTTGATACAGAAGATATACCTAGATTCACTAAGTCAATGCAGGATCATAATCAATTCCCTGGAACGAGATGGGAATTACTAATGACCCATATGTATACCATGCCTGGTATCCCAATGGTTTATTACGGATCCGAAATAGCCATGAATGGTAATGAGATACCTGATAATCGCCGTATGATGGATTTCAGAACAGATAAGGATTTAATTGAATATATTGGTAAAATAGCTGCACTGCGTAAAGAATATCCTGCTTTAAGGAAAGGAACTCTTGAACTTTTGAACGAGCAGGATGGAATGGCCGTCTACAAAAGAGAGTATGAAGACCAAATAATGATAGTTGCGATTAATAATAGCTCGAAAACAAAAACCATTCAACTTGATGCAGCTAATCTTCCAGCAAGTGAAGAGTTACGTGGCAGGCTTAATGCAGATATGGTCAGAAAAAGTAATGATACCTATTCAATTACTTTGGATCGTGAAACATCAGAAGTCTATTTGGCAGCAGAAAAAAGCGGCGTAAATTATGTATTCATTGCTGTAATCGTTTTAGTTAATATCTTGTTCTTTGGGTTCCTTTATTTGGCACGAAGAAAAGGCAAACGGCAAAACAATCATAATTGAACGAAAATGGAGGGATGTTATTTCTCTCCTTTTTTTTAATAATAATCATAGACTAGCATAAGTGAGGATGAAAGTGCTTGAATAAGAAATGGTGGAAGGAAGCAGTTTGTTATCAAATATATCCAAAGAGTTTTAAAGATTCCAATGGAGATGGGATTGGAGATTTACGAGGGGTAATTAATAAACTTGATTATTTAACCGAACTGGGGATAGATGTTATCTGGATTTGCCCTATTTATCAATCCCCCAATGCGGATAATGGTTATGATATCAGTGATTACCAAGCAATCATGGACGAGTTTGGAACGATGAAGGATTTTGACGAATTACTGGAGAAAGTTCATAAACGGGGTATGAAATTAATAATGGATCTGGTTGTTAACCATACAAGTGATGAGCACCCGTGGTTTTTAGAATCCAAAACATCAGTAGATTCACCTAAAAGAGATTGGTACATATGGAGTGATGGAAGCCCTAGTGGCCCACCGAATAATTGGGAGAGTATTTTCTCCGGCAGTGCATGGGAATATGATGTGGAAAGTGGGCAATATTATTTGCATGTATTTGCAACAAAACAGCCTGATTTGAATTGGGAGAACAAGGATATGAGAGAGGCCGTTTATAATATGGTCAATTGGTGGTTAGATAAAGGGATTGACGGATTCCGTATTGACGCTATTAGCCATATAAAAAAGAAGGCTGGTTTTCCAGATGCAGCAGGATTAGATGATAACGGGATAAAAGGTTTCAAGATGTATACGGACCAGGATGGGATTCATGATTTCCTTCAAGAATTAAAGATGAAAACATACTCAAACTATGACATTATGACGGTGGGAGAAGCAAGTGGGGTAAGAGCCGAAGATGCAGACCCCTGGGTAGAAGAGCAAAAAGGTGCTTTTGATATGGTATTTCAATTTGAGCATTTGAGCCTATGGGAAAAAGAAACTGAAGTTGATCTCGACCTTGTATCATTAAAAAGAATCCTGTCAAAATGGCAAACTGTATTACATGGTAAAGGCTGGAATGCGTTGTTCATTGAAAATCATGATAAACCACGTATTGTATCCGTACTGGGAAACGATCAGGAGTATTGGCAAGAAAGCGCTAAGATGCTAGGAACTATGTATTTCTTCATGCAGGGTACCCCTTTTATTTATCAAGGGCAGGAAATTGGCATGACAAATGTAGCCTTTCCTTCTATTAATGATTACGATGATATTAGCATGAAGAATTACTATCAGTTAGAAACTGCCAAAGGAAGAGACCATCTTGAAATTATGAAGGTAATATGGAAAAACGGACGTGATAATTCCAGAACACCAATGCAATGGGATGATTCGTTAAACGGTGGTTTTACATTAGGAATACCTTGGATGAAGGTGAATCCAAATTACCAGGAGATTAATGTAAAGCATCAGCGTCAGGATTCCAATTCGATTCTTTCCTTTTATAAAAAAATGATTCGCTTGCGCAAGCAGTATGATTGTCTTGTTTATGGTGAATATAAGCTTTACCTTGAAGATGATCCTAATGTGTACATGTACTCCAGATATACAGATGAACAAACCGCTTTAGTAATCTGTAATTTCAATAAAGATAGTGAAGCTATTACTTTACCGGTGTTCAATGGGTTGACAGGGGAGCTAATCCTTAGTAATTATAATAATCATAGTGAAGAAACAGACGAACAGGGTAATATCTATTTATCACCATATGAATCAAGAGTCTATCTCTTCAAACAGATCGCTGAATAGGAAATGGGGAACAATCGTATGGCGATAACGATAAAAGACGTAGCGAAATTGGCAAATGTGGCACCTTCGACAGTTTCCAGAGTAATTGCCAACAATCCAAGAATAAGCGAGAAGACAAAAAGAAAAGTAAGAGAAGCAATGGAAGAACTCGGCTATCATCCAAATTTTATAGCGAGAAGCTTGGCAAACAAGTCAAGTGAGGTTTTAGGAATCGTTATGCCCAAGTCTGGAGATGGATCTTTTTTAAATCCATTTTTCTCTACGGTTATGAAGGGTTTAAGCCAGGCTGCGCATGAAGACTTGTATGGCTTACATATTACTACGGGGATATCGGATGAAGGAATATTTAATGAAGTTGAAAAAATGGTACATGGCGGCAGAGTGGACGGAGTTATTTTGCTTTACTCTAAAGTTGACGATACCGTATTGAACTATCTATATAAAATAAATTTCCCATTTGTTGTTATTGGAAAACCACCAATGCATGACAGCAGTATTACGTATGTGGATAACGATAATTTTCAGGCCGGCAAGGATGTAGCCGATTATTTACTTGCGAACGGGCATAAGGATATCGCCTTTATTGGAGGGAGTGCCCATCTGGTCGTCACGATTGAACGGATGAGAGGGTACGAGGAAGCATTGAAGGAAGCTGGAATACCTATTTTAAAAGAATATGCGATTCATGAAGATTTCATGCTTGAAGGCGGTAAAGAAGCAGTCAAGCAATTAATGAATCTTGAAAAACCTCCTTCAGCATTGATAGTTGCTGATGATTTTATGGCACTTGGTGTACTGAACATGCTTGATGAAATGGATATCAGTGTTCCAGAGGATATCTCAGTAGTAAGCTTTAATAATGTCTTAATTTCTCAATTGTCAAAGCCTCCTCTTTCCTCTGTGGATATCAATATAGAGAAATTGGGGTATCAGGCAGTCAAATTGCTGATTTCCAAAATAAAGAACCCTCAGGGACCAACAATGCGTATGATTATTCCGCATCAATTCATTATTCGATCATCTGTTACAAAAAAATAAGGTACTTTTATAAAGAAACGGTGAAGACATCTTAAAGGTGTCTTCACCGTTTTCTATCTTTATCCATTATCCATTAACGACACTGCCGCCATTTACATGCAAGGTTTGTCCAGAAACATAGGACGAGTCATCACTTGCCAGGTAAACATAAGTAGGAGCCAATTCATCAGGCTGCCCAATACGGCCAAGCGGTGTATTTTGACCCCAGCTTTCTTCAATTTGCTCAGCAGAGAAGGATGCGGGAATTAACGGTGTCCAAATAGGGCCCGGTGCAACGGCATTCACATAGATTCCCTTAGGAGCAACACTATTGGAAAGGGCACGGGTAAAGGATACGATCGCTCCCTTTGTAGATGAGTAATCAATTAACAATGGATTACCCTGGTAAGCTGTTACACTGGCAGAATTGATAATCTTGCCGCCCTTCGGAAGATGTTTCATGGCTGCTTTTGCCATATAAAAATATCCGAATATATTGGTTCGGAATGTGCGTTCCAATTGTTCTGACGTTATGTCAGTAAATTCTTTTTGAACATGCTGTTCTGCAGCGTTATTGACAAGAATATCGAGTTTACCGAATGTTTCAACGGTCTTTTCTACAGCATTTATGCAAACATCTTCATATCCAACATCGCCTGTGATTAACAGGCATTTTCGGCCTTCCGCTTCTACAAGCTCTTTTGTTTTTTCGGCATCTTCTTGTTCTCTATCGACATAAAGAATAGCTACATCGGCGCCTTCTTTGGCAAAGTAGACTGCAACTGATTGGCCAATTCCGCTGTCACCGCCAGTAATAATAGCCACTTTATCTTTTAATTTCCCACTGCCTTTATAGGAAGAAGTAACGGTAATAGGTTCGGGATCCATTTTATACTGCAATCCCGGTTGTACTTCTTGCTCTTGTCCTGGCGCATTATTAAATCTTTCACTCATAACTGAATACCTCCTATATTTTTCATCTATGTGTATACTTTTCCACTGTTTGTTGAAACAAAACATTTTTCGTCATGAAGGTCGCTGAATAAGATTATATAGTCGGCGTCAAGTGAGGGGCGATAAACTATATAGAAAGAAAATCGAAAAGGGTAACACCCTCAATTGAGAGTGTTACCCTGTCTTTGTGTATATGATCTAGAATCGTTAATTACCCATTCACAACAGAGCCGCCATTGACATGAAGGACCTGTCCGCTGACATAGCTGGAATCATCACTTGCCAAATAAACATAAGTTGGGGCTAATTCGGATGGTTGTCCAGCACGTCCAAGTGGAACGTTTTTACCAAATTCAGCCACTTTATCAGCCTCGAATGTAGCAGGAATTAATGGTGTCCAAATTGGTCCCGGTGCTACTGCATTCACGCGGATTCCTTTGCTGGCAATACTATTGGAAAGCGCACGTGTAAAGGATACAATGGCACCTTTCGTTGAAGAATAATCAATCAATTGTGCATTACCTTGATAGGCTGTTACAGAAGTTGTATTAATGATGGAGCTTCCTTTAGATAAGTGAGGAAGGACAGCTTTTGTTAAATAGAATTGTGAAAAGATATTGGTTCTAAATGTTTTTTCTAATTGTTCATCACTGATATCCAACAGGCTCTCCTGAGGATGCTGTTCAGCTGCGTTATTGACTAAGATATCAATTTTGCCGAATTCACTTTTAACTTTTTCGGCGACTTCGCGGCAAAAAGCACTGTCACCTATATCTCCAGCCAATAGCATGCATTGTACGCCTTCGTTTTCCACTAAATCTTTTGCTTTATTCGCATCCTCGTGTTCATTCAAATACACAATCGCAACATTGGCGCCTTCTTTAGCATAATAGTGGGCAACAGATCGGCCAATCCCACTGTCTCCGCCTGTGATAATCGCTACTTTTCCTTTTAATTTATCGCTGCCTTTATAATTTTCATCGACTTCTTTTGGTTCAGGATGCATTTCGTTTGTTACACCAGGTTGAGTATCCTGTTCTTGGGCTGGAAATCCATCTTTACCGATTTTTATATCTTCATTCATTTCACAACATCCTTTCCAATTAATGTTTCCCTATTGTTATTCCTCATTTATGGAAAAAGAAACATGGAAATAGGATTAAAGTTAAGGATGTTTTATTACTTACAAAAAAAGCACTGGAAAATAAGGTGTATGTAAAAAAATGTGATGATTTGCTGATTTTAATGTCGTTTTGTTAATGCTCAAAACAATAGGATCCAAGTAGTGATAGTGAAGAAATTCAGGATTTTTTAACCGAATTAAAAATAAACCCTTTGAGAAGGTTGGGCTATTAAGGGTAATGCTCACTGGATGGACTGAAAATTTTAAAGCATTAGAGAATAAGAGTTTTATTCCTGGGCTTCAGTGGGCATCACTGCACAAATAGTTCCCTATATTAAACCTGAAAAATAGAAAAAAAGCCATCGTGTAGCCGATGGCTTTTTAGATGCAATTCAATATGCCTCTATAAGTAGCTCTTCAAACCTATGTAACTACTAGCGGAAGTTGATAAATTGAACTTCAATAGAAAGATCCGCTTCCCGAATGGCTGCAATAACTTGCTGAAGATCATCCTTGCTTTTTCCGGTCACACGGATTTGATCGTCCTGTATTTGGGATTTAACTTTGTTACCCACATTTTTAACAATTAAATTAATTTTCTTTGCGTTGTCTTTATCTATTCCTTGAACTAATTTAGCTCGTTGACGAACTGTGCCGCCTGAAGCGCCTTCCATTTTTCCATAATCAAGGTTCTTGATGGGAACGCCGCGTTTTATGAGCTTGCTCATCAAAACATCCTTTAACTGCCCCATTTTGTAATCATCGTCAGAAACAAGCACGAGTTCCTCATTTTCCAGCTTAATATCACTTTTGCTACCTTTAAAATCATAACGTGTTTTTACTTCCTTCATTGCCATCGTTACAGCATTTGTTACCTCTGATAAATCGATTTTTGACACCACGTCAAATGAGCTTTCTTTAGCCATACGATCCCTCCGTTTTTATTTTATTATAAAAAAAGCACTATATAAGTTCAATTACAAGTAAAAAAGAGGATTTTTTATTGAAATCCTCTTTATACACAGTTAATATGTTGAAATGGAGATTTTACTTATAAGTGATCAGTCTTTTTTGAAAAAGATTTTTTTCCGGCTTTTCGGTTTTTCTCTTCCTGAATATTTTTAATTTCATTTTTAGCTTGGTTATCTCTGGCTTTTTTATCATTATCTGAAGTATGATATCCCATGTGTGCTTACTTACCCCTTTGCAAATTATTTACTACGAATATGTGTAGTATGCTGCAAGTAGGGGAAAATATGTATACATCAGAATGTATTTCAGGATAGTTTATTTAAGAAAAATATCGCAATGGTACCTGGACCGGCATGAGCGCCAACAGTTGCACCGACAGATGAAATATATACGGATTTTGGTTGGAAATTTTCTTCAATTAATCGCTTGAATTCCATAGCTTTTTCGATATCATCGCCATGACTGATTCCAATTATTTGTTTATCTAATTGGTCTCCTCGTTCTTTCATTACATCGATGACGGCTTGCATCAGTTTTTTGCGGCCGCGGAATTTATCCAGTGGAACCAGTTTGCCATCTTCAACATTTAGCAGTGGCTTGATATTCAATAACCCGCCGAAAAAAGCAGATGTTTTGGAAATTCGGCCACCTCGAGCCAGGTATTCCAAATTGTCTACCGTAAATAAATGTTCCATATGGGAGGCTGAAAACTGTGCTGTTTCTTTCAGTTCTTCAAGACTGGCTCCTTTAGCAGCTTTGCGTACGGCTTCCATGACGACTAGGCCATAGCCCAAAGACGCGCATTTACTGTCGACAATTTCTAATTGAAGATCCGGGTACTCAGCTTTAACTTCGTCTCTCATCATAACAGCTGTTTGATAGGTACCGCTTAATTCGGAAGAAAATGCGACATAAAGTCCGGGTTGTTTATTTTTTGCCAGCTCTTCGAATTTTTCGTAAAAACTTTGTGGAGACACCTGTGATGTTTTGGGTGCTTTTCCTTCGCGCATGGCATCGTAGACTACTTTTGGTTTGATTGTAACTTGATCATCATATTCATTGTCATCAAGATGTACTTTTAATGGAAAAAGAATGATGTTGTTATCCTGGAAGTATTCTAATGGCAAATCGCTTGCACTATCAGCCAAAATTTGTACACTCATATAGACACCTACTTTTTTAAAATTTACTTAGTTTAATTATAAGTCTATTATCTTTTATAGAAAACAAAAATTGTTCACATATCTATCTATCATGGGGAATTTATTTTCAGTTGTCAACTTAAGGAGGAGCTAAATTTGGTTTGGAATGAAACAAAAAAAATACTGGCTGTTGTGGTTGGAGCTTTATTAAATGCAATCGCAATGAATTATTTCTTGATACCTGCAAACGTGTTTGCGAGTGGGTTCACGGGTACAGCCCAAATTATATCAGCAGCATTGGACATGTTTACGAATATTAATTTATCTACAGGTATATTATTACTTGCTCTTAATATTCCGATTGCTATTCTTGCATGGTTTAAGGTTGGAAGGTCTTTCACAGTGTACAGCTTTTTAGCTGTTGTATTAATGTCATTATTCTTAGAAATATTACCGGTACAATCCTATTCAGATGATATTATCCTAAATGCTGTTTTCGGCGGTGTAATTGGAGCGGCCGGTGTGGGAATCACACTGCGATTCGGTGCTTCCACTGGTGGTATGGATATCGTGGCAATGATTCTTTCTAGAATCAATGATAAGCCAATCGGCATTTACTTTTTAATGCTGAATGGAGCTATTGTAGCCATTGCGGGGCTTATGTATTCAGAAGAACAGGCACTTTATACATTAATTTCATTATATGTTTCTACGAGAGTAATTGATGCTATTCATACAAGACATATAAAAGTTACAGCTATGATTGTAACAAGACATGCAGATGAATTGAAGCAGGCGATTCATTCCAAGCTGGTACGCGGAATAACAATGATTCCTGCTGTTGGAGCCTTTACGGGCGAAGATAAAAATATGCTAATGATTGTGATAAGCCGTTATGAGCTATATGATTTACAAAGTGTTATTCAGGAAGTAGACCCACATGCATTTACAAATATCGTTCAATCTACCGGAGTTATCGGTTCTTTCCGGAAAGATTGACAAGGAATAAACCCTTTCCGTGTGCTTTAGAGCGAACGGAAAGGGTTTATTTTTGAATGTAGGATAAGAATGAAGATGCATAGAGAACTAACTATCCTCAATATAGAAAGCGCTTACAATAAATGCTTTTTTTTGCGAAAAACATTTATCTTATAAAAAAGCGAAGGTAAAGTAATTTAAATTATTTTGAAATGGTGTTAAGAAAACATGGCCAAGGGCTGTTCATTATAAATTATTACCTTTGATTATTAAATCGACTGGTGGATAAGTATATAAAAATACGAAAAGGCTTACATTCATTATTTAGAATCAATATAAACTGAAATACCCTAAAATAAATAAATTTTACCAAAATACAAATTTTGACAATTTAAACCCTTTTCTAATTCTAGGTTCTATACTACAATCAACAATAAGTTCTCTTTTGAGAACAAAAAAAGAAATGTATGGAGGTTGGGATGGAAGATACAGTAAGTTTTAAGGATATTTTAAGTGTATTAAAGAGACGGTTAGTACTTATTATTTTGATGACGTTAATAGCGGCTCTGGCCAGTGGCATTATTTCCTATCTCTTTTTATCTCCTTCGTATGAATCATCCACACAAATTCTTGTCAACGACACTATGAACACGAACGAACAACAAAATCAGGATAAGAAAACAAAAAAAGAGGACGCCAAAACTGATAGCAATGAAACTAATTTAATCGACCCTAATCAAGTCCGTGCGAATATTGAATTGATTCATACATACAGTATGTTGATCAAGAGCCAGGCTATTCTAGCAGATGTAATTAGTGAGCTCAGCCTTGACAGAAGCATCGATAAATTAAATGAGCAAGTCACAGTAAACACGACTCAAAATTCTCAAGTTGTTGAAATAGTCGTCAAGGATCAGGACCCTGTTCTGGCAGCGAAAATGGCCGATAGTATTGCGACAGTATTCCAGCAAGAGGTTACTACATTAATGAATATTGATAATATTCATATTCTCGCGAATGCAAATGTTGAAGAGCCTTATGGGATATTTAATCCAGATATGATTAGAAATGTACTGATTGGTTTTTCATTAGGCTTATTTTGTGCTATTGGGGTAGCTTTCTTGTTGGAGTACCTCGACCCTACAATCAGAGATGAAAAAGATATCCTTTATGAATTAGGTATACCGGTTATCGGAAATATCCCGGAAATTAAAGTTAGCAGCAAAAGCATGGAAAGGCAGATGGAGGACAGCCGGGTGAAAATAGGAGGACGTACATTTGAGTCGTAATAGAAATAAAGACTTGCTGGTGAGCAAGGAAAGAGCGAAATATGCACAAATTTATAAACAATCGATTGTGAGTGAGCAGTACAGATTGCTGCGCTCAAGCATAACGTTTTCTCGAATTGGTAAAGACATCCAGACTCTGCTTGTCACATCTCCAAACCACGGGGACGGCAAAACGACCACCGCCGCAAATCTGGGTATCGTGCTGGCCCAGCATGATAAAAAAGTCATCGTCATTGATGCTGATTTAAGAAGACCGAAGATTCATAAATTATTTGACCTTAAACAATCTGATGGCTTAACAGCTATTCTTGCTGGCAAAGCGACTGTGGATGAAGCTATATGCATTTCAGATATACCAAATCTCCATATCATCCAGAGCGGTCCCGTAACCAAAACATCGTACGAGCTCTTAACAGCAAATCGAATAGAGGACATTATCTCGATTCTAAGCCAGCAATATGACACCATAATATTTGATACTTCACCTATCTTGTATACCGCTGAAACGCAAATACTTGCTAATCTTTGTGAAGCTTCCATGCTGGTCGTGAAAAGCGGTCAGACATTAAAAGAAGATGCAAGAAAGGCAGTAAATGTTTTACAAGATTCCAAAGCGGAATTATTGGGAGCTTCATTAAATGGAAATCCAATAAAACCAAAGGCTTATCAATATAACTGATTATTAAGGAGTGGTTAAATGCAGGTTATCCTTTTATCTGGAGGATCGGGGCAAAGATTATGGCCTTTATCTAATGATTCACGTTCAAAGCAATTTCTGAAAGTATTGGAAGGGCATGATAAGACAAACGAATCAATGGCTCAGAGAGTATGGCGACAAATGGATGAAGTAGGACTAATGAAGTCGGCAGTTATTGCGACGAGTAAGAAACAAGTGGATATCCTGAAAAATCAGCTCGGCTCAAACGTTCCCCTTATTATTGAGCCAGAGCGGCGGGATACTTTTCCGGCAATTGCTCTTGCTGCCTCCTACCTATATTCGATCAAAGGAATCAGCCTAGATGAAGTAGTTTCCGTTTTGCCCATTGATTCTTACGTGGAAAATGATTTCTATGAATCTGTGAAAAAATTGGAGGATACGCTAAACACAACAGATTGCAGTATTGCTTTAATGGGAGTGGAACCAAGCTATCCTTCTACTAGTTTTGGCTACATCGTTCCAGAAAAGAAAAATAATGGGCTAGTTCTTGTTAGCCATTTTGTAGAAAAGCCGACAGAAGAGTATGCACAAAGATTGATAAAGGAAGAGGCATTATGGAATTGTGGTGTATTTGCATTTAAGTTAGGTTTTATGATTTCGATTTTAGAAGAAATGAATTTGCCTATAGAGTACGAACAGCTACAAAATGTCTATGAACTCCTGCCTAGTATTAGTTTTGATTTTGAAGTTGTCGAGAAAACGATGAATATTGTCGCTCTCCCCTATAAAGGAATATGGAGGGACCTGGGGATTTGGAGCACCTTAACTGAGCAAATGATCGAGACTGTTCAAGGCTTAGGTGTTATTTGCCCAAAATCTCATAATACCCATATCATCAATGAGCTGGACATTCCAGTTGCGGTTCTTGGTATGCCAGATGCGGTGGTTGTCGCGAGCCCCGATGGCATCTTAGTTGCCAATAAAGGTTTGAGTCATGATCTTAAGAAATTCATATTTCATTTTAATCAAAGGCCGATGTATGAAGAGAGACGATGGGGGTCGTATAAAGTCCTTGATCAAACCGTCTATGATAATGGGACAGAAGTGCTCACAAAAAGAATAACCATTCATGCCGGCAGCAATTTAAGCTATCAGGAGCATAATAAGAGAAAGGAAGTTTGGACTATTCTCAAAGGTGAGGGTTCTTTGGTACTGAATGAATATATATACGATGTGAAGCCGGGAAGCGTAATTGAAATTCCAGCTGGCACAAGACATGCATTGAAAGCTATTTCCGACTTGGAATTAATTGAAGTTCAAAAAGGTAGTTCGCTGACGGAGGAAGATGTGCATAGAATTAGCATGGAATGGGATGAAATTCTTCCTATGATTAGCTCAGTGACTCTTTAGTACATTTGTATAGTTCGTTATTAAGAACAAAGAGAGCTATATAGAAACGTAATAGAAGGACTGAATATTCAAGCCAAAAGTAAAAGTAAGCATATTCATGGGAAAAAGAGTGAATGAAATTCTTTCTCTGATTAATTCAATCACTCTTTAGTATACCTATAAAATTCGTTATTGAGAACAAAAGGGGGCTGGAATGGAAAAATAATTAAAGGACTGGAACAACTCAAACCAAAAGTAAAAGCCACCATATATCAGGGGAAAAAGGAGTGAATTCATTGATTTCTTCTAAGGCAGGGACTGCACAGGAAGCGTTCGCAGAACCGAATGAGCTTGATAACAAGAAATTATATCTAGTATCTAAAAGATACTTAGACATTATTCTAGCTGTAGTGGGTCTTCTGCTGTTAATTCCTGTATTTTTTATTGTAGCCGTCTTGATAAAAATTGAAGATCCTAAGGCTTCTGTGTTCTTTAAACAAATACGTGTAGGCAAGGATGGAAAAACATTCTGTATGTATAAGTTCAGATCTATGGTGATGAACGCAGAGCAACTGATAGAGACACTGCTCAATCAAAATGAGTCCAGTGGGGCTATTTTTAAAATGAAAGAGGATCCTAGGGTTACAAAAATAGGACGTTTTATTCGCAAGACGAGTATTGATGAATTGCCACAACTGTGGAATGTTTTGAAAGGAGAGATGAGTTTGGTCGGTCCCAGGCCGCCATTGCCGAGAGAGGTAGAAAGTTACTCTGACTATCATAAACAGCGTTTGTCCGTTATTCCCGGCTGTACAGGATTATGGCAGGTTACTGGTAGAAGCAGTGTCGGCTTTGAAAAAATGGTTGAGCTGGACCTTTATTATATTCGTAAGCGCCATTTCTTTTATGATATAAAAATCATTTGCAAAACGTTTATCGTAATGTTCTTTCCTAATAATGCTTATTAGGAAAGAACAATAAGAAAGAAGTGATAGTCATAAATAATATTTATGTTTTATATCGACTTATTCTAAATCGTACGGTGGGAGTTACTGATGATTAAAGAATCAATGTTGTTATCAATTAATCGATTTGCCAAATCAATTGTCCAAGTTTTTTTAACTATTCTTATAGCCAGATTACTGACCTTAACAGAAATGGGCCTTTATCAGCAAATCTTTTTGATTGCAGTAATGGTAGGTGCTTTTATTCCGTTTGAGATGCATACAACGTTCAGTTATTTCTTTAACAAAACGGATAATGAACGTGAAAAATCATTAGTGATAACCAATACGTTCTGGGTTTTGTTCATTCTTGGTGTACTGATGATTTTCGGCCTGTATACTCTATACAATATTGAGTTTTTATTAAAGGATAGCCCATTGCGCAAATATGAGATTTGGATTGGATTTTGGAGCTTTGCAACCATAATGGGCTGTTATTTAGAAAATTTGTTTGTTTCTATTAAGAGGGCTAAAATTTATAGCTTTATTAATTTATCTTATTATTTTGCCTATTTCCTGATTATTGGCTATACATTATATGCGACAAAGGAGCTACTCTTAACAATTAAACTGATTGCCCTGTTTGAAATCGTTAGAGTCATCATTTTGCATCTGTTTTTCCATAAGATTCATGGCATGTCTTTAAAAGGAGATCTGCCATTATTAAAACAGCAGCTTAAATATACAGCGGCAGTTGGAGCAGTAACAGCCATCGATGTGATTACACAGACAAGTGATAAAGTCATCATTTGGTTATTCTACTCAATAGAATTGTTTGCAATTTATTCAATATCATCAAAAGAGATTCCTTTCATGTCTATTATTACTGTAGCTGTTATAACAGCGATGCTACCAAGACTAGGTCGTTTATACAGCATACAAAGGCGGAAGCTAGAAGCCTTAAATCTCTGGTCAGAATCAAGCCGATTACTATCATTAGTCATGTTCCCTATTTTTTGGATTCTATTTTTCTATCATAAAGAGTTTATCGATCTTTTATACTCTGATACTTATTTAAGCGGATCCATCATCTTTTTAATATATTTAATGAAATTCCCGCTTCGCTTTACAGTTTTTTACACGCCTTTACTTATATCCGGTAATCAAAAGCTAGTTTTAAAAAACGCGCTTATCACGGTTATTTGCAATATCGTTCTAGGACTAGCATTGATGGGGTTATTTGGGTACATCGGGGTAGCTATAGCTTCTGTTATCTCATGTTTTATTAGTATTTACCTGCAGCAAAGAGATGTATGCAAAGTATTTGAAATTCGGCAAAGGGAGCTTCTACCCTACAGGTCAATTTTGATGACATTTGGAACCTCAGGTTTCACCGCAGGAGTGGTCTATTTAATTATCTCCTTTTTGCCTGGTCATCAATTTATCCATTTTTTTTCTGGCGGCATAATCACCATGTTGTTATGCATAGGGATCGCGCTAGTGAGAAAAGAAGTATCTATTCCCTTCTTATTCAATAAACCGATTGTTTTAAAGGTTAGGAGATAAAAAACTTAATAGGGAGTGTTGTAAATGAAAGGAATTATCCTTGCTGGAGGTACCGGATCGCGGCTTTATCCTTTAACAAAGGTCACCAATAAAAATCTGCTTCCAATCGGAAAATATCCAATGATTTATCATTCAGTTTATAAACTGAAGGAGTCCGGAATTGAAGAAATATTAATTGTAACGGGCAGAGAACATATGGGGGATGTAGTTGATTTGCTTGGCAGCGGCTTTGAATTTGGAGTTGAATTTTCTTATAAGGTGCAGGAAAAGGCCGGCGGTATAGCAGAGGCTCTTGGACTTGCTCGCGATTTCACTGAAAATGAGAAAATGGTCGTCATTCTTGGAGACAATATTTTCACAGATACAATTCGACCTTATGTGCAGCATTTTGCGCAACAGGAGAGTGGCGCGAAAATTTTAATTAAAGAGGTTGAGGATCCAAAACGTTTCGGTGTTCCGGTTATATATGACGGCAGAATCATCGCGATAGAAGAAAAACCAATGGTACCAAAATCGAACTATGCAGTGACGGGCATTTATATGTACGATTCGACCGTTTATAGGATAATTGACCAGCTTACCCCATCAGCGCGAGGTGAAATGGAAATTACAGATGTCAATAATCACTATATTAAGGAGGGTTTACTGAAATTTGATGTGCTGAGAGGGCGGTGGACAGATGCTGGTACACATTCTTCTTATGCACAGGCTAATATAATGGCTCAAAATATGGATTTCAGCAATTTATTTGAAAAAGAAGCAGTGCTCATGAAATAAAATTCAGCAATCATAGATAGATTCATTGAGTTTATAATGAGCAGATAAATGGACTGAAAATAGGGGTTAAGGAGACTGATCCAAATGAAAAAGTCCCATTTGGGCAATGTTGCAATGGATATCTTTAATATAAAGGAAGGCTTATGTGTGATAGAATCCCGTCTCATAAACAAAAAGAAAGCAGCAATCTATTTCTTAAATGCCCATTGTTATAATATCGCGCAAAGGGACAATGATTACAGGGAAATCATCAATAGAGCTGACTTTTTGCTGAATGACGGCTTTGGGATTAGATTAGGAGCTAAGTTGTTCGGTATCCAGCTTAAGGAAAATTTGAATGGAACTGATTTTATCCCAATGCTGTTGCAATTAGCGAGCGAAAAAGAGTACAGTGTGTTTTTGCTTGGAGCAGGTCCTGGCGTTGCTGAACTAGCTAAACAAAATATACAGGCAGTCATGCCGAATATTAAGATTGTTGGACAACGGAGTGGATATTTTAGTGATGAAGAGAATCAAGAAGTTATTCAGCAGATTAACGATGTATCGCCAGATATCTTAATTGTTGGCAGAGGAGTGCCTATCCAAGAAAAATGGATTGACCGGAATAAAGATGCACTTGATGCTAGAGTCATACTTGGCGTTGGCGCTTATATTGATTTTGCATCAGGTCGGATCCCGCGTGCTCCTAAGCTTATAAGGACCTTGAAGATGGAATGGGTGTTCCGTCTTATGTTAGAACCGAGACGCATGTGGAGGAGATATTTGATTGGCAATTTCCAGTTTTTTTATTACACCGTCAAAAATAAGTTGTTAGTTAATCAGGAAGCGGAGATCCAACGCTAATAGAGGAAGGAATATGGTGCGTATGAAGCCAAAGGTTTGTACGATAATTGTGAATTTTAATGGTACGCAAGATACGATTGCTTGTTTGAAATCACTGAACAATATAACATATGCCAATCATGAAGTAGTTGTCGTAGATAATGCTTCAAAAGAGAATGCTAGTTTAAAAGAATTTATAGAAGAGTCCAGGTTCCATTTTCTTGAACTGGGTGGGAATCACGGATTCGCCGCTGGGAATAACAAAGGGATTCACTATGCGCTTAGCCATATTGCTGATATTGACTACTTTCTCTTACTAAACAATGATACAGAAGTTGATCCCTATTTTCTTGAACCGCTTGTAGCTGAATGTGAGAAGGATAAAGAAGTTGGTGCTTGTTGTTCCCATATCAATTACCACAGTAAACGCAATAAAACATGGTATGGGGGCGGAGATATAAAGTGGTTAACAGGACGAGTACTGCATAAAACATTGGAGAGGAATGGAAAAATAGCTAGTGATGAGAATTTTCTAACTGGTTGTGTGTTTTTATTTCCGGTGGACATTCTTGATAAAGTTGGGTACTTGAATGAAGATTATTTTCTTTATTATGAGGATGCAGCCTATAGTCTTGAAATAAGAAAGGCTGGATATAAATTACGATATGTCCCTGATTCACTTGTTTTTCACAAAATCTCAGCAACTACCGGCTATCGTTCACCTCTCTCCAATTATTACGGAACAAGAAATAATTTGCTGTTTATGTCCATTTATGCCAACAAGTTAAATTTTCTTCTATTTTTAATGTTCTTTATCGGCAAAAATTTTGTTAAATACTGTTGGTATATTTTAAGGGGCAAACAATTTAAAAAGGTTGCGTTTGCCATCCAAAAAGCATTCTCCGATTTTGCTGCGTCAGCAAGCGGAAAACGTGAATATCCTTTTATGTAATAAATAAAGGAGGAGCTCATTATCAAATTTTTATATGGTCTGATCCCCCATTCGCTGAAAAGGGGATTGAGAGTCTATATATTTAAGAAGAATAATAAGTCAGTATTTATTGGTCCTTATGTTGAAATAGATCCGGCAACAACAAAGGTCGGAAAAAATTGCGCAATAAATTTATACACAAGTATTTCGAAGACAACTATTGGTGATTACACCTATTTTTCTGCTAACTGTAGTATCATGCATGCCAATATAGGTTCCTTTTGTTCGATAGGTCCAGACAGTAAAATCGGTCTCGGCAGTCATCCGACTGACTTCATATCGACATCTCCCATTTTTTATTCCACCTCAAAGGTGGTTAATAATATCAATTGGGTAGATCGGGATTACCATGTGGAATTTAAGAAAGTGAATATTAGAGATAACGTCTGGATTGGGGCAAATGTCTTTATTATGAATGATATCGAGATAGGTGAAGGAGCGATTTGTGCCGCAGGTTCTGTCATTACAAAGGATGTTCCACCTTATTCCATAGTGGGAGGAATACCTGCAAAAGTATTAAAATATCGCTTTGATGCCAATACGATTGAACAGTTGCTAGAGTTACGATTATACCAAAGAAGTGAAGAATGGCTTAAGGAAAATTTATGCGGTGCCATTACACCGGAAGAATTGCTAAATAAGGAAGTCACTAAGACGAAATCAATAATTTAAGAATACAAAGATTTGACTGAATTTATTAAATGGCAATCCACTAAAAGGGAGTAGACTAAATGATGCCCATACTTATACAAGTTCGTTTGACTTCACTATTGAAGGATACGAAATTTTGGTTAGTTATCTTGATTGTTATGAGTGCTCTTTTTTTTCTAGCTGTCCAAATCAAGCCCCCTGATAAGACAGATGGATTGCCAGAATCATCAGTTGATGAGGTGGCCAAGTCAATCGACCTTCAAGAGGAGATCGACCAGGTGAGTGCCAATGGGGGAGGGATTGTTAACGTGCCTAAAGGCGTTTACGAAGTCGATACAAAAATTATTTTAAAGTCAAATGTCCACTTAAAAGGTGCAGGGATAGGAAAAACCATTCTTAAGCTAAATCTAGAAAAGAGTAAAGGTACACCGGATGATTCTTCTATTCTCGTATCAGAATCGAATGCTCAAAATATTAAAATCAGTGCTTTAACATTTAATGGGGAGAAGGAAAAACGGGAAAAGCAAATTAATGACGGATATTCTCATACAGTTGTTTTGCAATTTGTGGATGGCTTTGATATTAGCGAGGTTGAAGTTGTTCGTTCTCCTAGTGCCTCTATCATGCTCTTTAATACGAAAAACGGAAAGGTCAGAGATTCAAGAATCATTGATGGGGGCTCAAATGGAATAATCGGGTTGCAGAGTACGGAAAATGTCCAAATCATGAATAATATCATCAACCACACCGATCATCAAAATGGTATATTCATCAGTTATCAGGAAGGAAAGTCCAGTCATAATATCACCATTGAGGGAAATAAGGTCGATGATGCCGGTGATTTTGGGATTGAAGTCGGGCATCTTGTTGAAGACGGCCATGAGCAGCATGAAAATATTGTTGTTCGAAATAATGAAGTAACTGGCTCACGGAATTCAGGGATTGCCTTTCGCACAGTCAGCGATGGGGTAATTGAAAACAATACAATTAAAGGCTATGGAAAAACAGGCGGATACGGTGGAGATGGCATCTTTGTAGAAGGCTGGAAGAATAAGTCCGTAAATGTCAAAGTTTTGAATAATAGGGTTGAGCAAACATATAACACTGGTGATGCCAATGCTATTTACGTGACAGGAATGGACAATACAATCATTGAAAATAATGAAATCATCGCCAGCAGAGGGAAAGGTTTATTCATTCAAGCATCCAAGATTGGAAAGCAGACAGGAGATTTTCCAGATGGAATCAGGCAATTCAATGACATTACTGTTCAGGGTAATCGGATTGCTGATGGGCGTAAGGAAGGAATCCACATCCAAGGTTATAAGGCGCACGGAATCAGCATTTCTGATAACGAAATCAGCCATAACCAGTCGACGGGACTCTTCATTGCAAATTTAAACGTAATGAGCTCTGGTCTTGAAGTAAGAAAAAATCAAATAAGTGAAAATGGGCTGGCTGGGATTGAAATGTATAGCCAGGAGGATTTTCTCCTTGAAGGGAATTATTTAAAAAATAATGGAAAAAAATCCGAGGAACTGAAGAACCGATCTGCAGTCGTTCTCTCTCATGTTGGAAATGGCAACCTCAATCAAAATACATATGAAGATGACCAAAAATTGCCGACGCAGAAATATTATTTACAGATAGCAGAAGCTACAGCAACAGTCAGTCAAGAAAATATGGACTTCATTGGTACTAATCCAAGATTAAGAAATAGTACGGCCCATTACTTAGAATAGTCATTGGAAATCATAACGGTGGAGTTCCTAAAAGGAGGGGGATCGGTGAACAGCTTGCTCATGAACACCAATAATCGGCAGTTTATTCAAATAGCAATGGCGGTCATTCTTGCGATGGTCGTTGGAGTCTTTGCTGCCTTACCGCTTGTCTATTTACCTATCATCATATTGATTATAGCGGTCATTTTTTTCTTTCCATTATCAGTTGAGAGAATTTTCACCTTCATTGCCCTGTCCATTTTTATTGACCGATCGTTTATTACCTTTCAGGGATCATATATACGGATCTTTCAAATATTGTTTCTAGCATTATTTTTAAAGTTTGCGATTGAATATTTGCTCTCTAGACGGGAAATTGTACATGCCCCCTTATTTATCCTGATTAATTTATGGGTCTTCAGCTATTTTTTTAGTATTGGCCATTTAATCAGTGTGGGGGATTTCTGGGAATCTGTCGTTGGGCAACTATTTTTGAACCTATTCTATTTTATTTCTGTGCAATGCATCTATAGTAAAGGACTTTCTTACTTTGACAAGATTTTGAAATACACCATTATTTCGGGTGTTATTGTAACTTTTGTCGGAATCCTGCAATGGATTGGATTCTTTTTTGGATTTGAATTTGGGCTCAGCCATTATGAAGAGATAGGAATTCCTAGACCTTCATCATTTGCCCATGAACCTGACTGGTATGGCTTATTTGCCGGATATTCCGCTGTCTGGTTTGTCGTGATGTATTTAAGAAAGGATTCCCGTTTATTTTCACAGCTCTTTATTTTGATTGGCATGTTTATGTGTTTTGTAGGTGTATTTATCAGTATGGCCAGAGCAAGCATTCTATCCTTAATTGTAGCAATACTCTTTATTTTAATTATCACAAAAAATATGAGAGCGATTAAACTGCTTGCGAGTTCAGCCATTATTATGATTGTGGGGGCGATGGTACTCTTCATCATAAACCAGGACATTTTCATGAAGGTATATGATCGCTTCAATCCAAGCACAAGTCTTGAAACCGACCAGGGAGCAGCAGACAGCCGGTTTGCATCAATCCAGCTGATGCTTGATTATATCCCGAAGCATCCGCTAGTCGGCAATGGCAGCGGCGGAATGTCGGAATTATCAATGAGAGATGATATTAGGCAGGAGTATATTTATGGAGGGGAATTAAACGCTGGGAAAGGGAATGCCAATATTTTTTTAACCGTATTGTTTGATACGGGTATCATTGGTCTGATTATTTTCCTGCTGATTCTTGGAAGGGCCGCCTGGATGATTCTGTCTGTTTATCATAAATCTAATTTCATACCTCTTGGCTTTTTAGCAGCTAGTATTTTTATCTTAGTTGATTTCAATTTCAATAATGGATTTAGAATGGGATTCGTGTGGTTTCATGCTGCTTTAATTGCAAGCTATTTCCTTCTCATAAGAAAAGAAAAGAGAAGACTTAATACCATACCGGGGGGAGAATTGGATAGATGATGAAACAAAGAGTGGGCATTATCGGAAGCGGGTTTATTGGGAAAGGTTTAGTAAATGCACTACATTTATTTAATGATATAGAAGTGACAAAGGTATTAACAAGAAGTAGGGTAGATACTCGAGGAGATTACCGATATCCTGATTTACTGACCCATTCAGTCGATGAGGTGATTGAGCATTCAGATGTAATTGTTGAGTGTACAGGGGATGTTTTGTTTGGCACCGATATGATTGCTAAGGTGATGGAAGCAGGAATTCCTGTCGTGACAATGAATACGGAGCTGCAAGTTACAACAGGCTCCTATTTTGCCAAACGAGGTTACATTACAGAAGCAGAAGGAGACCAGCCTGGTTGTTTGGCGGCTTTAAGAGAAAATGTTCTTCAGATGGGATTTGAACCAATGGTTTTTGGCAATATAAAAGGATTTTTAAATCCTAATCCTTCACCCAAGGATATGCTTTATTGGTCGAATAGAAATAAAATCAGCTTAGAGATGGTTACCTCGTTTACTGATGGAACGAAAGTGGAGTTTGAACAAACACTTGTGGCAAATGGGCTTAATACAAAGTTTTTGCCATCAGGGATAATGGGAATAAGCGCGGAAGATTTACAGGAGGGGGCTAATGCACTCGCATTAGAAGCCGATCAATTAGGATATCCAATCAGCGATTATGTTCTGTCGTCAAAGGCTCCTGCTGGGGTATTTATTACGGCTAAGCATTTGGATATGCAGGGGCAGCGTAATGCACTTCAATATATGAAGCTAGGGGATGGTCCTTATTATACGATTATCCAGCCTTTTCATTTATGCCATCTTGAAGTGGTCAAAACAATAAGAAGGGTTTTTGAAAAGAAAGAAGTATTATTAAATAATAGCTGTTTTCCATCCTATAGCATGGGATCGATTGCTAAGAAGAAGCTGAATATTGGAACTGTCATCAATAGAGGCATTGGAAGTTTTGAAGTGAGAGGGAAAGCGTTAAAGATTGAAGATGAGCCTAACCATATACCAATTGGACTCTTAGATTCGGTAAGGATTATAAAACCTGTAGAAGAAGGGGAAATACTGACCTTCTCACATGTTGAAATAGACGATAGTCTGGCCTATAGGGCATGGATGGAAATAAAAGAACAGTCCATATTATTGCAGGAAATTTAATGAATATATGAGAGGATGTGAATCATCATGAGAGTTCTCCATGTCATCAGACAATACAAACCAGTTATTGGAGGTATGGAAAATTATGTGGAAAACTTGGCCGTCCACCTAAAAGAAAGAGGGATTTATTCGGAAGTATTAACGTTAAATGCAGATTTTTCAAATGGTGAAAAATTTTCCGATTCTGCCATTATAAATGGGATTAAAATCAAGAGAATTCCTTATTTCGGTTCGCGGAGATATCCGATTGCGTTATCTGCTGTCAACTATATCTCTGAATTTGATTTAATTCATATCCATGGGGTTGATTTCCTGCTCGATTACTTAGCTGGATTAAAACCATTTCATAAAAAAACGATGATTCTCTCTACACATGGCGGGTTCTTTCACACGAAGAAGTTTTACCTTTATAAAAAGCTTCACTTCCATACTGTAACGAAGTATAGTTTGAAGAATATGAAATGGATTGTCGCTGTCAGTGAAAATGATTATAAATCATTTCGACCAATCTGTCCTGAGAGGCTAGATTTGATTGAATGCGGAATAAACTTTGACCATTATCATACGATTGCAGAGGAAAATGGGTACCCGAATCGGTTTATCTTTGTTGGAAGATTCTCGAAGAACAAACGAATAGACAAGCTTCTGCTTTTGATTAAGAAGCTGAAGGTAGAATTCCCAGATGTGCACCTATCCATTGTGGGAAGGGATTATGATAACTTAAAGGGAGAGTTAGAGAAACTTATCGATGAATATGAAATTGGAAATCATGTGGCTATTTGTGAGGCATTATCTGAAGAGGAACTCCTCAAGGAAATGGCCAAGGCGTCCTATTTTATATCCGCTTCCGAATATGAAGGTTTTGGGTTATCTTCATTAGAGGCGATGGCAGCGGGAAGGGTAGCATTGCTGAACAATATCCCCTCCTTTGAAAAAATGATTCAGGATGGCAAGAATGGCTATTTGTTGTCTTTCGATGATGTCGATTCTGTTGAACAAAAGGTTAAGGAAGTTTTATTCAACAAAGATATGGAAAAAGTCAGGCGGGCAGGAGTAGAGAAGGCTAGGCAAAATTCTTGGGGAGCAGTAGTGGAAAGGTTCATTGATTTGTATGAATCTATTCATAAAGAGGCAAATGATACCCATTCAAAATTGGCAAGCAAGTGAAATAAAGAGAGGGCGCAAGGAGTGTACCTTGGTGCCCTCTCTTTTTATTATTGAATGCTGTTTTCTAGGGAGTCAAGCACATCTTGCATTTGATGGAGTTGCGCCTGCTCAGCCAGTGTTGAATTCGCAAATGCAGAAGATAGCTCATTGCGTGCTTTAGTGATTAGTTCCTGTTGATTAGAGCTTTCTATCTGTGCCAATTCCACAGCTTTTTGAGCCCGACTAAATAATTCATTGCGCATTTACAGTCCTCCACAGGTAGAAGAATCTTGATTCTCTTCAGCCTCAGCCATCGTTAAACGATATGGGAATCGCTCACTATGTTTAGACACAGCCGTTTTACCTTGTTGAACAAAGCGCTTTGATTTATTTCTTTTTCCCATGGAAGTACCTCCTGCATTCAAGGTGTGACTCGAAAGGAAGAGTCATATCTATCATAACCAGACGGAGATTATGTTAGTCACGCAGATTTTATATTAAATTTCTCTTCAAGGAAGACTGCAATTCCATCTTCCTCATTTGATAATGTAATGTGATTAGCAACATTTTTCAGCTGTTCAATACCATTTCCCATGGCTACGCCGGTTCCTACATAATCAAGCATTTCTAGATCATTATCTTCATCGCCAAATGCGATAATATTTTTTCTGGAAATTCCTAAATCTTTTGATACCAAATCAACACCAACTGCTTTGCTCATTCCATTTCTAACGATTTCGATGACATGCCATGGATCTGCCCAGCGTCTGTGATCAATGACTTCAGCATGGACATCCGAAAGGTGTTTCCTGATTCCGGCGACATCATTTTCATCGGAATGAATAAGCATCGAAGTAGGGGAAGCCTGTAGAAATTGGCGTAGATCACCTGTAGTTATATTGCTGCTGCCGTGATGCAAAATATCAATTAATTTTTCATCATGGTAATGGAAATACACATCATCCTTTACCTCGGCAATAATATTGTGTAAACGATAATCGTCCATAGCTTCCACAATGTCTTTTGCCACTTTTATATCTAGCGGCGAATGATGCATGCCCCAGCCTGTATGGAGGGGATGGTGAATAAAAGCTCCATTAAAATTCACAATCGGGGTTTTAAATTGCATTTCACGATAATAAGGTTCACTGGATCGGTATGGTCTCCCAGTAGCAATCATCACTTCATGACCATTATTTTGTAATGTTTGCAATACTTTTTTAGTACGTGGAGAAATGGTTTTATCATCTTTCAATAATGTTCCATCTAGATCAAGTACAATTAAATGTTTATCTGACATATGGCTCTCCTTCTAAAATTATAAGTTGAATTAATTCCATTTAGATTCCTATTTTATATATCATAACAAGTATAGCCGTTTAATGGTATCGTTTGGTTTGTAAAAAAATATATAGAGAAGGGGAATAATAATGATACAAGTAGAGAAAGTATATGTTGAACATATTCCAATGCTTATAGTAGGTAAGCAGGATATGAATAATGTACCTCTCCCCGGATTTATTTTTCTTCACGGTTTTACCAGTGCAAAAGAGCATAATCTGCACTATGCTTATCTTCTGGCGGAAAAGGGGTTTAGAGTATTTTTGCCTGAAGCATACTTGCACGGTGAACGAGAGGAACGGGACATGAAGAAGGATTTATCGAGTTCATTTTGGAAAATTGTTATTTCCTCTATAAAAGAATTGCATATGATCAAAAAATATATTACAGAGCATGGATTAGCGATTTATGATTGTATTGGTCTTGGCGGTACATCTATGGGTGCAATCACGACACTTGGCGCACTAACTCAATATGATTGGATTCGTGTGGGAGTCAGTCTGATGGGAAACCCGGAATATAAAGAGTTTGCGCAGTATCAAGTGGAGGAATTTGAAAAACAGGGGATTGATTTAGGGTTTACGGAGGAAGAGAAATTGAAAGTATTCAGTACTCTTGAAGAACTTGATTTATCCTTGCAGCCCGATAAACTAAATAATCGCCCTCTTTTCTTCTGGCATGGGGAAAAGGATCCTATTGTACCGATTGCAGGTGGCCGTGCGTTTGTTGAAAACCTCCAGGAAAAAGTAGATTCTGGCAGAATTACTTACATATCTGATAAGACGGCCGGTCATGCTGTTACTAGAAGTGGATTACTGCAGGCCGTTAACTGGATAGAAGAGAATCTTGTATAAGGATTAAGAATGGTCAGATTAAGTGAAATTTGGTAGGATTGAAACAAGAACGTTGAGGAAGGAGATTTAACATGGATCAAGATATGAAAGATAGCCTTATGAGTGCATTGGAAGAAGTTTTGGACCCTGAATTGGGAATTGATATAGTAAACCTAGGCCTAGTCTATAATGTCGATATGACCGACGAAGGCGATGTGACAGTAACGATGACCTTAACCGCGATGGGCTGTCCATTGGCAGGTACCATTGTCGATCAAGTACGTTATGCATTAAAGGAATTGCCTGAAGTGAAAAACGTAGAAGTAGACATTGTTTGGACACCGGCATGGACAAAGGATCGTATGTCACGTTATGCGAAAATTGCCTTGGGTATACAATAATAAAGATTGAATATATTTGGAGAGCTGTGTTTAAGGCTCTCTTTTTTATGAAAAAAAATATCTTTAAGATATTCAAATATCAACTGGGTTAATAGAATCGGTTGGTCCTATTGGAATTGGTTTTTATTTCTGATAAAGTTAAAATAATCAAATTATTTGCAGGGGGACTCTTGTTACGAGTTGAGAAGGTTAAAACCTGACCCTTTGAACCTGTCAGTTAATACTGGCGCAGGGAGCATGAAGTACATAAGTCTACTCGATATGTGCGAAAAGCTCTTTTAAGATGTATAGAAGAGCTTTTTTGTTTCCAATTAAATAGTTGATTGCGGGGGGACTCAAATTGCGAGTTGAGAAGGTTAAAACCTGACCCTTTGAACCTGTACAGTTAATACTGACGTAGGGAGCGATAACATCACTTTGTTGATGCGAGACCCTTTTTTAGTATAGGAAATACCTGGTGCAGATGGAGTGGCTGTTGTTTCTGCTATTGCTTTAAGTGATTATCCACTTCAAGCGGTCGAATCGTTTAAGCAGCAGTTTGTATGTTAAGTATCATGAAATGAATTAGGGTTTATGGGAAGGATAAAAGTGAAAGAGTGAGAATCTCTTCCGCTATTATTCTTGATAGGAGGCATAACAAACATGCGTGAATATGACCTAGTCCAATTAAATGAAGAACAGGTAAGGCAATTAAATGAGTACCAGGAAAAACTCAGCGAGCAATTAGGCCAAGATATTATTCTGATTGCTTATCATGATGAGGAGGAAAGCATTTAATTCCTGTAAAAAGGCGATCAGCTATATAGCAATGAATCGCCTTTTTACATATTAGAAAAAAGATTTGGTGAACTGATCAAGAATATAGGAAGATTATAGATAGATGGTTTACAGTTAATATAGGTATTTATGAATCCTAAAACCATGCACAGAAGAGAAGGATAGAAGAAGGGATAGAGAAGAGTGATAGGGAATATTCGCATATGTACGGAAATTACCGAAAAACACTGGCGGTTGTTAATGGAGGCAGATCCTTCAAGACAGCAAATCGAAAAATATAGCGATACAGGCTATACCTTTGAACTTCTTAGTGATGATGATATAGCAGGAATTATTATTGTAACTCCAAAAACAACGGAACGAGTAGAAATTATGAATCTATCCGTAGATGAAAAATGGCGGGGCAGAGGATATGCGAAGGCACTGATTGAGTATGCTTGTTCGTTTTCAGCTGCCAAAGGGTATCGCATCGCAGAAATAGGTACTGGAAATTCCAGTATCTATCAACTTGCACTCTATCAAAAGGTTGGTTTTAGAATTATGGGTATCGATCATGATTATTTTAGTAGGAATTATCCTGAGCCAATCTATGAAAATGGTATGTTATGCCGGGACATGATTCGTTTAGAAAGAAAACTTCAATTAAATAAGTAGTAGGTAGTAGCACATATCATTTTGGGAAGTGATTTCATATTTGCAGTTTATCTATAAAATGAAGAATTAGAGACTGGGCATATGAATGTGACGGCCAGTCTCCATAAAAGATGTATATTATTTAGCCGAAGCTAAGACCCTACTAAATTTCTCTTTCCAGCTTTCTGATAAAGCATCGACGGAAAGGATACTTTGGATGGCCTCTCTATTGCTGGAGTCATGATGCATAATTTGATTGGCATATGCAATCGTAATGCTCTGTGGGGCTCGATCGATAATTTCAATGACAGAACCTTTAGTAAGGATACCCTCCTCCAAAACTCGTAAATAATAGCCCGAATAGCCACTTGCTCTAATCCAAAAAGGTAATTGGTCTATATTATGCCGAGCGGCAATTTTATAACAGGGTTCCCGTGGTTGGGTAACTTGAAATAGGCAGCCATCTGCCTTAAGAATGTCGCCAATCCTAACCTTATCCTCCGTTAATCCAAATATAGTTAAATTTTCTCCAAAATCCCCTGCTTTAAATAATTGTCCGATTTTCTCTGACCAGTAAGGGTAATGTTCTGAGGGATATACACATATTGCTTTATCAGGACCTCCGTGATGATTAAGGTCACTTTGTTTATCACCTTCTAAGTTGGTCTTTGAAACATGTATGGGATGGTGGACTTCATCTTTATAGATAGCAGATTGTACAATTTTACTCTTATAATGCAGAGATGCAGGTTTTCCTACACGTATTGACTCGATTGTTCCGCTGATCAAGCTAATCCCCTCTCTCATCTTTATTTCTTTAATAATAGCAAAAATAAAGACAGTCTATTCCGCATAGACGCAACTTATTACAAAATTAAAAATAGTGCCATACCCTTAGGGAAAAGTATACCTGGCAAACTAATAATAAGGAAATTCCATTATTTGTTTTTCAATGAAGAGAATGGTAGGATAGCTATGTGAACATGCTAATGTTTAGTAGAGATAGATTGAGATGGGAGAGAATAATATGTTTTCAAATATTGGAGTACCTGGGCTTATTCTTATATTAGTTCTCGCATTAATGATATTTGGGCCATCAAAGCTTCCTGAAATAGGAAGGGCATTTGGGAAAACATTAAAAGAGTTTAAAAATGCTACAAAAGATATAATAGAAGATGATGATGAAGTTAAAAAGAACAATAAGGTCAATATTGAGAAAACGCCAAATCCTTAATGTTTCATAAAAATTAAAAAGTACTATGATAAACCACCCTTTATTTTGCAGGCAGGGGTGGTTTTTAGTTTCTTCCTAGAGTAGTGCCCAAAGATGCAGCAATATATAGAGTACACGGTAATGAGGATATAGTAGTAAAAGACAATCTTTTTATATAACTATGTATAAAGGAAACTCCATTTTGAATCTTTTTTCAAAATGGAGTTTTTATTTTTTTGTTAAATGAATAGCTTTTAAAGCGACGAATAAATAATTAGGTCATTATTTAACCTGTCTGGCAGTGAATAACAGCATTTGTAGACTATAAAATGAAAGGTAAGGGGTAATTGTTTGAAAAATTTATGGAAAAGTAATCAAGGTCATAATACTACCTTTGACATAGTTTAATGATGATGAAGTTATATATTTTGAACTATATACATTAGGCAGATGACTATTTTTCTGAAAATAAATAAAAATACATTTGATTTTATAAATATACATACTATAATAGATAGATATTACAGAATATACAATCAATGGATGGGGTGGAAACATGAATGTATCTGTTGTAGGGGCTACAGGATATAGTGGAATGGAATTAATACGTTTACTTTCGAGTCATCCAACATTCCATTTAACGGCTGTATATTCATCTTCGAGTGCAGGTAATCGACTTGATCATGAAAATAGACAGCATTTTGGACTGATTCCCCATGTTTTAAGTGAAGTGGATCCAGGGCTAATTGCTAAACAAAGTGAACTTGTATTTTTGGCAATGCCCAGTGGCGTATCAAAGGAACTTGTTCCGGAACTGTATAAGAAAGGCTTGAAAATTATAGATTTATCCGGAGATCATAGGTTGAAAAGCGGAGAATTATATGAAAAGTGGTATAAAGGATCACCGCCATCAAACGATTTATTACAAAATAGTGTGTATGGACTATCTGAATGGAATCGGGCAGCAATCCGTGAGAGCCGTTTAATCGCAAATCCTGGCTGTTACCCGACAGCTACTTTGTTAGGATTGGTTCCGCTTTTATCAAATGAATTAATTGAATCATCTGACATTATTATTGATGCTAAATCAGGTGTTTCAGGAGCAGGTAAAAAGAGTAATGATTCGAAACATTATGCCCATGTAAATGATAACCTATCAATCTATAAAGTACATCAACATCAGCATATACCTGAAATAGAGCAACAATTATCAGAATGGGACTCTGAGCTGGCGCCTATTATGTTTACTACTCATCTCATTCCTATGACACGTGGAATAATGGTGACGATGCATGCAAAGGTAAAGCCTGAAGTAACAGCTGAACATATTCATAATGCTTTTCTAACAGCTTACCAAAATGAATTCTTTATTCGTTATAGGGGTGAAAATAGCTTTTCATCGACAAAGGAAGTGTATGGCTCCAATTTTTGCGATATAGGTTTCAGAATGGATGAGAGGACAGGAAGAGTCACCGTCGTTTCTGTAATTGATAATCTCGTCAAAGGAGCAGCAGGCCAAGCGATTCACAACGCAAATATTATGATGGGACTTGAAGAAACAGAAGGTTTACGTTTTTATCCAGTCTATCCTTAAGGAACAAAGGGAGTGGAGATAATCTATGAAGGTGCTAATGAATGGGGACATTAAGGCAGTAAAAGGAGGTATTCTTATACCAAAAGGATATCAGGCAGAAGGAATCCATGCAGGCTTACGCTACGCGCGTAATGATCTAGCTATTTTATATTCGACTGTTCCAGCGAATGCAGCAGCCGTATATACGTTAAACACTTACCAGGCAGCTCCAATCCTTGTTACTAAGGAAAGTTTGAAAATAGAAGGAAAACTGCAGGCAGTCGTAGTAAATAGTGCGTGCGCTAACGCTTGTACCGGAGAACGTGGATTGAAGGATGCCTATTGTATGCGATCACATGTAGCGGATAAATTACACATACCTCCGTCCTACGTGGCGGTTGCTTCTACTGGAGTGATTGGTGAATTTTTAGAGATTGATAAGATATGCACTGGAATTGAAAATATTCATCTGACAGATCAGGAGGCGGGAGCTGAACATTTTGAAGAGGCTATTCTGACAACGGATACAAAGACCAAGAGCTGTGCTTTTCAAACTATAATCGATGGGGTTGTCGTTTCAATGGGAGGAGCGGCAAAGGGATCTGGCATGATTCATCCTAATATGGCAACGATGCTTGGGTTTATTACAACGGATGCAAATGTGGAACAGAGTTCCTTGCAAAGAGCATTAAGAACTGTGACAAATGTTTCGTTTAATCAAATTACAGTCGATGGAGATACTTCAACCAATGATATGGTTGTTGTTATGGCAAATGGAATGGCAGAAAATCAAATGCTCTCTGAAAAGCATCCGGAGTGGAATCGCTTTGTATATTTATTAAAAGAGGTTTCCGAATCGTTGGCAAAACAAATCGCGCGTGATGGTGAAGGTGCCACCAAGCTGGTTGAAGTGGTTGTAAAAGGAGCAGAAACAGACCAAGAGGCTCAAGCACTTGCAAAAACAGTCATAGGATCAAATTTAGTGAAAACAGCTGTTTATGGGGCCGATGCCAATTGGGGCAGGATTGTCGGAGCGATGGGGAGAAGCAATATCCCTTTTAATCAGGACCGGGTAAGCATTTTTTTCGGACCGGTGGAGGTTCTCCATTTTGGTGCACCCATTATTTTTGATGAGGAAAAAGCTCGTGATTATTTACTAGGCAATGAAGTCCAAATCAGAATCGAATTGACAGATGGACTCGGCACCGGAACTGCATGGGGATGCGACCTTACGTATGATTATGTAAAAATTAATGCAAGCTATCGAACTTAAGGGGAGATGTTTGGATGAAGATAATTGTTGTCAAATGCGGGGGAAGCATTATAGATCAATTAACCGATCATTTTTTCAATAGTTTAAGGGAACTGGAGGATAAAGGATATTCCTTTGTATTCGTCCATGGGGGCGGACCAGATATAAATGATATGCTCGCTAAATTTGAGATCCCTGTTCAGTTTGAAAAGGGTTTAAGAAAAACATCTGTCAAGGTCCTTGAGATAGCAGAGCTTGTCCTTGCTGGGAAGACGAATAGGCAGCTTGTGCATAAATTACAATCAAAAGGGTTTCAAACAATCGGAATAAATGGGTCGGACGGATTCATATTAGAGGCGGAGTATATTAATAAAGCAGAGCTTGGTGAGGTAGGAATGATTAAAAAGGTAAACAGCCATCTTTTAGAGAGTCTGTTATCGAATGGGGTCTATCCCGTACTCACCCCGATTTCCATGACAAAAGAAGGACGAAAGCTTAATGTAAATGCAGATTCCGCTGCTGGTGCTGTTGCGGCAGCCCTAAGAGCTGAAATGTGCATTTTTATAACGGATGTCAATGGAATAAGGAATGGTACAAAAACCATTGAGCATATAACAGAATCAGAAATCACCCAAATGATTGATCAGGGAACGATATATGGTGGGATGATTCCAAAAGTGCAGGCTGCTTTATCTGCTAAAAAGCAAGGTGCGTCAACAATATTAATTACAAGCGGTGTATCCAGATTCTTTGCTGATGAAAAATGGCAGGGTACATTCCTTGGAGCTGAGGAGAGGGTGATGTGATGTCTGCGCTATTACCGGTCTACAAAAAATGGGATATCACACCAATAAAAGCGGATGGCTCATGGATTGAAGCAGAGGGCGGAAAGAAATATCTTGATTTTACATCCGGTATTGGTGTGGTTAATCTCGGGCATAAAAATGATGAAGTCAAAAAATCTGTCGAGGCACAAATGGAACTGTTCTGGCATACGTCCAATTTGTTTCAGCTTCCCATCCAGGAAGAAGTGGCATTAAAGCTGAACGAGCTTACCGGATTGGATGGTGTTTTCTTTTGCAATAGCGGTGCAGAAGCAAATGAAGCGGCACTAAAGCTGGCCAGAAGAGCAACTGGAAAAACGAAAATCATTACATTCCAACAATCTTTTCACGGTCGTACATTTGGAGCAATGGCTGCTACTGGACAAAGTAGTATCCATGATGGATTTGGCCCATTACTGGAAGGCTTTGTTTATGTTCCATTTAATGATATTGATGCAGTCCATAAGGCTATAGATGAAGATGTAGCGGCTATTATGGTAGAGATCATTCAAGGTGAAGGCGGGATTATTCTTATTGATGAGGGCTTTTTAAAGAGTATTAACCAACTATGCAATGAGAACAATATATTGCTGATTATTGATGAAGTTCAAACGGGAAATGGGAGAACAGGCTATCCTTATGCTTATTTAAAGTATAAGGGAATCAAACCGGATATTGTGACCACAGCTAAGGGTCTTGCTAATGGTCTGCCCATAGGTGCGATGGTAGCCAAAAAAGAGCTGAAAGAATCATTCGGCAAAGGTGTTCATGGTTCTACCTTTGGCGGAAATCCAGTATCATTGGCGGCAAGCAAAGTGGTGTTGAATCAAATAAGCAATCCTCAATTTTTAGCAGAAATCAGAGATAAAGCTGAGTGGTTTATTAGTGAACTGAAGATAGCAGCCGAGGATATCCCGGTTATAAAAGAGATCAGGGGAGAGGGTCTGATGATCGGGATTGAATTAAAGGAAGAAGTAGCTCCCTATATTAAACAAATAATTGAACATCAATTATTTGTCTTACAAGCCGGCTCGCATGTGATTCGTTTGCTTCCTCCGTTGACTGTTTCACGAGATGAGCTTTTATTAGCTTTAGCCATTTTAAAGGAAGTATGCAAAACCAATCTAACAATGACGAAGGCCTAAGTTATCTGATGCCTCGTTCGTATAGTCTATAAATTTCAAGTGAGAGGAAAGGCAGATATGAAACTACTGTATGGAACTAAACGAATAATCAGTCAAAAAGATTTTTTATCCATGGAAGCCATTACGGCGCAGCAATTGAATGAATTATTGGAGCTCGCAATGGATTTAAAAGAAAGGCTAAATAAAGGATATTTGGATACCCCATTAAAGGGGAAAATATTGGGGATGATCTTTGAAAAAAATTCAACAAGGACACGGGTTTCTTTCGAAGCAGGCATGCTTCAGCTAGGGGGTCATGCCATTTTCTTAAGTAGAAATGACACGCAGCTTGGCAGAGGTGAACCGATTTCAGACACAGCACAAGTGTTATCAGAATATGTGGATGCAATCATGATACGTACTACTGGCCATGATAGAGCGGAAACATTGGCAACAAGCTCCAGTGTGCCGGTTATTAACGGATTGACTGACCTTGAGCATCCATGCCAGGCATTGGCTGACTTGTTAACGATTAAGGAAGAGAAAGGAACTCTCCAGGGAATCAAGCTCGCTTATATCGGTGATGGGAATAATGTTGCCAATTCTTTGATGATGGCTGCTGTTAAATCGGGTATGCAAATTGCGATTGCAACGCCTCCTGGTTATGAACCAGATCTTCTTTTGGTCGAGAAAGCTATGACTGAAGCAATAATCAATGGAGGGAAAATAGAACTGTTTCACGATCCAGAGGCTGCTGTTAAGGAAGCTGATGTTATTTATTGTGATGTTTGGACCAGCATGGGCCAAGAAAAAGAAAATGAAAAAAGGCTGGAAGATTTTAAAAAATTTCAGGTAAATGAGCAATTGGCTGCTGGCGCCAAACTCGATTATTTATTTATGCACTGCTTACCAGCACATCGCGGTGAAGAGGTGACATCTTCCATTATTGACTCATCTAATTCCATTGTCATTAAACAGGCGGGAAATCGTTTACATGCTCAAAAAGCACTTTTGGTTGATTTAATGGTCAAACCTAACTAATAGTTGAACAATAATTGGGGATTCTAGAACAAAAGGAGGGATTTTTTTGGGACAGAATCGTCATTTTAAACATGGACAAAAGGCACCAAATAATGGTGAATATATCGAAATAGGGGAGACTGGCAGCAATGTCGTTAACCCAAAGAAGATTAAGCTGAAAGCAGGAGAGTATTTTCCTGAGACAACCAATGATGATCGTCATTGGACATATGTATCAAAAAAGGGCCGCTAATTAGCGGCCCTTTTTTGAAAATGAATTAATGTCCGGATTCCTGTACCGGATCATTTGGTATTACAGCTGAAACCACTAAAATTAATAGGGTAATGACCACACTAAGAATGGAAGCTGTATTGAAATCGTATTTACCGCCTTCAACCATTGAGCTTGTTACATAAATCACCATATGTGTTAATGCAAATGTCCATATAAATGTCAAAATATATTTCAATTTTCTCACCCCGTTCATCTACAATCCGTTATTATTTTATCATACCATACGTAACACTGGAAACAATTTAAATTATTTAGGTAAATATGGTTTGTACTTTATTACTTTGGGTTTTATCATAACATAGCCCAAAATGCAATTGATTATGAATACAAGTTAAAAAATAAATGGTTATTCTAAGCAATCAGAGAGATAAATAGCCCGGACAAATTGATTTATAGTGACATACATTAACATGGACTAAGGTTATTTGAGGGGAAAGCTATGATAAATCACAAAACGTTTCAACTGAATAAAGAATGGACAACCATTTTTTACCCGGAACAACCGAGTGGCTTTGCCATTATGTTACTCGGTGGAGATAAGCATTATATAAATGAAAAAGCTAATTTTTGGCTGGATCATCCAGGCAAAAAACAAATGCTTGAGTATCTGTTGAAGAGAGGGTATACGGTTTTTAGCTCTTATTTATCCGGTGCGCATTGGGGTAATGCTGAAGCTGCAGATTTAGCTATGGAAATGTATGCATTTTTTATCCGCAAGGAAATCGTAAACGAAAGAATTCATATCATAGCGGAAGGAACTGGCGCGTTGGTGTTAGATACAATTTGTCATAAATTAAAAGAAAAAGTACGATCTGTTGTATTACTAAATCCCATATTATCCGTAAAACAGAGCTATGAAAAAGAAGAAATAAATAAATTTTTCTTTAAGAAAATGAAAAAAGAATTGTACCAAGCCTACCATTTGGATGATCATACATTTAAAGAATGGATGGAGAAGAAGCCGGATACGACATTAGGAAAAGATATGCCGGTCTTAATCGTGCACGTCCTCGATAGGCTGGAAAGCAACCTGCCGGTTAAATATAGCTCATTCATTAACAATCATCCTTCATCAGAAATTAAGTATATTACACCGGAAAAAAGATATATTATTCCTTATCAAATCAATTCCTTTTTTAAAAACCATGAAAAAGATTTATAAATCTGAATAACCCTCGGGTTGGTTTAATACATTTATATAAACCGACAGGGGGTTTTTATATGCCTGAACATATTGTTCTGTCTCCGTATTCCTTTGTTGGATTTGAGATATGCAATAGGTTAATGGAAGAGGGTGTAGAGGTTATTGGGGTGGATCTACCTGTTTTGGTCGATCCAAAAGAAAAGGAAGAAAAAGAATTATTTTTAGGTAGAAATTCAAATTTCAAAGTAAAGAAACATGATCAGGTTATTAATGAAATAAAGGATGGCTATTTTTTTTATATTACTGATATGGATAATGAGTGTGAAAAATGGCTTGAATATGTAGAAAAAATCCCTAAAAAAATTGAGGATACGTTTATTTATGTAGGTATGGATAAAGAGGGATTGGTTAACAAGGATATTCCTAATCGAGTGGATACCACTATCATATTGCCAACCGTATACGGTCCATGGCAGCCGGAAAATACCGTCTTTTACAATTGTCTTAGTCAATCTCAATTTCCTTTTGAGCTATATGATTTAGAAAACAAAAGAGATGCTATCTATATAAGCGATGCCATTACAGCTATTTTTGAAATATCAAAATTTGAGCATGGAATCTACCAGGTTCAATCTGATATAAAAGAACATTGGCACCTTTTATTAAAAGAGCTTGGTTATCGGATTATCGCAGAAACTGGTGAAAAGCGAAATCCTGACCTTCAAAAGCTGAACATTAGGGAATATTTAGCGGTAACAAAAATATCCCCGCATGTGGGAATCAATTTAGTTAAGCAGCATATAAGGATTAGGAACCTCATGAGCTATTAGAATACTTTTTATATAATCGCCCCTTTCTATCATTATTAAGGGGTTTTTACAATTATTTGGAAAGGCGGTGGTTAACATGAAGAGGAAGCTTGAATATATGGCAATGGGCATGAAACACTATTCAGAAATCAAAAAGAAATTAAGTGAAGCGGGCTTAGATATAGATCGTCAACAATTACAGCCATTTATGGACATTTTCTTTACGGTTATGGATGAGGCTTATGAAAAAGGATATAAAGATGGTCGTTTAAAAAAAGGTGAGTGAAAGTCCTTCACTTGATTAAATTTGTAAATTTACTTATAAGGGATGGAATCTTTTTGAAATAAGGACTCAATTCGCTGATAGTGGACATTAGAACATCAGATTGTTCCATCAGTCTAGTGAAATCAATATTGGATGCTTGCTGTTCTTCAGGGGGAGGATCTTCCTTCGCCTGATTTTTCGTATGACGATCACCAAACATAAATCGATTAAAAGCCTCCTGATTGTCTGACCTGTTTCTATGATCATTGTTCAAGACATTCACCTCGTTTTTCACATATTCTTACTAATTAATGTATGTTGATATTGCTGGCTTGTATGGACATTCATTCATCTTTTTCGGAAAATTTGTTGCAATAAGGATTGATTTCTTTTAGAATTAGTACCAAGTCATAATATCAAATAATATAATCAGATGAATATAGCAAGAGGGGTGTAAGGATGAATGCTGGCATAATCGGAATTGGCAAATATCTTCCTGAAAACGTGGTAACAAACTTTGATTTGGAAAAAAAGATTGATACGTCAGATGAATGGATCCGAACACGCACTGGAATAGAAGAAAGAAGAATTGCCGATGATACCGTTGATTCTTCACATATGGCCTACGAGGCAGCAGTCAGGGCGATGGAGAATGCTGGAGTGACTGCTGAGGAAATTGAATTAATTCTAGTGGCAACTGTCACACCGGACCAATCCTTTCCTACAGTTTCCTGTATGATTCAAGAAAGATTGGGCGCAGTTAATGCAGCAGCTATGGATATTAGTGCAGCCTGTGCAGGATTTACCTATGGAATTGTAACTGCAAGTCAATTTATTAGGACAGGCAGCTATCGCACAATCTTGGTAGTAGGTGTGGAAAAGCTTTCAAAAATTACGGATTGGAATGACCGTAATACGGCTGTACTATTCGGAGACGGAGCAGGAGCAGCAGTATTGGGTCCTGTCAGTGATGGAAAGGGCATTCTATCTTTCGAGCTTGGAGCGGACGGTTCTGGTGGCATTCATTTAGAGAAAAAGCAAGATTATCTCACGATGAATGGCCGGGAAGTGTATAAGTTTGCAGTTAGACAAATGGGTGAATCATCCATCAATGTTTTAAATAAAGCAGGTTTGACAAAAGAGGATGTAGACTTTTTAATTCCGCATCAAGCAAATATACGAATTATGGAAGCTGCGAGACAAAGATTGGAGCTTCCAATTGAAAAGATGTCCAAAACGATTCATAAATATGGCAACACATCGTCATCTACTATTCCAATTGCGCTTGCTGAAGAAGTGGAAGCAGGAAAAATAAAAGACGGTGATTTGCTAGTATTAGTTGGTTTTGGAGCCGGTTTAACATGGGGAGCAGTTGCGATGCGATGGGGCAAATAAGAAAAGCCGAGATTAACTCAAGGAGAGATTGTAATGGAGAGTAAACGTGTAGTTGTGACAGGTATGGGGACCATATCACCTTTAGGCAATACTATCCGGGAGAACTGGGAAAACTTAGTGGCCGGAGTTTCAGGAATCGGGCCATTAACCAGAGTTAATGCGGATGAGTACCCTGCTAAGACAGCGGGGGAAGTAAAAAACTTTGAGATAACAGATATTATTGATCGGAAAGAAGCTAGAAAAATGGACCGGTTCACCCATTATGCGATTGCAGCATCAAAAATGGCAGTTGAGGATGCTAAATTGGAGATTACTCCTGAGAACGCAAATCGTGTTGGTGTATGGATTGGTTCCGGAATTGGCGGCATGGAGACATTCGAACAGCAATATGAAACATTTCAAAAAAGAGGCTATCGTAGGGTCAGTCCATTTTTTGTGCCGATGCTTATTCCGGACATGGCTGCAGGGCAAGTATCCATACTTCTCGGAGCTAAAGGGGTAAATTCCTGTACGGTGACAGCATGTGCTACAGGAACGAATTCAATCGGAGATGCGTTTAAAGTTATCCAGCGCGGTGATGCGGATGTGATGATTACAGGAGGTGCGGAAGCCCCTATCACGAAAATGTCTGTAGCTGGTTTCTGTGCGAATACTGCTTTATCCTCTAACCCAGATCCTAAAACATCAAGCCGTCCATTTGATAAAAATCGAGATGGATTTGTTATTGGAGAAGGTTCAGGCATTCTCGTACTCGAGGAATTATCACATGCAATTGCGAGAAATGCGCCGATATATGCTGAAATTGTCGGATATGGATCAACAGGGGATGCCCATCATATAACCGCTCCAGCCCCTGAAGGAGAAGGTGGCGCAAGAGCGATGAAAATGGCTATTGATGATGCAGGTCTTGATCCGGAACAGATTGATTATATTAATGCTCATGGAACAAGCACAGAATACAATGATTCCTATGAAACGATGGCCATTAAAACAGTCTTTGGTGATCACGCTTATAAACTGGCAGTAAGTTCAACAAAATCGATGACCGGTCATTTATTGGGAGCAGCAGGTGGCGTTGAAGCAGTCTATACGGTTTTGGCAATCAAGAATGGTATCATTCCACCGACTATTAATCTTGAAACACCGGATCCCGTGTGTGATCTTGATTATGTCCCGGTTGAAGCAAGAAAACGCCAAGTTGACTGTGCGATGAGTAATTCACTTGGATTTGGCGGCCACAATGCCACAATCGTTTTTAAAAAATATAACGGATAGAAAACTTCAAGCGGCCTCTCTTTTTGGTTCATCTACCAAAAAGGGAGGCTATTTTGATTCCCATAGGATATATCCTTTCATATAATGCTCTATTCAAATATAAACAGGATAGGTGAATGGGATGGGAGTTATCAGAACGGATAAATGGTTGGAGGAGTCCTTTAATGATCGGTTAAAAATAGAAGAGAATATTTTAGACACAGTAAATATGCGAGAACATGTTCTAATTGAAGTTTTAAATAGAATTGGCCTATACCAGCCCAACCTAAAAACAAACAAGACATATCAAAATATGAAGGAACGGAAGGTGTGGCATAGAATCGCACTTTATCATAAAAAATATAAAAAAGCATGGGATGGTCCGGATATTCCTATTTTCCTATTTCCGATGGCAAGTGAAGTGTTCAGCTTATTTCGCTCTCCCAATAAACATAAATCAGGGATTGCTTTCATTGATAAATTGTTTTTATTTATATCGGAGAAGGTGAAGGATAAAGAACTGGAAGCTCTATTTGTCCATGAATATCATCATACAACGAGATTGGAATCCCTGGGGGGGCAGGTTAAGCATAGATTGGCAGACTCTATTATTATGGAGGGTCTTGCAGAATTTGCGGTATCAGAATATTGCGGTGAATCGTATTTGGCGCCTTGGATAACCAATTATCAAACGAAGGAAATCGAAGAACTGATTACAGAAAAATTCAAACCGAACTTTGATATGAAGCGATCTGATCCCCTTCATGATAAGTTGTTATTTGGGCATGGTACAATGCCAAAAATGGCCGGATATGCGGCAGGTTACAAACTTGTAAAGGATTATGCAGATCTTCATTCCATGAAGACTAGGGATATGATTGGTCTTTCTACTGATAAAATAATCAATGGATAATTCACTATGCAAAGAAAATCAATTTGCCACTCATACAAGGAATATTTTACAGGAAACTTGCCTATAATGATTGACAAATAGGATAGAAGTGAGGGATATTCGGGAATGTTGTATCTCCATGATGTTTGGGTAAATTGGTTTGAAGGTGAAGAAAACAGTTATAACATTTGCAGCTTTCACGAGTGGAGGAAAGAGGATACGGTTGAGTTACTTGACCAGGTTCCGCTTTTGAAGTTGGAGCCGGTTCTTTTTCACTACATTGAAAATGATTTATTGGAATTGCCTTCAAGTCTTCTACAGGATGTTTATAAGAAGGCGTATATTCGGAAGAATCATGAAAGACTTCCGATGGATTATTGTTTTGTTGCTACAGATGGGACAGGCATCATTGCTATTGATACGATAGGATACACCATACCAATCCGAAAGAGTAGATTAATTCCAAGGCAGGAGCAATTGGCTTATGATATGGTACGTAATGTGGATGCGCATCAGTATGACTATCAGTCAATGATTACAGATTATCAGAAGAAAGAGTATCATATCCTTTCCCCATCTCCTGATTTTATGCTGGGGTTAACACGCAAGGAACGTCAATTAAAGCAATTATTGTTCATGGTACTTGATCAATTAAAAAGTTCAAGCAATACAGCTGAAATTCGTTATTGGTATACAGAATGGGCGCCTGAACAATATTCCACAGTTTTAAAAATGGATTTTGATGAAATATGGCACAAGCTATACTCGGAAATGAAGATAGGCTGGTCAGAAAAACACGCCATGTTATGTGAACGTTTAATAAAAGGCCAACCATTTTTCGAAAAGCTCTGGGAAATAGAAGTAGGAGATCGACCATCCATGCTGTAATGGATGGTTTTTTTATATAAAAAGCTGAGGCGACTGCCCAGGAGCGAAGAGCATAAGACGAATACTCGGAGGGAGGTGCTTTTCCCTCCCGCAGAGTATTTGCTTATGACTCAAGCTCCTAGGAGCCGAAGCTAGATTAAGTAAAAAGCTGAGGCGACTGTTCAGCTCCGACAAGCATAAGAGGAGGCACGTAGGGAGGCGCTCTTTCCTCCCGTAGTGGCTACACTTATGACCTCGAGGAGCTAGGAGCCGAAGCTAGATTGAATAAAAGCTGAAACTAACTTAAGGAACGAAGACTAAAAGCGCCACATCGTGTGACAACGTCTTTGTGACCAACATCCTGTTGGCCTCCGCAGAGTATTTGCTTATGACTCGAGTTCCTAGGCCCTGAAGTCGAATATAATAAAAAAGTGCTGAAGCTAGATTCAATACAAATCTAGCTTCAGCACTTTAATTTAGAACAATCTTTATCTTCTTTTACGACCTAAACCAATTGCGTTTTTCATTTTTCGTAATGTTTTATTAGCAGCTTTATTTGCCTCGAGAGCTCCTTTGTCGAGGATTTCATCCAATTCAGGGGAATTCAGTAATTCCTGATGACGTTCCTGAATAGGTCGTAGTGTTTCAACCACTACATTGGCAACCTCTGCTTTAAAATCTCCATATCCCTTACCTACAAAGCGTTTTTCAATGGATTCTATGCTTTCACCGCTTAGTGCAGAGTGAATGGATAGAAGGTTTGAAATACCTGGTTTATTTTCCTTGTCGAATTTCACGATTCCTTCTGAATCCGTAACCGCACTCTTGATTTTCTTCTCAACCTGCTTTAGATCATCTAATAAAGAAATAGTTGATTTTTTATTTGGATCGGATTTGCTCATTTTTTTGGTTGGCTCCTGTAAAGCCATGATTCGCGCCCCTGAAGCAGGTAGTTGGATATCAGGGATTGTAAAGACATCTCCATATTTTTTATTGAAGCGTTCAGCAATATCACGTGTCAATTCAACATGCTGTTTTTGATCATCGCCTACTGGAACAATGTTGGTTTGATATAAAAGGATATCAGCAGCCATCAATGGAGGATAAGTCAGAAGACCGGCTGAAACAGATACCTGTGATTTAGATTTATCTTTATATTGAGTCATTCGCTCAAGTTCACCAATAGAAGTATTACATTGCATAATCCATCCGGCTTCTGTATGAGCGGGAACCTCAGATTGGATAAAAATTGTCGCTTTCTCAGGATCAATCCCAACAGCCAGATAAAGGGCTGCAAGATTTCGAATGTTCTTTCTTAGTTCGAGGCGATCCTGCGGAACCGTAATCGCATGGTGATCAACTATGCAAAAGTAACAATGGGAATCATTTTGCAATTCTACGAACTGCCGTAATGCTCCTATATAATTACCAAGGGTCACCAGACCGGTTGGCTGAATGCCAGAAAAAATAATACTCATTTTCATTCTCCTTTCAATATAAAAAATCCCATTCGTCTCCACTATTAAAAGGGACGAATGGGATTCGCGGTACCACCCTAATTGTTTACGTTCTATACATAAACCACTCAGGAATATCCAAAAAGATATTCTTGCCCAGTAACGCGGGCAAACGTCCTGTCATACTGTCATTTTTCCTACAGGAGGCTTAAAAGTCCATTCAGGTATACGGGCTGTTTGTTCGCAGCAACCACAAACTCTCTGAAAACCTTGTACTACCTTACTACTCTTTGTCATAGCCTATAATAAATATTAAGTAATGATATTCTACTTAAACCTGATTAGAAAAGCAACTATCCAAAGAAAATAATTGAGCAAATAAAGGTAATGACACATGAAAAGATACCTGCATAAAGTAAAGGGCTAGTCCAGGAAAAGGTAAGTACCTCCATATTCGGGCCTTTATCTTTAGAATCGCCTTCTAGTTCAGATATATATTCTTCTTTTTTTGAATTGATTTTCCAGAATTTTTTAAACGAGTAGGAAAAGAAAGAAAAGAAACCTCCTCCTATTACATATAGGAGAGCGCCGGCACAAACATAAAAGAGGCCTATCATAAAATAGCTATCAATCAATGAAAGCAGAAAGGGACTTTTTATATTAATTGAATAGATAATTGAAATTAGAAGGCTGATACCGTTTAATAAAAGAAATTTTTTTTGTGAAGACTTCATGGGTTTCCTCCGAATATAAGTTGTTTTATAAAGTGTATTTAAATTTTATACCAATAATTTAAAAATTAAAAGTTGCAAGTTTATTTATAAAATTTTATTATATTCATAACGTTTCATTTTAATTAAATATGCTTTTCTGGTTGGAATTATCTGAAAAATATAATTTTTTTGTTTTTATAGGATATTTTACCCAGACATTGGTGTATCAAGGTTTGTTGTTAATTCTTGTATTCGAAATGACATATGTTCGTAAACAAAATGTAAAAAAATGATTGCAAAAAATTCTGAAACGTTTTATGATTGGTTACGAAATCTTCTGAAAATTAGAAGAGTAAAAAATAGGGAGGTCATTTACTAGTATGAAAGCAAAAAAAATCTCATTATTTCTTGTAATGATTCTTGCTTTGAGCACTTTCCTTGCAGCTTGTTCCGGCGGAGACGAAGAGACAGGTAGCAATGATAAAGGTGAAGGCAAGAAAGACGTTGAACAAGTACTTAACTTAGTGGAAACTTCTGAAATTCCGTCTATGGACACTGTAATGGCTACTGACTCTGTTTCTTTCAACGTTATGAACAATACGATGGAAGGTCTTTACCGTTTAGGTGAGGGAGATAAAGTTGTTGCAGGTGTTGCTGAGGGAGATCCAACAGTAAGTGAAGATGGAAAAACTTTCACTATCAAACTGCGCCAAGATGCTAAATGGTCAAATGGTGATCCTGTAACAGCTCACGATTTCATTTATGCTTGGCAAAAAGCTGTAAATCCTGATACTGCTGCTGAATATGCATACATGATGTATGTAATTGAAAATGCTGAAGAAATCAACACTGGTAAAAAGAAAGTGGAAGAGTTAGGTGCTAAAGCGCTTGATGATTACACTCTTGAAATTAAACTAACAAATGCTATCCCTTATTTCCAATCTCTACTTTCTTTCGGAACATTCATGCCACAAAATCAAAAATTTGTTGAAGAACAAGGCGAAAAATTTGGTCTTGAAGCAGATACAACACTTTATAATGGACCATTCACGATGTCTGAGTGGAAACATGAAGAAAGTTTCACACTTTCTAAAAATGATCAATACTGGGATAAAGATACTGTAAAGCTCGAAACAATCAATTTTAAAATCGTAAAAGATACTAACACAGCCGTAAACTTATATGAAACAGGTAAAATTGATCGTGTAGGATTGACTGCTGAAAACGTTGATAACTACAAAGATAGCGAAGAATTCGGTACGGAAAAAGATACTTCTGTATACTTCCTTCGTTATAACCAAAAGAACAAAGCATTAGCAAATGTTAATATCCGTAAAGCAATTGATATGGCTTATGACAAAGATGCTTTTGTAAAAACAATCTTAAATAATGGATCTGTACCTGCATACTACTTGGTACCAAGTGATTTTGTTAAAGGTCCGGACGGAAAAGATTTCCGTGAAGCTAACGGAGATATGAACGTTACAAATAAAGATGAAGCTAAAAAGCTTTGGGAACAAGGCTTGAAAGAAATCGGCGAATCCAAAGTTGAGCTCGAATTGCTGAATTATGATGGTGACTCTGCTAAGAAAACTGGTGAGTATATCAAAGAACAGCTTGAAACTACTCTTCCAGGACTTACAGTTGGCCTTAAGCAACAACCATTCAAGCAAAAACTTGAATTAGAATCTAAAGGTGATTATGACTTCTCTTATGCTGGTTGGGGTCCAGATTATCAAGATCCTATGACTTTCATCGATATGTTCGTAACTGATGGAGCTCATAACCAAATGGGATACTCAAATCCTGAGTATGACAAATTGGTCGAAGAAGCTGGATCTACATTATTAAGTGATTTGCCAGCACGTTGGGAAGCTCTTCAAAAAGCAGAAAAAATCCTAATTGAAGAAGATGCGGCCATCAGCCCACTTTATCAACGCGGACTTTCATTCCTATCGAAGGATAAAGTTAAAAATCTATACAACCACGCCTTTGGCGGAGATTACAGTTACAAGTGGGTATCAATCGAGGAATAATAGCTCGTGTGCCTGAATGGGAGAGTGCATGCCTGAAATGGCCATGTGCTCTCCTTTTCCCTAGTTATAGGAGAAAATTCAGAATAGAAAAACAATTGCCAAAAACTGAAAAAGGGGGGCTAATAATGCTGCGATATACATTACAACGGATATTCTATATGATTATTACTTTATTTGTTATTACAACTGCTACCTTTTTCTTGATGAAAATGCTGCCGGGATCTCCGCTGAAAAATCAGGAAAAGCTTACTGCTGAACAAAAAGAGATTATTTATGAAAAATATGGACTGAATGACCCAGTGCCGAAGCAGTATGTCACTTATATGACAAATTTAGTTAAAGGGGACTTAGGTACTTCTTTCCAATATGACAACAGACCGGTTACAGAATTAATTGCTACACGGATTCCAAATTCTGCCCATCTGGGTTTTCAAGCTTTGCTGTTTGGAACGATTGTTGGCCTAATGTTAGGAATAGCTGCTGCACTGCGTCATAATACATGGATAGATTATGGTGCCACTGTTATTGCTGTCCTGGGTGTTTCGATCCCATCCTTCGTTTTTGCAGGATTTTTACAGTATTTCTTAGCCGTTGAAAATCAAATCTTCCCGGTTGCTTTCTGGGATGGATTCGAATATACGATTTTGCCAACACTGGCGCTTTCCGCTGGGGTTATAGCAAGCATCGCTCGTTTTATGAGGTCTGAAATGCTAGAAGTTATGGGATCGGATTATATTACTCTTGCAAAAGCAAAGGGTTTATCTGGTGTAGCTGTAGTATTTAAGCATGGTATAAGAAATGCATTGATTCCAATTATTACGATTCTTGGACCAATGGCTGTCAATATTATGACTGGAACACTAATAATTGAACGAATCTTTGCTATTCCTGGATTAGGGGAACAATTTGTTAACTCTATTAATATGAATGATTATCCAACCATTATGGGTACTACGATTTTTTATAGTGCACTATTTATTCTTGTAATCTTCTTGGTGGACATCATGTATGGAATTGTTGATCCTCGTATCCGCCTTGCTGGGGGGAAAAAATAATGGAAAATAATCTAAAGACAGAAAACCTTTCTCCAGAATTATTTAAGGTTGTAGGGCAAGAATCTCATGAAGCAGAGAAAATCGTTCGCCCCAGCCTAACATTTTGGCAGGATGCATGGAGACATTTACTTAAAAATAAAGGTGCAATTTTTGGACTTGTCATGGTTGTGATCTTCGGTCTTTTAGCAATCTTTGCACCAATGACGTCTGGTTACACATATAAGCAACAGGACATAGCAAATTCTAAATTGCCGCCTCGTGTTCAGGGGTTGGAAAATATCAGCTGGCTTCCATTTGATGGTACAGATAAAAATGGTGTGAATGTCTATGAAAAAAATGGTATTGAAGACAGATATCACTGGTTTGGTACAGATGATTTAGGGCGTGACCAATGGACAAGGGTTTGGTACGGCGCAAGGATTTCCTTGTATATCGCTATATTGGCAGCCGTAATTGAGTTTTTCATTGGTGTAACCTATGGAGGGATATCCGGTTTCTTTGGAGGCAGAATTGACGCTGTCATGCAGCGTATTATTGAAGTGCTCGTCGGTATTCCATATCTAATTGTTGTTATTTTAATGATCCTAATTTTCGAAAAACCTGGGGTAATTTCGATTACACTCGCCATGGTTATAACCGGTTGGATAGGAATGGCTCGGATGGTTAGGGGGCAATTCCTGAAATTAAGAGATCAGGAGTATGTTTTGGCTTCGAAAACGCTAGGTGCTTCAAATAGAAGCTTAATATTCAAGCATTTACTACCAAATGTATTAGGACCCATTATTGTTACATCGATGTTTACAATTCCGGGAGCCATATTCACCGAGGCATTCCTAAGCTTTATTGGTCTGGGAATTGCTGCACCTGAAGCTTCTTTGGGTTCTTTAGTAAATGACGGTTTTAGATATATAAAATCATATCCATATTTATTGATCATTCCATCCTTAGCTATCAGTATACTAATCTTAAGCTTTAACTTATTGGCTGATGGTCTCCGTGATGCGCTTGATCCAAAAATGCGAAAATAATAGGGAAGGAGAATTATAATGGAGAAATTACTTGAAGTAAAAAATTTGCATGTCTCCTTCGATACCTATGGTGGTGAGGTTAAAGCTGTACGTGGAGTTAGTTTTGACTTGTTCAAAGGAGAAACATTGGCAATTGTTGGAGAATCCGGTTCCGGAAAATCCGTTACAACAAAGGCATTAATGAGATTAATTCCGAATCCTCCAGGACGTATAAAAGAGGGACAAATACTTTTTGGAGAAAATCGTGACCTTGTTAAAATGACTGAAAGAGAAATGCAACGAATTCGCGGTAAAGAAATGTCAATGATATTCCAGGATCCGATGACTTCTTTAAACCCAACCATGAAAGTCGGTAAGCAAATTATGGAAGGGTTAATCAAGCATCAAAATTTAAGCAAAGCAGCTGCCCGTGAGCGAGCTATCGAGCTTTTAAGATTAGTAGGGATTGCCCAGCCTGAAATTCGTATGAACCAATATCCTCACCAATTCTCAGGCGGAATGAGACAGCGTGTAGTTGTAGCGATTGCTCTTTCATGCAATCCAAAAGTGCTGATTGCAGACGAACCAACAACAGCCTTGGATGTTACCATTCAGGCCCAAATACTAGAATTAATGAAGGATTTACAAAATAAAATTGATACATCCATTATCTTTATTACACATGATTTAGGAGTTGTTGCGAACGTAGCTGATCGTGTAGCGGTTATGTACGGAGGACAAATTGTTGAGACTGGAACGGTAGATGAAATTTTCTATGATCCGCGCCATCCGTATACATGGGGGCTATTATCCTCAATGCCTAGCCTAGATAATAGTGGGGATGTTGAGCTTACAGCGATTCCTGGTACTCCTCCGGATTTGATTCATCCACCGAAGGGGTGTCCATTTGCACCAAGGAATCCCTATGCTTTAGCAATTGATTATGAAAAGGAACCGCCTATGTTCCAGATTTCAGATACTCATTTTGCAAAAACTTGGCTCCTACATCCTGATGCACCAAAAGTAAATCCACCGGAGCTAGTCCAACAGCGTATTCGCCATATGGCCTCCAATTTTGAAAAACCTGTACAAGTAGGAGGGGTTAACTAATATGGCTACAAAAGAAAAAATTATCGAAGTCAAAGGACTTAAACAATATTTTAATGTTGGTAAACCGAATATGGTTAAAGCGGTGGACGATGTATCTTTTGAAATCTATAAAGGTGAAACATTCGGTCTGGTGGGAGAATCTGGATGTGGCAAATCTACAACAGGGCGATCCATTATCCGTTTATATGATTTGAGTGGCGGAGAAGTCATTTTTAAAGGGAAAGAAGTCCATGGCAGAAAATCAGGTAAGGATCTAAAGCAATTTAACCGAGGTATGCAAATGATCTTTCAGGATCCTTACGCTTCATTAAATCCTCGTATGACTGTGGGCGATATTATTGCTGAAGGCATTGATATACACGGATTAGCGAAAAATAAGGAAGAACGTATGAAACGCGTATACGATCTTCTTGAAACGGTTGGACTTAACCGTGAGCATGCGAGTCGTTATCCGCATGAATTCTCTGGTGGTCAGCGTCAAAGGATTGGGATTGCCCGTGCACTCGCAGTGGATCCTGAATTTATTATTGCCGATGAGCCAATCTCAGCGCTTGATGTTTCCATTCAGGCACAGGTTGTTAACCTTCTGAAAAAGCTTCAAAAAGAAAAAGGGTTAACATATTTGTTCATCGCGCATGACTTGTCAATGGTGAAATACATCAGTGACCGTATTGGTGTTATGTATTATGGTAAATTGGTAGAAGTTGCAGACAGTGAAGATCTATATAAAAACCCAATGCATCCATATACACAATCTCTACTTTCTGCGATTCCTCTGCCGGATCCGGAAAGTGAACGCACGCGTAGAAGAAAACCGTATAATCCGGACGTTCATGGTTATGATGAAAATGAACAACTAGAAATGCGTGAGATTGCACCAGGACATCATGTATTGTGTTCATTAAATGAATTTGAGCAATATAAAAAAACATATATCAAAAAAAATTAGTATGAACCGTTTGTGGTTCACGAGTCTTATTTGGAATATGTAGCAAAAAGGTTATCCTTCTGTGGATAGCCTTTTTGATGTATTTTTGGAAAAAGAGGGAAGTGAGATGTTTTTTCATATTTATAGGAGGTATAATAATAGTGACATGAAGGAGTGATGTGGGGGATGAAATTGGTTAAAAAAATGGCAGTGTTAATGTCAATCCTAATGATAGGGACACTGTTTACAGAGGTATCATATGCTGCTACAGAGGCTGAAAAAGAGTTTTTACTACATAGTGGACAGAGTATTGTTCTAGAAAACAAGGAACTTCCTGAGGGGATGCAACGATTTATAAAAGAATCGAAATATTCATTTACATATCCTGATGCAGTAAGAGGCATTTATGTGACAGGAAATTCTGCAGGGGGCAGTAAATATAAAGAACTGGCAAAATTAGTGGATACAACAGATTTGAATGCGATGGTGATTGATATAAAAGATGACTTCGGTAAATTAACCTATAAACCAGATGCATCTAAGCCATATGCTGAAGCTGGAACAAATCTAATTAAAGATCCAGATAAATTATTAAAGGATATGGAAAAAAGAGAAATCTATCCGATTGCCAGAGTGACGGTTTTTAAGGATAGTTATTTGGCAAATAAAAAACCTGAATGGTCATTTTTAGATGGAAAAGAAGTATGGAAAAATGGCAGAGGAGAATCATTTGTTAACCCATTTGTAAAAGATGTATGGGAATATAACGTTGAGATTGCAAAAGAAGCAGCTGAAATGGGTTTTCAGGAAATTCAATTTGATTATGTTCGCTTTCCCGAAGGATTTGAGAATCGCGATAAAGAATTGAAATACTCAGTGGGTAATTACGGAGATAAAGCTGTAGATAATGTTCAGCATCGAGTAAATGCTGTTACAGACTTTGTAGAGTATGCTAAGAGTGAATTAGAGCCATATGGAGTAAAGGTATCAGTTGATATTTTTGGCTACTCTGCTACTCTTCCAGAAGCGCCTGGGATAGGACAAAACTTCTCTAAGATATCTGAGCATGTTGATGTCATTTCTTCTATGATCTATCCGAGTCATTGGACATCCTATTTTGGAATTGCCAAGCCAGATTTAGAACCATATAAACTTGTAAAAGAATACGCAAAACTAGAGAATAAAAAATTGAGCAGTTTAGAGAGTCCGCCAATCTCCAGGCCTTGGATTCAGGATTTTACGGCACCATGGCTAGGTAAAGGAAATTATAAGCAATACGGAAAAAAAGAAGTAGAAGATCAAATTAGAGCGTTAAAAGAAGAAGGAATCAATGAGTATTTATTATGGAACTCAGGAAACCGTTATACCTCCGGAGTAGACTATAAACAATAATAAAATCATATAAGCTGAAACAAAGGATTGGCTAAAAAAAGCCAATCCTTTTCTTTAGCTTATTTCATACTCCAATCGGGTGAGAATTTTTATTAGTAATGTATAATTTGGGGAATTTTATCAACAGGTTCTTAAGAAGTAGAATACTGGCTGCATCCGCCATTTATAATAATGTTTAAAGCCAGTGATGATTATGCAGTTTATTTCGCTACGCGAATACAGCTCTGTTAGGAAGGTTAAGAAATTGAAATGGTTATTTGTTTTTCTTGCCGCCAACCTTATTAAATCCGGTTGTTGATCTGTTCGTTTGTATCACAAACTCAGAACGCTTGTGCCTGCCGAAAATCAGATTTCCAATACCATTTGTTAATGGACCCATAAAAGCAGTTAGACCAATAATTAAAAAGGATACCAATATAAAATCAAGGATATATTCGCTCATTCGTTCCTCCTTTTATATTTCGACTGTGTAAATTTCTTTACATTTTTATTGTAATAGATTAAGAAGTGGGAGAAAAGGGAAAAGGTAACTTGGTTGCTAAATTTTATACATTTAATAAAATATATCACCTTAGAAGATAGAAAAAATCATGCGAATAGGCAGGATGCTTGTTCTAAACTATTAATCCATGAGATAGGTAACACCTATCATTTAACAACCTATAAGAATATGTATGAATGTAAAATCAAAATTACTAGATACGAACTAGATAAACAAAGGAGCAGATACATCAGATGAGTTGGTATAAAAGATTGCGTGAATATTTTCCGGAAGAGGAAATGAAATCAGAAGAACATATAAACATGCTGTTAAATCATGGCCAAAAGGACTACTTCCTTGATAATGGGAAAAATCATATTTTATTATATGCAGAGAAAGAGAACTTTATCTTTGTTGATTACTTATATGTGATGGGTAATGCAAGAGGAAATGGTACAGGAAAAAAGGTTTTGGACAAACTGAAATTGAAGGGAAAACCAATCTTTTTAGAAGTAGAGCCGATAAATGAGTCGGAAGAGGATTCAGAGAAAAGATTACGATTTTATAAACGAGAGGGTTTTAAGCATGCGAATACCGTCTCCTATATTAAAAATTCACTCGCTACAAATAAAGATGTAGAATTGGAGATTCTTTATTGGAGTCCGGAAGCAGATAAGCATATGGATCAAGAGGTATTAGATGGAATGAAAGAAATCTATCGTGATTTGCATACTTATAAGGATGAAGAATTATATGGAGGGAAATACCGGCCAACTGAGAAAGCCTTGAAAATAAAAGAAAATAAATCTGATATTTTAGATGAAATAACAAGCTGAAGATTTAACTTCAGCTTGTTTTCTTTTTACCTCAAATGTTTAACGGCTTCGCTCTAGGGTATATAAATAATAGAAATTATTTAAAAAAAGAGACACAGGCCAAATGAAATAGGGCAAAGGAATGGAGTAATATAACAATTATTTCAATAATATGATAGTAAGGTTAATGTTTAGTAAACCCGGAAACATTTTCTAAAAAATCTCTACACATTCCATTATTAATCATGTATAATAATTTTATATGTTCCTTAATTATAATTATTTTAATTTAGATAGTATCATAAGCATTGTGAAATGTTAAATATATAGCTCTAACGGGATAAGGGAACTTAAAGAATAGGGAGAGTGACAGGGAATGGTTACACTTTACACATCACCTAGCTGTACGTCATGTAGAAAAGCAAAAGCTTGGTTAGAAGAACATGATATTCCATATAAAGAACGTAATATTTTTTCTGAATCATTAAGTCTTGATGAAATAAAAGAGATTTTACGTATGACTGAAGATGGTACCGATGAAATCATTTCAACACGCTCGAAAACTTTTCAAAAGTTAAATGTAAATCTTGATAATTTACCTTTACAGGAATTGTTTAATATCATCCAACAGAATCCCGGATTATTAAGAAGACCAATTATCATTGATGAAAAACGTCTGCAAGTTGGTTACAACGAAGATGAAATCAGACGATTTTTACCTCGTAAAGTAAGAACATTTCAACTTCGAGAAGCACAGCGCTTAGTTAATTAATTTTTATATTGTTCATAAACCCCCTTCCTGGACAGCGAAGGGGGTTTTGGTGTATCTTAAATTATTAGACATAATTATTTTATGAAATATAGGCTTTTTGTTTCCCACTATTTACTATTTATCATAAAATATAACTACCACCTGCTTTATAAAAAGAACATCCATGATTAACATTTTTAAAAACAGGGAAAAGATATAACAACCTAGTTTGGGGGTATATCCCTTCAATTACCTCAAACCAGAAGGGAGAGAGTGAATCATGGAAATCGAACGTATTAATGAGAATACTGTAAAATTCTACATTTCATATGGGGATATTGAAAAGCGAGGCTTCGATCGAGAAGAGATCTGGTATAATCGTGATCGAAGTGAGGAACTTTTCTGGGAAATGATGGATGAAGTGCATGAAGAAGAGGATTTTACTGTTGAAGGCCCACTTTGGATTCAAATCCAAGCACTTGAAAAAGGGTTGGAGATTTTAGTTACTCGAGCGCATCTATCCAAGGATGGCCATAAATTCGATTTGCCAATTGATGATCCCGCCAATTCCGTTGATGTGAAGATAGAGTCTATGCTTGAAGAGCATTTTCAAACTAACCAAGCAATAGATGAGCAAATAACAGAGGATGATACATTGGAATTTGTCCTTTCATTTAAAGACTTTGAAGATGTCATTGCATTAAGTAAAACGAACGGAATTCAAGGAGTTGTGACCAAGTTATACTCCTTTGAAAATATATATTATTTGTATGTAGAATTTCCAGATGGAGAGTTTGTGGAAGAAGAGATTGATAATAAGCTATCAATTATACTTGAATATGCTGATGAATCTCCTGTTACAATCCATCGTCTTGAAGAATATGGAAAAGTCATTATACCTAAAGATGTATTCTCGACTGTAAGCCAATACTTTTCTTAATACTCATTAATTGAAAGCTGATTTCCACTTGGAAGTCGGCTTTTTAGTTCTTAAATTGGTCTGGAATCACCACATTGAGGACCCCCTATTTAGAAAGTGTGATTGAAAAACTAATCGAGGGTTTGCGTCATTCAGACCATATTGGGGTATAGATAATGAAAGTTTTCAATGAAAAATGGATAAGGTGAGAATTATGAAGAATTTTATTAATGTTCTTTTATTTATCGCAATTTTAGGGATTGTGGGATTTATATATCAGAAAAATTTCGATGGGGATTATATTCAATATGGAAGTATATTATTTACAATAACTGTTGTTTTTATTGGATTTATTATATTCCTGGAAAATCGTCATCCTGCCCAGACACTAGCATGGTTAATCGTTTTGGGTGCTTTTCCGGTAGTTGGATTCTTGTTTTATTTGTTATTTGGAAGGAATTTTAGAAAAGAAAAGATATTTAAGAAAAAATATTTTTTAGATAAGCAAAAGTATATGGATATTACAGGGGAAAGTGAGAAAAGATTATTAAGATTAGATAATGAGAATCATGATTATAGCCAATTGTTTAATCTAGCTGATCAGATTGCCAACACCCCTATCTCTTTATCTACGGAGACTAAAGTTCTTACAAATGGAAAAGAAACATTTAATTCTATTAAAGAAGCTTTATTGCAAGCAAAACATCACATACATATGGAATATTATATTGTTCGCCATGATACCTTGGGGAATGAAATTAAAGACATACTTATTAATAAAGCGAAAAACGGGGTGAAAGTTAGATTTCTTTATGATGCAGTCGGATCATGGACTCTTTCAGGGGAATATATTAAGGAAATGAGAAAATGGGGGATTGAGGTAGTGGCGTTTGGCCCTGTTAAGCTCCCCTTTTTAAATAATAAATTTAACTTTAGAAACCATCGAAAAATTGTTGTAGTGGACGGAGATATTGGCTTTGTTGGTGGTTTAAATATCGGTAATGAATATTTGGGTAAAGATGAGAACTTTGGATTTTGGCGTGATACCCATTTGAGGTTAAATGGAGAAGGAGTCCGCAGTTTACAATTAATCTTTTTGCAGGATTGGTATTACATGACCAATCACAGTTTCTTAACAGATGAGTATCTTGCTCCTGTAACAACAGATCATGAAAAAGGGCATCATGGGGGAGTACAAATAATTGCAGGTGGGCCTGATAATGAATACAGTACCATTAAAAATATATTCTTTTCTATGATTGTTTCTGCAAAAAAATCAGTTTGGATTGCCTCCCCTTATTTTATCCCAGATGAAGACATATTTTCTGCCTTGAAAATTGCTGCTCTAAGTGGTATTGATGTTCGCTTATTAGTACCTAGTAATCCGGATAAGAGAATTGTCTTCCATGCTTCGAGGTCCTATTATCCTGATTTATTGGAGACAGGAGTTAAAGTCTATGAATATCGTGAGGGTTTCTTGCATTCAAAAATCATCATTGTAGATGGAGAACTTGCATCTATAGGTACCTCAAATATGGATATGAGAAGCTTTCACTTGAACTTTGAAGTCAATGCGTTTCTCTATAAGACCGATAGTGTACAAACATTAGTAAATGATTATCTACATGACTTATTAGTTTCGAATGAGCTGCATATTGAGGTATTTAAAGGTAGACATTTCGGTATGAGAATGATGGAATCATTATTTAGACTACTATCACCGATGCTATGATGAAAAAGCTCCGCCTAGTTGAAAAGTTCAACAGATGGACATATAGAGTTCATTTAGAATGAAGGTTTATTAAATAGATAACGAGAATTTGATAGGTATCCTATAGGAAAAGGAGCCTGTACATGCTGGTTGCAATTAATAAAGAAGATAAACAAATTCATGCCAACCAAATTATAAAGAGACACGAGGAAGAGTATCGCTGTCCTGCTTGCCGGAAACGTGTGATATACCGTTCCGGCCCGCGGACGATTCCCCATTTTGCTCATCAAACAAAGGGGAATTGCCAAGCAGCAACTGAATCTGAAACAGCAGATCATCTATCAGGGAAAAATAATTTATACCGTTGGTTAAGAAGCTGTCAGTTGGATGTTGAACTGGAGAAATATATAGCTATCATAAAGCAAAGACCTGACATTTATGTAAAGAGGAAAAATCAATATTATGCAATCGAATATCAATGTTCATCTATTCATGAAGAGTTATTTTTGAAAAGAACAAAAGGATACTTGGATGCAGATGTTGTGCCTATCTGGATTTTTCACAGCCACTTCATTAAAAGAAACGGAGTTTATCTGTGGAGGCTAAATTCACTCCTTAAATCTGCTCTTAGAAAATCTTCATCACCTTTTCTCCTCTTTCACAACCCCAAGCAAGCAAATTCCATACTGGCATTTGTGAATATTATACCTGTCTCAATAGAACAATGCTTCGGTCAGATGGTATTGTTATCTGAGGGAATGGATCTGGAAAGTATCTTATCTCCACCCAAGCAAGAAATCCCTTATTTAAACGATTGGTTTAAAAAACGTACTCTGCAACTTATGAATGAAATCCGTTTTAAAGGCTTGCAAAGTAAGCTGATTAAAGAATTATATCAGGTTGGGATATCTCCGTTTAAAATCCCTGAATTTGTTGGTGTTCCATTGTTAAGCGGCTGTATGTATGGAATGCCGGCGACTGTCTGGCAAGGATTAATCTATATCGATTTACTGAATTGCTTTAACCTGCATGGAAGAATCAGTGAAGCATGGATTCGGTCAAGATTTTTGGAAAGAATAAAGAAGAAGGATATAATTTTAAATCAATGCCCTTTAATGAGCCAGGATATATTTACCGCATTGAAAGAATATCTGAGATTCCTTGAAAAAATTGATTATTTGGAAAAAATAGATGTAAATCATTATATAATAAGAGAAGACTTCATTTTAGACGATCATTTTGAAGAGATAATCAAATTGAGGTTATTCGATTTTTATGAAGGGAATTAAAGGTATTATGAAGAACTTTATGAAAGAAGCAAATGATTGGAGGGAACTGCATGGCTGCAGATATTAAACAATTACCTGAAAGAAAAGATATACCTGTAGAAGATACTTGGAGACTGGAGGATATCTTCCCAAGCGATGAAGCATGGGAGAAGGAGTTCAAGGGCATTTTGGCTGAATTGCCAAAAGGCGATCAATATAGAGGGAAATTAGATGAGAGTGCTGATACCTTATGGCAGGCTTTGCAATTTCAGGATATGATTACTGAAAGACTTGGACGTTTATATACATATTCTCACATGAGATATGACCAGGATACCGGTAATACATTTTATCAGGGAATGGACGACCGCGCCCGGAATTTATATTCTCAGGCTGCCAGTGCTTTTTCGTATATTTTACCTGAAATCCTTGCAATTAAAGAAGAAACAATTAATCGGTTCATGCAAGAGAAAAAGGAGCTTTCCTTATATGAACAAACTTTAAAAGAGATCAATCTGCAAAGACCCCACGTTCTATCAGCAGAGGCAGAGGCTTTATTGGCTCAGGCATCAGAAGTGATGGGAACTGCATCCAATACTTTTGGCATGTTAAATAATGCCGACCTTCGTTTTCCTACAATTAAAGATGAGAACGGGGAAGAGGTTGAACTGACTCATGGAAGGTACAGCAGATTTTTGGAGAGCAGTGATCGTAGAGTTCGTGAGGAAGCCTTTAAAGCGATGTATAAGACATATGGACAGTACCGAAATACGTTCGCAAGTACATTATCCGGGACAGTGAAGAAAGATAATTTCTATGCAAAGGTACGTCATTATGATTCTGCAAGACATGCAGCTTTAAGCAATAATAATATTCCGGAAACCGTATACGAAAATCTAATCAATTCCATTCACAACAATCTGCATTTACTACACCGTTATGTGAAGCTTCGTAAAAAACTTTTAGGTGTGGATGAATTGCATATGTATGATTTATATACACCTTTAGTGAAAGACGTGAAGATGGATATTTCCTATGATGAGGCTAAAGAATATATTCTAAAAGGGCTTGAGCCTTTAGGTGAGGAATACATCAATGTATTAAAAGAAGGGTTCGAAAACCGTTGGGTAGATGTTCACGAAAATCGCGGTAAACGAAGCGGCGCATACTCCTCAGGTTCATATGGAACTAATCCATATATTCTAATGAACTGGCAGGATAATGTGAATAATCTTTTCACATTAGCTCATGAATTCGGCCATTCTGTACACAGTTTTTACACACGCAAAAATCAGCCATATCCATATGGTAATTATTCGATTTTCGTAGCTGAAGTAGCATCTACTACAAACGAAGCCCTGTTGAATGATTATTTGCTTAAAACAATAGATGATGAGAGCAAGAAAATTTATTTATTAAATCATTATCTTGAAGGTTTTAGAGGAACAGTATTCCGTCAGACGATGTTTGCGGAGTATGAACACATTATTCATAAGATGGCACAGGATGGAGAAGCTCTGACTGCTGAAAGCCTAACACAAAAATATTATGAGCTTAATAAAAAATACTTTGGTGATGATATTGTTATTGATGAGGAGATTGGTTTGGAATGGTCAAGAATCCCTCATTTCTACTACAATTATTATGTATACCAATATGCAACTGGATTCAGTGCAGCAGCAGCGTTAAGTAAACAGATTTTAGAGGAAGGGCAGCCGGCTGTTACGCGCTATATTGAATTCCTAAAAGCAGGCTCAAGTGATTTCCCAATTGAGGTTCTTAAAAAAGCAGGTGTAGACATGACTTCACCGAATCCGGTTGAAGAAGCTTGTAAAGTTTTTGAGGATAAATTAAATGAGCTGGAAGCTCTTTTAGATAAATAAAAATAATTCGAGGATTTTTTAAACCACCCCTTAGAAGTTAGACACCAATTTAACTTTTAAGGGGCGGTTTTTTTAAAATGGAATTAAATGCTGAAATTAAACTTAATGATTCCAGTACTAGTAACTCTAGAGGAGGGAAATAACCCTTGGAGGAAAAAGTTTTACACAATCCAAAAATTGAGGATCTTAGTGAAACTAAATTAGTAGGTTTTCGAGTTTTATGCGATAGCGAACAATATCTAAATGAAATTCCAAAAGCAGCACAACTTCTTAATGAACGTATGAATGAAATTCAACAGGTTACCAATTCATCTGTACAATATGGGGCATTTGTTGTTGATAACTATTCAGAAACTGAAGATGGTTATTGGATATGTGTTCAAGTTAACGAGTACGAGGATATACCGGATGATATGGTTTACTTAACGATTCCGCCTCAAAGATATGCTGTAGGCAAACATAATGGAGCTAATTATAGTATTAGAGATACATATGCAAGATTACACGCTTGGATTGAAAAAAACGGATATGAAAGACAATTAGATAAATGGCATTTAGAGAGGTATCATAGTTGGAATAATAAAGATAATCTAATTATTGAGTTATTGGATACTATTACAGAATCTTAAACTCTAAAAGTAAGTGCAGGCCAATCAAGAGAACTCGCCAATTTTCTGCGAGCTCTCACTTTAATTTATAACTATAACCGGTAGTTTTAGGCCAACTTAAGGCTTTTAGAATCCCTTGAATTTTTTTTGATAACCAAGACTATAGATAAAGATGAAAAAAGAGAGAAACAAAATAGGTGACGATACATAGAGAGGAATGATCCGCATAATCCCAAACAGCTGCAGGGGAATAGAAAATAAAACTAATAGGATTAAACTGCAAATATAAATTTTTTTCATAGAAATCATCCTTTATTACATAAGATAATTTGTACTGATTTCTAAAGAATATGGCAGAGGATAACCAAGTATGCAGTAAAAATGTCAGAAATGTGAATTAATGAACAAAGTGCTTGCATATGTGAAGAGAATTTGTTATATTACTATTGTGAAGTTGATCACTAGCAAACATTTACCCCTTTGTTTGACCGTGAAAAATTTCTCCCATCCCCTTTGTTCGTATGAAGAATAAGACTCTGTCCGATTACAGAGTCTTATTCTTATTTATACGGAAAAATATTCTAGGATAATAATTATAATGACGGTTTTTAATCGTTTTCTGCATATCTCCAATACGTTATGTTGGATGATGGTATCCTCTCAACCGTACGCTTCAAGAGTAATTTTTTCATTTCCCTTTCAACTTCTTGCTTATCCATTCGGTAAATAAATGTAATCTCATGAGTATTAATAATTTGAAAATCCTTAATACAGTCCTCTAAAGAGGGGAGTGATTGTGCTTTAGGCGGAAATCCTAACATCTCCTCAAGTATTTGAACATAAACTTCATAAGGGTAAGCCCCTGTTACCTTTATACCTTCATCTTCCATCTTTTGATTAAAGAAGACCAGGCTAGGCAGGTCAGTGACATCCATTTCTGATGAGATTTTTAAATCACATTGAAAAGCTTTTATGGCACTTTCTGAATTGATATCACGTGAAAACTCATCACAATCTATCTTGGCTTTATGAGCGCAGGCTAACAATGTATGCCAATTCGATACACTTTTTTGATCAAGAAATAAAGCCTCCTGAATTTTCTTAAAAAAACGATATCCAGCCTTCTTTCCTTGCATTTCTGCAGCTTTAATCGCGATAGGGGTGATATATAACGAGCTTTCAGGATTGTTGATCCAGATATTATCATCACAGGAAATACCTGACCTGTTTGCAGCTGAAAGGAATGATGGAAATGGGTGCTTAGCATTTGTATGCTTTCTTTCCACTTTTTTGCTAAACACATACTTTAAAGCAAAGTAATGTCCATATTCTAATTTCAGTCGTTTTATAATTCGTTCCAGCTCAAAGCAAATTGAACAAGTAGGATCTATAAATAAATAGATTTCTAATGGTTTTTCCAACGGTTTAAAATATTGATGGACAGACAGCCAATCCTGCCATTTTGGAATTGAAGAGTCATGCTTATTCATAACTATCACCTTTTTGCTGGATATCGTTTGTATTTATCATATGCTCAGCTGTTAAGGTAAGTCTGCCCAGCAGATACTCTCTTAAAGGAGAATCTAACTGAATACTATCCATAGCATTCTCCATACAGCTCAGCCAGGCTTTTGCACGCATAGGTGTAATTTCAAAAGCAAGATGTCTTGCTCTCAGCATGGGATGACCATGTTCCTTAGTATACAAAGAAGGTCCACCAAGAAACTGAGTAAGAAATTGTTTCTGTTTACGAGCTGTCTCTGTAAGATCATCTGGAAAAATAGGAGCTAGCAGCGGATGCGAACCCACATGATCATAAAATGCATCTATTAATTCAGATAACCGCTCTTTCCCTAATGCATCATATGGAGTTGGATTTTCTGCCATACATTATTCTCCCTCCATGAGTTGATAAGAATAATTTTAACAAGCAAGACTTGAATTATCCAATATACTGCTTTTTTTCCTGATTTTATAAGATTTTGAAGGGTAGATGCTAGCAGAGAAGCTTAGTAGAAGGTTATTGATAGTTCTTCAATTTGCATATATAAGGGGAAATAAAAAACTGTTCATTTTATGAACAGTTTTGCAGGTTTGGTTATTTTATGCGTAATAGGAAGTCATGACTTTATTTACATAGTTTTGCGTTTCTTTAAAAGGCGGTACACCACCGTATTTATCAACATTTCCTGGACCTGCATTATAAGAAGCTAAGGTCAATTCGATATTTCCATTATATTTAGTCATCATGGATTTAAGATACTTGGTTCCACCCATAATATTATCATAGGGGTCCATGATATTGTTTACGCCAAGAGATGAAGCCGTTTTGGGCATTAGCTGCATTAAGCCTGATGCCCCGGCTGAGCTAATGGCATTTGAATTATAGCCGCTTTCCTGCTGTATGACGGATCTGATTAATTTTTCAGGGACGTGATATTTATTGGAAGCTTCTTTTATAATGTCATCGTATTCTGTATTCTGATTCATAATTGCTGTACCAGTAGTTGATTGATTAGTAATTGGGACTGGATTGTACGCAATGGACGGAGAAGACGGAATGCTGCTGTTGATTATAGTAGCCAATGTACCTAATCCCGGATTGGCAGCAAGTGCATTATTCGTAGGATGGCTGACGGATGAAAGAACTTCATTCAGCAGAGCCTGAAATAAATTGGCAGAAGAAGGTGCCTGAGTTACAGAATTACTATCTGTTGGCCTCAGGGATCCGAGAGCTTGAAGCTGAATAATCGTATTGATGTCTCCTACGTTCATTATGTTCACTCCTTAGTAAGGTATAGTATCATTTGATTATAAAAACGTTGAACTTTATTTTCAGTTGGACGAACCGGAATGCCAGATTCTGATAAAAGCAGGTCAAATTCTTTCTTTCCTTGATCAAAGTTGTCCACTTCAAATTCTACCTCATAATCCTCTATTTGGAAATAGGAGCTATTATCTAAAACGAGCAGGCCGCTCTTATAAGGAAGCTCAACCCGTTTCGTTGTCAAGGTACCAAAATAACGAATTTCTTGTGGGTTGATTTTTAGATTTTTAATTCTTTCAGAGATTTTGCTATCAGGGATACCACCATCTTTTATGATTTTATTAGCTGTATCAGGGTCTATATCCCAGTTGGTTTCCAATAAGCCTTTTTGATTTTCAAGAGGCTGTTTAAGGGTCATCTCATAGGATGAATTTTTTTCACGTATACGTAAAGCTGAGGTATATTTTTTTAAGTCAAATGTAACTGTGTCAAAGTAATGATTTTTTTGTACTGTAAAATGTTCTGGCTTTATTTTAAAACGTTGCATGAGGTGGTTAAATTCCTCAAATGTCAGCAAATTTTTGAATTCAATTTCGATTTGTTCGCTCATATGTACATTCCTCCATGATAAACTTATGTATAACTATTATGACTTTTTGAATAGATAACATCAATCTTAGATATCCGTATAATCTTTGTGTTAAAATGGGTTTGAGCAATTTAGGGTAATAATTAGTACTAAATGTATTCATTAGCATGGTTGAATAAAGACGATTAATTCATAAAATACATACTAATACATGATAATGTCTTCGATTCTGAGTTTTCCCTTGCTCTCAATAACAAGAATATTGAAAAGTATTTCAGGTGGTGGAATCCATGAGTAGAAAATGGGATGAATTTTTAGCCCCCTATAAACAGGCGGTTGATGAGTTAAAGATCAAATTAAGGGGTATAAGAACCCAATGTGACTTAGAAAAAGAACATTCACCAATAGAGTTTGTTACAGGTCGCGTTAAACCGATCGCAAGTATCCTGGATAAGGCTTACCAAAAGCAAATTCCTGAGGAAAGACTTGAACTGGAATTACAGGATATAGCCGGTCTTCGAATTATGTGCCAATTTGTGGATGATATAAAACAGGTAGTTATGCTGTTACGACAAAGAACTGACTTTGTAATTATTGAAGAAAGAGACTATATTACAAATAAAAAAGCAAGTGGATACCGTTCGTATCATGTAGTTATTGAATATCCGGTTCAAACGATTCACGGAGAGAAAAAAATATTAGCGGAAATACAAATTCGTACCCTTGCCATGAATTTCTGGGCTACGATAGAGCATTCACTTAATTATAAGTATAACGGACAGTTCCCGGAAACATTACGCAATCGCTTAGAGAGATTAGCTGAAGCAGCTTTCCATATGGATGAAGAAATGACACAGATCAAAATGGAAATCCAGGAAGCGCAGCAATATGTCTTTAAGAAGAGGGGGAAATAACACTTTACAGGTGGGGATTATGATGAAATATGCAGTTACGTCTAAAGGAGATACCAAATCCAATCATTTTATGGAGCAAGTGAAGGATCAATTGGATAGTCTGGGTGTTATTTATGATGAGGATCAACCTGATGTTGTTATATCTGTCGGCGGTGATGGAACATTGTTATATGCCTTTCATCGTTATAGCTCACGTCTTGATAAAACAGCATTTATAGGTGTACATACGGGTCATTTAGGTTTTTACGCTGACTGGAGACCTGAAGAGATTACAAAGCTAGCTAATGCTATAGCTAAGACGCCTTACCAAACTGTTGAGTACCCACTGCTGGAGGTTACTGTTCGATACAGTCACGGTGGCAGAGAGTCAAAATATTTAGCCTTGAATGAATCAACTGTTAAAAGTGTGGGGAGCACATTGGTGATGGACGTAGAAATTAGAGGGCAATCCTTTGAGAGGTTTAGAGGAGATGGTTTGTGCGTATCTACTCCTTCAGGCAGTACTGCTTATAATAAAGCCCTTGGTGGTGCTATTATTCATCCTTCCATCCCTGCTGTGCAATTGACGGAAATGGCTTCAATCAATAATAGAGTGTTCCGTACAATTGGATCTCCTCTAATACTGCCAGGTCATCATACCTGTATGATGAAACCAGTAACAAATGATGATTTTCAAATTACAATTGACCATTTAAGTCTTTTGCATAAAGAGGTAAAATCGATTCAATTCAGAGTGGCAGATGAACGAATTCGTTTTGCTCGTTTTAGACCTTTCCCATTTTGGAAAAGAGTTCGTGATTCTTTTGTTACAGAATAAAAAGAAAGTTATAGTAGGTGACCTAAAAGAATGCAATTGTCTTTTGGTCACCTTTTTTACTGAATAAATAATCCTTTAGCTTAAAAAGCTATAAATAAGAATAATGAAAAGGAAGGTCTCCATGGTGAAGCCATTTACATTAGAGTGGACAGTAGAAAATCAGGAAAGCAATAAAGTTTTGAGAGAATATTTGGCGGATAAAAAAATATCAAAATCAGCGTTGGCAGATATTAAATTTAAGGGTGGTTATATTTTTGTTAATCAGCAAGAAGTGACGGTGCGATACATATTAAAAACTGGTGATCAGGTTACCGTAATCTTCCCGAAAGAGGTGGGAAGTGAGCAGCTGATAGGTGAGAAGATACCTCTTTCTATTATCTATGAGGATAACTATGTAATGGTCGTCGAAAAACCGGCCGGCATGTCTACAATTCCATCTAGAGAGCATCCAGCCGGTAGCTTAGCCAATGCAATCATTGGCCATTATGAACAAATTGGCCATTCAGCGACCGTTCATATTGTCACAAGATTGGACCGGGATACGTCTGGCTTGGTCTTAATAGCCAAGCATCGCCATATACACCATTTATTAAGTTTGTCTAAATCTATAAAAACGGTGGAGAGAAAATATAAAGCAATCGTCACCGGTGTGATTACACCCTTGGCTGGAACAGTGGAAGAACCTATTGGCCGTATGGATACCAGCATTATTAAACGTGAGGTACGGGAAGATGGCCAATATGCATGCACGGAATATAAAACGCTGCAATTATTTGAACGGTATTCACTTGTGGAATTAAAGCTGCAAACCGGAAGAACGCATCAAATACGAGTACATATGGCACATTTGGGGCATCCGCTAATAGGTGATGATTTATATGGGGAAAGCAGACAACTGATTAAGCGGCAGGCATTACATTGTTATTCGTTGAAATTTCTTCATCCAATAACGGGGAAAGAACTTTCGTTTGAGAGTGAATTACCAGAAGATATGATGCAATTAATATAGGGCTTATGAGTATTTGAGCAGATATATCTATTTTTAAAATAAATAAACTGAGGATAAATAAAGTTTTGCAAATAAGTATTTTAAAAGGAGTGAAAATAATGGTAAATAACATCAAAACAATAGATGAATGGATTGCTGATAATCATTTGAATCCAACCGAAGTTGGTTTTATTGAAACAATCCTTACCTTTGCTTCTACAGTAAGGCATCTCCAACATAAAAAGACAGCTATGAATGAGGCGATCAGGACCATGTTTCCTGATAAAAGAGCTGAAATAACTCCAAAAATAACAGAAATCCTGATAGACAATGACATATCAATTGATTTGGAGACCATGCTCAATCAATACCTTTCACAAGGAGTATGTGTTGACCTATGTAATGAGTTACTTCTGGATCGAGGATAATTCGATTTTTTTAACCAAAAGTTTTCTTGGAAAATAAAAAGGTGCTGAATGTCGCATAATAGGACAATCAGACACCTTTAATCATTAGAATTAATGTTCATACGTATGAAATTTTTCTGGAACAAGCTGTTGAGAGGAGGTTACTGAGAAAAGGGCCATATCTGGGTAACGCAAAGCAGTTAATTTTCCTCCAAATACAGCTCCTGTATCGATATTGTACGTATTATTTTTAATTCTTGGTTCGCGGACAGGCGTATGCCCATAGACAATAATCGGATCACCTGGATGTCGAAGTGCCCAGTCCCTTCGTTCTGGTCTTCCATCCGGCAGTGTTTTTCCGGTTATATCCCCATATAAAACAAATGTTTTAACACCCTTATGTGTTGCTCCTATAAATTCTTTTTTGATACCGGCATGTGCAAGGACAAGCTTACCTTGATCTAAGACAAGATAAAGAGGAGCTGACTCGTATAATTGCATAAAATGGTCGCGCACCTTCTTTCTTACTGGTTTAGATAAAGCCTCAAGTTCAGCAATCGTTGTCTCTAAGCCATGTACAGCCTTTACTTTATTGCCTAGGAAATAACGATATAGTTTATTGCAATGATTACCCGGTATATATAAGGCAGTTTTCCGTTGTATGGTTAATGACCATACAAGGTTAATCATCTCTATAGAATTAGGTCCTCGATCAGTAATATCGCCTATAAAGACAGGGGTATTTCCGTTTGGATGGACAGGAATATTATCCTCATTAAATTGATAACCCAGTTTGTGGAATAATTCGATACATTCCCCATAACAACCATGTACATCGCCTATACAATCATAGATCATTTGCATCACTTCCTTCTATTACCTCTATATTACCCTTTTTTAAAGGGTTTCAATTATATCTATTTAGGAAATTGTAAAGGGTATGATAGATACGCCTTAAACGACATAAAAAAAGGTATGGTGACCTCTAAAATGGAAATTCAGGAAAGCAAGCAAAGAGATTTACTGCGTTTATTAAAAGAAGAGAACCTCCAACAGTTTCGGATTATATTTTTAGATATTCACCCCTATGATCAGGCAAAGTTTTATGCGAATTTAGAAGAAAAAGAACGGGCAACTGTTCATCACTTTCTCTCACCGGATGAAATGGCAGAGCTAATAGGGAATCTTGCTTATGAATATGAAGAAGAGATTGTAGAGAGAATTTTAGCAGAAATGGATCCTCGATATGCCGCCTCTATTTTAGCTGAAATGCATCCGGATGATGCTGTTGATTTGCTCAGTAATTTGGATAAGGAACAAATAATCAGTTATTTGTCTTTAATGGATGAAGAACAATCGCAAAATATCATGCATTTGCTTCACTATGAGGAATCAACTGCAGGAAGTATCATGACGACTGAATTTATAAGCATTGCAGAGAATCAAACAGTAGGATCTGCCATGAAACTAGTGAGGAAGGAAGCACAGGATGCTGAATTAATTTATTATATTTATGTTATGGATGAAAAGCAAAAATTAACAGGGGTACTATCCCTGCGTGATTTGATTGTGGCAGATGATGATACAATGGTCTTTGAATTAATGAACAAACAGGTCTATTCGGTGAAAGTAAGCGATGATCAGGAAGAAATAGCTCGAAAAATGAGAGACTATGATTTCGTTGCGATGCCGGTTGTTGATTTTCAGCATCATCTGGTCGGCATTATAACATTTGACGATATGATTGATGTTATGTATGAAATAGCTTCCGATGATTATTCCAAATTAGCAGGGGTATCCGATATGGAATACATAGATAAAAGTCCTTTTTCATCTGCCCGTAAAAGACTCCCGTGGTTGATTATATTATTATTTCTAGGCATGATTACCGCTAATTTAATCGGTCAATTTGAAGAAACTTTATCGAAAAAGGCAATTCTGGCGGTGTTCATCCCCTTAATTGCAGGGATGGCTGGGAATACAGGTACACAAAGCTTGGCTGTTATAGTGAGAGGAATTGCTACAGGGCAAATTGAGGATGAAAACAAGCTAAAGCTCCTTTGGCGTGAAGCGGGAACAGGACTTATAACCGGAATATCATGTGGAATCGTGGTTACCATTATCGTTTATGTTTGGAAAGGTGAACTAATTCTTGCTGCCCTCGTTGGTATTTCCATACTGGTAACATTAATTGTCGCCACATTAGCGGGTAGCCTTGTGCCTTTATTGATGCATAAGATGAATATTGATCCTGCTGTAGCCTCAGGACCATTTATTACGACCATTAATGACTTAATAAGTATTCTTATTTACTTTGGAATGGCTACTCTCTTTATGGGTTATCTCACATGATATATTTAGCTGAAAAAACAGAAAATGGTTGCGATTCTTCTTTACTTAGTTTAAATTAGTAGTAGGTACTAATAACTTGTGTTAATTATTTAAGGAGGAATCCTTCCTATGAACTTAAGTATGGATGGGAAAACCATTGTTGTAATGGGTGTGGCAAATAAAAGAAGTATAGCTTGGGGTATAGCTAATTCACTTTACCAGGCTGGTGCTAGATTAATTTTTACATATGCAGGGGAACGAATGGAAAAGAGTGTTTATGACCTTGTAAACAGCTTAGAGGGTGGAGAAGAGACCTTCGTCCTGCCATGTGATGTTACAAAAGATGATGAAATCGAAGGATGTTTTGCTACGATTAGAGAAAAATATGGAAAGATAGACGGGATTGCGCACTGTATTGCTTTTGCCAATAAGGAAGAGCTTAAAGGTGAGTATATGAACACGACGAGGGACGGGTTCCTATTGGCCCAAAATATTAGCTCTTATTCATTAACAGCTGTTGCAAAAGCAGCAAAAGAAATCCTGAATGAAGGGGCTAGTATCGTTACTCTTACTTATCTTGGCGGTGAACGAGTAGTCCAAAACTATAATGTCATGGGTGTGGCCAAGGCCTCACTTGAAGCAAGTGTGAAATATTTGGCTAATGATCTTGGGCCTAACGGCGTAAGAGTAAATTCTATTTCAGCAGGAGCAATCAGAACCTTGTCGGCCAAAGGAGTCGGCGATTTTAATGAAATTCGAAAAGTATTTGAAGAGCGTGCACCTTTGCGCAGACAAGTAACCCAGGAGGAAGTGGGAGACACAGCCCTATTCCTGTTCAGTCCATTGTCCCGGGGAATTACGGGGGAAAATATCCATGTGGATTCAGGGTATCACATCTTAAGCTTATAAATAAAATGACTCTCTATTGCAAGGTGGCTTTGATAACCGCTTTTGAAATAGAGAGTTTTTTTATGAAAAGTGTTACTGTGTAAATCAGTCAATCAATCACCTAAATAAAGTGGAACTGTTCCCCCTTCATTATTGTGTTAAGATCCAATATTATTCTCCTATACAATAAAAATGTTATAAATTTCTAATAAAATGATAGTCAATTGGGAAAAGCTGTGACATAATAAATCATAATATTTTAAATATTTTAATAAATTACATAATAATATTACGCAGGAGGGAATGGCTTGGATGACACTGTGGTTTTAGATGTAAACCATTTAACCGTTTCTTTTATGGATGATGGAAAATTGGTTCCTGCAGTTGAGAATATCGATTTCCAACTTCATAAAGGAGAAATTCTTGGTATTGTTGGTGAATCAGGAAGTGGGAAGAGTTTGACCTCTTTATCCATTATGGGACTGCTTCCACAACCGCCGGCTATTGTTGATCCCCAGGCAGTCATTAATTTTGAGGGAGACAATTTATTAAAAAAATCCGAATCAAAAATGAGGAAAATTCGCGGGGATCGGATATCTATGATCTTTCAGGAACCGATGACTTCTCTTAATCCTTTGTTTACAATCGGCCAACAAATGATTGAAGCATACAGGCTGCATAGAAACAGTAATAAAGTTAAGGCGCGTACTGAATGTATGGAAATGTTAAAGCAGGTAGGGCTGCCTCGGGCTGCTGATTTAATGAAAAATTATCCACATGAGTTATCAGGCGGTATGAGACAGAGGGTTATGATTGCGATGGCCATGGTTTGCAAACCAAACATATTGATTGCAGATGAACCGACTACGGCACTTGATGTTACCATTCAAGCCCAAATTCTTAAGCTGATGAAAGATTTAAATAATCAAACTGAAACATCAATCATTCTCATTACTCATGATCTTGGAGTGGTGGCTGAAATATGCGATCGCGTTCTTGTTATGTACGCAGGAAAAATTGTTGAGAAAGGAACGGTCAGGGATATATTTAAAAATCCTAAACATCCATACACAAAAGGATTACTGAAATCTGTACCCGACATCCGGCAGAAAGATAGTAAATTATATTCCATTCCAGGTAATGTTCCGAAACCAGGAATGATTCAAAATGGCTGTGTATTTGCTCCGCGTTGTGAATATGCCATGCCTGCCTGTGCCACAATGACTCCGGAATTACAAAAGGTGTCTCCCCAATATCAATGGGTAAGGTGCCTATTATATCAGGGACAGGAAGGAGGCATCCATCATGACGGAGCTATTAAAAGTTGAAGGCCTGAAGAAATTTTTCCCTATTAATGGAGGAGTTTTGAGCAGGAAGATTGGTGAAGTAAAAGCCGTCAATGATATATCCTTTCATGTGAAAAAAGGGGAAACTCTTGGGATTGTTGGGGAAAGTGGCTGTGGAAAGTCAACAACCGGCAGATTATTAATGAGATTGATTGACCCAACAGAAGGAAGTATTGTCTTCGAAGATAAGGAAATCATGTCTATGTCAAAAAAGCAGCTTAGACAAGTGCGACGTGATATTCAAATGGTTTTTCAGGATCCTTATGCGTCATTAAATCCGAGGCATTCCGTCCAGCAAATATTAGAAGAACCTTTAATTGTTCATGGCATTGGCAATAAGAAGGAGCGGGCAAATAGGGTAGCAGAAATGATAGATGTTGTGGGACTCAGTTCCTATCATTTAAAACGTTATCCCCATCAATTCAGTGGCGGTCAGCGTCAGCGGATCGGTATTGCCCGAGCCCTAATGACAAAACCTAAATTAATTATTGCAGATGAGCCTGTTTCTGCGCTTGATGTATCCATACAGGCCCAGGTACTAAACCTGTTAAAGGATATCCAAAAAGAATTTGGACTTACTTATATTTTTATAGCACATGATCTGGGGGTTGTCAGGCATATTAGTGATCGCGTTGGAGTCATGTATTTGGGGAGAATGGTAGAATTGTCGGGCAGCGAAGAGTTATACGAACACCCTCTTCACCCGTACACACAAGCTTTATTATCTTCAGTACCAATACCAGACCCTGATATTAAACGTGAATCCATCATCTTAATTGGAGACATCCCAAGCGCATCCAATCCACCGAGTGGTTGTGCATTCCATACTAGATGTCAGCATGCAATGGAAGTTTGTAAGACTATTAATCCAGTATACCAAGAAATAAAAGGGGATCATTATGCTGCATGTCATCTCCATGGTGAACATGACAGCAATGATAATAAACAAATATAAGAGGGGGTTTCATATGAAAAAGCTTTTATTGGCTATGGTCAGTATTCTAATGCTAAGCGTTGTACTGGCAGCATGTAATTCTGGCGACAAGGAGACTGAAGGTGGAGGCAGTGAAGAGAAAGGAAATACAAAGGATACACTTGTTTTTGGGCGTGGCGGTGATTCCACTTCGTTAGATCCAATCACGACAACCGAAGGAGAGTCATTTAAAGTCACGATTAATATTTTTGATACACTGCTAACTTACGGTAAACAGGATACGACGCTGCAACCTGGATTGGCTGAAAAATGGGAGGCTTCTGATGATGGTCTTTCATATACATTTACATTGAAAAAAGGCGTTAAGTTTCATGATGGTACTGATTTTAACGCAGAAGCAGTAGTATTCAACTTTAACAGATGGATGAATGGCGATGCTGATCAGTATCCATATTACAGCATGTTTGGCGGCTATAAAAAAGATGAAGGGCATGTCATTAAGGAAGTAAAAGCGGTTGATGAATCGACTGTTCAATTTACTTTGAAAAGACCTCAGGCGACCTTCCTTAAAAATATTGCAATGAGCTGTTTTGGAATTGCCAGCCCTACTGCAGTTGAAAAAGATGGTGATAAGTTCCGGGAAAATCCAGTTGGTACCGGTCCGTATAAATTTAAAGAAAAAGCAAATGACAAAATCGTTATTGAAAAGAATGAAGATTATTATGTAGACGGAGAGCCAAAATTAAAAACAATTATTTTCCGTACGATTCCTGATAACTCGGCACGTTTGAATTCATTAAAGATTGGTGAGATTGATGTGATGGACGGTGTAAACCCATCAGACCTTGAAACAATTAAAGGAGATGCAAATTTACAGGCTATTGAACGTCCTTCCATGAACGTTGGGTATCTTGGCTTTAATGTAACGAAAAAACCATTTGATAATCCAAAAGTCCGTCAGGCTTTAAGCCATGCCGTTGATAAGCAAGCTATCATTGATGCTTTCTATTTAGGAATGGCAAAACCAGCGAAAAATCCTCTGCCGGATTCAGTGGAAGGCTATAACGATGAAATTCAGGATTATGAATTTGATTTAGATAAAGCAAAAGAATTATTAAAAGAAGCTGGTTATCCGGATGGATTTAAAATGGATCTTTGGGCTATGCCAGTTCCGCGTCCATATATACCAGAAGGAAAGAAAATTGCAGAAGCGATTCAGGCAAATTTTGAAAAAATTGGAGTTAAGGCAGAAATTCAAACTGTAGAATGGGCTACATACCTTGAAAAGGCAGCAGCTGGCGAGTTCCCGGCCTATATGCTGGGCTGGACAGGTGATAATGGAGACCCAGATAACTTTATCTATACATTGCTTGATAAAGATTCAATCGGATCTAACAACTATTCCTATTACGCGAATGATAAGCTCCACGACATTTTAATTGAAGCGCAAACAATTGTTGATCAAGACAAACGGAATGAGCTATATAAACAGGCTCAAGAAATTATCCATGAAGATGCACCGTGGATTCCGCTCGTTCACTCAACGCCTTTGTTGGCAGCATCAGCTGATTTAACAGGACTTGTACCGCATCCGACCGGATCAGATATTTTAAAGAATGTAGAATTCAAGTAAAACTGTGTTAAGTAAGGGCGCCTTTACATGGATGATTCATATAGGGGCGCCTGTTTATTATGGAGGTGCATACAGATGTTTTCTTATACAATGAAAAGGATTCTGTCTGTTATACCGGTTCTGTTTGGAATGACGCTGATTGTATTTGCCATTGTCAGAGCCATTCCTGGAGATCCGGCACAGGTTATTTTAGGGCAAAGGGCAACAAAAGAGTCCATTGCAGTTTTAACTCAAGAGCTTGGATTGGACAAAGCCTGGTATGTTCAATACATAGATTATATTAAGAATTTGTTTACCGGTGATTTGGGTACATCCATTAGAACCAATGCAGAGATTACTAGTGAGATATGGCCATATATTGCTGCTACGCTAGAATTAACGCTAGTTGCGATGATTATTGCCATCGTTATTGGTGTAAACGCCGGCATCATCAGTGCGTGGTTTTCAAATTCCTGGTTTGATTATTTAGCTATGATCTTAGCCTTAATTGGAGTATCCATGCCTATTTTTTGGCTGGGGTTAATGGAGCAATGGGCTTTTTCCCTTCAGCTGGGTTGGTTACCGACAACGGGACGTGAAGATATCAGAGATCCAATCAATGCGATAACTAATTTGTATTTGGTGGATACGTTGCTGCAAGGTGATTTCGATCAATTTTTTGTGGCGGTTAAGCATTTGATTATGCCAAGTATCGCTTTAGCAACTATTCCAATGGCCATTATTGCTAGGATGACAAGATCGACTATGCTTGAAGTTATGAAATCAGATTTTATTCGTACAGCACGTGCAAAAGGTGTCAGTATGTTTTGGGTGGTGTACAAGCACTCTTTGAAAAATGCATTTATTCCGGTTTTAACTGTCATAGGGCTGCAAACAGGATTACTTCTTGGAGGGGCTATTCTGACAGAAACTATTTTTGCTTGGCCGGGCATAGGGCGTTATTTATATGAAGCAATCGGCTATCGTGACTATCCGGTTATTCAATCTGGTATTTTACTGATTGCGGCTGCTTTTGTATTCATTAACTTAGTTGTCGACCTCCTTTATGCATTGGTCGATCCACGAATTAAATACTCCAAATAAAGGGTGGTGTAGACATTGGGGGAATTAGTACGAAATACAGAAGAGACACCATTGGTAATGGATGAAAAAGTGGTTTCTCCTTGGGGGGAATCATGGGCTGCCTTTAAACGTAATCGTTTGGCAATGGTGGGCCTCGGTATCGTCTTATTCTTTATATTATTGGCATTATTAGCTCCGATTATTGCTCCTTATGGATATAAGGAGGTTAGTTTGACAGACCGTTTAAAACCGCCATCTGCTGAACATTGGTTTGGAACAGATGACTTTGGGAGGGATATTCTTTCACGAATATTATATGGTGCGCGTATATCCTTATCCGTTGGATTTTTCTCTGTACTGGGTTCTGTTATAGTAGGTTCAATAATGGGGCTTGTAGCTGGATATTATGGCGGATGGATTGATACAATTATTTCACGTTTTTTTGACATCCTTCTTGCCTTTCCAAGTATCTTATTGGCAATCGCGATTATTTCTATTTTAGGGCCATCTCTGCAAAATGCCCTGATCGCAATCGCCATTATAAATATTCCGAATTTTGGCCGCCTCATAAGGTCTAGAGTACTGAGTGTTAAACAAGAGGAATATATTATGGCAGCCAACGCAATTGGTATGAAGGATTCAAGAATTCTCTTTCGTCATATCCTTCCAAACAGTATGACACCAATTATTGTTCAGGCAACATTGGCGATTGCAACAGCAATTATAGAAGCAGCGGCGCTTGGATTCCTCGGTTTGGGAGCACAGGCACCGACACCTGAATGGGGAAAAATGCTGGCGGATTCGAAGGGTTTTTTAGTACAGGCTCCCGGAACGCTCTTTTTCCCAGGATTGGCTATCATGTTAACTGTCCTTGGATTTAATTTATTGGGTGATGGACTGAGAGATGCCCTTGATCCAAAAATGAAACAGCGTTAAATAAGAAAATAAAAATAGTATGAACCGCTCCTCTGCAATTGTTAGAGAGCGGTTTTTTTGTGTGAAAAATTGGCTATGGGCAGGCAATGTCATGATAAACCATAATTAACGCTTTCAGCAGAGAGGGGAGCTCAGATATATCTACAGTCTTTTGCACATATATATAGCAGATAGAAGCTAAGGAGGTAACTATATGAGCCATAATGAGATTAATAGTGCACTGCCAGCAAATGCTTGGCTTGATAAGGAGCAAATAATGAGACGATTGCGTGAAGAAGAAATTGTGGAAATAGATGACTTTTTTACAAATGCTGCGACTAAAGAATTGATGCATAAAATTAATCAGCAACAGGAATGGGAACAACATATTGCTGATAAAGATAATTCGCGTGAAGGACTTGAAGAGGGAAATAGTGATGATAGTTTGCAGCAGCAGCCCCCATTATTAAGCTTTGAGATAGAAAAGAAACAATATACTGATTTGCTGAAAGAACGGGAGCCTGATTTATTGGATGTAAGTGAAGCGAATGGAAAAACAAAGCGTAAACGTATAGAGGATATGACGAAGGAGGAATTAGTCACCTATCTCTCAAAAATGCCGTTGCTCATGTCGAGCCCGGTCTGCGATTTTATAGTGGAAGATGGGAAGCGGCTGAGGGGAACGATTGAAAAAGTAAAGGGGGATTATGTCTATATTAAAGTTGCGTTTGGGAAGAAATGGATTAAATATACATTGCGGCAAATAAAAGAAATAAAAATAGTTCGTTTTTAAAATACTTCTGTATCGGATCTGGTTATCTGTATTAGACAAACCAAACCTTCCTACATACTTATACTGTATGAGTCCTAATCAGGGAAGGAGGACCCCTTTTATGAAGATACCAAAACAAAAAGCAAGCCAAATCAAGAGAACGCCTTCCAAGCAAAAGAAAAAAAACTGTGGATGTACAAAAAATAATAAAAAAGGTCGTTTACAACCATAACCTGCTGTTTAGTCAGCAGTTTTTTTTATTTTAGGTTGTTATGCAGCAATTAAGCTACATCTAATGTTATTCCAAATAAATTGGATAAAATGCTGTGTTTAACAAACAATACAGGATAATAATTTCAATTTGTAATGAGGGGGTGAAGGTGCTATGAATAAAAGGATTTCTGTATTTTTAATTATAGCTATGTTTTTCACAATAGTAAGCGGATGTTCCGGTGACTCAAGCAGTAAAGAAGCCAAGATGTCACTTATTCAATCCGTGGATCAAGATCCCGTTTATCTTGGTGATCATTCAAAGGCACCATTAGAGAAAATAAAAGAGAAAGTAGCTTCCCATAAAGAAATCTACGATGTGGCTGTTGTCCAAAAGAATAAAGATATTTTGGTTGCGTACAAGGTTAAGCATATGCAACGCTTTCGAATGAAAAGTATCGAAAGTAAATTAGATAAGGAGTTAAAGAAAAGCTTTAAATCCTTTGATTTTACTGTATCAAGTGATATGAAAATATTTCTTGAAACAGTCGAGTTAATCGTGAATGTGAAGGATAAAGGTTACTCTAAGAAAAAAGCTGGAAAATGGTTTGATAAAATAATGAAACTACAGAAGGATATGGCATAGGCAGGTGTACATATGGCAAATAAAAAGAATGAAAAACTAACCCCTGAACAACAAAAATATAAAGAGCTGGAACAAAAATATGAAGCAAAACGTCCTGTTGTAAAGAATTGTATTAAGGCATTCTTTGTAGGTGGGCTATTTTGTCTACTAGGACAAGTTATTACGTATATGTATATATTTTATTTTAATTTTACTGAGCAAACAGCCAGTAACCCAACTGTAGCAACGATGATATTTTTAGCTATGTTATTAACAGGCTTTGGGGTTTACGATCGAATTGGCCAATTTGCTGGAGCGGGAAGTGCTGTTCCGGTTACGGGATTTGGTAATTCCGTCATTTCAGCAGCGATTGAGCATAGAACAGAAGGATTTGTGCTTGGGGTAGGAGGAAATATATTTAAATTGGCTGGAACTGTAATCCTATATGGTGTTTTTTCAGCATTTGTCGTTGCATTAGTAAAGCAAATCTATCTAATGGTTATAGGAGGTTAATATGCTAACTGGTAAACAAACCTGGGTGCTGCATAATCATCCTGTCATTTCCTCTACAGGCGTAGCTGTCGGTCCTTTTGAAGGCAATGGCCGTTTGGCTGATGATTTTGATATTATTCATGATGATCTTTGGCTAAATCAGAAAACATATGAAAAAGCGAACCGTGTATTAATTGAGGAAGCGGTTCAAAAAGCTTTGGATAAAAAGAAATTGCAAACTCGTGATATTCAATTTTTCTTTGCGGGAGATTTAATTAACCAAATCACACCTACTAGCTTTGCAGCCCGGACATTGGCCATCCCATATTTTGGGCTGTTTGGTGCATGCTCAACATCTATGGAAGGCCTTGCACTGGCATCCTTTATTATTAATTATGACGGTGCCAACAAGATATTGACTGGTGCCTCAAGCCATAATACAACCGTAGAAAAGCAATTCAGGTATCCAACAGAATATGGCGGTCAAAAACCGCCAACTGCCCAATGGACCGTAACGGGGGCGGGAGTTGCCTTGGTGGAGAAGAATGATAACTCATCTGAAAGTAAGCTCGTTGTAACCAGTGCAACCATCGGTAAAGTTGTTGATATGGGATTGAAGGATCCATTTAATATGGGAGGCGCGATGGCACCTGCTGCAGCAGATACGATTTATCATCACTTCAGGGATTTAAACCTTGACGAGGACTATTATGACCTTGTTGTTACAGGTGACCTTGGGAAAATTGGTCATGACACTGCGATTGACTTACTGGAGCAGAAGGGCTTAAAGCTAAATAAAGAAAAATTTAGGGATTGCGGTTTAATGATTTATAAAGACGATCAACCAGTAAGATCAGGTGGAAGCGGTGCAGGATGCTCCGCGACTGTTCTATATGGCCATTTACTTAATGAAATGAGAAAGGGTACATATAAACGCATCTTACTGGCAGCAACCGGAGCGCTTCTTTCTCCGCTGACCTTCCAGCAAGGGGAGTCCATTCCATGTATAGCACACGCAGTTGCTATTGAAAGACTATAGCGTTGAAAGGTGAGGAGCATATATGCTGGCAATGTTTTTTTGGGCCTTTGTTGTAGGAGGCATTATTTGTGTGATTGGACAGCTTCTATTTGATGTAGCAAAATTAACGCCTGCCCATACTCTTTCGACATTTGTTGTCATTGGCGCTATATTGGGTGGTTTTGGATGGTATGAACCATTATTGGATTTTGCAGGTGCTGGGGCATCTATTCCGATAGTAAGCTTTGGGAATTCGCTTGTAAACGGTGCTTTAGAGGAAGCAGAGAAGCATGGCATCGTTGGCGTGTTAACCGGAATGTTTAAAATTACATCATCAGGTATAACGGCAGCGATAGTTTTTGGATTTATCGCAGCCTTGATTTTTAAACCAAAAGGTTAATGAAAGAGAACCCCTTAATTGTATTCTAAAATTTAAATGGATGGATGCAAAAGCGGTTGTAAGAGGGCTGGAGAGGGCTAGTAACAGCATGTGGAATGTATGATTGGTAATTTGTGTAACTTGGAAGAAAAATTCCATTTTCATGGTATTATAAAATTGAAAAAGCCGATAATTGATACCTGTTTAGAAGATCTAACACTCCAATTCCGTTGAATATATTCTGTATTAAAACAATAAGTTATGGGGAGGGCGCATGCTCTTCCTTTTTGAGGTGTAGAATTTTTTATCTGGAAAGAAGGTAAAACGGTGAAAGAAAAACTAATTCATATGAGAGATAAATTGAATGATATTAGTCGTCGTAATCGCTCTATTCGATTATTGAAAATCTACAATAAATGGAGTTTCGATTTAACTGAACTAGATAAGTTATCAAACAATAATGAAAAAATCAGTGAAGCTATTGTAAAGAAAATCGTCATGCAGTCTAAAGGTGAAATTACGTTACTTAAGCCAACAATAGAGAATGAAGATTCAATGGTCATTTCGAAAAAACTCACAGATTTATTGCGAAATATAAAAGGAATTGAAGAAGAAACAGGTATTCACGACTTTTATTTAGGCTACCCCTTTATATCAGGAAGCCTCTCTGATGGGACTTTTTTTCAGGCTCCCCTATTCTTATATCCACTTCGTTTAGAAAAAAGTAAGGTAAATACACAGAGATGGATCATTCGTGTGGAAGAAGGTGGTCCGCAAATCAATCGAACTTTATTTTTGGCGTTTAAGAAATTAAATAGTGTCCAGTTTACCGAAGAATTTTTCGAAGAGGCTGCAGAAATCGCTAATTCTTATGAGAGGGAAAAATGGGATACTTTCTTCAGGGCGCATGATATTAATCTTTCATTTTCTAATGAAGGACTCACAAAGTTAAAAGAATATAAGAGGGATGAAATTCCTGAATCCACTGGAATTGTACTATTGGAAAATGCGATTATCGGGAACTTTCCACAAGGGGGTTCTTCACTAGTTAAAGACTTTGATGCCTTGATAGACCTTTCAGAAGAATCTAATCTATCATCGTTAGTCAGTGAATTGATAGAACCACAAGAGTTTGAGTCAGCAGAAGATATAAACAATGAAGATAATCAGACTAATGAAGAACCGGATATAATGAATTTGCTTGTTACGGATGGGTCACAGGAGGAAATATTAAAAGAAGCGAGATATAAGAAAGGGATTGTTGTTCACGGACCGCCAGGAACAGGAAAATCCCAGGTTATAGTTAATTTAATTACAGACGCACTTAGTCAGGGAAAGAAAATATTAGTAGTTTGTCAGAAAAGGGCTGCTCTAGATGTAGTATACCAACGCTTAGACGGGCTGAGATTATCCAATCATATAGCTTTGGTGCATGATGAAAAAACAGATCGAAAGCCGCTTTATAATAAAATTAGTGCTGTTCTTGAGACTAATAGAGTATTATTTGATCGGTCACTTGAAGATTTAAAATCTACATCAAATAGCTTGTTTACTCATGAAAAGCTATTAAATGATATTGCTAAAGGGCTTTATGAGTACCAGGATTTTGGGTATCGTTTGTATGATTTATACGGAAAAGCAACATTATTAGATAATATGAGCAAAATGCTAAATTTAAAACCTGTCTTAAGTGAGTTAAATAAAGATATATTAGATGAGATCAGCGGAAAAATATACAGTTATGCAGAATGGTACGAGCGATTCGGCAGCGAGTCTTACGAATTGAAAAAGCGTAAATCATTTGCTCGATTTTCCATTAAAGATAAGCTTAACCTAGTAGAACTTCTGAATGATTTAATTGTGAAAGCGAAGAACGCCTCTGATTATTTGGATTCCTTGGATTACAAAAAAATTACACCTGCGTATACATGGCTAGTAGGTGGCAAGTTAGATAGTATCTATCCTGATTTAGAGGGTACTGGTAAAAAGACACTACAAGGCTTGAGAATATGGTGGTGGACCTCTTTTTCAGGTAAAGCAATTATCGAGGAGTTATTAGAGGGCGGAAAATTTAAAGGAACAAGTTCTGCGGACTGGGTCAAAATTAAGCAAGCCCTTATAATCATGAATCAATTAGGTAAAGAAACAAAGAAAATGTCTAATGAAATCAACCAGCTAAAAAAATATTTCGATGAGAAAATGATCGAAAATTATCAAAGCAGAATTGCGGATGGAGATATTCCATTACAGGAATTAGATCAATTATTAGAGTATATTCATCAAGATTTTGAGGACTTACAGCAAATGGATTCATATTGGGAAGAGTGTTCAGAGGTCACGAAGAAAATCATTCAAGAACTCAGCGTGAAAAGTCCTGCTTCTGAACAAGCTCTACCGGAGTACTGGGTCCATTTATTTAAAAACTCGGCATATATTCATTGGATTGATGAAACGGAAAATAAATATCCCGAGGTTAAGAAGATTTCAACAAACGAATTTTCAAGGATACGGGAAAAGTTTAGTCAACTGGTTGACCGAAAAAGAGAGGTTGCTAACCAATATTTAATTCATCAATTGACACAATCAGTCGAGGAGCTTAAGAAAGCTTACCCGAGGGAAATAAGAGATCTTAAACACCAGGCAGGGAAAAAGAGAATGATTTGGCCACTGCGCAAATTGGTGAATGAATTTGCTGAGAAGGGTCTTGTGGATTTAATGCCGGTTTGGTTGGCATCACCCGAAATAGTTTCTTCGATTTTCCCGTTAAATGATGATTTATTTGATTTGGTGATTTTCGATGAAGCTTCTCAATGTACAGTGGAGAGCGGTCTACCAGCAGTTTTTAGAGCAAAACAATTAATTGTCGCTGGAGACGAAAAGCAATTGCCGCCATTTAATATGTTCCAGTCATCTTTTGTAAATGAAGATGATGAAGAAGAATATGATGTTGATGAATCGCAAAGTTTATTAAATCTAGCGAAAAGAAGGTTTCCAGAAAAAATTCTTCAGTGGCACTATCGTTCGAAATTTGAGGAACTCATTAACTTTTCTAATCATGCTTTTTATAATGGACATGTTCAGATTGCTCCCAATGTCGAGCCTTTAAAAGATCCTCCAGCTATCCAATGGAAAAAAGTGAATGGCAGATGGATCAATCAATCAAACGAAGTAGAAGCACTTGAGGTCTATAGACTATTAAAAGAAACATTGATTAAGCAGCCCGATAAAACTGTCGGTATTATTACTTTTAATGCCAAACAGCAAACAAAAATACTGGATATCATTGAAAAATCGGCTGCAAACGATCAAGAATTCAATGTTGCTTATAATCAAGTGATGTCAAAAGAACTGGATGAAAGAGTATTTGTGAAAAATATTGAAAATGTTCAGGGTGATGAACGAGATATCATTATTTTCTCCATAGGATATGCTAAAAATGAAGAAGGAAAGGTCTATAATCGCTTCGGAATGCTTAACCAATATGGTGGAGAAAATAGATTGAATGTAGCCGTATCAAGAGCAAAGGAACGTATTATTGTAGTATCTAGTATCGAGCCGGAAGAGCTGAATGTTGCGGGCACAGCACAAATTGGACCAAAGCTTCTTAAATCATATTTAAAATATGTAAGAGCCGTTTCACGTACTAACAGAGAGGAAATACAGTCGGTTGTCCAAGAAATTAACGATAATGTAAATACACATGTACAAGAACTGGCACTGCATTTTGATTCCCCCTTTGAAGAACAGGTTTATAATCAATTAAGAAATTTAGGGTATGAAGTCCATACGCAAGTAGGAATGTCCGGGTACAGAATCGATATGGCCATCGTCCATCCTAATGATTCTTCCAAATATATTTTGGGGATTGAATGTGATGGAGCAATGTACCATAGCTTGGCCAATGCAAAAGAACGGGATATCTATCGTCAAAGATTCCTTGAAAGCCGAGGATGGACAATCGAAAGAATCTGGAGTAGAAACTGGTGGAAAACCCCTGCTCAAGAAATCGAAAGAATGGATCAAAAGGTGAAAGAACTATTAAGAAACGAAGAATTAAAAAAGAAAGTTAATGCAATCTGATTAATCCAGGTTGCTTATTTTGCTGCGAATCATTGATAACAGATGAAAAGGCTGGCATTAATGAGTTAAATATTGAATAGCAATACCCCGGCGATAGCCGGGGTATTTGTGTATGCGCCAAAGGTGCTCCAAAGGTGTGCGATAGGTGTGTGAAGTCCAGGAGAAAGCAGCTATGCCCCACCTATGAGGCACCTATGCCCGGGCTATACCGGGGGATAGGTGGGTGAAAGGTAGGTGAAGTCCTGGGAAAAGCAGCTATACCCCACCTATGAGGCACCTATGCCCGGGCTATACCGGGGGATAGGCGGGTGAAAGGTAGGTGAAGTCCTGGGAAAAGCAGCTATAACCGACCTATGAGGCACCTATGCCCGGGCTATACAGGGGGATAGGCGGGTGAAAGATAGGTGAAGTCCCGAGGAAAGTTCTACTATCAAACACCTACCGACCACTTTTCAGGCACCTATGCCCCCAAAGAACCCTTTTTTGTTTCCGCTATTGGATGGTTTCCGAAATATTCCTCTGAGACGTTATGCATTCATCAAGTACAGCTAAGGAAATTTTATTCATTTTATGATATTTTTCATGATAGATTGCTGTAACAACTTGATCATAATTAATATCTTCTCCGCGAGTTAACTTTTTAAATGCGAGATATAAAGGCACCGGAGTTTGTCCAGTATATAGTGGTGGTTGGACATACTGGTATCCTTTTATAGGTGAAAAGCCAAGATGGTTAAAGAATTGAAGGCGATTTATGGTTTCTTTGTATTCTTCTTCGTTTTGCGCATCAATTTCTCTTTCAGTTTCGAGGAAGATTCCCTTTAAGGATGGGTACCCAGCATGTACGGCATCTTCTTTAAGTAGTTTCTCCATTTTTAAAAGTGTTTGTTTCCCTAAGCCTTTCCCACGTTCTTTCGGATCGGCTGCTATATAAACAATATAACCGCTATTTACTTGAGCTAAATAATGGGCAGTTGAGAAACAGATTACTTTATCGTCTACGATTCCAACTAAAAAATGGAAATTATTTGGTGTGTTTTTCTCATGTTGTCTGATGGACTCGTAAAATACGCATTCATCTTCACGCACGTATTCAGGAAAACAATCATGATATAAAGATAATGCTTTCCTTAATAGTTCATCCTCTAATTCTGTTACTTCTTTCCACTCTATAGCCATGTGTATGACTCCTTACTGTTTTCTTTTAGTGTAAAAGATATATTTACAGTAATTCAAGGTATTATTGCCGATTTTAATATTTGGGTATTCTTATATGGAGATTAGCCCAAACCGAGGAAACACTTTTAACATATGTTATGAGTGTACTAAGCGAAAGCGAGGTGACTTACATGTTTGGTTGTTATGGATACGGCGGCGGCGGAAGCAGCTGCGGTGGCGGCTATGGATACGGCGGTGGTGGTAGCTACGGCGGTGGCTACGGTTCTACTTTCGTACTAATCGTTGTACTATTTATCTTGTTAATTATTGTTGGCGCTAGCTTCTGCTAATAATAATTGAAATGCATAGAAGAGACCTAAAACCTCTTCTATGCCCTACTGTTAATTAAGTATTTACAATTAGTAAATGAAAGAAAGGGATTTCAGTCTATACTGAATCCCTTTTTTGCATGGAGAAATGAGTCTCACCTTTCCTATTTTCTTTCATATGATAGCAGTAACGATAAGGAGGCTGAATTATGGATAATGGATTCTTTAAAAATATGGAAAAGAAAACAGGCGTAAATATGAAAGATGTAATGGAGCTGGCTAATTCCTTACAAAATGCAAATTTTAAAGATGAAAAAACAGTCCGCAACGTCATTAAGAGGGTTTCGCAAATTGCAAACAAGCCTGTACCGAAGGATGTAGAGGACCAGTTGGTACAATCAATCATTAAGGATGGGAAATCATTAGATTTTAATACAATTGCCAATATGATGAATAATAAAAAATGAGTAAAGGAGCCACCTTTACATATGAAGAACATTTGATTTGACTCAAACTGCCGATCTGTATTACTCGGTTATTTGGTAATCAATTCTTCTTTGTAAGAGGGCTCCCCTTTTAAAATCGTTAAGAAACGGGAAGATCTTGCCCGTTTTGAACGTCTATTTTCCGGTATGGAAATATATAATCCCGAGCATGCGCGTGTTACCGCTACATATAATAACCGTCTTTCTTCCTCCATAGGTTTCCTGTCACCGTCACGCCAAGATTCCAGAGCATAATCGTGAGGCATGTTTCCGTCTACGCAGCCAAGAATATAAACATATTTATATTCAAGTCCTTTTGAACGATGGATGGTGCTCAGCTGAATAGCATTTATTGTTTTTTTAGACATTGATTTAATCTCTTTTGACATGGCTGTCATATGATCCGCATGAAGAATAAATTCCAGCACTGTATCAAAGCGTCTTGCAGCAATTTTCACATCCTTGATATCGTCCGACCCTTTGTCCATTTTATTGCCTTCATTCCCCCGCTTTTTGAGGTAGGCCCCAAAACCGAGTTCTTTTTCTATCATCTCGATAGCAGTTGATGGAGACAAATCCTTAAGTGAATGGATGACAGAGACAGCTTTATCTATTGCTCGCATTTGGAACGGTTTTAAATTATTGAGGAATCGAAGTGCCTCGAGCAAAGTGCAATCATTCAGGATGGATAGAGCTTTAGCATCCTGGACTGCCGACTTTTTCAAATATAGCGGCGGTAATAAATCCTGTAGCATTCCCGGATCATCTGGATTTATACTTGCTTTCATAAAGGCCAAAATACTGCGCACAGTCTTTCTTGTATAAAAGGAATCATAGTCAGAATCCACCCGAAATGGAAGACTTGAAGATGCAAGCTTTTCAAAAATAGCACGGCTCATTGTATTGGTACGATAAAGAATCGCAAAATCCTCTGGGTTTGCTCCATGCCTTATTTTTTCGGTTATGTCGGTCATAATCATGATTGCCTCAGATTCTTCATCAAATGGATAAAATAAAACCGGAGAAGGTGATTGATCATGTGTAGCCACCATTTTTTTTGGTGTTCTTGTTTTATTTTGAGAAACAATCTTGTTGGCTGTTTGAATGATTTTATGCCCAGAACGGTAATTAGCTGACAAGATTATGGTTTCGAGATAATCGTAGTCAAGCTTCAGGTTTTGTAAAAAGGCAGAATCACTGCCACGGAATGAATAAATGGCCTGATCATCGTCGCCTACAAAACATGCAGATTCTGCATTTGAAGCAAGCAGTCTAACAATCTCATATTGTACCTTATTAATATCTTGAAACTCATCGATTAGAAAGTGTTTGAACCGGTTTCGATAAAAATTAAGAATCTGTTCATTCTCTTTTAAAAGTTGATAACAGCCTGTTTGCATATCATCAAAATCGAATTTATTATTTATTTCTTTATATGATTCGTATTTTTTATAAAGCTCCTGGCAATTGACTTCCCAATCGTCAGCAGGATGAATATCCTGAGGAGATAATAAATCGTTTTTCCATCTGCTGATTTGCTGTAAGGCTTGATCAAATGCAAATTCCCGTTCATCGATTCCTAATTCTGAAGCTGCTATTTTTAGGACATATTCTTTCTCCCCATCAAATTTTATCAATTTACTTGAATGCCATTTTTGAGGTTCATGTTGTAAAAGAATTCGATAAAAAATGGAATGGAAGGTACCGGTAAATACATGCTGCAGCATAAAGGGAGTTACACCGGGCATTTGCTGTAGCCTGCTTTTCATCTCAGCAGCTGCTTTAGATGTAAACGTAACGAGCATCACCGATTTAGGATCCGTTTGTTTTTCTAATAGTAAAAAGGCTGTCCGAGCAGTCAAAACACGGGTTTTTCCACTGCCTGCTCCTGCAAGAACGAGTAAATGTCTTGCATCAGTTACGACAGCATTTGCTTGTTGATCGTCCAATAACCAGCCGTGGGCACTCAGAATGTCGATGAATGGATGATTGCTATTCACCCCAGGCAGATGTTTTTCATTATAGGATGGCAGACTTGTAATGGACTTTGGTCCTTGCCAGATAGTTTCATCAGAGCAATTGGTAATGGACCTGGATTGCGGTAAGCGAAATCCTCCGTATTCCACTGAAGCTTCATTCACTGCCGGATTCGTTTTCTCAGTTTTGTCCACACAAGGAGGACGTGAAGAATCACGATGAATAAAATATGGTTCTTCATGGATTCCAAGATACATATAAACAGGTTGACCACAATGATTACATTGAAGTTCACCATTTTTTCCAGCTTCATGAATACGAGCAAATGCCTCCTTGGGCCATGTGAGTAAAGAGATAGATTCGTTTTTCCAATTAGCTGTTTTCATCATATTCCTCATTTATATAAAAAATTTTAAAAACGACAGACAAATATCATCTTATCAAATCGAATCATATATTACAAAAGAGGATAGTAGTTTTATTCCCTTAAAAAGCGGGTAATAAAAGTAAAAAAAGGATAAAAAAGTGAGGTGGAAAAGAAATGGGGTACATAAGTCCAATCACGCAATACGAATACATACAGTACACGAACAGAACGATTGCAGCGGAGAAGCTGACTAAAAATATGATCTCGTGCTTTCAGCCTGTACAGCCAATCAGATTCCATCGCAAGAATGAAGAACGGGATTCATTTGACAGGGAAATCAATTCAGACGATTTTAGAGGTTCATCTAATCGCATTTACAAAAATTATGTGCCGACAGAAATAGTCAAAAAAACCGCTACTGAAATGACTGGGGTCGGTCAATTTATTAATGAAAGTATTTAAACCATACATTTAAAATCACTCTATACATATGGAAAGCAGCGTATTTTAATACGCTGCTTTCCTTTAATGTTTATGAGTATAAACACTTAAGACTGCAGTCGGCTGCAGTCTTAAATATGTTTCTTCATAGTGTGATGAGGGATGCCGGCATCTAAAAATTCATCGGATATAACTGAGTAACCGAGTTTTTCATAAAAAGGGATCGCCTGGTTTTGAGCATTTAATTTAAGGATCTCAATTTGTTTAGATAGGGCATATTGTTCTATGGCATTCATTAAATCTTTGCCCACCCCTTTTGAGCGGAAATCTGGTAAGATACAAATCCTTTCGACTTTTCCATAGCTATCAACCACCCTGAAGCGTCCGGCACCTATTGGATTACTTTCCTCATCTATTACGAGAAAATGTGTAGATTCCTCTTCTAAATGATCAATTTCTTCTTCTTCAGGTACATTTTGTTCATCTACAAAAACTTTAGTACGTACCGAAAATACCTGATCCAATTCTTCTTTTTCTGATACAATCTTGATGTTCATCGTGATCAGTTGTCCTTTCTTAATTGGTATGTTTCATATACTTTCCATGCCCCATTTTCAGTTTGATAGAGTAAATGGAAGTGATCAACTACTTCTTCGTGTTCGAATTTCATGAGACGCAGTTGTCCGAGAATATCGTTATGTTCCTTGTCAGATAAATCTTGACCAATAGTAATATGCGGAACAAATTTGTATTTTTTATCTTTGCCCAGAATATCATTATGGAAATCTTCGTGAAGTGCACTTAATTCGGCAGTAGGGTCAATTTTTAAATAAATCACATTATTGACTGGTTGGAAGGTGCTAACTTTTAAGACCTTTAATGTAAAAGGCTGGTGTTGGTTTGCAATCTCCTCGAGTTTAGCTGAAATTTCCTTGATTTGCTCATCTGTGGCTGTGAATTCAGATTTTAATGTGACATGAGGAGATATACGAGAGTAATGTGAGTCATAACGCTTTCTATATGAGTTTACAATGTCTTGCAAATTTTTTGAAGGGAAAATAGCAATTCCAAAATTCATGTAAGAACCCCCTGACTTATTTTGTAAAATTAGATATTACTTCATTATAGCAAATATTCAAAAAAATTTCCTTGCTAATTATGTCCTGTGAAAGAGCCAGGTAAGTGTCCTCTTCATATCTGACTGCCATGCCCTCCAGGTATGGTCTCCATCAATCTCTTCGTAAAAGAGCGAAAAGCCTTTGCTTTCAATAATCGAGTTAAGTTCCTGATTAGGTTGTACAAAATCTATGATCCCATCTTTAGATGTTTGTACTGTTGTTTCATTCTTTCCAATCGTATGGTAGATTTGCGTTAAATGCGGGAACTGAAAAGACTCCACTGCTGATAGTACGGACTCGTTTACAAGTGGGGAATGCAATGCAATCTTGCCGAATGTATTGGGATAATCCATAGCTGCCATTAATGAAACAGTAGCTGCCAGGGAGTCTCCGATTAGGGCGCGGCTCAGCCCCATTTGGTAGGTCGGATATTCGGCATCAATATATGGAACAAGTTCATGTGCAAGAAACCTTTTATAGGCAGTATGCTTCAGGCCGTCAGGATGATATTTATTCCAGCGATCTTCAACATTTTTATAAGGGACACCTATAATGATTATATTTTCTATTTCTTGCCTTTCTAAAAGCTCATCTGCAGCTCGTCCAATTTTGCCTAATTGGAAATAATCTTTACCATCCTGTGCAATCAGGACGGAATACTTATACAGATGGGAAAAGGCTGAAGGTAAATATACAAGGAGTTCGATTTCCTCATTTAATTCCTTGCTGTTAAAAGATATACCCTTAATTGTTCCGGCTTTTAATGCCAATGAGCTCACCCCCTGTTATTCTTTTCAGGTATATTTTAGCATACTCTAACTTGTATATAATAATCAGGAGATTTGTGATATTATGAAGATTCTGATGGTATAATGGATGAAAGTGTAAAAAGGAGTAATAGAGATATGATTAAAAAACGTGTACATAGTAAAACAGTGACAAATGCTGCTAAACTTGCCTTGCAAAGTCGAGGTGTTACACTTGAAGCAATCGCTGAAATTGTTTATGAAATGCAATTTCCTTATAATGATAATTTAACTCTGGATGAATGCATATATAGTATAGAACGTGTCCTGATGAAACGTGAAATTCAGCATGCCCTTCTTGTAGGTATTGAATTAGATCGATTAGCTGAAAAGGGCATGCTGTCAGAGCCATTGCAGTCTATTGTTGAGTCTGATGAGTCCTTATTTGGTGTGGATGAAACAATTGCCTTAGGAGCTGTGCTCGGTTATGGAAGTATTGGTGTGACAACATTTGGTCACCTGGATAAGAATAAATTGGGGATTATCCGATATTTAGATACGAAGAAAGAGGGAAGAGGCGTAAATACATTCCTTGATGATTTGGTCGCTGCAATTGCAGCAAGTGCTGCTTCCAGATTAGCTCATCGTCTGCGTGATAAAGAGGAATCCCTGTCCGAGGATGAAATTGAAGATATAGATCATGAAGAAATGATTGGCTAAGGGAAGGGGGGAAACCTCTTCTTTTTCTTTTTATGATGACCGCTGGGATTGATAAACGAGTTGGGTAGATAAGATTTGTTCCTTCTTAAATGTTCGATAGAGTTTGCGGTTAAAACAATAGGCACGAATCAGTTGCTCACCCATTGATTTAACCAGAATACGGCGTTTTGTAAAAATATTTTTATTCGAGACATAGATGATATCGATGGGAATTTGTTCTCTCATGCTCCTAAGTAAATCATTCATTTATCTTCACCTCCTATTTTCATTATATACGAACATACGTTTCTTATTCAACAAAAAAGAAACGTATGTTCGATGTTTGTTTTTGTTGAAGTTGTTAATCATCATTAAATAATCATCCGTTTAATGAACCTTGATAGTAGAAGATATTTACCAAGATAAAAAGAAGGAAAGAGACAAGCCTAGCAATCATATACTCTTTGTGAAGGAATGAAGGAGGGGAAGTTGTTTGGCTAATACACTTGCATATCATGAAACACTGGAATTGCATGAATTAGTAGCATTTGCATCAAATGCATTAGTAGGCTTGAAAATGAAGGTCAGAGATGTACCAAATCAGGAGTTGAAAAATCTATATTTGACTACAATTAAAGTTTTGGAAAGATATATTAAAGAGTTGCTGCAATACTTTCCAAGAGCACCGCAAAGGGAAGAGGATGAAAGAGAACAACCGGAAGCTAGCTTTTTTGCAGGGAATTTATTGGGATTAACAAAAACATTAATCCGGAATTATTCGATAGCCATCACTGAAACGGCTACTCCTGTTTTGAAAAAGACATTAACAAACCAACTAAACGGAATGATTGATTTGCATAGCCAGGTATTTAACTATATGTATAAGAATAATATGTATCCCGCATATGATTTAAGTGCTTTGATTAAAAACGATGTAAACAACGCTAATAGAGCAATTGCAAAAAAATATTGAAGGCTCTGGCACCTAGATGGGTGCCTTTTTGGTTCCTGAAATAAAACTGTTATAATGGCCATGAGGTGATACATATGTGTGGTAGATTTACGTTATTTTCAACGTTTGAAACGATTATTGAACGATTTCATATAGAGGCAGCCTTTGATGAGGCAGATTATCAAGTTAGTTATAATATTGCACCGTCTCAGAGAATTGTTGCCGTTATTAATGATGGATCCAAAAATCGCTTAGGTTATTTGAGGTGGGGATTGATTCCATCGTGGGCAAAGGATGAAAAAATAGGATATAAGCTGATCAATGCTCGATCAGAAACGCTTGCGGAAAAACCAAGTTTTCGGAAGGCATACCAAAATAAACGCTGTTTAATTGTGGCTGATTCCTATTATGAATGGAAGCAAACGCCTGAAAGAAAAATACCGATGCGGATTAAATTGAAAAGCGGAGAACCATTTGGATTGGCAGGTTTATGGGAATCATGGAATTCACCAGAAGGACAGGCCGTATGCACGTGTACCATTATTACAACGTCCTCCAATGAATTGATGTCTTCCATACATGACCGGATGCCAGTTATTCTTAACCCGGAAGATGAACAAAAGTGGCTGAATCCAAAGATTCATGATTCGCATTTACTAAAACAATATTTACGTCCGTTTAATCCTGAATTAATGGAAGCTTTTGAAGTAAGTGCTGATGTGAATTCACCCAAAAATAATTCGGAACACGTAATTCAAAGAATATGTTGATTATTATTTTTCTCGGCATTTATTAACGGAAATTTTCGTTTTCTGTGGAAATCCTTCAGATTATCTAAAACTCTGACGATTAGGTATTCGCCGTATAATCCCGTATTAAACCTTACTTTTAAAAAGGAGTTATTCGTTTCTTGTTAATAGGTGCTATTTTCATACTTCGATTTTTCAATTAACAACATTAGTAAAAATAAAAAAAGAATAATGACTACTATCATGTTTCCCTGACCTCCTTCAAATAGGTTGATTAACTTTTTCATTCAATATAGTAAACTACAGTACAATCATACTACTGTATGGTAAAAATTAGAATATGAGAAGTAGGAAAGGCAACATATTGATTACAAAATGGTAGTAAGAGAGATACTATGAAATGCTAGTATGATTTCAACGACTGAAACTATTATTTCGAATTTAAACATTAAGTTCGAATAACAAGAGAATAACAAAAAGGTTAAATGCGTGTAATTATGTTTTTATCTTTTAAAAGAGGATAAATATAGTAGTGTAAGCAACAAAATAATTTCTTAAAAAGGAGCGATTATTTATGGCAGACAAAATGTCTAGAGAAGAAGCAGGACGCAAAGGCGGAGAAGCTACAGCTAAAAATCATGATAAGGACTTCTACCAAGAAATTGGCGAAAAGGGTGGAGAAGCCACCAAGAAAAATCATGATAAAGACTTCTATAAAGAGATTGGTGAAAAAGGCGGTAAAGCCCGCGCAAACAACGATTAAACCTTCTTCAGAAATTAAAAAAAATACTATAAGCAATCAAGGAAAAACCATGCTGACTTAGCATGGTTTTTCCTTTTTCTGATTACCTTTACCAGATGATAATAGAGTATTCCTCATTGGACAAGTTCCTTTAATTGGATTGCAATCATCCGTAATTAAATACTGTTTCCATTCTCTCTTGGATAAATCCTCATAGCCGCCTAAATCTGGATGATACGGCATGTTTTCAATCTTCTCAACTTTTTTTCTAATAACCTCAATTGCTTTTCTGCCATGTGGAGTAGTATAAGACGTATCAGCAAAAATTCTCCTTGGCTGAAAAATCATGATTAGGCAATCCCCTAGATTTCGGGTAATACGGTTTTGGTAAAAAGGAGCATTGCCAGATACAAAGATAGGTTCCCCGTTGAAAACAAATTCCCAATGGGGATGATCTGGATCAATAGGAATATCATTGGACCATTCTTTATCATCCTGTTCGTGCAAATAGGATAAAACATTCCAAAAATAGGCGTTATAATAATCATAATCAAGATGCTGATGATTAAGTTCAGGCTCTACGAAAAGAACCAATGCATACCGAATAGATGGGTTCTCCCTTGAAAGCTTGAGAAATTCGTTCAGTGTTTGTGGAAGCTCAGAAAAATTATGATTCTCACAATACGTATAGCGCAGGAGGCCATCTCGCTCTGCTTTCATGCCAAAGTGACATGGAAATTGATTGTCACTGACGGTAGAACTCCAATAATCATAGGCCTCATTCAGCCACCTCGGAAGAAGATTCCCCTTTTTAAAATCGGATTTAATCAGTAAATGGTTCATATACTAAACTCCTTGACGTGATTTTACGTACGGATCAATTAGGGATTATTTCATCATATGAAAATGATTGGAATGGTTGCTTTGTTCGATTAGATTAATGATGAAATTCTTCAGCTCTCACTGGTTTGATATAATAAAACAAACGAATAAATAGTAAGGAGCATCCTCAATATGGAAAGAAAGTATGGATGGTTAATCTATAATGGGAGTTTGCTGTCTCCAAAATTTATGGAAATCCATGATTGGTATAAAGAGTCAGCTTCAAAAAAAGGAATCATTCTCGACTTAGTTAAAAATACAGAATTATTCTCTGTTATTGAAGGAAATCAAACCATTATTAAAAGTGAAAGACAGCATGCACGGCCGGATTTTATTTTGTTCTTGGATAAGGATATTCGTCTGGCAAATCAGTTGGAACAGATGGGTTATCGACTGTTTAACAAGGCTTCCGTGATTGAAGTGTGTGATAGCAAAATCATGACATTCCAGGCACTGGCTGATCATTCAATTAAATTACCGAAAACTATATTTTCCCCGCTGACTTTTACAAATACATTGGAAAAGGATCATTCATTTATTGAGTTTATTGAAAGGGAATTATCCTATCCGATTGTTATTAAAGAGGCCTACGGTTCTTTTGGTGAGCAGGTGTATCTGGTACAAACCCGTGAAGAATTGGAGAAAAAGAGAAAAGAACTACTTCAAATCCCACATCTTTATCAGGAATTCATTAAAAACAGTAAAGGCAGAGACGTAAGAGTTCATGTGGTAGGTGACAAAGTGGTGGCGTCTATGCTGCGAACTTCCGAAACAGATTTTAGAGCAAACGTGACAAATGGTGGGGTCATGCATGAATATGTTCTTCCGAAAGAATTTGAAGAACTGGCAATTAAGGCAAGTAAGATTATCGGAGCTGATTTTAGTGGAGTGGATCTTTTGTTTGGCGAAGAGGAAGAACCGATTCTTTGTGAAGTAAATTCAAATGCTCATATAAAAAATATCTATGATTGTACAGGTATTGATGTAACTGAGCATATCTTCGATTATATTTTGCGGATGGTGTGACATGTTTAAAGGCTTACTGATCTATAAGCGCGAGGATTATGACAAAAATAAATGGTTTGCCAATCAGTTTATTAATAATAGTAATCAGCACAATCAAAATATCCAGCTTGTATTTGCCGAGGAATTGAGTTTAATAATTGATAATGGAAAATTGTCCGTTTATATGGAGGAGGGGAATTCACTTCAACCGGATTTCGTCATTAACCGCACCCGAGACAGTCAAATAAGCCTTCATTTTGAATTAATGGGGTGCAGAGTTTTTAACAATTCTCAAGTGACGGATATTTGTAATCATAAAGCTAAAACACATCAAATGATTAACAGCCATGGAATAAAATCTGTGAAGACGGCAATCTCATTCACTGAGGGACAGTCGCTATTAAATTATCCACTTATTTTGAAGACCAACAGCGGCCATGGTGGGACGGATGTTTTTAAAGTAGATTGCAAAACAGAATTAACTAAGCAGATGGGGGAGCTTAATAAGGGGGATGTTATCCTACAGGAAATGTGTGATAATCCAGGTGTTGATGTGAGAGTCTTCGTACTGGGTAAGGAGATAATTGGAGCTGTTAAACGTTATTCCAGCAACAGCTTTAAGTCTAATTTTTCACTTGGCGGAAAGGCTGAGCGTTATACTTTGTCTGAGAAACAAGTGAATTTAGTAAATAAAATAGGTGAGTTATTTGATTTTGACTTTGTAGGAATCGATTTTCTCATCGGCCAGGACGGGCAATTCCTGTTCAACGAAATAGAAGATGCAGTAGGTACCCGTACACTTTACCAACAATACGACTTTAATGTTGTACATATGTATCTGAAGTATATTAATAAACAAATGGTTGACTTGCACGCATAATAATCCTTTTATTCAAAAGAATGTAAAATATTTGATAAAATATTAGTGATATACTTCATAAATTTGAGGTAAAGGGATGAGTGGATGAGAAAGAAGGTCGTAATTGCTGGGGGAACAGGTTTTATTGGCCAGTATTTTGAGAAGCAATTTCATTCTATGGGATATGATGTGCTGGTTATTTCCAGAAGCAACGAACATATTAACTGGCATAATAAAGGTGAAATAAAGGAAGCGCTTGAAGGGGCCGAGTTATTGGTTAATTTGGCTGGAAAATCGGTAAATTGCCGCTATAATGCCAGTAATAAGCTAGAAATAGTCATGTCTAGAACTGAAACAACAGCTATATTGGGGAGTGCCCTCCTTGAGTGTATGACTCCACCTCCTTTGTGGATTAATTCCAGTACTGCCACCATATACAGACATGCGGAAGATCGACCTATGACAGAGAAAAAGGGTGAGATCGGAAGCGGCTTTTCAGTCGATGTTGCGAAAGCGTGGGAAGAAACATTTTTTAACTTTGAACTACCGCATACAAGGCAAGTTGCCTTAAGAATTGCAATCGTATTAGGGGGAAGCGGCGGAGTTATGACTCCGTATAAAAATCTCGTTACATTTGGTCTTGGAGGGTATCAGGGATCTGGACGACAAATGTTTAGCTGGATACATATTGAAGATTTATTTCAACTTGTTCTCTTTCTTAAGAACAGAGAAGACTTGGAGGGGGTATTTAATTGTTCTTCACCCCATCCAGTCACCAATCGTGAATTAATGGTTCACCTCCGTAACAGTATGAACAGAAAATTTGGGCTCCCCACACCTGCTTGGATGCTTAAGGCAGGTGCAATACTGATTAGAACGGAGCCGGAGCTTGTTCTAAAAAGTCGTTGGGTACTCCCTGAAAGGCTTGAACAAGTGGGGTATACATTTAAATATAAAAATTTGGAAGATGCTTTAAAAGAAATATTTAAATGAGATAGTTTCATTAACCGCCTGTACTGTGTGTTGGTTCCTCTTGATGAACTTCCATTTTTCTGGAAATTATATATTTATTATGGAAGTCATCTCCATTGCATTTAAACGATAAGAGGAGTATTATACTTAGTACGAGCTACATTGTACGTGATGCATAATTTAAGTTTTAACCTTTAAGCTGTAATAGGGAGTTTTATTATAAAGGCTGGAATGACAAGCCTCTGTCTATATGACCTGGAGGACAAGCAGGAAAGCTTTTGCGAACACCCACTTGGAGAAGTGGTGGTTTAAAACTTTCTTATATGTAACGGCAAAAGTGGCTTATAAACCAATTCCATTTCGGAATTGGTTTTTTATATTTACCCATAAAAAATGACAGACAGTAATAAATACAAAGGCTAAAATGAAATCAGTTGTTGATTGTTTATTTTGTATTTATTAAAATATTAATATAACTTATCTTAATATTTGAAATTGAAATTACTATTAGTTTTTTTATTTTATAAAAATAAAACAGATGGAACGGGAAATATTATTTAGAGTATTTGGGTGATTTTAATGAATTCCAGGTTATTTATATTAGCAATCATATTTTCTTTAGTTATTTCTTTGATACCAGAATTAAAAAAACAGACAATCGCTGTTGCTTCTGCTAATTTAGGGATGACTAGTGAAATGGATAAGGTGCAGTTTGCACATAATTCACTTTCTAAAACCTCAAATAATATTGATTCAACAATACAAGTATTCGACCCTATTACTTCCGAAGATATTATTGGTCGTATAGTACCAAGTAAGTGTTTAACAGGGAAGGGTATGGTTGTTGAAGAAATTTCTCAGACTAGCGAACATGTTATTAGTAGCTTATATCCTTTTGGGATTTTTATTATATTTACAGGATTTATATATATGGCTTTACGTTTAAAGAGATAACCGTGATAGAATGCAGTTCTGTTGTAATTTAAATTACCTAGGCTGAACTGGTGGTACCATTAAACCTTGTTTAACACCAATGACTATAAAAGAGAAAAATAAAGACTTCTATCTGTTTAAGAGATAGAAGTCTTTATTTTGTATACATCCTTTTAAAATCCTTAATATACGGATAGATGGGAGTGTGCAGCATGTTGAAAATTAATTATCAGAATTGCTATTAGCAATTAGCTCTTTTTTTTAATGAAAGGATGTTTTGATTCAGACTTGAATACTCAATCTGATAGTACTAACAACTATAATCCTTCTAATAATAGTGAACATTCGACTGGCAGTAAGTTGGATAATTAAAGTCAAACTGATAATTGTATCTCCATACACTCGGATCCTTTAAAAATTATCATATCTTATATGGTGAAAATAAACTCCCAATTTTTCAATTAGGAGTTTATTTTATAATTGTATATTCTATTTACTTTGTAATAAAGAGAGCACTGCCAATTTTTCTGGGGCTTTCGCCTAATTTATTAATTAAATTACCATTGATATATAGGGTGCTGGATCCTCCGCCATCTAAATTTACAGCTTCAACTGCCCCTAATTTCATCATAACATCAGCGCTTTGGCTTGCTGTTAAACCACTACTCCCATTAATTCGGCCATCTGTAACTGCCATGATAAACCGTCCATCTTTAGTCTGACCAAACAATGTTCGTGGGTTCCTGCTTTTACTGTGTGAGAAATACTCACTATGCGCTAAATTTATTTTGCCGTTCTGTACTAAAGAATATGAAGTACCAACAGCAAAATAATTATTTTCCTTCATATCTTCTAATTCTTGAAGATTTATTAATGGTGTTGCGATACTACGAATATCTATTTTCCCTGTCTTTTTATATTCCATAATTACGTATTTAGGATTATGGTTACTGGTTACTTGTCCATTTACCATAAATAAACCACCATGTTCCATTTTTGAGTTAAAAAAGCCTAAGTTTATCTTTGCTAGTTCATTTGGTAGCTTAATAGATGACAATGGTTCAAGAACATTAGGTTTTCCTTTGGAAACTGTTAAATTAGCATTAGGATTACTTGTATAGATATGAATATTCGTATTATAATATCTTACATTTTTATAATTAGGTACTGTCTCTTTGATGACAGACTTCTTCATGTATGTCGAGTTGACAAAGCCTGTCTTATTAGCATATTTAACTTTAAACCAACTTCCGGATTTGGAGAGATAGGTCACATTTTTCCCTTTCGGAATGGTTAGGATTACTTTATGTTTATTAGAAGCACCAGTCCTTAAATTGACATTAGCCGTTGTTTGATATGTAACGGTAGCCTGTGAATTAGTCTGGGAATTAGCTGTTGGTTTCTTTAAATAAGAAGAGCTCACAAAGCCTGTCTTATTAGCATATTTAACCTTAAACCAACTTCCAGATTTGGAGAGATAAGTCACATTTTTTCCTTTCGGAATGGTTAGGATTACTTTATGCTTATTAGAAGCACCAGTCCTTAAATTGACATTAGCCGTTGTTTGATATGTAACGGTAGCCTGGGTACTAGCCTGTGAATTAGCAGTTGGTTTCTTTAAATAAGAAGAGCTCACAAAGCCTGTCTTATTAGCATATTTAACCTTAAACCAACTTCCGGATTTGGAGAGATAGGTCACATTTTTCCCTTTCGGAATGGTTAGGATTACTTTATGCTTATTAGAAGCACCAGTCCTTAAATTGATATTAGCCGTTGTTTGATATGTAACGGTAGCTTGGGTACTAGTCTGAGAATTAGCTGTTAGCTTCTTTAAATAAGAAGAGCTCACAAAGCCTGTCTTATTAGCGTATTTAACCTTAAACCAACTTCCGGATTTGGAGAGATAGGTCACATTTTTCCCTTTCGGAATGGTTAGGATTACTTTATGCTTATTGGACGAACCGGCTCTTAAATTGACATTAGCTGTCGTTTGATAGAGTGTGGAAGAAGAAACGGTTGCTGCGTCTACTTTTGTGTATAAATCAGTTGTTCCAAATAAAACCAAACCAAATGTAATAAAAATTAATACGATTTTTTGTGTCAATGAGTTTCTCATGCAAGACTTTCTCCTAATATTTGTGATAAATAATTTGTTGTGATAGTTATAATAATATAAAAATATTAATATATTTACTTATAGAAATAAACAAAAAATTAGCTATTTTATTATTTTTATATAATTAATAAGGAATAAATAAAGGATTCTTAATAAGGACAGAAGTAAATTATAAATGAGGATGTATTTGTGTTTTTTTAGATAAGGTGAGTTGTTTATTAAAATCATTGAACTAAAGTGAAAAAAGTATGAGGTTTGCAGATATTTTTCTGTGAAAATAACAAGATATGGACTGACACATAGGTCCTTGTTGAACTGGTTATATTTAATCAAAAAAGGGAGATATGTTGAGTTAACAACATGTCTCCCTTTTTGATTTATTGTTTTTTGACTGAAATCTCTATACGGACACCATTTTTGTATATCTATCTTATTTTTGTATTTAAATTAAATTTTCTATTTGTTTATTTTGAATTATTTCTTTGCTGGTTTTAGGAACAAATCGCTCCGTAAGTGCTGAGATAGCGCCATCGCCTGTTACATTGCATGCTGTTCCGAAGCTATCCTGAGCTAGGTATAATGCGATCATGAGGGAAAGCATGTTATCAGAGAAACCGAGCATGGATTCTAATAAACCAAGTGCAGCCATAACAGCTCCTCCTGGAACTCCTGGTGCGGCGATCATTGTGACACCAAGCATTAAAATAAATGGTAGCATTTGTGTGATGCTAGCATCCGTACCCTGTAACAGCATAACTGCCATCGCACAGCTGACGAGGGTAATTGTACTTCCAGATAAATGGATAGTTGCTAATAGTGGAACAGTGAAGTTTGCTACTTTATCTTTCACACCCATTTTTTTAGTCCGATCCACAGTAACAGGAATCGTTGATGCGGAAGACTGAGTGCCTAAAGCTGTAAAATACGCTGGTAACATAGTCTTAAGCATTTTAAATGGATTTTTCTTAGAAGCTGCACCCGCAACTGTATACTGTATGACTAACATAAACAAATGTAAAGCAATGATCATCACAAATACTTTAGCAAATACACTTAAGATAGACGCAATTTGACCGCCCTGAGTCATGTTTGCGAATATACCAAAGATATGAAATGGTAAAAGAGGGATAATAATCGTATTAATTACTTTCACGACAATCTCTTTGAATTCTTCCATTACATTAAGAAGTGCTTCTCCTTTGATAGACGCCATCCCTACACCAATTGTGAAGGCTACAAGCAAAGCCGTCATAACACCCATTACAGCAGGCATCTCAATTGTAAAATATGGAGAGAGTAAAGCTTCCTCAGGATTTGCAAAGCTTTGAGCAGTCTGGTTTTTTAATATAACAGGATACAATGCTTTGGCCACGAAAAAAGCAATCAAGCCAGCTATTATTGTAGAAGCATAGGCTAATCCAGTTGTGATACCGAGCATTTTGCCGGCACCTTTCCCCATCATTCCAATTCCTGAAGCAATAAAACCAATGATAATAAAGGGAATAATAAATTCTAAAAAGCTGCTAAAAAGCCCGTTGAAAGTAGTGAAAATACGAAGCATCCAGGCTGGAGCAATCATTCCTATACCAATACCGAGAAAAATAGCTAATATAATCTTGGGTAATATACCGAATCGTTTCATGGTGTCCTCCTTATAAATACAGTTGTACTCTATATGTGGATTATACAGAAAAATGAATTAAAAAGTAACCTTTATGCTTAAAAAGAATAAAATAATGTTTTTTGATTGGTGATTGGAGTTAAATCTCTTAAATTTGGGATATCCATATTGGTTAAATCATATAAATGAAAAAGCTATAGGGGAGCAGAGAAAATGTTTTTCTTAAATTCAATATATTTCTATGATGATATAATTGATTGGAGATATATAATCATTCTCTATTTATTCTTCTGTTTACTGACTTTAAATAATGAGTGATTGTGTGTATGAATGGAGGAGATATATGCTAGGAATTCTGGAGTTTCAGTTAAGCAAGATTATAGTTAATATCTTCATTATTATTGGGATTTTTTGTTTTGTGGTCCTTTTTACAAAGCAAGCCGAGTATGTTGAAAGCCTAAAAGGAAATGCGATTACCTCTGAAGATATGAAAATTTCTCTTATTAAGAGAATGGCTTATGGCGCAGTTTTAGCTATCATTACTATTTTAATTGAGTATATCTTGGTTTATTATCTGTCGGGTTATTTTAAAGTAGAGATTAACGAATTTAGTTTTATATTCAGTATCTTTGTTTTGTGTTTTTTCTTAATGATAGGAGTGGGCCCAAAGGAATATACTGAACCAACCACTAATAATTATTGGGTTAGACAAGAGTTATACTGGACACTCGACAATAAAGAATTTGATATATTGGGAAAACCATATTTAATAGGGGCTGTAACTTTTTTTCTCATCAATTTAGTTTACTTCATCGTCTAGATCCTCAACAGTTTGATCTAATCATGATATTCCATCCCTCACGATCTCCTCTTATTAAATGATAAATGGTCGTTTTTTGTGTAAAATCATTCCAATGACCCATAGAGAATCATGAATATTTTTGATAAAAATAAATAATTATACATAGATAGAATGGTTTATTTAGGTTTTAAAGGTATAAAAAGTAAATGTATCTATTGCTAATTTTTCCATAAACTGATAATATTAGGACGTTGTTATTTTGGAAAGCAAATATTCAAATAGTTAGAGTCTTTCCAAGCAGATAAAAATTGACCACTTGCCCACGGGAAGTTAAGGCCATACGGACAGCCGGGTCAAATGCCGACAGGCAACATTAGTTGCCCTATTGATTGAGTTAGAAGCTCAAATTTTATAAGTTGGTTACTTTATAACCAGTACGACATAAATCGTGCAAAACTTGTGAAACGGTCAATAAGAGTGGTAAAAGTATTTATTTGCTATATAGACTCTGATCTCCTTTTTAGGTATGTTGAATATTAAAAAGCTTTTCAGACATAAAATTCATTTGATTTTATGCGTGGCAATATGTCTGTATTTGTATATGCTTTTTAATAGGATAATAATATCTACAAGCAAGTGATGTGCAATGAAATGCGCGTACACTTGCTTTTTTGTTGTCTTTTAACTTTATCAATTAATAAAAATCACCCCATAAATTCTTACGATTTAAACCAGATGGAAAGGGAAGTGGGAGAATTTTCAGCGAGAGGAAGTTTTGTGATGATTGAACAAGAAAGATTATTTCGTCTTTCGCAGGGGCGGGCTCCTATTTATGAAGCTTTGGAAGAGTTCAAGAAAAAACGAATTGTTCCTTTTGATGTACCCGGCCATAAACGCGGGAGAGGTAATCCTGAATTGACAGCTTTTTTGGGTGAGCAAGCGGTTAGTGTGGATGTTAACTCGATGAAGCCGCTAGATAATCTCTGTCATCCGGTATCCGTCATTAAAGAAGCAGAAGAATTAGCAGCTGAGGCATTTGGTGCTGCACATGCATTTTTTATGGTGAATGGAACGACATCTGCCGTACAGGGGATGGTCCTGACAGCTTGTAAAGCGGGAGATAAAATTATTCTTCCCCGAAATGTTCATCGCAGTGTCATTAACGCACTTGTTCTATGTGGTGCCGTGCCGGTATATGTAAATCCGGAAATGGATAAAAATCTAGGAATTGCGCTTGGTATGTCTCTCAACCAGGTGGAAAAAGCGATTAAAGAAAACCCAGAGGCTAAAGCCATTTTGGTCAATAATCCAACCTATTACGGAATCTGCTCAGATTTACGAGGGATTGTGAAACTTGCCCATCAGCATAATATGCTTGTTCTTGCAGATGAAGCACACGGAGCACATTTATACTTTGGAAAAAACCTTCCCGTGACTGCCATGGCTGCTGGTGCAGATATGGCTTCAGTCAGCATGCATAAATCCGGGGGGAGTTTAACGCAAAGCTCATTTATGTTAATGGGACCTTCTGTAAATGTCGGTTATGCAAGGCAAATTGTTAATCTGACACAAACGACAAGCGGATCGTATTTGCTGCTTTCAAGCTTAGATCTTTCTCGAAGAAATCTAGCGTTAAATGGAGAGCGGATTTTCGATGATGTTATTAATCTTGCAGAATATGTTCGGAACGAAATCAATCAAATTGGTAACTATTATGCCTTTTCAAGAGAATTGGTGAATGGAGATAGCATATTTGATTTTGATGTAACTAAGCTCTCGGTACATACATTAGATATTGGACTAGCGGGAATTGAGGTATATGACTTATTGCGAGATGAGTATGATATCCAAATTGAATTTGGAGATATAGGCAATATTTTGGCCTATGTATCTGTTGGTGATCGGAAAAGAGATGTCGAACGTCTGATCAGTGCCCTATCAGAAATACGTCGTCGTTATTCGACTGATAAATCAGGTCTGATTACACAAGAATATATTGACCCGGAGGTTGTGATTACACCGCAGGAGGCATTCTATGCAGATAAAGAATCATTGAGTCTGCGAGATACAGAGGGTCGAGTGTGCAGTGAGTTTGTGATGTGCTATCCTCCTGGAATTCCAATCCTCGCACCAGGTGAAAGAATCACGAAAGAAATCATTGAGTATATTGACTATGCAAAAGCAAAAGGCTGTTCCATGACAGGACCGGAAGACCTTGCTATTGAACGTCTGAATGTACTAAAGGGAGTGTGACAGCATGGAGTTGTGGTTTCATGAACGTAGCACGGCAGAAGTAAAGCTTTCCATCAAGGTGGACAAGCATTTATACAGTGAACAGAGCGAATTTCAGAGGATTGATATCTTTGAATCGAACGAGTTTGGGAGATTTTTGACCCTGGATGGCTATATGATGATGACTGAAAAAGATGAGTTTATTTATCATGAGATGATTACCCATGTACCTATGGCTGTTCATCCAAATCCACGGAAGGTTTTGGTTATTGGTGCAGGGGATGGCGGTGTTGTACGTGAGCTAACCCGTTATCAACAGATTGAACATATTGACATGGTGGAAATTGACGAAAAGGTAGTTGAAGCCTGTAAGAATTATTTGCCGTTAACAGCTTCCAAGCTTGATGACGAACGGGTTCATATTCATTATGAGGATGGGCTGAAATTTGTTCGCTCCTGTGAAAATCAATATGATTTGATAATCGTGGATTCAACCGACCCATTCGGACCGGGTGAAGGCTTGTTTACGAAAGAATTTTACGGTAATTGCTACAAGGCCTTACATGAAGATGGAATTATGGTAAATCAGCATGAGAGTCCGTTTTATGCAGAAGACAGGGCAGCGATGCAGAGGGCGCACCAACGGATTATCGACTGTTTCCCAATTAGCAGGGTATATCAGGCACATATTCCATCCTACCCGTCCGGCCACTGGTTGTTTGGATTTGCATCCAAAAAATATCAACCTCTTGCAGATTTAAATCAAGAGGCTTGGAAACAGTTGGGTATTAAAACACGCTATTACAATCCTAATTTACACCGTGGTTCCTTTGCTTTGCCAACGTATGTGGAGGAGCTGCTGAGGGACGTGGAAGATATTCCATGAAAATCTTCTAGTGTTTAAAACAAGCAGAAAGAAGTTTGTTAGATAAATAAATAATGGATTGGAGATATGAAAAATGGGAAAAGCACTGATTATTGGTTGTGGCGGAGTAGCCTCTGTGGCAATAAACAAATGTGTACAAAACAGTGAGGTATTTGAAGAGATTTGTATTGCAAGTCGTACTAAGTCCAAATGTGATGATTTAAAAGCTAAGCTTGACGGCGGTAAGACAAAAATTACAACGGCTCAGGTGGATGCAAACAATGTGGATGAGCTAATTGCTTTAATAGAAGAAGTGAAACCAGATATAGTCATGAACCTTGCCTTACCATATCAGGATTTAACGATTATGGATGCCTGTCTTGCAACTAAAACTCATTATATGGATACAGCTAATTATGAGCCTGAAGATACAGCGAAGTTTGAATATAAATGGCAATGGGATTACCGTGAGCGCTTTGAAGAAGTGGGTATTACTGCATTATTAGGAAGCGGATTTGATCCTGGCGTTACAGGAGTATTCTCAGCCCATGCCTTAAAACATCATTTTGATGAAATTGAATACATTGATATTTTAGACTGTAATGCAGGTGACCATGGTTATCCTTTTGCAACAAACTTTAATCCTGAAATAAATATCCGTGAAGTAACAGCAAATGGCTCCTATTGGGAAAATGGCCAATGGGTAGAAACAGAGCCAATGGAAATTAAACGTACGTACAATTTCCCTGAGATCGGTGACAAAGATATGTATCTATTACATCATGAAGAAATTGAATCACTTGCTTTGAATATTCCTGGCATTAAGCGGATTCGTTTCTTTATGACATTTGGGCAAAGTTATCTCACTCATTTAAAATGTCTAGAAAATGTTGGGATGACATCTATTGAGCCAATCGAATTTGAAGGGAAAGAAATCATACCTCTTCAATTTTTAAAAGCAGTACTTCCAGACCCTTCTTCACTTGGTCCGCGTACAAAAGGAAAAACGAATATTGGCTGTATTTTCCGCGGTAAAAAAGATGGAAAAGATAAAACTTATTATGTATACAATGTTTGTGATCATGAAGCGTGTTACAAAGAAGTGGGATCACAGGCGGTTGCTTATACAACAGGGGTTCCTGCAATGATTGGTGCGATGATGGTTATGAACGGAAATTGGAACAAGCCTGGTGTTTACAATATTGAGGAATTTGATCCAGATCCGTTCATGGAAGCATTGAATAAATGGGGACTTCCTTGGAAAGAAAGCTTTGATCCGGAGTTAGTAGACTAAGATGCGCTTTGATCAATTACCAACACCATCTTATGTGGTAGATGAAGGTCTACTCGAGAAAAACCTAAAAATTTTAAAGGGTGTAATGGGTCGAACCGGATGTAAAATTATCCTGGCACAAAAAGCATTTTCTATGCATGCAATGTATCCGTTAATCGGTCAGTATTTGAGTGGGACTGCTGCGAGCGGATTGTATGAAGCTAAGCTTGGCTATGAGGAGATGGGAAAGGAAAATCATGTGTTTTCCCCAGCCTACCGCGAAGATGAGATAGATGAAATTATCTCTATTTGTGATCATATTATCTTCAATTCTTTTTCACAGCTTGAGAGATTTGGGGATAAAGTACTCCAGGCAGGTAAAAGCATAGGCCTCCGTATTAATCCAGAATGTTCGACTCAAGAGGGCCATGAAATCTATGATCCATGCACTAGAGGATCCAGATTTGGTATAACGGCTGATGAATTTCGTCCAGATTTGCTGGAAGGTGTATCGGGATTACATTTCCATACGCTTTGTGAACAGGATTCGGATGCCTTGGCACAAACCCTCAATGCTGTCGAAGAGAAATTTGGAAAATGGCTGCCGCAAATGAAATGGATTAATTTTGGCGGTGGCCACCATATTACAAGAGATGGGTATAATATAGGCCTGCTGGAGGACTGTATTACCCGTATTCAGAAGACATATGATTTGGAGGTTTATCTTGAGCCGGGTGAAGCAATTGCTCTTAATGCCGGATTTCTTGTGACAACGGTTCTTGATACATTAAAGAATGATGTGGAAATTGCTATCCTCGATACTTCGGCTTCCTGTCATATGCCGGATGTGTTGGAAATGCCATATCGCCCTCCGCTTCTTGGTAGTGGTGAACCCGGTGAAAAGGCCCATACGTACAGATTAGGCGGTCCAACCTGCTTAACAGGGGATATTATTGGAGATTATTCATTCGATCAGCCGTTAAAAAGTAATGACCGATTGGTTTTTGGGGATATGGCGATTTATTCGATGGTTAAAAACAATACATTTAACGGAATGGCCCTGCCGACAATTGCTGTACAGGACAAGAATGGTGAATGCCGCATTTTGCATAAATTTAATTATATGGATTTTAAAAATAGACTATCTTAATGAAAAAGCCAGATTCCAATGTGAATCTGGCTTTCTTCTATAGATAGGTATTATATATAGAAGAAACTCGTATATTAAGTTTTCTACGATTTGATTAAAGACGGATATCTCTGATTGTTAAAGGTGTTTTTAATACTTTTGTAGAATTACTTTGAATGAAGAACAACTGAAAACTAGTAAGGGGTGAGACGAAATGGAAAAAAATGAGGTTATCATGATTGAGGAACGAAGTAATAGTAAAATGAATTTTCCATTTATATTAAAGATTGTTGTGATTATTGCACTATTATTTACCGTTATTACTTTAGGTGCAGGGTTGTATAAATTATATGTGTATGAAAGTCCCTATAGTAAAGAGGAAATGATAGACCAAGGATATGAAGAAATATTCAATGAGGAGAAGGCTGTTAATGCATATAATTTATATGATGTGCAGAATTTATCGGTGAATGCCGGAATGGCTACAGCGTATTTTACATTAGCAATTTTGTTTAGCATCCTTGGAATAGGAGCTTTTGTAATGGCTGAAATACTGAAACGGAATGAGCAAAGGAGCATGTTGAGTATAGACAATCTAAAAGAATGAAAAGCTCAAACCCAGTCAGGAGTTTGAGCAAGGTTGAATAAGTTATATAGTCTCTATTGTCCGACCGCTTAACTTCGCAAAAATGTTACTAATAGATAAGAAAACGGTAAAGAATGCATTCAGCACTATATTAATCAAGCCACTGAATATACTAAGAATGAAGTAGACGATTGCTGATATTAAAATACCTTCCATTAACATTTCAATAGAAAATGAACGTTCATAAATTGCACCAATAATAGTAATGAGCCATATTAATACAATATATATCATGGGGAAATAGGCAATGAATTGACAGATCCATGAAAGGATACGTGTAATTCCTGCAGCAATCCAATAAAACGGGGAAAAAAGAATAAGTCGAAAGATCAGGAAGTAATGTTGTATGGTATTCATGCTGGCTCAACTCCTCCGTATTAGTCTAAGGTGCTTCATTATTTAAATTCCCGTAATAATCTCCTTTAAAAATGAAAAAATTGTGAATGATATAGGGGATGTGACAACCATTATAGTTGGTTAACGTTTTATATAAAAATTCAATTAAGATACGAGAAAAAATAGAGGGTTAATTTGTTTATTTTTAAACAGTCTTCTAAATGTATGAGCAGATTTATGAATCTATTAGTCATTTAAACCATAAAAATTAGCAGATAATATGATAGAAGAGGTAAAGGTAAATATAAAAATATGGTAGACCATATAACAAAAGGGTAATGCAATAAAGAACACAATTGCTGTTTATCATAAAAGGAGGACAAGATATGTTAAAAAGACTTTCTCTCTTATTTCTGCTAACGGTATGTATTCTTGTGCTGGGTGCTTGCTCTCAAACAACTGAGGAAGACCAAACTGAGGATACTAATAATAAAGAATTGCAACATGATACACAATCTCATGATATGAAGGGAATGAATCATTCAGGTTCTGGTGAGGTTCCGGAAGATTTAAAAGTGGCTGAAAATCCCTACTTTTAAAGTTGGAAGCCATGCAATCCTTAAAGATGGACATATGGAAGGTATGAAAAGTGCTGAAGCCACCATCATTGGAGCTTATGACACAACCGCATACCGCATTTCTTACAATCCAGCTACAGGTGGGGAAAGGGTGAAAAATCATAAGTGGATTATTCATGAAGAGATAAAAGATAGTGGAGAGGAATCTTTGCAGCCTGGTGCAGAAGCCATTACGACTACCTCTCATATGGATGGAATGAAGGGTACCACTGTAAAAATTGAATCAGCACAAGAAACGACTGTTTATATGATTGATTACAAACCAACAACAGGTGGGGAAGAAGTAACTAATCACAAATGGGTGACAGATGACGAATTGATGCCTGTTGAATAATTACTCGCATTGCCGAGCCATTCGTTTTGTTTGTTAAACCTTAAAAGGCACCTATCATACTGGTGTAGGTGCCTAGAATAATATCCTCTAATTAAGCTCTTTAATAGCCTATAGGTAAACGAAACTTAAAGGTACTTCCTTTATCTAATTCACTTGATACATCAATGGTGCCGCCGTGCAGACTGACAATCCATTTTACGATCGACAAGCCAAGACCTGTATTGCCGTTAGCAGTTGAGGTACGAGAAGGATCGACGCGATAAAAACGATCCCATATTTTATTTATATGTTCTGCACTAATGCCAATTCCATTATCCGAAATCTCACCTATCACATGATTACCCTGCTGATATAATTTAATCTTTACATATCCGCCAGGCCTTCCATAGGCAACCGCATTCGTAATCAGGTTCATAAGTAATCTCATGATTAACGTTTGATCTGCTTTTATAAAAAGATTATCCTCTAGGTCTGTAATTATCTCAATATCAGCTTTATAAGCCATATAGGTTAATTCTTCTGCTACCATTTCTGTTAACTCACTAATATTAAGCCTTTCAAATAGAAAATGGTCCATATTCTGCTGATCAACTCTGGCCAGTAAAAGTAATTGCGAAATGAGAGAGGACATTTTTTGGGATTGTTTTAGAATGACCTCAAGGGATTCCTTTACTTCTTTTGAATCATCAATTTGAGATAAGGCGTATTCAGATTGAGAGATGATGACAGAAGTAGGTGTCCTTAATTCATGAGAGGCATCAGAAGTAAATTGTTTTTCATTCTCAAATGAAGATTGTAATCTATCGAACATTCGGTCAAAGGTCTGTGCCAAAGCATGAATTTCATCATTTGATCCCTTAAGGTCAATACGTTTTGATAAATCTTGTCCGTCGTTAATTTCACTGACTGTATCAATCATTTTTTGTACGGGACGAAACGCTCTTTTTGTAATAGAATATCCGCCGGTAGCTGCTACAATAATAAGGAATGGAAAAGCAATTAGCGTCACAAGTAAAATGGTGTTCATGGCTGACGATAATTGATTTAATTGATAAACGCCTCGAATCCATATCTCATCATTAAATTTTTTATATGGATGATCATATAATAGCCATTCCTGTCCATTCTGTTCAATGGTTTGAAGTCCATCCTTATTCATTGGTATGTCCCCGTTAAATCCAGATGGAACATTGCCTTCCAGTAAAGCACCATTTTTATCGTAAATTAAAAGAGTGACCCCATCATCATAATACTCAAAATCATTATCTACCTCTAAATGTCCGTTTTCATAATCTATATCTCTAAAACCTTCTTTTACTGATTCCTCGAGTTGGTCCTGGATATTTAACAGAAGAATTTTATCGGAAGAGGCCAAAATAATACTTAATACCATAGCCATAATAATCACAATTAGGCCCGTATACCAGAGAGTGATCTTCATTTTAATAGATAATTTTTTCATGACTCTATCCTCAATACGTAGCCAGACCCTCTAATAGTATGGATAAGCTTGATCTCAAAATCATTATCTATTTTTTTTCTTAGATAACGAATATAAACATCAATGATATTTGAGCCGCCTTCATAATCATAATTCCAAACATGTTGTTCAATATTATCTCGAGACAATACAATATCTTTATTGCGAATCATATATTCCAAAATTGCAAACTCCTTGCTGGAAAGGTCAATATTTTTACCCTGTCGCGTTACCTTATGGGTATTACAGTCCACTACTAAATCTCCCATTTCATAAACGTTGGATGTGTTACCTGATTGCCGGCGCATTAACACCCGTATCCTGGCCAGTAGTTCATCGAAGGCAAATGGTTTGATTAAATAATCATCTGCGCCTAAATCCAGTCCTTTGACCCGATCTTCAATCGTATCTTTTGCGGTTAACAATAAAACCGGAGTACGATTACCTTCTTCTCTTATATGCTGCAAAACTTCCAGTCCATTTACTTCTGGAATCATTATATCTAACACGATCAAATCATAAGAAGCCATGGAAATATAATCGAGTGCATCAGACCCATTTCCACATGCGTCCACACTGTAATTTTCCACTTTTAAACGGTTTGCAAGAACGTTTTGTAAATCTTGTTCATCTTCGACTATGAGAATCCGCATGTTTAGTCTCCTTTTCTTCTTATTTAATATATTTTACTATAATTCACGTTTATTAAAAAAAGATGAGAAAATCATTTTTATTCATTAATGTTCCTTTAATGTTTACCCATTATGATGAAGTCAAGATCAAGGAAAAGAATAAAAGACAGGAGGAGAGGCGTCAAAATTAATGGAATGATAATTGGTTCCTGTTCTGGTCAAATGGTCTTATGTTCTTCGTAAATTAAAAATTCTAATCAATTTTATTGACCAATTAGACCAGTTTGAAGATTAACTAGAAAAGGAAATTGTATATAAACGATAAAAAGGAGAGATAGCTATGTTAACAAAATACAAAAACATGGTAGTAGAAAATAAAAAGAAAATAATCGGTGGCTTTATTGCCATAATTGTTCTTGGTATCGCCATTGTAGGCGGTTATGTTGGAATGGGTTATTACTATGCAAATAAGAATGACAACTATACAGAAGCACAAATTAAAGAAATAGCTTTGAAGCAAATTGATGGAGAAGTTATCAGTGTTCAAAAAGAATTCAATTTGGAAGATGACCGTATTTCCCGTTCTGAATACGAATACGATGTTGAAATTAAAACTTCAGAAAATCTTTTGAAAACAATCACTGTAAAAGGTAGAACAGGTACTATAGAAATAGATGATGATTTTGACGATGATCATATTTCCCGTTCCGAATTTGATGATAAAAATTAAATTCATGAAAATTTCTTAAGTACAACCAACATAAGAGGAAGAACATGTCTAATTGAATTAAATGGATTTAATAATCAGGAGACTCCGCCAAAAGATTTATCTCTTTTTGGGAGTCTCTTTTTTATGGATATGGATAAGTTAAATTTTGGTATTATGATATAAAAGATATCTGGATACAAGGAGGAGACGATATGTACCAATATTTTAACGGCTTAGTCATCCGGGAAGGGACAGAAGGAGTTCCAGCTGAAAGTGTAGAATCTCTTTTTACAGATGCAGGATGGGCGAGAAACACACCAGATTGGCAGAAAGAAAAGTTTTCATTAATATTTGAAAACTCCACCTGGGCTTATACTGTATGGGATTCTAGCCGAATGATTGGAATGGTTCGGGTTATTTCAGACAAAATAATGGCCGCTACTATAATGGATTTAGTCGTTTTAACCGAATATCGAGGAAAGGAGATCGGTAAAAAATTAGTTGAACTATGTGTACAAAAGCTTCCTCATGGAGATTGGTTCGCGCATACGTCCGCTGTTAATTTCAGTTTCTATGAAAAGTGCGGATTTGAAGTCAAAGACTTGTCCCAAAATGGAACGTGCGTCTATTATGGATATATACAAGCCCGTAAAGAGGGGCATAGATAAATAAAAACAAAGCTAACACCAACTAGAATCGCAGAGGATTTAGGGTGTTAGCTTTGTTTATTTCACTCTATTTGGTTTCGTTTTCTCTCAATCTTCCCAGTTTACTGTGTTTTTTTCAAGAAGAATGAAAGAACGACATTTATGATAGCTAAAATTAAACTGATCTTAAATACAAATGCTGAACCAGTAGCTGCAGCTGCAGTTAAATCATTGGCTGCACCGGATAAGTAATCAGCTTGTTTCATAGAGAATAGAGATACCATTACCGCAATACCTATAGCTCCGGCTACTTGCTGAGACGTTTGTGTAATTGCAATACCATCTGGATAATATTGTCTAGGTAATGCATTCAGTGTATTTGTTTGTACGGATGCTAAGACCATACCAACACCTAACATCATCACGATATGTGTCAATACCATAATCCAAAGAGCGGTATCTGTTCCGTATGATGAATAAAGTCCATATCCAATGACAACAAGAATTGTACCTGGAGTAATCACGGCACGTGGTCCATATTTGTCAAATAATTTACCAATTATCGGCGCAAGTACACAGTTGATTAAACTCCCCGGAAGCATCATTAATCCTGTTACAAATGCTGAAACGATAAGGGCCATTTGCATATACATTGGTAAAACAACAAGCATGGAAAGCATGTTGAGGAAGGTAATAATATTCATAGCAAGACCTAAAACGAACATTGGGTATCTAAATGCTTTTAAGTTTAACATTGGGTGTTCCATCTTATTTTGACGGATACAGAAGAATAGTAATGCGATTAAGCCGATAATAATTGTTCCTAATACGGTTGCATTTGTCCAGCCAAGCTCTCCACCGACACTTACACCGTATACAACACCACCAAAACCAATTGTAGATAATACTACAGACAAAATATCAATTGAGACATTACGGATTTCATTAACATTCGGTATATAGATATAGCCAATGATTAGTGAAATTAATAAGAATGGAATGGTGAACCAGAAAATCCAATGCCAAGATAAGGTGTCTAAAATCATGCCTGCTAAGGTTGGTCCAAAAGCTGGTCCAGCTAAAATAACTAATCCCATTGTTCCCATTGCAGCTCCACGTTTATTTGGCGGGAAAATCGTGAAAATAACACTTTGTGTTAAAGGTAAAATGATAGCCAACCCAGCTGCTTGAATAATACGTGCTGTTAAAAGTACGCTAAATGTGGGTGCTAAAGCAGCTAAAACTGTCCCTATAAGAGAGAAAAATAAAGCTGCCATGAACATTTGGCGTGTCGTGAATTTTTGCATTAAAATACCTGTAACTGGTACTAAAATACCAAGTGTTAAAAAGTAGCCTGTTGCCAACCACTGAATGGTTGTTGCATCCACACTAAAAATTTGGCTTAATTGTCCTAATGCTATATTTAAAGCTGTTTCACTAAAAAGCCCGACAAATCCTGCTACCAAGAGGGCAGCCATTATCGGTCCCGTTTTGATTTGTATTTGTTTATTCACTTGTTATAACTCCTCTAAAAATAAATTATTTGTAAATTCGAGATTGCTCTCAGGGAGAAACGCATTTGTAGAGCAAAAATCCATCTTCATTGGAAGCCTAATCACTAAAGAAATAGAAGAATACAGAATCTTCCGAAAAAAGATTCGATAAAACCTTTGATTATAAAATTTTCTCAATTAAAATCAGACTCTTGTAAACATACATACTAAAACTACATTAGGGCGAATTTTCACTCACCTATATTTGCTAACTGTAAAGCAAGTCATTGTCTCTATGTTTTTTTAGTCATTGATTCGTTTTTAATCATTCCACTTGGGCATTAATTATTGATAATTTGAGATAAATCCAGTATTCGCAAGTAGAATCATACTTCTTTCAAATGGTGAGAGAACGAAACTTTGCTATTTTTATGCTTGTTTCGTAGGATCCAACACCTGTATATCCTTTTGGCGGGATAGTCCATTGCATTCGTAAATAATCAGCAATTTTGTATCCCTCCTGTCAGTACACCTCCACCATACTAACCAGTCAGTCTGTTTTTCACTATAACAAAATATTTCTTCTTGTGTAAGTAATTTGTTTTTTTTGTGACAATATTTTTATAATTGATCTTTTTATGTATTAGGAGTTTTATGCATGGGGGTAAAAATGAAACCTTGCTATATCAAGGATGAATCAGTATATAAATCTATTAAAAATGTATCCCCTTACATTTATAGCAGGGTAAACATGCACTAAATTGGGAAGTGGATTGTATTTTTTTAGTAATTCATATACCGAATTTTATTATTTCAAAATAATATAAGCGGTGGTTAGATTAACTGGTTATTAGTGATGGTTTCATACAGCGGGGTAGTTTATTCTATCTAAATTCAACTATTGATAAATATTCATTGATAGGTAGTTCCCGATTTATTATCCTCTGAATACCTATTTCACTACTGGCCACCAAGAAAATAGTAAATAAAATCATCCTGTGATACATAATTATTTAAGATGTGAAATATTTGAAAATGAAAAGGTTCTGCTTTCTGATTAAATAAAGTTTTACATCTTTAAGAACTGTATAGAATAAAAAAGGATTAACGGCATTAGGAGTCGAAAAGCTATAGTAATAGGTTGTTACTAGGATATAAGGAGTATGGAATCATGCTGAAAATTTTACGCTATGTTTTTTCAACGGTAGTTTTAATATTTGTATTATACGGATTTATTACAAGAAGCTTTGCGTACCAACCATTTATGATTTTTTTCTTAGGGTTAATGATGTTAATCATCGGATTAGAAGAATATCAAAAAGGACGAAAACTTTTTAGTTGGGTGAGTCTAGGTGGATTTTTGTTTGCCATGTATGTAGCAATTGAAGGTTTTATACTGAATTAACAATCTGCAGTAGGATCTTTTTGGCGCTTTCAGATTTATGATCAATATGTGATCACATCTTACATTTCAGATTACATTGTGAGTAATCATATTGTTTAGAGATTTGGCATAAACTGATCCATATCCACATTGGTAAAAAATCCTGAATAAATTGACAAGAAAATGTACTCGTGTTAAATTTATCCTTAATTAAAGAATTTTGAATTCGAGGTATATTGCATTTTACATAAAGTCTCGAATTCGAAATAAAAGTATTGGAGGAATAACAATGGCAAAATGGATAGTTGACCAGTCTCATTCAACAATTGGCTTTGCAGTGAAACATATGATGGTATCAAAGGTAAAAGGAAAATTTGATACGTATACAGCAGATATTGAAGCCGCGGATTTAACAGATTTGACAACAGCTCAAATTGCATTTCAATTTGATCCAGCAAGTATTAACACTTTTTCAGAAGATCGTGATACACACTTGAAATCTGCTGAATTTTTTGATGTGGAAGCATATCCTACAATCGAATTTAAATCTACAAGCATTACAAGATCTGGGGATGACTATAAAGTAACTGGTGATCTGACTATTAAGGATGTAACAAAGTCAGTTACATTCGATGTCGAATTTGGCGGAAAAGGCAAAAATCCTTGGGGAGTTGAAGTATACGGTTTTGAAGGGGACGCGAAGATTAACCGAGAAGATTTTGGTCTTACTTATAATGCAGCACTTGAAACGGGCGGCGTTTTAATTGGTAAAGATATTAAAATAGAAATAGAATTAGAGATTAACCCGGCAGCATAAGTTTAATCGTTCTTCTAAGGGGAAATAAAGAAGGATAATGTCTTCTAAAGAGGGTAATTTATGAGTGATTCCGCTCTTTTTTTATCCAATATCTCGAATTCGAGATAAATAGTTAACGGGGGTATAGATATGATATTGAATGAATTAAAAGGATTGCACCATGTGACTGCGATTACGAGCAGTGCAGAAAAAATTTATGAATTCTTTACAGGGGTTCTTGGTATACGCTTAGTGAAGAAAACCGTCAACCAGGATGATATTAAAACGTATCATTTATTTTTTTCAGATGATGTCGGCTCCCCGGGTACAGATATGACTTTCTTTGATTTCCCTAGTATTCCAAAGGGAATTCACGGGAACAATGAAATTTCGAAAACATCTTTCCGAGTTCCAAGTGACGCAGCTCTAGACTATTGGATTAAACGGTTTGATAAATACGAAGTTAAACATACAGGAATTCAAGAATGGTTCGGCAAAAAAACAGTGTCCTTTACTGATTTTGATGATCAGTCATATCAACTAATTTCTGATCAGAGTAATGAGGGAGTAGCTTCCGGAACGCCTTGGCAAAAGGGGCCTGTCCCATTGGAATATGCTATTACAGGATTGGGTCCAATATTTATTCGTACCTCTAATTTCGATTATTTAAAAAAACTTATGGAAGAGGTTTTGTTGTTTAGAGTGTTAGACAGCCATGAATCTTATCATTTGTTTGAAATGGGCGAAGGAGGCAATGGAGCACAGGTTATTGTAGAACACAATACAACTCTTCCACAGGCACAGCAAGGCTTTGGTACAGTTCACCATGTGGCATTTCGCGTGAATGACCGCTCAGAGCTGAAGGATTGGCAAAAACGTTTGCAGGCATTTAATATACCCAATTCAGGTTATGTAGAACGTTATTATTTTGGTTCACTCTATGCAAGATTGGCACCGCATATTTTATTTGAATTTGCAACGGACGGTCCTGGATTTATGGAGGATGAACCATACGAAACTCTTGGAGAAAAATTATCCTTGCCGCCATTTTTAGAAGAAAAACGAGAACAAATTGAAAGTATAGTTCGATCCATTAATACGGTTCGCAGTACCTTAACGTTTGAAAAAGAATACTTGTAAAGAGTAAGAACAACATAATCGGCAATTCATTATAAGCAACTAAGATGAGATTGAAAACTAAGATACTATTTCAGGGCTAATCGTAAATTTCGATTAGCCCTTTTATCTTTAATAGTGAATCTAGTTTTCTATATAAGGAAGATAGATTATTTGAAAATTGTTACAATATTTTTGTAACTATTACAATTTTATTTAAATTATACCAAATTCATGTTATGATATCTGAGTTAACAAATAAAGCCATTTTTGATTAAATTTTATTTATTTTAGAATGATTTGAAACCGTTTGCGTTTAGGGAGTGAGAGTATGGCGATAGATCCGAATGCACCGATTTTTAATATGGCGATACGCACAGCAGATATGATTGTTAAAATGTTTGGGCCGCGCTGTGAAGTGGCGGTACATGATTTTGCAGATTTAAAAAAATCTCTTGTCTATTTAGCCGGCAATGTTACAGGAAGAGAAATAGGTAGTCCATGTACGGATTTAGTATTAAACGAATTGACTAAACCTGTATCTGACATAGAGGATATTCCAAACTATAAAACCAGATTGATAAATGGAATCACAATGAAATCATCGACCATTTTTCTGCGGGATGTGGAAAATCATGTTATTGGGGCTATTTGCATTAATTATGATATTTCAATGATGATTCAATACGAGGCAGAAATTCAGGATTTCATTTCTTTTACTGAAACAGAAGAGAAGTCTGAAAACTTTTATTCGACCGTACAGGAAGTCATTCAAGATATGGTTGATCAAGTTTTATCCGGTTTTAAGAAACCGCCATCCATGTTGAGTCTAGAAGAGAAAATAGAATGTGTAAGATTATTACAGGAAAAAGGTGCTTTCCTAATTAAAGGTTCAACAGACTATTTAGCATCCGTTTTAGGAGTATCGAAGTTTACAATCTATAATTATTTGCAAAAAATACGCACACAAATAGATTACCAATTAGAATATCAGGTGAAATAAAGGAATCTATTACTTGTCGATTAAGGATTTTTGCACTATTTAGCTAAGCTTCTAATAGAATGAAAGCGATGGGGCTTTGGCTGGAAGTATCTGAAGAAAAGTAAGCTATCTAAAAAGCAGATTGAAAAAAGGAGAAAAACATAATGAAGTATCGATCAGCATTTGATATAATTGGTCCGGTTATGATTGGCCCATCCAGTTCACATACAGCAGGAGCTGCCAAAATAGGAAGAGCAGCCAGAACTATATTTAGCAAACAACCAAAGCGAGCAATCATTTCGTTATACGGTTCTTTTGCAAAAACCTATAAAGGTCATGGAACAGACTTAGCCTTAATTGCTGGTTTACTGGATTTTGATACCTTTGATGAGCGTATTCCAGATGCATATAAATTCGCTGAACAGGCAGGAATGGAAGTTCAATTTCTGGTTGAAGAGGCTGTAGTTGAACATCCTAATACGGTTAAAATAAATTTGTTTGATGATGGAGATAAAAAGTTAGAATTAGTCGGCATTTCCATTGGTGGTGGAACGATTGAGATAACTGAAATAAATTCGTTTAAATTAAAGCTGTCAGGTGGGCAGCCAGCTATATTGGTTATTCACAGGGATCAATTTGGGCTGATATCATCCGTTACAAGTGTATTAGCTAAAAATGAGATTAATATCAGCCATATGGAGGTTTCGCGTAAAGAACGGGGAGACATCGCAATTATGGTAATTGAAATGGATCAAAAGCTCGGAGAAGAAATCATAGAAGAGCTTAGTTCATTGCCAAACGTAAACCATGTAATCCGTATGTAAAATTAAATACTGACAGCAAGAGGAGGAAAGAATATGTTTCGAAATGTGGCCGAGCTTGTAGAGCTGGCACAATCCAATAATGTTAAAATTTCCGAAATTATGATTAGGCAGGAAATGGAAGTGTCCGAGCGATCAAGAGAAGATATTATTGCTCAAATGGATGAGAACCTCGCAGTTATGGAACGGGCGGTAGAGAGAGGTCTTAATGGTGTTAAATCTCATTCGGGATTAACCGGAGGAGATGCGGTGTTATTACAAAACTATATTAATTCAGGTAAATCTCTATCTGGTAAACTTTTATTAGATGCTGTCAGCAAAGCAGTGGCAACCAATGAAGTAAATGCAGCAATGGGAGTTATTTGTGCCACACCAACAGCAGGTTCAGCCGGCGTTGTTCCTGGTACATTATTTGCCGTTAAAGAACAGTTGAATCCGACTAGAATGGAAATGATTGAATTCTTATTTACGACAGCAGCGTTCGGTTTTGTAGTAGCAAATAATGCATCCATCTCTGGTGCAGCTGGGGGTTGCCAGGCAGAAGTTGGATCAGCTAGTGCCATGGCGGCAGCTGCCATAGTGGAGATGGCTGGTGGAACACCGCAGCAATCCGCAGAAGCTTTTGCAATTACTATGAAAAATATGCTTGGGCTTGTATGTGACCCAGTCGCCGGGCTTGTGGAAGTTCCGTGTGTTAAACGAAATGCGATGGGAGCTTCAAATGCAATAACAGCAGCTGACATGGCGTTGGCAGGGGTAACAAGCCGTATCCCATGTGATGAAGTAATCAGTGCGATGTATGAAATCGGAAAGTCCATGCCATCTGCATTACGGGAAACAGCAGAAGGCGGACTTGCAGCCACTCCAACAGGCCGCAGATTGGAAGAAGAAATCTTCGGAAAACCAAAAGCTAAATTAGTAGATTACTTGTTGGCAAAATAATAAGAAGCGTCTGTCCGCATCAAGTTAAGATGCAGGCAGGCGCTTTTTAAATGGTTGTGAGTGTGGTCCTGAAATTAAATGGGAAGGAATCCATTAATCTTCTTTATGTGGATCTATAATCATGTAAGGCCTCATCATGTCATAATCTTCATGTTCCAGAACGTGACAATGCCAAACATACGAGCCGCTATATGGAGAGAAGCGCATGATCAAGCGGGTAATCTCTCCAGGAGGGACAGCAACTGTGTCTTTCCAACCGTATTCATTTGGCTTTGGAGGCTGTGCAGGTCCAGTAAAGATAATGGTTCGATCCTCGTTATAACGATCCAAATCAAATGGCCGGCGATCGAGTATTTGGAATTGGATTAAATGGATATGAATTGGATGAGTAACGTTTGTAAGATTCATTAAGCTCCAAATCTCAGTCGTATCTAATCGTGGTTTTTCTGTCACTGGATCCATCCACATTTTATTATCGAGTAAAAGCAGAGTACGGCTGTATTGGTCGGTTGTACTTACTAATTTGAGGTTGCGAATGGCCGATATATTGTTGTGTTTTAAAGAGGGTACATAGGATAATCTGTTGGGAATATGGCTATTGTCCTGGCTGGAAAGTGGCTGATTTACCCTGAATTGAAGGATATCACCTGTTTGATCAGCTGGGTCTGTATTAGGTCCAAGATTATTTTTTAGCGTGATGGTTTTGCCTTCATATTGGCTAAAATCGACGATGACATCCATTCTTTCTGCAGGTTCAATTAGAATGCTGTCCATCATTACTGTTTTTGGCAATAAACCGCCATCAGATCCAATTTGATAAAAAGATTGTCCGGAATCAAGTTCCATTTGGTAACCGCGTGTATTCGAACCATTCAAAATACGAAAACGATATTTGCGTGGCTCCACTTCTAAAAACGGCCATACCTTCCCATTTACAAGAATAGTATCTCCAAGAAAGAACGGTCTGATGGAAGGGTTTGGTAAACCTTCTGCGGGATTATCCGGCTGGCTTGGATAAAATAAAGAGCCGTCATCGTTGAATGTCCGGTCCTGTATCAATAGGGGAATTTCAAAAGAACCGCTTGGCAGTTTCAGCGATTTTTCCTGTTCATCCCGAATAATATACATTCCGGCAAGACCAGCATATACATTCAGTCTGGTAATGCCCATGGCGTGATCATGATACCAGAGGGTAGCTCCACGCTGATTGTTTGGATATTCATATACTTTTCTTGTGAAAGCTTCGCCAACTTCCTTGAAATTATTTGTAAACCAGGCATCCGGGTATCCATCACTATCGGGACGGGTTTCGCTGCCATGTAAATGTGTAACTGTTCGAACCTCCGGCATATGTTCTAGATGATGGAATGTTTTATCGACAGGGAGAAAATGCTTGTCAGGAAGATTATTCTTCCATTTAACCTTTACAACCTCCCCCTGCTTGGCTTCTATAGTAGGCCCGGGATATTGGTTGTTATAACCCCATAAGCGAGTTGGCGGTAAATCTCGGTGTAGCTTTTGTTGAAACTCCTGCATTCTTACTTCATAATATGTTCCGCCTCGACCATTCTCCTTGGGATTCAGGGTTTTCATAATTTGGAGTGGATCCACGAACTTTTCCAGTTTTGGACTCATGTTGTCGGTCTCCTTTTTCACAATATACATTAGACTATGATGAACAGGATGGTTTGAAGTGGTCATTTGGACTAGTAAAGAGAGATAAATTAGTGAGAATAGCGGAGCGGCGATTGTTTAAAGAAAATGCATTGAAATTTTTAGCAATAAAAAAGGGAACAACAGACTGGCTGAAGTTCCCTGAATCTATTTATTTGAGTACCTTCCACAAATCAGTTCCAGTTGAGAATGATGAAGCAATAAATGAAACCGAAAATGAGAAGACTGCTGAAATGCCTGCTTAATTTTGCTAAAATAAAGATAATTATGCTGAAGGAGCTTAGAAATGGCTATCCAAATCTTTATATTAAGCAAACTAATGGAGGATAATAATTATCCTTATAAATTAAAAAAGCAGCTTTCAGAGCCAATTCCATTGGATCAATTAGGTGGATTAACAGAAAGCAAACTGTACTATCACTTTGAATCGTTGGCTAAACAGGGATTGGTTGAACAAGTTGAAGTTATAAAAGAGGAACATCGTCCAGATAAACAAGTTTTTGCGATTACGGATAAGGGACGTGAAGAGCTTCCTAAGAAAATATACAAACTGTTGGAAAATGCCGAGGATATCAGTGATATGGTAGTAGGTATTGCTAATATCAGGTATGTCGATCGTGATCGGGTTCTAACTATTCTTAACAAGAAATCAGAGCATATCCGTGCTCAATGGATGCATATTAAAGATTTTGAAAAAAAGGTTGAAGTAGACGAGGAAAACAAGAACCTTGTAGAGTTTATAGGGGAGTATGTGACTGCTAGAGTAGATCATACTATTTACTGGTTGGAAGAGTTAATCAAACAGATCAAACAGAGGAAAATATAAATTAACAGGAACTATATTTTTTTGAAAAATTACAAAAGATTTGGAGATTTTAAGGCACCACAAATGTTAGAGTCTACTAACAATTGTGGTGCCTTTTATATGCTGCCTAATAAAGTGTTGGCGATACCTATCTAGAAGGAGAGGTGTTCTATAAAAATGAAATATAGATTGGTCAGCTTCTCACCAATAAACTCCTATATTTTATTTCTACTAGAATTGGACACAAAGATTTTCTCATTTATAAAGGTACATATATTTATGGTTCTTTTATCTACTTCACAGAATTATCATTCACCATACAACATTAGATAACTGCTGTTATTTAAAATTCTGGTAGAAATATAGGATAAATTTCATGTATTTTTTTTGAAAAAAGAGGTTTAAAACTTAGAAATACCATATCATTTGCAATCTTTTTAACCTGTAATTTATAGTAATAATAGAAGTTGTTTATAATTATTATAGATTGAAATTAATTCCAAAGATGGTACTCCTTAATACTGTATATTCATCATACAGGGGTTATAAGGAGAGCTATTAAAAGAGGAGGTTTTCAGTATGGCAGAGAACAAAGATCATAATGGTTCAAAGAAAGAAGAAATGAAACGCGAGACTTTGACAACTCGTCAGGGCCATCCAGTAACGGATAACCAAAATATCCGCACAGTCGGAAATCGTGGACCTGCAACACTTGAGAACTATCACTTTATTGAAAAGATTTCCCACTTTGACCGTGAGGAAGTACCTGAGCGTGTCGTTCATGCTCGTGGTGCAGGAGCATTTGGATATTTCGAAACATATGGAAAAGTTGGCGATGAGCCAGTAGAAAAATATACTCGTGCAAAAGTATTTTCCGGTGCTGGAAAACGTACCCCATTAATGGTTCGTTTCTCTACAGTGGCAGGTGCAAAAGATTCATCTGAAACAGCACGTGATCCACGTGGATTTGCTGTTAAAATGTATACAGAAGACGGTAACTGGGATTTGGTTGGGAACAACCTTAAAATTTTCTTTATCCGTGATGCAATGAAATTCCCTGATATGATTCATGCATTTAAAGTGGATCCAGCTTCAAACGTGGCAGATCCTAGAAGGATGTTTGATTTTGTTTCCCGCACACCTGAAGCAACACATATGATTACATTCCTATTCTCTCCATGGGGTATTCCAGCAACATACCGCCACATGCAGGGATCTGGTGTAAATACGTATAAATGGGTAAATGATAAAGGCGAAGCAGTGTTGGTTAAATATCACTGGGAGCCAAAACAAGGAATTCGTAACTTGACACAAGAAGATGCAGATTCTATCCAGGCTAAAACAACTGCCCATGCAACACAGGATTTATATGAAGCGATTGAACGTGGAGAATACCCTGAATGGGAGTTATATGTACAAATTATGGAGGATGATTATCATCCTGAACTTGATTTTGATCCTCTTGATGATACTAAACTATGGCCAGAGGACAAATTCCCATGGTTGCCAGTTGGTAAAATGGTATTAGATCGTAATCCGGTCGATTATCATGCTGAAATTGAACAAGCTGCCTTCGGTACTGGAGTTCTTGTTGATGGTATGGATTTCTCAGACGATAAAATGCTGCAAGGACGTACATTCTCCTACTCTGATACACAACGTTATCGTGTAGGACCGAACTATCTTAAATTGCCAGTGAATGCACCAAAAGTGCCAGTTCGCACTAATCAGCATCGCGGCCAAATGGATGTTCGCGATCCAAAAGAATCCGGAGATAATCCGCATATTAACTATGAGCCATCTATGGTTGGCGGATTCCAGGAAGCAAGTAAAGAAGAACGTCCGCAACACCGTCCAACATACAATGCTGCAGTCATGAGTGAACCAATTGACCGTCCTAACAACTTTGGTCAAGCAGGTGAAACATATCGCAGCTTTGAGGATTGGGAACGTGATGAGTTAATTAACAACCTATCCAATGCTCTTGCAATTTGTGATAAACGTATTCAAGATGCCATGGTGGAATACTTCACTCAAGCAGATGAAGAATATGGACGCCGTGTAAGAGAAGGCATCGAAATGAAAATGAAAGAATTAGCAGAAATGAAGGAAGAATCTGCAGTACCAGGCCGTGAAGCAGGTAAATCCAGATTCGGTCAAGGTACGGCAGCAGCAATGGAAGCAACAAAAGATGCTGTGAAGAAAAGCCATGAGGCTGATCCATATTAATAGATGGACTAAAAGAAACTGCCAGTCAATTTGACTGGCAGTTTTTTAATGACGATTTGTTATTGAAGCAATAGAAGTAGTTAGAGATAAATGATAGAAAGAGAGGATTCCCTTTATTAAATCGCCTTCCCAATATGATAATTAGGAACTTTGGTTTTCAGAATCTTCATACATGATTTCGTTCATATCTTCAATCAATTGCTTCAAGTCTTCCTGATGTCTTAATGCAGCAAAACGCAAAGAAGATACAAATAGAGGATAAATATAAGTGAGGCTGATAAATTCCAGATAATCATAGAGGTTGCTGGCCTCTTCGGGATCTATAGCCACCCCTATTGAAATCATATAATCATAATCTTCTTCTGCAGCATAAGCGATTTCAAACATTTGGTGACCAGCATTATTATTAGCTTGTTCTGCTACTTTTTCCATTTCCTCCATTAAATAATCAATATTGACGCTTAAATAGAGGGCAGCTTGCGGAAGGAAATTATAATCAGCATAGAGTACTAAACAACCGTCTCCTTCACCTTCTTCCCAGATTGGATACAGGGTAGGTGATAATCCTGGAAAAGGAAAATCGGGTACTTCCTCAAAATGAAAATATGTTTGCTTAGCTCTTTTCCCATAGCTTACTAGATCTTCATAACTGATCTCTTTAGCCAGTTTTCCACTAACAGAATTTCCTTGCCCAGTTTTAATCATCGCTCTTTTCATTAGCCTTCCACTCCTTTGTAATTTGTTCGTTTATCCCTTTTTTCCAGCGTGCTAATCATAGAAAACATTGAACATGTGTTTGGCAACAAATTAAAACTACTGAGGTGTTTATCTCTAGCTCATCTTTAAAAAGCTAAAATCTAACCTAAATAAACGTCATTTCATGGGATAGGAAGGAATGACTTTTTTAGTGATGTAGTATTGTATTTTAAATTGATTGGCAAACTTATGTAAGATCCTCAAGGAGTACAGTCTAGCAGAGCAGGATTGCTAAGATTTGTATTCTCATTTGTTAATATATGTAATATTATGACAGCTGAGAAATCAAACATAAAGAGAATCTACGAAAATCAATCAATATTTTGGAAAATATTTAACTAAAATAGATAGCATTATAAAATTGTAAAAGAATTGTTGGTATACGCTGGCTTGCAAAACCTTGTGAGGGCTCTTTCATTTTTTAAATGACTATAAATGTTAACAATTACAGAAATATAAATCTATTAGTATGTTAAAATATTCCTGTATAGAATTAGTGTACAGGAGTTGAAAAGATGAAAAAAGCTTTATTTATCATGATCAGTTTATGGTCCATTTTTTTGTTGATGGGATGTAATTCGGAAGAGGAAAGTAAAGAAGAAGGACAGGATATAAGGGAAATGGTTCAAGAATATAGTACAGGGAGTTTTGAGAATGTCTCTGCGTCCATTACATCACATAAGTTAATTGTGAAGGATGATAAGGAGAAATCCTATGATCTTTCTGAGGAAGAATTTTTTGTTTCCATTGCACCCTATGTAAAAGAGACTCATCCATGTGAAATCCACAGTTTAACAGGCTGCCAGGGGGAACTGGTTAATAAGGAATTCAATGTATATATTCAAGATGAAGATGGCAAGGTCATTATTGATGAAGCCATGACTTCATTGGAAAATGGGTTTATAGATATCTGGTTACCACGGGAGAAAACCTATCAGGTAAGAATTAACTATGGAGAAAAAATATCTGAAACGACGATTTCTACCTTTAAGGACGACAATACCTGCATTACTACAATGCAATTAATATAGGTGTCAATTCAGAAATACGTTTGAGATTAACTATCCGCTGATTTTTTTATCTATACAAATATAAAAGTAGAGAGTGAACTAAAGGAAATAAATTGGGAATTACAACAAAAATTCAAAAAAAATCTACAAAGATTCCACCCCATAAGCAAAAGTAAAATCCGCCAATTTAAACGATGGGCGGATTTTTTATATCAATGATTTATCTATTTGGTTACTGTGCTTACAAATCATTTAACGAGATAATATCCCCGCTCGAGGCGCGTACTCCATAATGACAATCTAATAGTCCGCATAATATATATTTATTTTGCTGAGAATCAAAGACATAACGAGGTGTCAGCTCAAAATGATCTTTAATTTTTTGATAAGCTTCGTTTTTATTGACCAAAACTTCTTCTGAGCAAGAAAAATGACCAAATTGATCAATAAAAGGCTGATTATCCATGTAATTAATAGCTTGCAAACTCTTCGCATCAAAAATAATCATAAGCTTTCTATGAAAAACACATTTAGTGTCTTCTTGATTTAATCGTAATATTGCGTGGATGTATCCTTGATCACGGTGTAGAGTTTTCAGTGTCCAATTTCCTGTTTCATTTGAGTATACCTGGCGCAAAAATTCAGTGACCCCTACTATACATTTTTCTTCCTCAGCTTTACTAATTGGGAATGAATCCGGGCTCTGCTCATTGGATATTGCTTGCTCGATTGTTACATCCCAACTCAATTTAAGTTCCTGTCTTTCAAATGGTTTGAGGTTGGGTTCATCCCAATATATGGGTTTGTTTATTTCTAAGGGTCTCATATCTTTGTTGAAATCTAATGGGATTACAGATTTCTGTTCATTTGTAACATAAATTTCCTCCACGCCATAAACGGGGATGAGTTGTTCCGATTCAAAGGATGGGAAATTGAGTAACTTTAATTGTTTCCATGCAAGGTGTTCTATTGATTCAAGAGATAGTGTGTATACTTCTTTCTTTATCATTTCATTGGGTGGAAATAGACCATGTTTAGAGTAGAGGGTGAGGTTACCATTATGATCTACAATCACTTTAATATGACCCGAGGGAGAAAAATATATATCTTCAAAGCATGCTTCAAAGTTAAATTCCCCATTTTCTTCTTTATGCAATTTAAAGTGCTTCCCATATGACAAACCAGTTTCTTGTTCAATCCAGTTTACAACGGTGTCTCTATTAACTTCAGTAAATCTAAAGCCGTTTGCATAAGAAATGTCACCTACAAAAATTACTCTCTCATATCTTAGGCTATTAATATCTAATTCAATAACTGCTGTGCCCTCAGGGTTAAGTTCTTCTTCCTCTTGTTCCTCCACATGATTAGGAAACCACTCCATTTCAAGAAAATATACCGTCTCATTTAAGATATTTAACTTGCGAGATAATGAATGTCGTTTCAAATAATAATTATCCAAACCAAATTTAGCTCTGGTAGAATCAATTAATTCGTTTATTTTTATATTCATATTTTGCACCTACCCCTTTATAATCAGAACGCATATTACCTTAATTATACAGAAGAGTGAGCTTTAGGTTATAAATTATTAATTCTTCGATTATTAGTAATAACAATAATTCATACAAAACATAGCTAATTAGTTGGAATTGACTATTGACGTAATGTTTGGATAAATTGTAAGATTATTCTTAATCATTAATTTGATAGCTCGGATTTAAAAAATTTAAGCAGTATTTGAGGTGTTCAAATGACAGAACGATTTTATGACCAATTAAGTAAAGATTTTGAGGAAATGGTTTCCTGGAGGAGATATTTACATCAAAATCCGGAATTGTCATTTCAAGAGTCCAACACTGCTAAATTCATTGCAGATAAGCTGCGAAGCTTTGGGATCAACGTGAAGGAGCAGGTTGGAGGAAATGGAGTGATCGGTGTTATTGAGGGCAATCATCCGGGAAAAACCATTGCTTTCCGAGCTGATTTTGATGCTTTACCAATCCATGATGAAAAGAACGTTGAGTATAAATCAAGTGTTGACGGAGTCATGCACGCTTGCGGTCACGATGGACATACATCGGCTTTACTTGCGGTAGCGAAAGTATTAAACAATCATCGCAATCAATTAAAGGGGAAAGTAGTTTTATTATTTCAACATGCGGAGGAGAAGCCACCAGGCGGTGCAAAATTTATGATAGAAGAGGGTGCTTTGGATGGTGTGGATTTCATCTTTAGTGGGCATCTTGCGACTGATTTGCCTGTGGGGAAGATAGCAACAAGACCGGGTCCTGTCATGGCATCTGTTGACGCATTTAAAATCACCTTGCAGGGGGTAGGAGGGCATGGTGCAAGACCGCATCAAACCATTGATACTGTAGCAATTGGGAGCAGGTTGGTTACAAATCTGCAGGAGATAGTCAGCCGCCGTGTTGATCCAGTTGAACCGGCTGTTGTAACGGTTGGAAGCTTCCATGCTGGAAATGCCTTTAATATTATTGCAGATTCGGCCGTTTTGGAAGGAACTGTTCGCGCTATGAACTCGAATGTTCGTCAACAAATCGAGTTCGAAATTCGTGCCATTCTGGATGGGATGAAGGTTGCTGATAGAATTGAGTATTCATTAGAGTATATCCACGGATATCCAGTCCTGGTCAATCATAAAGAGGAAGCCTTATTAATTGAAAAATTAGTAAAAGAAACGATTTCTTTGGATGCCTTTGTTGAAAAAGACATCGTCCTTGGAGCTGAGGATTTTGCTTATTATCTGGAAGAGAGACCAGGGGCATACTTCCATGTTGGAGCACATAATGAACAGGCAGAAACACAGTTCCCTCACCATCATCCGCGATTTGATTTTGATGAAAAGGCATTGCTGCAGTTAAGCCGTATTTTTCTACAATTAGCTAATCATTATTTAGTAACAGACTAGGGGGAAGATTTATGTTTCAATTTGACCATCTTGTTCACTTTGTTAATAGCCCAGTAGAGGCAATAGAGCAGTTTCGCGATGTTGGCTTACACGCTGTTGAAGGCGGTAAGCATGAGAGTTTAGGTACATATAATTCTCTTAGTTATTTTGATTTAAGTTACATAGAATTGATCGGTGTTTATGACAAAGAGGCAGTAGTATCTTCCTCTGGTATGAAATATAGCTTAAGGGAAACATTGAAGAACGATCAATTCGTAGAAGGATTATCAAGGATCGCGCTGCGTTCCAATGATTTAGAAAGTGTTGCGGAGAGGTTTCGTCAACATGGATTGGATGTATATGGGCCGCACCCGATGAGTCGAAAAAGACCCGATGGAAGTGTGGTCAGCTGGAAGCTATTATACGCAGGGAAACAGGGAGCAAAACTAGATTTACCATTCTTTATTGAATGGGATCAAAAAGACGAAGAACGCAAACAGGATTTAAAAGATCGATCTGTCATCGCAAAGCATGAAAAAGGTGACATTCATTTATCATACGTAGGATTTGCTGTTCAAAAGCATGATGAAACAGCGAAAAAATGGGCTGAATATTTAGATTTGCAGGAAGGAGAAACCTTTATCGATTCTTCATTGAATGCTACTGGAAAAAGGCTGCATGTAATGGGTGGAGATATTGTTTTATTTAGCCCGAATGGAGAAGGCCGTGTATCCGACATTTTAAATAAAAGAGGAGAAAAGCCATTTTTAGTCCAATTTAGCGGTGCCGGACAGGATGAAGAGGTCCAAATTTCAAAAGCAATCTATAGATTTTCAAAATAAATGAAGATAAGGGTGGGGACCTATGAAAAAGCGTACATCAAACTACTTAATCGGAATTCTATTACTGGTTGGTGTATTATTCATCACTGGATGCGGAAAAGAAAGTTCAAGTAACGCTTCAAAAAATGGAGATAAAGAGATTACGATCGGCTATCAAAAAGGGAATACACTACATATTTTAAAAGAATCTGGCTATCTGGAAGATACCTTGAAAGAAAAAGGGTACAAAGTGAAATGGGAAATGTTTACACATGGCGGAACATTGTTAGAAGGATTATATGCCGGTGCCATTGACTATGGACACGCTGCTGACGGATCCGGAATCTTTGCTCAAGCCTCCGGTAAACCACTTGTATATGTAGGGGCAGATGCACCAAATCCTGAAGGTGTTGGATTGATGGTTTTAAAGGAATCAGGGATTACTTCGATTGAACAGTTAAAAGGAAAAAAGATAGGGGTTTTAAAAGGTGGTAATCATCATTATTTAGCGGTACTGGCAATTGAAAAGGCCGGTCTGTCGGTTGATGATGTGGAGTGGGTATATCCGGAGGATGCTGCGCAGGGAAGATCCATTTTTGAAACGAAAAAAGTGGATGCTTTGGCATCCTATGACCCATTCTTTGCTGCTGCTGAAGTTGAATTAGATACGATCACATTTACAGAAAACGTGGATTATCAATATCCCAATCGTACGTTCTACTATGCAACGCCAGACTTTGCGAAAGAGCATTCAGATTTAGTTGATCTTATTTTAGAAACTACGGATAAATCAGACCAATGGGCAAATGAAAATAAAGATGAAGTAGTCAAGATTATGTCCAAGGCATTGGGGATTGACGAAAAGATCGTGAAAAAGCAGTTGGATCGTCGAACATTCGGAGCAACGAAATTAACTCAGGAGATTGTGGATACACAGCAAAAACAAGCTGATAAATATTTTGAAATTGGTTTGATACCGAAAGAACTCGATGTTTCTAAAGATATGCCAATCAACTAAAAAGGAATGAAGACAATGAATCATAAAATAGTTAGGAATATTGAGCCCTGGATTATTCCAGTTATCATCCTGATTGTCTGGGAAGTCGTCGCCAGATTAGAAATTGTTAATGCTTCCCTTTTTCCTGCCCCTATCAGTGTATTAATTAGTGGTTGGGAGTTACTCGCGAGCGGTGAATTGGTCACTCATATTGGGGCAAGCTTAGGGCGCGCTGTTGTTGGGATGGTGATTGGCGGACTAATCGGTTTTGCACTTGGTATATTTAATGGCCTTTCAGATCGCTCCTATCGTTTAACAGATACGAGCATTCAAATGCTACGCAATATACCGCACTTAGCATTATTGCCGCTCGTCATTGTTTGGTTGGGAATTGACGAAGGTGCAAAAATATTTCTGGTTGTATTAGGTGTGTTGTTCCCTGTCTATGTTAATACATTCCACGGCATTCGTAATGTGGATCCAGGACTAGTTGAAATGGGGAAAATGTATAAATTAAAGGGATGGAGATTATTTAAGGAAATTCTTCTGCCTGGTGCACTTCCTTCCATCTTCGTTGGTTTACGATATGCTCTCGGTGTAATGTGGTTAACCTTAATCGTTGCTGAAACAATTCCAACACAAGTAGGAATTGGCTATTTAGCAACGAATGCAAGGGAATTTATGCAAACGGATATCATTATATTAAGTATTGTAATCTATGCGTTACTGGGTAAACTGGCAGATATCATTGCCCAATTAGGTGAGAAAAAAGCGCTGAAGTGGAACGTAAGCTACAACAAATGAAGGAGGAGGTGGTAAGAGTGAGTAAGCTGGCAGCTGTAAAGTGGGAGAGTCAGAAAGAAATAGTTAATGATCAGGCGATTCAGATTGAAATCAATGATGTTAGCAAGCAATTCGGTGACAAAGAGGTATTAAAAAATATACAGCTAACCATTGAAAAAGGAGAGTTTGTAGCCATCATTGGGAAAAGTGGAAGTGGGAAAAGTACGCTTTTAAGACTTGTCGCAGGACTAGAGACTTTAACAAGCGGAGAACTGCTATTTAATGGAGTAGCATCCAATCAATCAACTGCCAATGTGACGATGATGTACCAGGATTCAAGATTGTTGTCATGGAAAAACGTTGTTGATAATGTAGGGCTCGGTCTTGATGGGAATTGGCAAGCAAAAGCAGAGGAAGTGTTGGACGCAGTTGGCTTATTATCGTTCAAGGATCAATGGCCGTCTACATTATCAGGAGGACAAAAACAACGTGTCGCTTTAGCGCGTGCGCTCATTCATGAACCATCTTTGCTCATGCTGGATGAACCATTAAGCGCTCTTGATGCATTTACAAGGATGGAAATGCAAAATTTAATCGAAACCCTCTGGCAACGAACTGGATTTACTGCTTTACTCGTCACTCATGACGTAAGAGAAGCAATTCGTCTGGCAGACCGGATAATCCTTATACAGGATGGTTATGTATCAATGAATGTAAAAGTCGATGCACCTAGACCGCGACAATTTACAGACAATAAGTTAACGTTATTGGAGGATAAGGTCCTGCAGCGAATTATGCAGGGGGAGTAGAAATAAAGCACGTCATTATTTTGGGGAATAAACTTGAAGAGATAAACGGTATAATCAAACAACTAAAATGTAGAACAATAAAGAATTTATAAAAATGAAATTATATTGCTATTTGATGGATCTCCCCAAAAGTTAAAGTTGGATTCTAACTTTTGGGGATCATTTTTTTGGAGAGGTCTTCTTCTACTATCTTGTATCATCATGTAAGATCTGTGAAGTAACTTAAACCAGAAGTTATATGTTACGGTTACTCACGGTAATTCAGTATACAACGTGGAATATCAGAAAAACAGGTTCTTAACTGGTGTGTATATTCGGTATATCTTCAAGCACTGTATACCAATTACTATGCAGTAATCTGTTGCTATGTCCTAAAGAGTTAAAGGGCTTTATCCTGACTCTTTATATCCTCATTAAGTGCATCGTATTTGATGACTCCGTTCTCTGCCATTAGAATATAATTATCTGGATTTGCAGGGTTGAGCAGGAACACAAGGTATTCTGGTCCCAGTTCACCACTAAGTTTAGCTATTGAGTCAGCCAGATAGTTCCAGTCGTCCTTCGACATTTTACCGGTTAAAATCATTTCCATTTCCACAATAAAGTTCGGATCGGTCGGCAGAATCAGGAAGGCTTTTAATTCTGCGTTGTACTCCACCTTGGCAATTCCTTGGTATGCGTCTTGAAGGATTGACAGAGCGACTTGAGGGTCAATGGGCCCCTTTTGTACTGGGGGAGGGGCTTCCTCTTTAGGCTCCACGGCTGGGGGAGCTTCTTCTTTAGGTTCCTCAATTGCAGGTGCCTCTTCTTTAGGCTCTTCTACTGAGGGAGCTTCCTCTTTAGGTTCCACTGCTGCAGGAACTTCTTCTTTAGGCTCTCCCTTCGGCTTAACTACCTCTTCTTCACCACAAGCAACCAACAGACCAACAAGACCAGCAAAAAGAATCAGTTTTTTCAAGCTATATTCCTCCTTCTGAAAATACGTTATTCAGTTAGGGGATGTTTTGCTCATCACTTTCGACTATTTCTGAACTGCTTGTTTCAACATTTAATTAAACATTTCAAGCTAGTTGTTATTACACTTTATGGCATAGTGTTATGGAGTGTATATAACCTACTAACGGCCTTCTTTTAATAAAAGTAGTATAATATTGTTTGGTGGGTGATGAAATGGATAAAAAATTGGAGAGACGCAAGAGGATGGTTAAAGCTGCTAAAGAATTATTTGCAGAGCATGGTTTTGAAAAAACAACCATGCAGAAAATTGCAGATGAATCTGGTGTAGGTGTGGCAACTCTATTTCGTTATTTTCCGAAAAAAGAGCATTTAATTATTGAAGTTATAAAAGAAGTCATAGAACAACAGGTACCAATTTTTGAGAAAATTATAGAATCTAACAAAACGGGTATAGAAAAAATGGATGACGTGCTAACTGCTTATATTATGTATATAAACGAAGAAAATAGCATATCATCAAAACTGTTGGAAGCTTTCGAAGTTTATATTGCATTTATCCAAATTGAAGTTGGATTGCTAGAAGAAATACATAAGGCCTACGGGAAAATTAGCGGCATCATTTTAAAAATTATTAATGAAGGTAAGAAGGATGGAAGCATACAGCTTTCACAAACCAATGAAGTGATTATAAGTACGATCATGAATATGTTCGGAACTGCTGTAAAGAAATATTCATTATATTCCTTAATACCAGAGGATGTTTTTATCTCTGCTCCTAAAAAGGAAAATTTAATTATAGTAAAGGATATAATTCTATCATACTTACAAAAAGGGAAGTAATAAGGGTTCCGTTATTTGAGATGTATGATTTATTAGTTTTTCTTATAAAATACTGCACAATAAATATTGTCATCATGGTTTCAAACTATGAAAGAAGAAAAAAAGACGCGTAATTTACACGTCTTTTTTTCTATCTTTTTATGATAAACAATCCTAAATAGAACTTTATATATGGGTAGATCGCTTCTATTATTTTTTTACTGTATTAATTTCAAGTAATTTATCTACAATTGCATCTGTTAGTTCCTGTGCTGTCTGTGGAACAAATTTGGTTAGTATTTGATTGACCATTGCACCCATCATACCGCCAGCAGTGATATCAAGATGTCCTGACATTTTAGTTGTCTTTTCGTCAATGACTTCGGCACGGAAATAGCCTCCGCCATTAAAGTTATCAGACAAACCTTTTAGATCAAAAATTACTTCGGATGGTTCATTCCATTCTTTAATATCGATTTGGAGCTTAACTGTCTTTTTCATAAACCCTAAGTCACCCTTGAATGCCCAAGTAGATTGGCGTTCACTTAAAATTTCATGGTCGATATATCCTGGAACAAGTGGAGCCCATTTGTTCATGTCATGAACAAATTCCCAAATTGTTTGAATATCTAATGGTACTTCAACTGTATGTGTTCCTTGCGGCATGATCTGCACCTTCCCGTTTCTGTATGGTTGTTTTATATGGTTATTGACGCAAATGAGTCATTATCTAAGAAAGTCTTTGTTTTTTTATTATGAATTGGCTGCGTGCTGTCCAGCTAAGAAGCCAAATACCATAGCAGGCCCGATTGTTCCGCCGGCACTTGGATAAATTGGGCCAAGTGGATTTCCTGAAGCATTTCCGGCAGCGTATAAACCTTTAATTGGTTCACCATTAAAGTTAACAACTTGTCCATTTTCATTGATTTTTGGTCCGCCATTCGTACCGAGTGCACCTAAATAGATAGGTAATGCGTAAAATGGACCTTTTTCAATTTTGCCTAGGTTTTTCTCAGGACTTCCGCCGCCATTTGTTAAGGCTTCAAACTGTATCGTACCGCGGTGGAAATCAGGGTCTTCACCTTGCTCACAATATTCGTTCCATTTTTGAATCTCCATTTCCAAACCGTCTGGATCAACACCAATTTTTTCAGCTAGCTCGCGAATAGTATCAGCTTGATCTACCCATTCAGGTGCAGGATCACCAGGTGCCATAGTAATAATGAGTTCGCTATCTTTTAGCTGTTGGTCAAAAATCATCCAGTTTGGTCCTTTGTTTGGAAACTCTACTTTTACTGGATCATAATTAAAGAAGGCTCTTGGCATATCGTTATAGGTTGTTCCTTCATGGACGAATCGGCGTCCGTATTTATTCACGATGATAGAGTTTGGACCATTACGGCCACCACCTAGCTGCGCCATTACATTATCTTCATATTCAAATGTTGGATCCACCATTGCTGGATACCACCATGCTTCACTCATATTTTCAAGTGCAGCGCCAGCCTTCATAGCCATTAAGAGTGCGTCTCCTTCATTACCAGGAGGGGTAACTGGATGAGTGAACTCAGCTTTTAAGAAGGCTTTGACTAATTGTTTATTCCATTCAAATCCGCCTGATGCTAGAATTACTCCTTTGCGTGCAGCGAAACGTAAAATTTCTCCATCTTTTGTTTCAGCGACAATTCCGACTACTTGTCCATCCTCGTCCATAATTAGCTCTTTACCAGCTGTTTCGATTAAGGTTTCGACGCCGCGATCCAAGCATGCTTTAAATAAAGAAGCGACTAATGAACGACCCATAGTAACAATATTATTTTGCATACGCTCAGCCACTAACTGGAAGTCAATTCCTCCAACGGCTCCGCCTTCTTCTAATGTCAGAGGAGGGAAAATTGGGTTTTGACGGACTAATGAACCCCATTCTCCAATTTCATTTAAATCAAATGGAGCAGGGTCTAATGAACGTGTCCCATGTTTTAATGCCTCATCCATACGTGCATAATATTCTGGATAAGATTTTGGAGAAACAAATTTGACAGGAGTATGATCATCTAAAAACTTAATGATTTCATGTCCTTTATCTACAAAAGTTTCAATCATAGAATCTTCTGCTCGGCCAAGTGCTAAGCGTTTTATGAAATTAATAGCATCTTCACGATTATCTTCATACCCTTTTTCTTTCATATAATGATTAAGTGGAATCCAAGGAACTCCACCTGAAAAAGCAGTTGTTCCACCGATTTGATGGGTCTTTTCTAACACAAGAACCTTGGAACCGCTTTCAGAAGCGGCCACAGCAGCTGTCAAAGCGGCGCCACCAGTCCCTAAAACGATTACATCTACTTCTTTGTCCCAATTAGTAGGTATTTTACTAGACAAAAAATCATCCCCTTTGCCATTTTTGATAGTGACACTATCAATAAATTGATTATCACCGATAATTCTAATTATTTCAAGTTATTTGTCTAATTTGTGAAAAAAATAATTTATCATGTTTCTAGAATGCAAAACTCCAACCTTATCAATAGTGGGATAAGAACAATAGAACCATCGGAATATGTCTTTTGGACTATGTGATAGAGAGAATATTTAAAGGGTAAGTGGTATAAACATGAACTAAGGTTGTTTAAATGGTGAATAGGGGAGTTTTAAATTGAAGGAGAGAGGTAGCTTTTTTATCACATTATTACATATTTTGATATGCTTAATGGTGGTAGGACTCTTAAATTTTACTGTTTCAACCGGATAGAGTGATGTTGGATTGCCAGGAGAAGAATCATTAAAAACTTATATCTCTATAACATTTTGTGCGCAGCTGATGATTCAAGTCCTACTCTATCTAACCTCTCGTTCAGTTAAAAGGAGAGGACATTCAACTTTTATCAATATTTGTTCTTTATTCTTAATTACAATTAGTTTTTTATTTTTTTATTTACTATATTATAGCGAGTTTTATTTACTATTAATAGTAAAAACGGTAATTATTACTCAATTAACAGATCATATCTTCGACCAAGCCAGTGCCGATTAGAAGTTTTTTCAGGACAATCTATGAATAGTAGAGTAATTTTTCCAATATATATATATGAATTAGTAGTTGATCAAAGCTTGTCATTTGATTCATATTCAAATATAATTCCTCTGTTAAAAAATAAGTTTTGCGGAGGACAACATGAATTTAAAAGGCAAGAAGATTTATTTAGCAAGTGGTTGGTTTAATGATAATCAGGCACAGCGACTTTCCAAAGCAGAAGAAGTTCTGCGAAATATGGGCTTTGACGTATTTAGTCCAAGAGAGCATCAATTTAAGGAATATGTGTACAATACACAGCCTTGGAGAGATGTAGTTTTTAAAAATGATGTAGACCATGTAAAAGATGCGGATCTCATTTTCGCGATATATGATGAAACGGATTCTGGGACAATGTTTGAGATTGGGTTAGCTTATTCAATTGGTAAACCTATCTTTGTCTTCCACGAGAAAGAAGAATATTGCAACTTAATGATCACAGAATCATTGCAAGCTTATTTTAAAACGTGGGAAGAAGTGCAGAATTATGATTGGACTACATGCCCATTGATTCGTTTTGAAGGAGAAGTAGAATAAGCATTTTTGCTAAGTAGTAAACTATTAATAATATGAATATCATTAAATTAAAAGCCGGTCTAAGACTGGCTTTTTTTATTTATGAAGCATAAATACCATTCTCTATTTTTATCCTTTCTACTGGTGTAGTTTCTTTCTGTATTTTTCCAGGACATTTAAAAGAAAAAGTTGAAACTTATGTCTGCATTATCGTTAATTTTCAGGTAGTAGATGATTATATGGAGTATTAACATGATGTCCTAAAAATAAATTTCAAAAAGATAGAGGGAATAAATCTACAAGTAGATTTATATGAATGAATTATAAATGAAGGAAAGTTTAGAGAGAGGGTGGGTCTTGTTAGATCAGATTCTGAATACACAGCTAATCCAGTTCAAGGATCAATTGAATACATGGGAAGAAGCTATTCAATTAGCGGCTGCTCCCTTGATAGAAAAAGATTCTATTGAACAGACTTATGTAGATAAAATAATCAGTAATACGAAGGAACTAGGTCCTTATTATGTACTTGGCCCAAACATTGCTTTGCCTCATGCAAGACCGGAATTTGGTGTAAAACAGATGGGATTAAGCTTTCTCGTTATGAAAGAACCTGTATGGTTTTCGGATAAGGACCACCATAAGGTTCAGCTGATTATTGTACTGGCAGCAGTGGATAATCAATCACATCTAGAAGCACTATCTGAATTGGCAGCTGTCTTAGGTGAAGAATTGAATGTGAAACAACTAATCCATTCCAAATCCAAAGATGATTTTTTAGAGCAATTATTTTCATTTATACAATAGGAGGCAGCAAGATGAAAATATTAGTTGTATGTGGGAACGGTTTAGGAAGTAGTTTTATTGCAGAAATGAATGTAAAGAAAGCTTTGCGTGAAATGAATCGGGAGGCAGAAGTAGGGCATACCGATTTAACATCCGCCAAAGCGGAGACAGTAGATTACTATATTGGTTCACCTGAAATCATGGAGCAGTTAGAGGGAGATGGAAGGAAAGTCATTCCGCTCATTAATTTATTCAATGTCGAAGAAATCAAAACTGTTTTAGAAAAACATCTGGAGGATATATAACATGGATTTGATAGTAGACATATTAAGTACTCCGGCGATTTTGGTTGGTTTATTCGCTCTGATTGGTTTATTGCTGCAGAAAAGAGCAGCTACTGAGGTTGTATCTGGAACATTAAAGACAATTATGGGCTTCCTGATTATTGGTGCTGGTGCAACTGTCATTACGGGTTCACTCTATTTCTTTGGAAAAATGTTAGAGAAGGGCTTCGATATAGATGGTGTTATCCCGAACAACGAAGCGATCGTTGCGATGGCTCAAAATGCTTTTGGTACTGAAACAGCTTTAATCATGTTGTTAGGTATGATTATTAATATTCTCTTAGCTCGCTTCACTCCATTTAAATATATATTCTTAACAGGACACCATATTATGTTTATGGCTTGTTTGTTAGCAGTCGTATTATCGACAGGCGGACTAGATGGAGCAGCTTTAATTATAATTGGGTCTATTATTCTAGGATTATTAATGGTTTTAAGTCCAGCCCTGCTACAGCCCTTTGTTAGAAGGATTACAGGTAATGATGACATTGCGATCGGTCACTTTGGTTCATTCGGATATTGGGTTGCTGGATTAGTAGGTAAAGGAGCAGGGAATAGAGCTAAGTCAACAGAAGATATTCGAGTGCCAAGAAGTTTAGGATTCCTTAGAGATACATCCGTAGCAATCTCCTTAACTATGTTAGTTATGTTCTTTATCGTTTCGATTGCTGCTGGTCCAGCTTACATTGAAAATGAGTTGAGCGGCGGTCAAAACTTTATTGTATTTTGCCTTATCCAAGCAATCACGTTCGCTGCAGGTGTTTATATCGTTTTAGCGGGTGTTCGATTATTATTAGCAGAAATCATTCCTGCCTTCAAAGGGGTAGCGGACAAAGTTGTTCCTCATGCTAAACCGGCATTGGATGTACCAGTGGTGTTCCCTTTCGCCCCAAATGCAGTCATTATTGGTTTTATTTTTAGCTTTCTCGGAGGTATTATAAGTATGTTTTTACTTCCGTTATTTGGCTTGAAAGTAATTGTTCCTGGTCTAGTACCACACTTCTTTTGCGGAGCAACAGCTGGTGTATTCGGAAACGCTACCGGCGGCAGAAGAGGAGCTATGTTAGGTGCATTTGTTAACGGTATTCTGATCAGCTTCTTGCCAGCATTATTACTACCGGTCTTAGGAGACTTAGGTTTTGAAGGTACAACATTTGGCGATACCGATTTCGCGATCGTGGGTATTTTCTTAGGATATTTAATGAAACTATTTATGTAGATGCTAGAAAAGCATCGAACAACAGAAGAAGTGATAAATATTTTAGTTTTAAATGAGTTTTAACGCAAAAAAAGCAACTACATCATAATTTGTAGTTGCTTTCTTTAATGTTTTGAATAAAATTTTCTGCGTAGACCCAGGTATTCTGTTGCCGTGATCATCATTTGAGCTTTCTTTGCTTGTTGATGTGCCATTACAATGTTTGAGCATTTCATATAAGCTTGATCTAGTACATTCTTGACCTCTTGCCGTTTATCTTCTGCGATTTCATCTGGGAACCAATCATTTGCGAACCCTGTAATCATATATAATGAAATTACTTTTTCGGGGAATGATGTTGTATCACGATTGTCCAGTTCTTCTATTATCCTTGCTAAATTAGTGTTTGATTTGAGCAGGTTATAATAGCTTGCTGTTGCCTCGTATAAAGCGTCCAGCTCTTGTTTGTGATGTAATGCTTGGAGTGTTGTCACCGCTTCTTCAATCGTATCAAACCAATCATTTATTCCGGAGATTAAAAGGCTGGTTTGCGGGTCTGCTAACCCATATCCATTCATCACTTCGCAATCTGGGTAATGCTTTAACAATTCACTTTTTGTCGTGAAGATATCCCCGTGATAGGTCTCTCCTAAAGTATCATATACTTTATTAGCATAGAGACGAATCAGGTTTCCCTCTTTCATTTCCACTATCACTTCAAGCTTCTCCATCTTGCATTCCTTCTTTCATGTAGGTTTTGGATAGGATAGCAGCTATATTGTAAATTTGTTTTATAAGTAGTATCAAAAAAGAAAGGTTATATATTTACTTTACCTTCTGCTTAATCGTTTTGTATAGAGACAAAATATTACTAATAAACTGATTCTTTGAGAGAATCACCAGTGTATAACAACTAGTTAAGTATCATAGAGAAGTAGTGAAATTTAATGTAAATATGTGTTTAAATAAATGGAAGAAGGGGTTAGGTATATTCTTCTTTTCAAAAAATAGTGAGGGGTAATATCTATGTTCAAAATTACAAAGAATCCGTCTGGAAATACATACCGTGAGCTTATTGAATTGGCCTTTGATATATGTGATGAGTTTCATTTAGTTCTTAGAAAGGATATGGGAGACTTAACTAAGTTTGCCCCCATTCTACGAAAGTTTGATCCATCATTTAAGCTTATGAAAGAGCAATCTGAATGGGCAAGTAACATTTTAAAAGATAATCAAACTGCAAAAGTATACTATTTTTCCACAGATGAACATGCTAAAAACAACAGTTTTGGAACTATCCAATTCTCTATTTAGTTGGGTTTTCCCTAACTTACCTGGAGATTTATCATTTATTAAAGAAGGAGAGGACTGGCTGGCAACTAACTCTCATGAATCAGAGTGCTATATAATGACATCTGATAAAAATGAAATAGCCAAAATCAATGCAATTAAAGGTTTAACTTATGAAATAGAAGAAGATTGATGGCAATGGAAAAATACTCTCTCCTTTAGCAGAGCCTAACAAAGGTACTTGGCTATTTACAAGAGGATGAGACTTCAACTAAAAAACAGAAAAAAGGCTCAAACCCTTGATACATCTAGGTTTAAGCCTTCTTAAAAAGTATGATCCCGACTGGGTTCGAACCAGCGACCCCCACCCTGTCAAGGTGGTGCTCTCCCAGCTGAGCTACGGAATCAGAATACTAATTAATTTACAATAATTAATATAAAGGGTAAGTCAGTTAAAGTCAAGATGAATTTTTGTTGTAGGATCTTTCTTCTATATAAATACACAAAGCGATCCTTTAAATTAGAGAAGGAACATAGCCTTTTTAGTCCTCATGAATCTGTCTGACATTCTTCAGAGTAAAGTCTGTAATAATCATCACCAAGATCTGTCTAATAATTGGCGATTTTGAAAGCAAATTTATCATTCAGTTGATCTTTTTGCGCATACTAAAAATTATAAAATCTTTAGTAAATTTGTTTGACATAATTTACTAAAAATGATATTTTTAGTATACATCAGTTCTTTATAGAGAACTAGTGACTATTGATCTATGAATTATATCTATAAGTTTGAGAGAACTGATTGTAGTTTAGGATTATATCTATAAAAGATAGATAAACTCAATACAATAATAGGATGAAAAGGGCCTGCTTTGCTCCATGTGTTCTAAATAAAGAACGATACATCAGGGGTGAAGGAGAAAAAAGTATGTCAAAAACGAATCTTGAGTTGAGGTTCTTCATGTGAAAATAACTTTTGATGGTGGGCAAGTTAACGGTGGTCACAGAGGAAGTTGATTGTGTAGAGAAGGAAAAAGCCCTTATACAAATTTATCGTATAGGGCTTTTTTTAAAATTGGAGTGATGAAGTTGATTCAGGTATTGAAGCAGATGGTGTACCAGGCGTTTGGATTTGCAATCAAAAGTGAAGTTGCCAGAGTTAATTTAGCTTGAAGGATAGAAATCTTAATATATCAACTTTTATTATGTCCAAAAGGAATGTAGTCAGTGATATGGATGGGGAGAAAGTGATGTTAAGCGTCCATAATGTTAAATATTATAATCTCGGTGAAGTCGGAGGCTTAACCTGGGAACTAATGAATGAACCTAAGTATCGATGAGCTTGTGGATCGATTAACAGAAGAGTATGACGGAAGCCCTGAAGAATGTGAAAGTCAGGTTCGTTCATTTCCTGGATATGTTGAAAAAAGAAGAATTAATTGACTAAACCATTACTTCCTAAGGAGTTATGTTTATGAACCTCATTCAGAAAGCTCGAACCTTGCTGTCCATAGATAGTAAAACCTTCATGATGTATGCAGAAGCTTATTGTTCCTTGGGAGTGGCCCGGATACAAAAGAGTCTGCCCTTTTCTAAAATTGCGCCTAAATTGGGCAGAAAGATGGAAGAGACCTCATTAACTTATGTGCCAGCCCATACTGAAATCCTGGAGTTAGTGTCCAAAAGTTTGGAGACGATGAGTAGATATACGTTTTGGGAAAGTAAATGTCTTGTTATGGCGATTGCAGGAATGAGAATGCTCGAGCGGCGTGGCATTGAAAGTACTCTTTATATGGCAACAGCAAGAGATAAGGAAGGAAAGATGAAGGCTCATGCCTGGCTGCGGAGTGGATTATATTTTGTAACTGGAGCCAATGGGAAGGAAGGATACACAGTGGTGGGAACCTTTGCTAAAAGAATGGGGGATCAGAAGGAGAAAAAATGATGGATAGACAACCTTTGCACGTGACCGGTTTTTCCAAAGAGCTGAACCTAATGTTCGCCTTGAGCAAGGTACTAACATGGCAGAAGAGGATATGGAAAAAGTAATTAACTGTTTGCAGATGGTCTTAATGAAGTAAATAATCTGAGCTAAAGAGGTAGAGAAAATGATAGGAAGAAATATACAGGAAATACGTAAACGTAAAGGAATGACACTGACCCAGCTAGCTGCAAATGCCGGAATATCTAAATCCTATTTAAGCAATATTGAAAGGGGAGTGAATCAAAATCCTTCAATTGAAGTATTGAAAAGGCTAGCGTTTGTTTTAAATGCAGATTTAAAAACTTTATTGCGCGTACAAGAAGGTGTTGAAACCAATCAAAATATGAATCAGGAATTAATCAACCTAATCGAGGAATTAAAGACAACCGTAATTGATAAAGAACAAATGGATGAGTATCGGGCATTAATTGAGTATATTATGTGGAAAAGCAAAGTAAAATAATTGCCCAACCCTACCAAAATATCGAAATAATCCTAGCCAATGATGGATCAGAATTTATGGTTATACGCAGGATGGAATGCATAGTATAGATCAGTTAAAAATCGGTGATAATCAGTGGCCGGTCGCTGTTGATGGCCATAGGCTTGAGACTCGACCTTATTTGCTGTGGAAATTGGATTACATGCATTATAAATACGGGAGTTGGCTCTGGAAGAGTGCTTTTACGTTTGTCGTCATCTAACTCATTCTGTGGGAGGTTTAGGATTGAAAAAGCCAAATTTCCAGGTCGTATTTTGGTTGCTATATCAGTAATGAATGATGGAATTCAAAAAGCCTCCCGGTTATGACGGGAGGGAGCCTTGCGATAGCCTAAGTCTGGGTGAGTAATCTGGATAAATCTTTCCTAATGATATCAAGCCGATCTTCCATAAGTACCTGTGGAATTTTATAGCCGACAAACAAGGGAGATACAACAAAGCGTGGGATGGCCTTGCAAATAATCAAGTCATGAAAATGGTAAAAGAAAAGGTTATAGCTGGTGCATCCCTTATGGAAACCATCCAAAATATAACGGACCAGGATTTGAAGTTTATCAGCAAAATCATCAATCTCATCTAATGTGTTCAATATTAAATTGAATTCAGTAAAACCGATAACTGGATACTTTGATACATTTAACTCAATACCGGATTTCTTGTATACCTCTGTGCCTTCAAAATCAATCATTGCCATATTCTTATGGTAATCTACATGTTTCATTCCAATCACTTGCATATGGGCATGCTGAATGCTGCCGCCTGAAAAGGGACCATGATTCTTAAATAAGATAACGGACTCATACTCACCAGTCTTCTCCACTTCAAGCCATTTAGCAATACTGAAGCGAATTAATTCACGCATATGCTTCTGTTCATATCCCCTTATATCTTCGTGACATTGATTGGTTTCAATAATGACCGTTTGATAGGTATCCAGAAGAGTGGGATATTTATTCATCAACCAAATAATATCTCCCTTTGTCTCAAGAATATCGGTAAGCTCATCTCTTTGGCAAAAGGGGCAGGCTGCTGTTTTATTACGGATAGTTTCAGGCTTTTGACTGCCAATTGTACTTGAAAAATATAATTGTTGCTGATCCATACTTGCACCTACCTTGTTAACTGTTAAAACTCGATATGTTTATTATAAATTAAAGATATGTACGATTGTATATTTTTAGCCATATTATAGAAATAAAAAAAGTGTAAAAATACATAATAAAATGTCGATAGTAACAATGACATATATCTTTAATTGATTGATTATAAAAACATGGACGGTGAGTAGTGAAATGGATTTCGAGTATAGGGATCAATATGTACAGGGAGAAATAGGTGATGTGATTTATTTTAAAAGAGGAAATTTATTTATCTTTGGAGAAATTATAATACTGAGGGAAGCTTCGTGTATTGTGGAAATTTCTAAAGAATATGCAGACGAATTGAAACTCAACACAACGAGAACAGTTGTCAGACATGGTAATTATAAAATTATTGAGACCTCAAAAGTTCGCGCAAGAGTAAGTGAGCAACAAATCGATCCATTCAGTACACAAGTTTATCATTAAATTTACAATTCGTAGGGAGTGATTGTAAAAGTACCAATCGTGCAATGAAATCACCATTGAATATGCCTTTAAAGTTTTTTAAACCAAATTTGGAAGGAGAGAAGAAATGAAAATTAAATTATACGTCTTTTTAACATCTACCAAGGATAAAGAAAATAGTAGAAGCGAAATGATGATGAAAACAGTTGAGTCATCTTTCCGTCCGGTAATAGGAGACATTATTGAAGATCCTGGATTTGATCAGGGATTTCACAACGGATATGAGGTTGTGAAGGTGACGGTTAATTATGAGAAGAATGAATGCTATGTATCTCTTAGTCCGATGGCAATTGAATTAGAGGAAATTAGATTCGATGATTATATAAATAAGCTTACAGCCAATGGATGGGAAATCGTTTCAAAAGAGGATATATCAATGGCTAAATCTCAATCTCAACTATGATCTTTATACATATTATGACATCTTGAATCAAAGGACCGCGATTGGTCCTTTAATCATTTATAATCTAATTTTTATCTCAGGGCCTGTTGGTTTTCTTTTGAAAGGAGTTTGATGGTCTGTAAAATTAAACGTCAGTTCAGGAAGAGAATCCGGTAATGGGGGAGAAACTATTATTCATTTAAGGGGGCAATCACATCATGAAAAGAGAATGTGATTGCCCCCTCTCTGTTATTAGATTAGATTAAGCACCAACCTTCACATGGTCGGTGTCAGGCTGATTGGTTAAATCTTTCTTCTGAAGCAGCCACATGAGTCCTGCTGAAATGAATCCGAGGGATCCAATTACCATCCAGGCAGATGTAATCGAGTATGCTGCAATAAAGCTTCCCATAATCATTGGGCTTGTTGCATATCCGGCGCCAATTATCAGTGGGAGAATACTGCTGACTCTGCCTCTGTGCGAAGCTGGTGTTTGATTAGCTATAAAGGTCGAAGCATTGATTGCAATCATGATTTCTCCAATGGTCATGATGAAAATAGATACATAGAAGAAGGGAAGTATCGTGGTGAAGGCGAGCATACCAAAGGCAAAAGCATAGCACAAGGCTCCGGTGGCTATCACTTTTATAGGCCTTATCTTATTTGTCAGTTTCGTAATAATCGGCGTAAACGAGATAACCAATATACCGTTAAATGCGGCAAGTGTTCCGTAATAGGCTGCGCCAGAATCATTAAACAACTCCTCTAAATGCAGCGGTATGGTAAATGCCCATTGAGCGTATTCAAATTCGATACATAATAGAATAAAAGCGAACATAATTAATATTGGTCTTGCCCTCAGCACTTTAAAAACAGATCCTTCTACATGCTCCTCAAGCTTTCTTTCCGTTTTCTCTGTTACTGAAATATGTTTGGTTTTTGTCTCTTTTATAAAAATGAAAATTAATGTTGTTGCTAAGAGCGTAGCAATTCCATCAATGATGAAAACAAGATCTAAATGATTTTTATATAGTAGACCGGCCATGATTGGACCAACCGCAAAACCTAAATTAAAACCCATATAGGTTAATGAATAAGCACCTTTCCGATTCTCGGGGGTAGTTAAATCCGCCAATAGTGCATCGTAGGCAGGTGAGCACAAAGCAAAGAAGAGTGATGATAGCATGAGCAAATAAGCCATGGTCATCGAAGGCTCTATTAAACCTATGGATATAACGGTTATGCCTCCTAGACCTTGCGAAACTACAATAATAAATTTTTTCCCCAAGGTATCAGCCAGCTTTCCGCCTAAAATCATACTTGGTGCAGAAATGACACTGACTAAAGTAACATATAGCCCTGCTTGCGCACTATCCATGCCGATCTTCTGAGTGAGGATTAAAACAAGTAATGGATGTACAAACCCTCCCAGACTATTAATAATTCGAGCAAAAAATATAATATAAATTTCTTTGGGTAACCCCCGATATGGACTAAATAAATTTTTAAAAAACTGCATAATGCCTCCTGATTCCTTTAATTAAATTCCAATAATTTCTATTTTAATAGATAAATAGGTAAAAGAGAATATTTGTTTAAAAAATTTTAAATATTTTGAAATTTTAAAGGAAGGAATTGGTATAATGGTGTGTGAAAGATGATAGCTTCAACCAGAGAGAAGGTAAGCAGATGGAGTTTTTTAATGTATTGATTCCGGTATTTGTTATATTTGCTTTAGGATATATAGGCGAGAAGAAGATAGGATTTGATCCAAAAACGATCTCAACGATGTCCCTTTATTTAATGACACCATTACTGGTGTTTCAAACGTTTTATACTAATGAACTGACGTTAGATTATCTTTATATTGTTATTTACGCGTTTGGGCTTTGTTTAGCACTTATTATCTTTGTATGTTTTATCGCTTTTATAAATAAATACAACATAAAGGAAACCTGTGGGCTCATTCTTGGTTCGGTTTTTATGAACAATGGTAATTATGGAACACCTGTTGCGTTATTATTGTTTGGCGCTGCCGGATTTGATTATGCCATCATCTTAATGGTCACCCAAAGTATCGTGATGGCGACAATTGGGGTATATGTAGCGGCGCGAGGAAGTGATATAGGCGGAGGGATTAGAGATACACTTGCAATTGTATTACGTATGCCTGTTGCATATGGAGCGATTTTTGGACTGTTATTTCAGTACACGGGTATTACCATCAGCCATTCCTTAATGACTACCATTGATTTAGTTGGAAGCGCGGCTATTCCGACAATCATGCTTGTTTTAGGTATGCAATTAGCCAAAATCAGTCTGAAGAATATTGAATATAAAAAGGTTACGTATGCACTAATCATTAAATTGGCAGTGGCGCCCCTTGTAGCGTGGGGAATTTCAGCCCTTTTGCCAATCGATACCTTGCTTAAACAATTAATGATTATCATGGCCGGAATGCCTGCTGCTGCAAATACGACGATGTATGCCATTCAGTTTAATACAAAGCCGGAATTTGTTTCGGTTTGTACATTTATAAGTACAGTACTTAGCTTAATCACTTTACCAATCATTTTTTATTTTGTTTTATAGTGAGAAGGATTTATTAGAAAGTGAAGTACATAAAATGGGATTAAACGAATCAATTTATATGAAATATTAGTTGTTCCGCAGAAAGGATGGTATTGGGAATGAAAAGAAACAAAGTATGGATTCCAGCGCTTTTAATGGGGGTAAGCTTGGTGGTATGTATAATGGCCCTTATCCAATCGATCAACTCAACTCCTCAAAGATATCCATTATTAGGCTTGATCCCCTGTGTTATAGGTGCAGCTTCTTTTCTATATATTAATAAAACCGCCCAAAAAAAGACTTTGTTTCTATGGTTCACTCAGATATTAAATATAGTATTTATGATATTTCCATTGATAACACTTCTATACTTTATGTCCTCTAATTAGATTCTTAATTATTGACCTCTTGATTTTGAGGTCTTTTATTTATGCTATAAATCTTAAAACTATAAAATTATGGTATTTTTTATAATATATTGAAACTTTTTTCTAGGATAAACAGTCTAATAAGTAGAGAGAAAACAGGGGGGAGCCGCATGCATGAAGATGCTTCTTTAGTACAAAGGGCTATAAAAGGGGATGATACAGCATTTTTAACTTTATTAGATCTTCATAAGGAACAGCTGTATCGAATGGCCATTGTCTATTTAAAAAATGAAGGAGAAGCTCTGGAAGCTATCCAGGAAACGTCTTTTCGAGCATACCGTTCAATTAAAAAGCTGCGAGAGCCATCCTATTTCTCTACATGGCTTGTAAGAATTTTATTAAACGTTTGTTCAAATGAATTGAAGGCCAAAAAAATACACCATCATTTCATTGGACAGGAAATGGTCCATACGGATGATTATGGTCAGCTTGAAATAGAAGAGGCGCTCATGTTCCTGGATGAACCATCACGTGAAATCATCGTATTAAAGTATTTACGGGACCTATCCATAAGTGAGATTGCGGATATATGTGAATGCCCACAAAGTACGGTTAAAACAAGACTTTACAAAGGCCTTCGGAAGCTCAAGGAACTAATGAAGGAATCGGGAGGTACCCGCCATGTATGAAAAAGAGAGACAAGAATTATTGGATTTAAAAAAACAAATGGAATATGTGCCTGTACCAAACGAAAAAGTTTCCGCAGCCATTCAGTCAGGCTTTAGTAAAGCCAAACACAAGAAGAGAAAAAGACTTATAAAATATACAGGATTAGCAGCGGCTGCTATTGTACTCCTGTTTTGCATTAGCCTGGTACGAGTGTCACCGTCCTTTGCAAATGCCCTTTCTTCTATACCGGGCGCAGAAAAAATTATCAATCTAATCCGAAACGATAAAGGCTATATGTCTGCAGTGGAGAATGATTTTTTACAGTCAGTTGGACAGACGCAAGAGAAGGATGGGTATAAGGTAACGATTGAATCCTTAATTGTTGATAGGCATAGGATGGTTGTTTTTTATCATATAGAGGGAGCAGGGGATGATATACAAATAGAATTTCCCGATCTATTGATTGACGGAGACGGTGTCGAGCAATCCATATCCTATTCAGCTCATGAAAATGGGTTCGGCTCCTTAGATTTTAATCTAGTGCATCAGCTTGAAGATAGAGAAGAAATAGAACTAAAAGTCCATCTGAAAAATGACACTAGCTTAATAGGTCCATTTAAGTTCCCTTTGAAAATAGATCATTCCTTGTATAAAGGTCAGCATAAACAGATGGCCATTGATGAAACAGTGACCATAGACAATCAGCGGATTACGTTTGGAAAAGTAGAAATTGATCCACTAAGTGTCAGGGTTGACGTAAAATATGATCCGAATAATACAAAAAAAATATTTCATTTGAATCATGTTAGGCTAATGGATGATAAAGGTGAGATATGGGGATCTACTGGCAGTCATTTTAATGAGGAAGAAAGTGAAATCTATATAGAAAGTAATTATTTTCGGAAACCCGAGAAGCTGTACCTACTATTCGATGGTATTCATGCTCTAGATAAGGATGAGTTAATCATTGAAGTTGATGAAAAAACAGGCAGGCTATTGAAATATCCATCGGATGGATTAGTGAAATCTTCTAAGATAGAAGAAAATAAGGTGTATATTTTCATGAAAATCCCCAAGAGTAAAGATACTGTTTCTGGCGGTGGAATGATAAATGATGGAACAGGTAAAGAAATTTCAACAGGGGAAGCGGAGTACTGGGAAATAGACGGTTTAGACGCTATAAGCTTCTACTATAAACCAGAAGAAATCATTAAGGGTCCTCTTAATATTGAATTAGACACCTACCCACTTACCCACAAAAAGCAAGTCAAGCTCCAAATAAAATAATGGAACAAAATTGTTCTCAATGATTGTTGGCCGGTTTTATCATAAAAGTCACCTGAGGAGCTTATACATAATAATAGGAACGGAAAGGGGGAAATCGATTGAAAAGGAGTGCCATTATAAAAGGAAATTATCGATATTCCCTAAAGAGGGAATGGGATGATTACAATTTAAGAAAAGCTGTCTTTGTTCTTTTACACCCAAGCGAGGCTGATGACAGAGTGGATGACCGGACGACCATGCGTTGTGTTTCGTTTGCTAAGAAATTAGATTGCGGTTCTGTGGAATTGGTGAATGTATTTGCCTATCGGAGCAGGGAATGGAGAGATCTCAGGAATCTGTCCTTGGAGGAGGCTACAGGTCCTGAAAACCGCTTCTATTTAGAAAATGCCTTACACAGCGGTTCTGAAATTATCGTTGGCTGGGGAGAAAACTGTACCATCCATCACAAAGATTATCAGTTATTATCGGACTGGTTTAAGGGATATGATCCTAACTGCCTGGGTACAACAAGAGAGGGGCATCCCCTGCATCCGTTGTTTGTAAGAAGTGATACGACCGTTCAACCCTATCTCTTTCCAAATGTAAGTTCGTTTAAACCGTCATGACAAAGGAGCTGTCGATTCATTTCGACAGCTCCTTTTTAGATAGATAAGTAGTTTATGAAGCAGGTGGCGGAGTTGGTATTTCAGTTTCGTCTGTGCCATCGTCCACAGGAGGATCAGGTTCTTCTACACCATCATCCGGATTTTCACTGTCTTCTTCCTCTTCTGGTTCAGTTGGTACATAGGATCTGGGGCAGGTTCGATAGCCGGTGTCTCAGCTTCCGGTGTTTCAGGTTCAGCTGCAGGCTGATCGCCCGAAGGTTTGTCCGATTCTTCCTCTTTATTGGTTTCTTCTTTATCTTGCTCCTCTGACTTGTTTGTTTCTTCTTAGTCCCCTCTTGTAAACTCTTAATAATATCCTTTAATTCCTCTTCACTGCTATCTTCCATCTGACCACCTACACCTGAGCAATAGGAGTATACGCCCACCATATAGATAATCAGGAACAAATCATAAACATTCCTGCACTGACACATTATTTGAATAAATTAAAACCAGCAGGAAATGAGCTGCGCAATTTTCAGTTGATTTATATAGAGGATGCCATATACGGTTTTCCTGAAAAATTTATTAAGCAATTTAATCTTGTATCCTTGTTAACCGTTCCCCTCTATGTTCCGGAAGAAGGGAAGATGATTGGCGGCATTTTATTTGATAAGGGGCCAGAGAGGAAATTTGAGCAAAGTGCAGGAGAGTTGTTGCTGAGGTTTACACCCTGAAAATTCTGTAACATAGAGTGTTTTGGATCGTAAACTATCATTTTCAAGGCTATTAGAATGGGAATTATAGATTAGAAAAATGGAAATAAGAGAACCATAGAAAATACTAGGATAGAATAGATGTTTTATTAAGTAATAAATAGATGTAGATTCATTAATAACTGGATTTTTATGTTAAATCTAGCTGAATTTTCTTCTTCTGTTAAAAATAATTTACATTTATTTTGCAAAATATATTACTTTTTGTAAGTTTATTAGCTATATCCGTGTTATTTATACCCTATTATTACAAATTAAAACTTCTAACATGTTTTTGAAACATAATTGTAATATTACTATAACTTATTTGTTAAATTAGCATGATATACTTATCCATGTTAGATAAATAGATAAATAGAAATGGTATGAAAGACCCGATAAATTAAAAAAACTAGGAAGCAGGTAATATCTTAATGATGAATAAAAGAATTATTGCGCTAAGTACGGCTTTATTGCTTGGGTTCAGCAGTTACATAGGCATTCCATCAGCAAGTGCTGCAAAAGACCCGGCCAGGCAAGCTGAGGTTGATAAAGCTCAAGCTGCTTTAAATGAGGTACAAGCTGAAATTTCTACTCTGAATACTCGTATTGATCAAATCAACCAGGCTGTTAAAGATAATCAGAACATGATTAATAAAACAGAAGATGATATTGTCAAAACGGAAAAACAAGTAGAGACTTTAGATAATGAAATTACCGAACTGGAAGAAAAAAATGAAAAACGCCAAGAAATTTTAAAGAAGCGTGCTGTTACATACCAACAAACAAATGGTAACGTCAGCTATTTAGAAGTCATTTTTGGATCTACTAGTTTTGGAGATTTTATTGAACGAATCGGAGCCGTTTCAACAATTGTTAAAGCGGACCGTCAATTGATCGATGAAATTCAAGAGGATCAGACTAAACTTGAGGATAAACAAGCAACAGTAGAAGAAAAGCTTACTGGTTTAAAGGATATGAAAACTGAGCTTGTTGGTATGCAGCAGGATATTAAGCAACAACAAGATCAAACAAACTCTTTGAAGAAAGAGCTTAAAGTTAAGGAAGAAGAAAGTCAACGTCAATTAGCAGATGCTAAAGCAAGAAATATCGATATTGTGGTAGAGCCAGTTGTTGTAAAAGAAACTTCCAATGTAAAAGAGAAAGTTGAAAAGATCGCTGATACTCAAAAAGAAGAAACAAACTCTTCAACTAAGAATGAAACAACAAATAAAGTGAATTCCAGCTCTAAAGAAGAAGCTGTAAACACTTCGAAGAACGAACAAACTAGCTCTAAACCAGCTAATTCAAACTCTTCTAATAAGAAGCCAAGTTCTACTAATAGTTCTACCCAAAATAAAAATATTCAAACCGTTATAACTGCAGGCAATAAATATATTGGGAACTCCGTATATGTATTCGGCGGCGGAAGAACTCAAGCTGATATTGCAGCAGGACGCTTTGATTGCTCCGGTTTTGTTAGCTGGGCATTTAAACAAGGTGGATACTCTGTACCAGCGAGCACAGATGCTCTGAAACATGCTGGAAGACAGATTCCAACAAGCCAAATGCAACCTGGAGATATGGTTTTCTTCGATACGTATAAAAAAGATGGCCATGTTGGCATTTATGTTGGCGGTGGAAAATTCATCGGTTCCCAAAGCTCTACTGGTGTAGCAATTGCCAGCCTTAAAAGCGGATACTGGGGTAAAAAATTCAACGGACGTGTAGTACGCGTTCATTAATCGATAAAAAGCTTGATAGGAAAGAGACGTCATGATTAAAGTGACGTCTCTTTTTCCTTTATAATCAATTAATTTGCGATTATGGGCTTAAGAGTAGGAAACAATAGAAATAAATACTCTAGCTTTAATAGCCGATGAAAGGACTAAAATATTCAACAGAAAAAAGAGAGGCGCCAGTAAGCCAATTAATTGCTTACGAGGCAGCCTCATTTTTTGCCTTATAACTTAATTCTTATAGGAGTATGGTTATTATCCAATTATCATACCTGCAATAGCTGCGCTTAAACAAGATGCCAATGCACCTGCAATAATCGCCTTTATGCCTAAACGGGCAATGTCTGGTCTGCGATTTGGTGCTAGTTTGCCAAGTCCACCGAGTAAGATTCCAAGAGAAGAAAGATTAGCAAACCCGCATAATGCAAAGCTGATAATGACAACGGCTTTATCTGACATTGTATCAATCATTGGTGCAAAATTACTGTAGGCAACAAATTCATTAATTACGAGTTTTTGACCAATGAAGTTTCCAGCCTGCAGAGCTTCATTCCACGGAACGCCAATTACAAAAGCTAATGGTGCGAATATGTAGCTTAAAATTAGCTCGATAGATAATTGATCAAAACCAAACCAACCACCAATATATCCCAATATACCATTTAACAATGCGATCAATGCGATAAAAGCAAGCAGCATAGCTCCAACATTCAAAGCTAATTGAAGACCTGTTGAGGCTCCGCTTGCAGCTGCATCGATTACGTTTGTTGACTCATCATCTTTTGTCATCTCAAAGCCTTCCGCATCTTCCTGGCTTTCTTCCGTTTCCGGAATCATGATTTTAGAAAGTAATAGTCCCGCAGGTGCTGACATAATACTGGCAGCAAGTAAATAATCCAATGGAACACCTAGTAAAGAATATCCTACTAATACACTTCCAGAGACAGAGGCTAACCCACATACCATGACAGAAAACAATTCTGATTTCGTCAATTTCTCAATGAACGGTTTTATTACGAGAGGGGCCTCCGTACAACCTACGAATATATTGGCGGTTGCATTAAATGTTTCTGCATTTTTAGTACCCAATAGTTTTGAAAGAGCACCACCAACATATTTGATTACGAATTGCATAATTCCTAAGTAATATAAAACAGAGATTAAAGCAGAGAAGAATATGATGATTCCTAAAACATTAAATAAGAAAACATGTGTAATTCCGGATTCTGGTGTATAAAGCCCACCAACCAGGAAGTTGATTCCTTCATTAGCATAACCAATCGTATTGTTCACAACATCGGTTACTTTTTGAAAGGCTGCCCGTCCAAGTGGCCATTTTAAAACAATGAATGCAAAAGAAATTTGGATAATTAGTGCCACGACAACTGTACGGATGTTAATATTTCGTTTGTTAGTGGAGAGAAGAAAGGCAATGCCTAAAATACAGATAATTCCTAACAAACCCCAAAGATAATTCATTATGTCACCCCATGATTGTATTTTTTACATAAAAAAAGAAAATTGTTACTATTATACAAATTGTTAATATAACAATCTAATGTTTATATTGCAAGCAGAGTATACTGAAATAGTAGTATTTCGGAATCAATAACAGAAAACTATATGGAGTGTCTCTGTTTTATGTCAGGCGGTGTATGGAATTTTTGTGAGGAGAGAAAAAAATATCACCTCCTAAATAAGGTGCCCTGAACTTTAATAGTACATTCAGATACACTTGAAGGGGACGAGAAACCAAGTTCGGAGTTCCCTTCTTAATAGAAGAGGGGGATTAGTCTCTGAATAGTAAATCTGAAGATACAGGCTTTATATCTAATTCTCTTGACCAAACAGATAGTTGTCCAACATGGTGGATTTCATGAGTGATGATGTGGCGGAGGATTTTCCCGTACGTAAAGGAAAATGTATGCCCATTCCTATTCGTTATATTCAGTATTTTATTGTCCATTTGTGAATCCCAGGGGCATAAAAATTCTGTGGTGAGTTGTTTTATTTCAGTAGAAAAGTCTATAACATTGGTCAATTCAGTAATGGTGCTGAGATTGCTGACGATCACTTCTGACCCTTTCATTTGATTAATCCATATTTGTTCACAGTCAATGACATGATATAAATTATGTAATATACTGCCCATTCCACCGACACGTTTTTTAATCAATTCCTCACTAGAAACGTTTTGACACCATTTAAACCAATCTTCTCTAACTTGCCAATTGTATAAGAACATTTGAAGCAAACTATCAGTTCTCCTTCCGAAAACGTTTTTCTGTTATCAGTCTATTATTCAGCACATAACTCCAGAGTGAGAATAATAAAGTCACTCTTGTACAGTAATTATCTATCTCTGAAAGAAGAAGGTGTCCTGGATTTCCTGCCAGGACACCTTTTCTGATTGTTATTTTTTCACCTTGATTGTTTTAGCTTTGCTTGTGTTTCCTGCTTTATCCTTAGCCGTTACAGATAGGGAAGTGCCGGCTTTTTGTTTTTTGATTTTGACCGTGTAGTTCCCTTTGCTGTTGGCTGTCGCAGTACCAAGAGTTTTTGATCCTACTTTCACAGTTACTTTCGCACTTGATTCTGTTTTACCGGTAACCTTTGTAGAACTTGACTTTACCGTATTAACAGAAGGAGCAGAAGGAGCTGTTTTATCTGCGACTTTAACGTTTTTAGCTTTGCTTGTATTGCCAGCCTTATCTGTCGCAGTTACGGATAGGGAAGTACCAGCTTTTTGTTTTTTGATTTTAACGGTGTAGTTTCCTTTGCTGTTGGCAGTAGCTGTGCCAAGAGTTTTGGAACCAGATTTCACCGTCACCTTCGCACCTGCTTCTGTCTTCCCTGCTACGGTTGTTGACTTGTCAGATACCGTATTGACAGAAGGAGCAGAAGGAGCTGTTTTATCTGCCACTTTAACCGTTTTCGCCTTGCTTGCATTGCCAGCCTTATCTGTCGCACTTACGGATAGGGAAGTACCAGCTTTTTGTTTTTTGATTTTAACGGCATAGTTTCCTTTGCTATTGGCAGTAGCTGTACCAAGAGTTTTGGAACCGGCTTTCACCGTAACTTTCGCTCCTGTTTCTGTTTTACCTGTTACAGATGTTGATTTATCTGAAACAGCATTGACAGAAGGGGTAGAAGGAGCGGTCTTGTCTGTTACTGTGATTGCTGTTGCTTCGCTCACTAATCCAGTTTTCGGATCTGTAACAGTGGCGTATAATTTAGTACCAGCTTTTAGTTTAGTTTTTAAATCTACTGAGAACTTACCATTTTTAGCTGTTGTAGAAAGTGTTAGGTTCTTTTTGTCTGTAATGGTTACTTTTGAATCAGTTGGTGCAGTACCTGTGATTTTAGTGCTGGCATCTGATACTTGATTAATAGATGGTTTAACAGGTATAGGAACCTTATTAATCTCAATTCGTTTCGTTACCTGATGTCCAGCGAGGTCCTCGAGGACAAATTCATATTCATTTATACCATCCACTAATTGTAGTTCTAGATCTTGAGATATTGAGTAAGGTGCATATACAGGTAAATCTCCTAAATCATTAAATGTGTTTATTTCTTCATTGCCATTAACGACTAAGCGTAATGCATTATAGTTGTCGCCAACCTTGACTTTAACCTTTTGGCTATCACCTGCTGAGAAAACTTTATAATCAACATCAATGGTTGGTTTTTTCGTATCTATAAATATTTCTCTGTTAAAATCGATTTTGTTACCAGCGACATCAGCTCCGTAGAAACGGATATCTTTCTTACCTTCTTTAGAGAAATCGAGAACATCCCAGAAGTAATATTGTTTAGTTTCTTCATCCCATTCAAGCTCAAGATTTTGACGTTTACCTTCATACTCTACTAAAACATAATCCATGTTGGAATCGTCCGTTACATAGCCTTCGACCTCAATATCTAAATAGTCATAGACTCCAAGTGGTGCTGGTGATTCAGAGACAATGTAAGGGACCTTCTTATCCAATAATGATTTAGCTCCGCGATTACCGGCATAATCATGTGCAATAACATTGATATTATCTCCGTTTTTCACTTCGACAGGAGTATCATCACTATACTTTTGATCTGTTAAATTAACACTGTAAGTATTGTTGGTATTTGGTGCAACATAATTCTTGAGTGTTTTGCCATTGATGGATAACTCAATGTATTTAAGACCAGCACCTGTTTTTGTATCCTCTGCCTTAAATGTGACAGTTTTGGTTGCATCGTCATATTTAAGATCAGATACAGCTGGCTCTGTGTTATCAACCAAGATAGGCATCTTAAATACTTGTGCTTCTTTATTATCATAATCAATTGTTGCTTTAATTTCGTAATAGTATAATCCTTCTTGAACCTGCTTGTTATTTACTTTTCCATCCCATTCCGTAGTATATGGATCAAATGTGACGACAGAGTCTGCTGCATAATTCTTTCTTTGATACTTATCCGTCGTTATTTTACGTATCGTGTTACCATCTGTGTCAGTAATACTGTATTCTACCGTCTTACTATTTCGTAAAAATGATAGAGCTGGTGCTATTGAATCATTATGACTATCTTCATTTGGTGAAAAGGCTATTTTACCTGGATCGACAATTTGATTTTTATCAAATGGACTGATTCCGTAGAATTCCCCGGTATATGGATCGACAAGTCCTGTCATTCCATAGAAGGAGTTCGCATCATTATTCATTGGGTCGATAATGTTTGGTTTATTCCAATCACCTTTAAAACCAACAAATGGCACGGATAAGGTAGGTAGTGAATCTTCTACATTTTTGGCTTTTAAGAAAACAAATCCTTCGATAAAGTATCCGTTTTTCATTGCTTTTTCTAGATCAGCTTTGGCATTTTTTAAATCGATCGTAATGGTAAAATCTTTTGATTTTCCAGCTCCGATGGTAATTTCATTATCGGATATGACTATCGCTTTTTTAATTTCTTGAGGAGTCAAATTATTAAAAGTATGTCCATTTGACTCATAGAGTGCATCGGACAGCACAGTGGTATCTATTGTATAAGTTGCATCTTTCTTACTGAAGTTGGTAGCTGTCAATGCAAAAGAGAACTTATCCTTAGAAATTTCTTTTAATGTGACTTTTCCTTCATTAGTTCCTTTAGCTACAACATAAACGGATGAAGTGACTGCTGAATTTAAATTCATTACTCCTGCGCCCTGACGGCGTGGTGAGTAATATGTTGTACCAAGTGGGTCTTTAATAGTTTCAGATGTATTCATCAATAATGTTTTGGCACGTTCGACTTTATCCTTGCCTGTTAGACTTGGGAAAGTCTTTTCAACGTATTCCAATACAAGGGCGGACCCGCCGGATACATGAGGTGCAGCCATAGATGTACCACTCATAACCCCATACTTATTATCATTTAAAGTTGAATAGATTTTTCCGCCGGGTGCCGTAATTTCTGGTTTGAAATCTAAGTTTGGTGTTACTCCCCAAGAAGTAAAGGTGGACAATTGACCGGCCGTACCATTTTCAAGTTGGATCATGTCTCCTGTGAATTTAACTTTTCCTACTTCCCCAGCAGCTTTGAGTTTCTCTTCAAACATCGTTCCATCACTTATTCTCAATGATACAAGAGGAATGGTAGGATTGTTCAAGGCCATGCTCACAAAATCCCCATGTGCTGGAGTTCCTCTAACAATAACACCGATTGCACCTGCAGTTTCTGCTTGCTTTTGGATTTCTCCATAGTTTGGAGCAGCGCCAGTTCTGACAGCAAAGACAATTTTACCCTTTACATCCTTGTCCTTATATCGATCTGGGTGTCCATCTCCTACATAAACGACATCCTGTTCATTTGTGCCAAAAACATCTAGTGGCAGAGGAGAGGACTGTGTTTTATATCCAGCCGGATAAGTCGTTCCGCCTATTGTTAATTCGAATTTGTCTACAAATACATGCGTGTTTTCTAGAGATGCGACAGAAATTGAATCTTTGGAAACGCTTGGTGAACCGACAAGTCCGATATCAGGATTGATTGCAAGAGGATCTGCATATCCATCAGAGATTTGTGCAGAATTCCCTGCTGAGATTGACATCAGCACACCATTATTTACTGCTCTTTCCACAGCTTTTTGTTCTGGATCTTCCGGACTTTGGAATCCTGCGGTTGATCCAAGACTCATATTAAGCACATCTGCACCAAGCAGGATGGCATCATCAATTGCTTTAATATAAATATCGCCCCAAGTAGAAGGCATAGCAGCATCATTACCAAAAACTTTTAAAGCCAATAACTGAGTTTCAGGAGCAATTCCTTTTATACCACCAGCATCTTTAGAGCCATTGGACCCAACTGTCCCGCCTACGTGCATTCCATGCATGGATGCATCAGGCCCTAAATCTAAAATTTCCTGGTTTTTATCGTAATAGTTATATCCATATGGAACTTTTGTAGTGTGATACTTTCCTGGGAGATTATTCTTAGATACAACTGAGTCTACATCAGACTTTTTTAATTTAGCTTTACTTTCATCGGTCAAAATCATATCTTTATGGCTAGGATCAATTCCAGTATCGATAATACCAACAACTGTACCCGTACCATTGTATCCTCTGACCCATGTTTCTTCGGCCTTAACAATATCCCCACTGGATACCATTTCAGGTTTTACTTCCGGTCGCTTATATTCATTAGCGATATATACAGATGAAACAGTAGAGATACTTTCAATTTTTGAAATGTCTGAAGCCTTTACTTCACCACTGACCCCATTTGCGACTACTGTAAAGGAGTTTTCAACGTCGAATTTTACACGTTTTTTATTAATAGATGATAGGAAATCGGATTGTTGGTCTTTAACGTTTGCTTGTAATTCCGATTGTTTTGATTTGGAGAGTTCTTTAAACATAACACCTTGTTTAGTGGCGTAATCAATTGCAGGGGTACCTTCTAGTTCTACAATAACACGTACCTTTTCATCTGGGTCATATTTACTTACATCCAGTTTCTTTTTTACTGAGTTACTAAAGGGCTTTAGTTTGGTGTTTTCATATGTATTAGCGCTCGCTGTACCTATACCGATTAATAAGTTAGATAAGAGTAATACCAGTGATAGTAAAACAAAAACTGCATTCTTAGTATTTTTGAAATGCAAAGCTCCAACCTCCCCTTCATTTGTCAAAAACGATAAATCTACAAAATCCCTCCCCTTTGTTATCAATAATGGAATATAAGGTAAATAACCTACTATCTACCACACTATTAATTTACCACCATGATTATAAATAGTCTTTTGAATTTTTAGATTTTTCCAAAAATAGTTAAAATGTCTTAGCTTATTATAGGGTATATACACGAAAAAAAGAGAAGAGTGGGTAGATACACACAGGAGGAAGATAGGTAGAAAAGTACGGTTTTTTTAAGTGTACAAGGCCAGTTTAACTGCTGAAAGGCAAATTAGAGAATATATCGACATATATTTAAAAAAACTGAATGGCAACTAAAAAACTCAGAGTTTTATGGGCTCTGAGTAAGTATCCTTTAAAACTATATTATTTTTCGATACATCCCGACAGAATGGGGAGCAGTATATTCAAAACCAAATTTCTGATAAAGCTTGTCGGCTGGAATATCCGCTATTAAACTGATGTATGCTCCAGCGGGCACATGATTATTTAGATAGTCTGTCAGATTTTCCATTATTACTTTACCTAATCCCCTTCCTTGCCTATCGGGGCTGACTGCTACATCGACAACCTGGTAGAAACACCCTCCATCTCCTATAATTCTGCCCATCCCAATTAGCCTTCCGCTTTCTCTAAGAGATACGGCGAAGATTGAATTCTTCAGTGCGATATCAGCGGCCTGTTTTTCTTTCGGACTTAATCCCGCAGCTATTCGCAAATCTATATATTCCTGAGGGCTGGGTGGGTTATGTATAATTTCAATTCCGGTCTCCATAATATCCTCCTTTGTTTGCATACTACTAATAGCTTATTATACTTCTTTGCCAGATAATCAGATACATTTTGACTGGCTTATGCTGGGGTCTTTTAACGGTTCTTACGTGTGTGATCCGGCTTCATTTTTCCAGTACCTCGAGGTCATAGTCATAGCCACTAAGGGGAAGAGAAATCGTCTTCCTATCGCCTCTCTTTATGCTTGTCGGAGGCCTACAGGATGTAGGTCACAAAGATGTTGCCACATGAAGTGCGTTCTTAGCCGTTGTTCCTTGAAAAAGTCACCTCAGCACTAGCTGGATAGGAATTTCTTCTCCTAGTGCAATACTCGATTCTCTAATTATTTTTTGCGCTATTTTTTTGGAAGCAGTACTGCAGAGCTTTTTAATAGTCTTAGTTTAGCTACGCCTCAAGACCTAGGTGGAAATCAAGCTCAGGGTCGTTATAAAGAATATTCTTCCAAGTTAAACTAAAGACATAAGGAGGGAATATCAATGAAAAATCTCGGATTGATCTTGATTGTGCTGGTGGCTGGTCTAATCGTTATCGGTAATATTGGTTCCATTATTACATTGGCCATTACATTAGCTATTTTGTATTTTGCCGTGAAAGGATTCATGAAGTCGGATATAAATTTGTCGAAAGTGGTTTGGGGAGCAATTGCGGTTATTACATTATTGGCTTCAGTTGGTAATATACCTGCGTTAATTGGCTTGGTGGCTATGTATGTTCTTTATTATCTATATAAGGAGCATAAGAAGGAAAAGGACTATGTGAGTCATGATGATCCATTTACAAACTTTGAAAAAGAATGGGAACAATTAAATAAAAATTTTAAATGAGGAGTGTGCAGGAAACATGGCAAATTTATTTACTCGTATGAAAAATTCGGTAGAAGCAGATCTTCATGATTTAATCGATAAGCAGGAGGAGAGGAATCCAATTTCAAAATTGAATCAATATTTGAGACAATCCGAAAGAGAAGTTGAACAGGTTCAACAATTAATACAACGTCAATATCGATTGAAAGAGGAAATAAAGCGTGAATTAGCGGTTGCTAAGGAAATGGCCGATAAACGTAAACATCAGGCTTATATTGCTAAAGAAGCAGGCGATGTGAGTGAATTATACGAATTTGCCATTAAGGAACAGGCGGTTTATGAGGACCGTTCAGCCAAAATTGAACATCTGCTTGTGCAAATTGGTCTTGATTTAAAACAGCTTGAAGAGAAGTTTACTTTAATGAAGCAAAAGCTGAAAGATATGCATATAAAGAGACTTGAGCTGATGGGGCGGGAAAATATTGCAAAGGTTCATCATAAAATGGATAAGTTAATGGAGTCCGGTAAAGACGCTGTAGAGGGTGAAGGGCAACAATCCTTAGAAATTGATGATTATATGATGCAAATAGAAAATCGAGTGAAAGCTAATTATTATGAAGCAACGATTGATACCCGCATTGCAGAAATTGAAAAAGATTTAAAAAGGAAGGAAACAGTGAATTAAAAAAATGGTATTCTAGTATGTAGGACGCAGTATTTTGCTGCGTCTGTTTTAGATTAGTAATCAGCAGGTGTTCATCTATGAAGAATTACGGATAGGGGGTAGGAATATGCAGAGATATAAAGAAGGGCATTGGGCAGAAAAAATATTAATTGCTATTTTAATTGTTGCTTTAATTGAAATTATCTTTTTCCGCTTTCATGAAATTCTTTATACCGTATTGTTTTCGGGAATTTGTATTTATTACGGCTATTCCCGTTATTCTAAACTATTTGGGAAAATGATATTTTGGATTGGTATAATATCAGGTCTTATAGGCTTAATTAATCTATTCATTGTCAGGCTCCTACTCTTTATTATTCTTCTCTATTATATTTCACAACATCTTCAAAAGAGACGTGAACCTATTCAAATCAAACCTAAAGAATCGTTTGAACAGCAGGAAAAACAGAATGGGAATGGTGAAATATCCAAGCCTGTAATTACGAATAGAATTTTTGGAAGTCAGCAAACTCCTGAGTATGTATACGAATGGAATGATCTGAATGTGGTAAGCGTATACGGAGATACTCATATCAATTTGAGCAATACAGTCTTGCCAAAGGAAATATCAGTCATTTCGATTCGCAATGGTATTGGGGACATTGAAATATTTGTACCGTACGATGTGGGTGTGCAAATTTCCCACACTTGTTTATTTGGAACAGTACGTTTATTTGAAGAAAAGGAAAAAGAGCTTAGAAATCAGCAAATTATGTATAGGTCAGAAGGATATAACGAGGCTAGCTATAAAATAAAGGTCGTTACCTCGATCGGTGCTGGCAATTTGGTGGTGAAGTGGATATGAGTATACTAAAACGCCAATTACTGATCTGTATATCAATCTCTCTACTGCTATTTTTAACTATATTCTTATGTTATTATGTAATCTTTTTCTCCTCTGATTGGACTCCTCTATATGAGAAGAAGATCTTTAATGTGCCATTTCTGTTATTTGCGCTAAGTATTTCCCTGTTGTTTGGTGTTTTGTTCGGAATTGCAAGCGGGTTATTCTATAAATCTGAAATTAATCAGTTGAATGATACTTTGCGAAGTGTAAACCTCGGGGAAAATCCTTCGGAAAAAGAGATTAAGACAAGGGAGTTATCTGAATCTGTCGAGAAAGTAAAACAAATCCAAACGGTCCTTCTTGATCAGGCAAAACGTTCTCAGGCACTGGCTACTGAAAATTCAGTGGAACAGGAAAAACGAGTTCAGGCAATGGTTAAAGAGGAGAGAAACAGATTGGCCCGAGAACTCCATGATTCTGTCAGCCAACAGCTTTTTGCTGCTTCTATGCTTATGTCAGCCATCAATGAATCAGGTGGGGATGAAGAGACAAGTGAGAAAAAACAGCTTAGGATGGTTGAAAGTATGATTCAACAGTCCCAATTAGAAATGCGAGCCTTACTTTTACATCTCCGTCCTGTACATTTAAAGGATAAAAGTTTGAAGGAAGGCGTAGATAATCTTTTGAGCGAACTCAAACAAAAAATCCCTTTTACGGTAAAATGGAAGGTAGAAGATCTGGAATTGGAGAAAGGGATTGAGGATCATTTATTTAGAATCCTCCAGGAATCCGTTTCGAATACATTACGGCACGCTAAAGCACAATTATTGGAAGTGTATATTATTCAGCATGAACGTTCTTTAATTATGAGAGTGATTGATGATGGTGTTGGATTTACCGCAGATGAAGCGAAGGCTGGCTCTTACGGGTTACAAAATATGAAAGAGCGGGCGATAGAAATTGGCGGCATTCTAAAGGTGGTTTCGGTACCAAAGCAAGGCACGCGAATCGAAGTAAGAGTACCATTAGTGAATGTAGGTGAGAAAGTATGATAAGAGTATTGTTTGTAGATGACCATGAAATGGTTCGTATAGGTGTTTCTGCTTATTTATCTTCTTTATCCGACATTGAAGTGGTAGGGGAAGCGGAAAATGGACTTAAGGGTGTCGAAATGGCATTGAGCCTAAAGCCTGATGTAATATTGATGGATTTGGTAATGCCTGAAATGGATGGGATTGAGGCAACCAAGCAGATTCTAGCGGAGTGGCCGGAGGCAAAAATAATCATTGTGACGAGTTTTGTTGATGATGAAAAAGTGTACCCGGCTCTTGAAGCAGGTGCAATCAGCTATATGTTAAAAACCTCGAAAGCAAGTGAAATAGCAGATTCGATACGCGAAACCTATAAAGGGCAATCCGTTCTGGTACCGGAAGTGACAGATAAACTCATGTCTAAATTTAGGAACGCAAATAAAAGAGATTTGCACGAAGATTTAACATCACGAGAAATAGAAATTTTATTATTAATGGCGGAAGGAAAGACGAACCAAGAGATAGCAGATCAATTATTTATTGCACTTAAAACGGTTAAAACACATGTGAGCAATATTTTAGGTAAACTTCAAGTTCAGGATCGTACCCAAGCAGTAATTTATGCTTTCCATCATAAATTAACAAAATAGATTACCGATTGAATGAGTATGGTAATCACTTTTGTTAAGATAATTATCATTATAATTTTAATAATAAAGTGAAGCTCAACTCCGACTGTTCTAATTCAAATGGATTTGAGCTCTTTTATTTATGGATATGTTAAACTTAAGTGTTAATTATATCCAATTAATTTAGGAAATCCTATTTATGAAGGATTTTCCCCTTACTACCTTTTATTGAACGTGTTCTACTCCGTTTTCTACATACGATTCTAAAATTACTTCATTTTTATTTTTGTAATAATAGTAGGTTTTATTATCATCTTTTAGTCGAATACTAACCATCCAATTCTTATCTCCTCGTAAATTTGCAATAAATGGTTCACTGGAAATAATGTCATTCTTTGAAATGTTCTCTTCAGTTGTCAGATACTCAATTACACGTTGTTCAACAGTTGACTTTTTATATTGAATATAGCCTAATCCAATTCCGATAAAAGTTAACAAAATTAATACAGTCGCTCCTATTTTTCTCATTTACAACCTCCTAATAAAAATTTATTAATAAATTTAATAGAATAAAGACTACACACTGGACTTTTACAAGCATGAGCTATCATAAGTATCTGTCATTTCAAATAAAAATGATATTATAAAAATTGTTTGATAGTATGCTGGTAGATTCAGATGTGGAACCTTTCAACATTATAGGAAGTTAACTTATAAATACATTTTAAGCAAGTAGTCTTTAATACAGAAAGGTGTAGGATACTATCAAATGGGAATAACAATATATTACTCCCTTGCCTACAAAAGAAGGGATTTTTTGTGTATTTTTTAAATTTCCATAGAAAGATAGTTTCGTATTCGGGTAATATAAATAATGTAAAGGAGCAGAAAGAAGGTATAAAATGATTGATCAAGCACAACAAGGAGTTAAACAAAAAATAAAGAAGGAAAAAATATGGACAAGAGATTTTGTCTTCATTTGTATTACAAACTTCCTGATCTTTTTAGGTTTTCAAATGACCTTGCCGACAATTTCGTTGTACGTTAAACATCTCGGTGGAAGTGACCAGCTAATAGGAGCAGTTGTGGGGATATTTACATTTTCAGCTTTGCTGATTAGGCCCTTTGCCGGCAAGGCATTGGAAACGAAGGGAAGACGAATTGTCTATTTCGGAGGTTTAATTGTTGTTATCCTTACCCTCGGGTCATTTGGTTTTATGGCAAGTATTGCTTTGCTGTTCATGATGCGGATTATTCAAGGATTGGGTTGGGGAGCATTAACTACAGCTACTGGTACGGTTGCTTCAGACTTGGTTCCGGCATCAAGACGGGGTGAAGGAATGGGTTACTTTGGGCTGTCCGGAAATATTGCGATGGCTATTGGGCCATCTCTTGGTCTTGCTTTGGTTGTTATGATACCATTTAATCAGTTTTTCTTAATTTGTGCTATTCTAGGAGTTATTGCTCTTCTGGTAGCAACGCAGATTAAGTTCAAGAAAGCTGAGAAAGTGACTGTGCAGCCAACTGGTAAGAAGATACTGGATCTATATGAAAAAAGCTCGTTAAAACCATCCATACTGGCATTTTTCATCACATTTACTTTTGGGGGAATAGCTACTTTTCTTCCTTTATATACAGCACAAAAGGGAATCGATGGAATCCAGTGGTATTTTGTTATCTATGCATTATCTGTTATGTTGACAAGAACGTTTGCCGGACAATTATATGACCGTAAAGGGCACAAGGCTGTATTTATACCGGGAACATTGTTGGTGTTTATTGCGATGCTATTACTATCCTGGCTGCCTAGCACCAGCATGATGTTATTTGCGGCTTTCCTTTATGGATTTGGATTTGGAAGCGTTCAGCCAGCCTTACAGGCATGGGCAATTGATCAGGCACCCCAAAATCGTAAAGGAATGGCTAATGCTACATTTTACTCGTTCTTTGACTTAGGTATAGGGATAGGAGCTATGATTTTCGGACAGATTGGACATTCATTTGGCTACAGCAGTATTTATATGACAGCGGCTGTGTCCGTATTCATGTCGATGGTTATTTACGTACTTATAACCCGTGAGAAAGCAGTTCGCTAATTGCTTAATTACGTATAAAAAACCAGGTGAGTCATGACTCACCTGGTTTTTTATATAGATTTTCTATTCTCTTTTTTTTACCGGATGAATTGAATGGAAGAGTACATAAATCCCCAATAAAATAACAGCGAATCCAAATCAATTAAAAACCATTTCGTATCGCAAAAAGAGCAGCCTGAGTACGGTCCTGCAGCTCTAGCTTAGACAGGATATTGGATACATGAGTTTTTACCGTTTTTTCGGTTATGTAAAGTGCTGAAGCAATCTCTTTATTGCTTTTACCGTTGGTGATTTCCTTGAGAACTTCCTTTTCTCTTTGAGTCAATGATTCTAACGAATTCTGCTTGGATTTATTCGTTTGCAGAACTGTCATTAATTCTGCGGTAATTTTGGAATGAATATAGATTTCTCCGTTTACTGCCTTTTTAATAGCTAGGATTAGTTCCTCTGGGTCGCTTTCCTTTAATAGATAGCCACTGGCTCCCGCATCCAAGGCAGGAATGGCATGGTTTTGATCTGACATGCTGGTGAGGATTAAAACTTTCACATTCGGTATGGTTTCCACAATGTGTTTTGTTGCATCGATTCCGTCCATTACAGGCATTAGTAAGTCCATTATCATAATCTCGGGAGTCAGTTTTTTGGCCAGTTCAATTGCTTCCTTACCGTTTGTTCCTTCTCCAATTACGCTCATATCAGGATGGCTATTTAATAATAATGCCAGTCCTTTCCTAACGACATGGTGATCATCCACTAAAACAATTTTTATCGTCATTAAAATTCTCCTTTAGTATGGCAATTCAACCGTTAAACTGGTGCCGGAGTTCTTTTTGCTAATTATGCTTAATTTCCCTTGCAGGGCTGTTACGCGTTCTTCTATACTCTTAAGCCCAAGACTCGGCAATCCCTTTACTGATGAAATATCGAATCCTACTCCTCCATCTTCAACCGACATGATAATATGATTTTGTTTGTATTCAAGAGAAAGTAAGACTTCTTTTTGACCGGAATATTTAATGGCATTATTGAAGGCTTCCTGCCCAATCCTCCATAAATTTCCTTCGATTTTTGAAGGGAGAGATCCTGTCCCTTTCACCTGAACAATAACTTGTAAACCGAGTATTTCAGCATATGATTTGAGGGCACAAACGAGTCCGTTCTTTAGTCCATCTGGCCGTAATTGCCAGATCAATGCCTTCATTTCAGCCTGTGCATACTGTGACATCCTCCCAATATCAGCAAAAATCTGTTTGATTGAATCCTCTTTTGATAGATTGATTCCGGCCTTTGATGTCACATTAATAGAGTAAAGTAATTGATTTACAGAATCATGCAGGTCCCGTGCCAAGCGATTTCGTTCCTCTGCAACTTTCAGTTCCTGCTCCCGTTTTGTTAAATGGATTCGTCTCAGGGCATTGCCGATTTGATAGGCAACGGATTCTAAGAGACCCAACTCTTCTGCTTCGAATCTTTCTTTATTCGTTACGGCTACGTTTAATACGCCGAATTTTTCATCCCCAGCTGATAAGGGAACAGTAGCATGGTAAACAAGGCCATACGTATCGCCCCATTGATTCAATCTTGCATTTTCCAACCGCTTGCATTCCATAATGTTCGAAGCTTTATGTAGATTATCTTTTAAAAATTTATTCACACACCAACAGTCACCTGTACACATGGGTTCATAGTCTGAAATTTTTAAAGCGGGCGGCAGTCCCTCAGAAGCGGCTAATTTGTAATTGCCCCGTTCGTCAATAAGGAAGATCCAGCCGGTTTCCAAAGAGGTTATTTTTAAAAGCTTCTTTAATACCTGAGCCAAAACTTCTGTTAAATCAGTGCCTTCGTTTAATGTTTCAGCGATTTCTTTCAATATATGAATCTCTGAGAGAAAAATTTTACGGACCACCTTTAGTCTCCTTAATAGATGTTTTGTTATTATTATACATTTTTTATGGTGGAGTACTACTAAAGATGTAGCTGAAACTCCATCCATCCTCCGAGGGCATGGCTGTTTTTTTGCAATACGCTATAAGTATAAGTTTCTATAGGAGGTATAAATCATGAAAACAGTTGTGATTACAGGAGCATCTAAAGGATTAGGGAAAGCATTAGCCCTTGCTTTTGCAAAACAAGGATACAATCTCGCAATTTGTGCGCGGGGAGAAGAGCGGTTACAGGAAGTGAAAAGAATGACTGAGGAATTGGGTAGTACAGTTCTGGCAGTAAAAGCGGATGTTACAAATCAGCGTGATGTGGAAGCCTTTATTTCCATGACAGAAAGCAGATTTGGTCAAATTGATGTTTTAATTAATAATGCTGCTGTATTGGGGCCTAGCCCGATGCCACTCTTACTGGATTATTCAGAGGTTGATTTCATGAATGTTATAAAGGCAAACAGCCTAAGTCCATTTATGGTCACAAAACGTGTTCTGCATGGAATGCTTCAGCGTAATGAAGGCTCTATTATCAATGTGACATCAGAAGCAGGGCAAAAAGGATATGCGGGATGGGGAGCCTATGGAATTTCGAAGTTTGCACTGGAAGGACTGACCGAAACATGGGCAGATGAGCTCTCGGAAACGAATATACGAATCAATATGATTGACCCCGGCAGTATGGATACGGACATGTATGCATTGGCAGACCCTAATCATAATGAGGAGCTGGCTAAACCGGAGGAGGTACTGGGTGCCTTTGTTTATTTAGCCTCGAATCATTCACGGCATATTAACGGTAAACGGTTTGAAGCACAGAAGTTCGAGCTTGAACAGGAGGGATTATAATGGCATTGCCTCTCAGGAAAAAATTTTTTCTGCCTCAAGAATTAAATGCGTCCGAACCTCCCGAGTTCAGAGGTATGAGAAGGGACCAAGTCAAGCTAATGGTGACAGATAAAGGGATTGGAACAATGGAACACACTCAATTTTCCCATCTAGATCGGTATCTGAAGAAAGGTGATATTCTGGTTTTAAATAATAGCAGGACAATTCCTGCCTCAGCAAGGGCAACAATTACTAGAAAAGGGATCGTTAAAGCCGAAGCTGTAGAAATAAGGTTTGCAAAAAAGATTGAGAATAACGCCTGGGAAGTGCTGGCCCTGCATGAAGATATAGAAGTTGGAGATGTGCTCATTTTTTCTGAAGGACAATTGAAAGGAGAGATAAGTGGCAGGGTAGAAGCTACCCCTTTGTGGAGTGTTTGTTTTTCTCAATCAGAGGATCGTATTTTACATTATTTATATCAGAAAGGAGAACCCATTCGGTATGAATATGCGAAACAGGCACTTGATTTAAACTTCTATCAAACGGTCTATGCTTCAGTCCCTGGCTCCGTTGAAATGCCATCTGCTGGCCGAGCCTTTACCTGGGAAATGCTTTTCAATCTTCAAAGAAAGGGAGTTAAGCTTCAGTTTATTCAGCTTCACACAGGCTTGAGCTATTTACTAGATGACTACTGGCCAGTAAAACCGGAAACCAATCCTGAAATCTATGAAATCCCCAGTGAGACAATGGATATGATTCGGCATGCGAAAAAAGAGGGGAGAAGAGTGATTGCTGTCGGAACCACGGTTGTTCGTGCTTTGGAGACGGCTCTGCTAACTGAAGAGCTCAAGGGTAGCACCAATTTGTATATCGGACCTGATTACCATATGAAAGCAGTAGATGGTATCCTCACTGGTTTCCATGAACCTGAGGCGAGCCATTTGGATATGCTCACTGCTTTTATTGATTCGGATTTCCTTTTTAAAACGTATGAGGAAGCCGTACTAAAGGGGTATTTATGGCATGAGTTTGGAGATGTGAACTTAATTATATGAAAACGTTGAATATTCATCACGTTGGTTTTGAGGTGAAAAGCCAGGAGCTTACAAGGTTCATTTATGAAAAATATCTGGGATTTCGTACTGAACAATACATGGAGTTGGAAGGAGAAAAGATTGTATTCTTAGTGAATGACCGATTAAGGATTGAATTGATTGAAAATGGAAGAATTGATGAAAAAGGTTTATACGAGGCACATATATGTTTTGAAACAGATTGTTTACAAATTTTAAATGAAAAGGATGTATCTATTTTAGAGGGGCCAATAAGGATGGGAAATGGCTGGACAATTGTTTTTATTGAGGGGAATAATGGTGAAAGAATTGAGTTATTAAAGAGGATTTAGGCTTTCTGCAAGCGAACAACTTACGTATAAGTACAGATGTGGATTAAACATAACGCTGATTGGAATATAGGTATGTTCTTTTAAAACATGTTTTCCAGTCAGTTGAGGTATCCAGCAGATTCTTTATTAACCTACCATTGGCTAATAAAGAAATGGTGACTATTATAAAAGAACTTGGTTCACTGAAACGATTGGTCAGGTATCGATGGAAAAATCACTTCAATAGAATTGGTAATTATTCCTGTTATAATAAGAGGGATTTTATAATTGGTTGGGGGAGGTTTGAGGATATGTATGATGTTATAGTTATTGGAGCAGGACCAAGCGGTGCAAGTGCTGCATTATTCACTGCCAAAGCAGGTAAAAAAACGTTGGTGTTGGATAATGATAAAAGTGTCACAAAACGTGCCTGGATTGAAAACCATTATGGTGTAGAAGAAATCACTGGACCTGACTTTATTGCAATCGGTAAAAAACAGGCAGAGAAATTCGGCGCTGAATTCAAGGTTGCAACCGCTGAAAAAATCGAAGTGGCGAATGATGGAGTAATCATCCAAACGGAAGAATCCAACTATATGGCAAGTGAAGTGATCTTGGCTTCTGGTATGTTAGTTGACCTCGCTGAAGCTTCAGGCATCAAAACAAAGGAAGGTACTGAACCGCGTATTAAAAAAGTGATTGATGTCGATGATTCCGGTAAAACCTATCTTGATCATGTCTGGGCAGCCGGCACAGTTGCAGGTGTGAGCATGCATACAATTATTACAGCAGGGGACGGAGCAAGAGTCGCGATAAATGTAATCAGTTCTCTGAATGGGGAACGTTATGTTGACCATGATATTCTAAAATCTTAAATTAAATGAATAATAGTTGAATGATATCGTTACGGCTCATGAGTGGGTCGTTTTTTTGTTTGACTCTGTTTGTAGATAATGTTCGTTTTTGAATTCCCGTTCTTATTCAACTAAGGCGAAGATTAGTTGAATAAGAGAAGCGATGCTTTTATGTCGTATTTGACCAAAATTATGCAGTAAGAGGAGCTAGATTAACAGAGTCATTTATGAATAACAACCCTAGTACCAATTGGTCCTCTAGATGATAATTCTAGAACATCATGATTAAACATCCTAATACAACCATGTGAGACATTCTTACCGATTGAAGCTGGGGTATTTGTTCCATGTATACCGTAATGAGGCTTTGACAAACCCATCCAAAGAACTCCGAATTGTCTTCCAGGATTACGTTGTTTATTGATTATCTTGTATGTCCCAGTAGGTGTTGGTGATAATATTTTCCCAACTGCAATTGGGTAAGCTTTTATCAGCCTATTTCCATCAAAAAGTTTTAATTGATGTTTCGATGTTGATATGTCAATCCATCTCGCCACAAATAACAACTCCATTTTTTAATATATTGTATGAAGTAACATAGGGATTTGTTAATTAATAGACATTATCAGCAATATATACGAACAGAGCCTTTTGTTTAGTTGCAATTTGTACAGCTTTCAGGTACTGAGATGGAAGATAACTGCATATAAAAAAGCCAATCTCCTTCTCAAAGATTGGCCTGAATCTATTAATAATTTTCAATTAACTCGGCATCTATTTCAGCTAAAAGCTCGCCGGCTTTACGGTCATTAATCACGAGGTCTGCATAAAAATCAAAATTAGTAGGCTCTAAATTAATAATAACCAGTTTCGCACCATTTTGCTTGGCAATTAAAGGGAACTGATTAGCAGGTGTCACTGATAACGATGATCCGAGAACAATAAACAGGTCTGCTTTTTCACTTTCAGCCTCAGCCATCATGAATGGTTTTTCAGGCAACATTTCACCAAATAAAATGACGGATGGACGAAGCTTGCCGCCACACTCACATTGATAGGATTCATTTAAATACATTTCACTGCCATATTCCTTACCGCATGTTTGGCAATGTACCTTTTGTAAGGTTCCGTGCAACTCTGCTACCCGACTGCTGCCGGCTTCCTGGTGGAAACCATCTACATTTTGCGTAATAATACTTTGAATAATACCTTCACGTTCCCATTTAGCGAGAATAGAATGGCCTTTATGTGGGCCGTGTTCCTTCACTCCTACCACACGCTGGCGATAAAATTCAAAAAACTCTTTGACATTTTGATTAAGTGCATCTGTACTGGCAATAGTGCCTGGATCTTGCTTCTTCCACAATCCGTTATTAGTTGAGCGGAAATCAGGTAACCCGCTTTCAGTCGAAAAACCTGCACCAGTGAAGATAACGGTGTAGTTAGATTCTTTTAATAAAGTTACTAGTTTGGACAAAATACCTGCCTCCTGTTTTAGGGTCCTCTGTACATAATTATTCATCATTATATCACGAGCCGATTAGCTATTCTAAATCATTGGTTTCGCGAAAATCGATGTATTATATGAGAAAATAGAAGAAACTATTCGAATAATCGAGAATCAGCTTCGAACATGGAGCTTCTATTCTCTTTTCATTTTTATGTTATAAAGGAGGATCCCAAAAAATGAGTTTAATTAAAGCGAGCAGGTTTATGAGTTTGATTCTTCGTCACAAACCAGAATCCATTGGAATTACCCTGGATGAGCATGGATGGGCGAATGTCGAGGAATTGATTAAGGGTATTTCTAAAAAATATCCTTTTGATATGAACATCTTAGAGGAAATTGTGCGAACCGATGATAAGCAGAGATACGCTTTTAATGAGAACAAGACGCTTATTCGAGCTAATCAAGGACATTCCATTTCGGTTGATGTAGAGCCGGAAATCGTAGATCCACCGGAGTTTTCATGGCACGGTACGGGAGAAAAGTATACAGAATCCATTGAACGTATTGGACTAATTCCAAAGAGTCGTTTATATGTTCATCTATCATCTGATGAAGAAACAGCAATCAATGTAGGAAAACGGCATGGGAAACCGGTTGTGTATCGTGTACGAAGTGGTGAAATGATGAAACAAGGATATGTGTTTTATCGTTCGAAAAATCATGTTTGGTTAACAAAAACAGTACCCGTTGAGTTTTTGGAGGTGCAACGGTAAAAATAAAAGAGGGATGTAACATTTAGTAGACGTGTTAGCTAGAACTCTTAATAAAATCTCATCAAAATATTTCTTGCCCCGTCGTTCTGCGTGACTCATAAAATAAATAATTCCTTTAGAAATCTGGATTTAATTGAACTAAATTACAAGAAACAATGAGGTGGGAATAAATGAATAAAAATCCACGTGAACTTCTGGATAATGCTATTGCGCTGCGTGAAGATGGTCGTGAGAAACAGGATTCGGCTATTTTAAATCATGCACTTAATCTTCTGTTAAATCTATCAGAAAATGATCCGGAAAATGCAGAAATAAATTATCAGATTGGGATTGCCTATGATAATTCTGGGTTATGTAACAAAGCAATTCCTTACTATGTTAAAGCAATTGAACAAGGTCTATCCGGTCCTGATCTACAAAGGTGTTTCCTTGGTTTAGGAAGCAGTTACCGGATTTTGGGGCATTATAAAGAAGCTGTTGGCATTCTTCACCGTGGTGTGACTGAATTTCCTGAGCATCGAGCCCTGCAAGTCTTTTATTCTATGGCTTTATATAATACAGGGGAATATAAAAGGGCTATGGAAATTGTCTTAATAAATTTAATGGAAACTACAAATGATGAAATACTTCAGTACTTTAAGCGTGGTATTTCTTACTATGCCCAGCACCTTGATGAAACTTTAGATTTAGACAATCCTTAAATCGTAATTACCTCATCCTATAGGTTGAATAAGCTAACTGTATATAACCTTTTTACTTAGAAGAAACATTCTATATGAAAGCATTGAAAAAAGGAGGATTCACTCAAAATGTGTATCTTACTTTTTTGGTGTTTCTTTTTCTCTGATATAACTGTACGCCTTCAGTAAATCTTACCTCTTTCATAATATTATTTTAGTATAATAAAATAAAGAGCCATCTAATTTACATGTAGTACTATGAGAGAAATAGAGGTTCAGTCGAGAGCGTAGTTTCTTTTCATTTTATATTTAAAGGATAAAAAGAAGGGAGAAGAAAAGTGTTAAACTCCTACCAAAAACCCCTTAAAGGGAAAAAAGTTGGTATTGTATTTGGATCATTCGCTCCGCTTCATCGAGGGCATTTGGATTTAATTATGCAAGCAAAAAAAGAAAACGACGGCGGTTGCATTGTCATTGTATGTGGATATGACGGGGATAAAGGTGAACCACTTATGCCTCATAAAATGCGATATCGTTACGTGAGAGAGTTTTTTTCGGATGATGATTTGGTTGCTGTATATACAATCAATGAAAATGAAATTGGTATTGAAAACTATCCCAATGGTTGGAATGGTTGGCTTAAAGAGTTTGAAACTATTTATCGCAAGGCGGTAGAAACACCTACAGATACCGATAGAATTTGGTATGTCGGGGATAGGAATTATCATGAGGACTTAAACGGAAAGTTTAATGAAACCGCAATCTTGGTTGACCGACTTGCATTAACTCCAATATCAGCAACGATGATAAGGGAAAACCCCATAAAGCATTGGGATAAAATAACGTATCCATTCCGTAGAGTTTTTAGTACAAACATTCTTATATGCGGTACTGCTTCGGAAGGAAAATCAGTATTAACCGCCGACCTGGGCAAATATTTCAATGCGCCATACAGTTATGAGTTCGCAAGAGGCTACATGCAAGAAAGTAATATAGCCGAATGGGAATTAAACGGGACGGACTATATGGCTTTTCTTGAAGGGCAGTATAATCTCAATAAAAAATTAATTAACTCACCCTCCAATCAAGGAATCTTTTTTGCGGACTCCGACTCGATGGTAACAAGAATGTACGCAGAGGGGTATTCCAGAGACAGCCAATGTGACTTAACAGAGGAAGAATTTGAAAAAGTTGCTATAGTGGCCGATGAAATCACAAAAAAATGTCGGTGGGATAAAATTTATTTACTATGTCCTTGTGGCGAGTTTGTGGATGACCACGAGCGATTTATGGCTCATTCTGGAATGGAGGAACGCAATGAGTTATTCAACATACTTTGCAACAATATTAAAAGTTCAGGAAATTGGGACAAGGTAACGGTTCTAAATGGGGGCTATTGGAACAACTTCAAAACTATTGTAAGTGATGTGAAAAGAATCATTGAAAATGGAAGGAATTAAAAATTATCTTAAAAACGAATTTTGGAACGGTTATAATCTCTTTGAAAAAATATTTATGATAAGTATGGTACTGCTTCAAATCATCGTATATTACTTTGTTCCTGATTCTCCTATCGGTATGATTTGCGGAGTATCAGGTGTAATCTGTGTTGTTTTGACAGCGAAAGGCAAACTGTCGTCTTATATCTTCAACTTTATACAGATTGTAACCTATATGTATATCGTATGGGGGTTGGGGCTGTATCTTGAGTTCTTCGAAAATATTTTCTACTTCGTAACTTGTATTCTCGGTGTATTTATTTGGAAGAAGAATATGACCGAGGAAACAATGCAAGTAAAAGCAAAAAGTCTTAAGTCAGTGCAGATGATCATTACAGCTTTGTTAATTGTTATATGTACTATCGCACTGGGTTATATCGGACAAAATTATCTCGGTAATACTCTGCCTTACTATGATGCATTTACTAATGTAATGGCAATAGTAGCTCAAATCCTCATGGTATTACGATATAGAGAACAATGGCTCGTATGGATTGTAATTGACCTTGTTTGCTTGGTTATGTTCATTATGCTTGGACAGTGGTCTATGGTTGCCATGTATGTTTCGTGGACAATCAATGCGATTTACGGTTGGTACAATTGGAGTAAATTAAATAAAGAAGAAGTAAAATAATAGTTCCTAATCAAGAATTTAAAGAAGGGTCAGTCATAGTGACGGCCCTTCTATAGTTATTGGTACAAGTTATAAAGAATCAAACACTGTTTTAAGATTATGGATTTAACTGATTGATGCTATTACTTTTCTTGATTTCGTCACGAATATCCTTTAGATATTCATTTTTTTGTTTCATTAACTTTAAGATAGTAAGTGCTACATAAATAATAAAAACGATAATACCTAAGTATACCAATATAGAAATTAATCCAAATAAGGATGCTGCCATCATAAGTAAACCCTCCAAACTATATTTTATAATTATTTTACCGTATTTTTCCTCATGATCTTTTGTTTTTTTAAAATATACTTTCGACTAGTGTCTAAAAATGACAAGTTTAAAATGTACCATTTATTCATTTCCGTGGTATCAAAAATTAATCGATAACTAGAATATTTACGCCTTCATGAGTCATCCTGCCATTCTAATTCTTTGGTGAATGAGACTTACTTCCGAAGAATAGAAGTCCCGATGGATATTATTTGAAATTTTTCATATTTTCTCTTGAAACTTTAGCGCTGAGAAGTGATAATAGTTAATATTATCTGAAAATTAAACATAGGGGATATGCAGAATGAAAGTAGTTAAATTTGGGGGAACTTCTCTTGCATCCGGTGAGCAGTTGAATAAAGTTTTTGAGATTGTCGTATCAGATCCACAACGTAAAATAGTGGTAGTATCGGCACCAGGTAAACGATTTTCATCCGATACTAAAGTGACAGACTTGCTCATTGCCTGTGGAGAAAGCTGGTTAAATGGGGCTTGTGATCAATATTTATTTGATATGGTTATTGATCGATACCGATTAATAGCAGAGGATTTATCTATTTCAGGCTCTGTTGTCGAAAGAATTAGAGCTGATTTAATGGAAATTCTTAATGGAGACCTGAGCGATAAGGGTCAGTTTATGGATGCCGTTAAAGCCAGTGGAGAAGACAATAATGCCAAATTGGTAGCTGCTTTTTTCCAAGCCAGAGGTGTAGAGGCTGAATACATGAATCCTCATGAGGCAGGACTAATCGTCAGTGATGAGCCGGGGAATGCTCAGGTTTTAGCAGAATCGTATGCCAATCTGTATCATTTAAGAAATAAAAAAGGAATTGTCATATTTCCAGGATTCTTTGGTTATACAACGGATGGAAAGGTGATGACGTTCCCGCGGAGCGGCTCGGATATTACAGGTGCAATTCTGGCTAATGCAGTTAAAGCTGATTTATACGAAAATTATACAGATGTTGATGCCGTATTTTCGGTTAATCCAACGATTATTAATAAACCTAAGGAAATCAGTGTATTGACGTATCGGGAAATGCGTGAACTTTCCTATGCAGGATTTAGTGTTTTACATGATGAAGCGTTAATTCCCGCCTTTAAAGCAGGGATTCCAGTAAATATTAAAAATACGAATAATCCGTTATCACCTGGTACCATGATTGTGAATAAAAAAGAGCTAACCAATGGTCCGGTTGTCGGTATTGCAAGTGACAATGATTTTTGCAGCATTTATGTCAGCAAATATTTAATGAACAGAGAAATAGGTTTTGGACGTAAACTTCTTCAAATCCTTGAAGATTTAAAGTTGTCCTATGAACATGTTCCTTCGGGAATTGATGATTTGACTGTCATTTTAAGACAGAATCAAATGGACTCTGAGCTTGAAGAGATTATTAGGAACCGGATTATAGAGGAATTAGAGGCTGACGAGGTGAAAATTGAACACAATTTATCCTTGATTATGATTGTGGGAGAGGGAATGCGTTCGAATGTTGGTACAGTTGCGAGGGCATCCAAGGCTTTGGCAAATGCCGGCATTAATATCGAAATGATCAATCAAGGGTCTTCTGAAGTCAGTATGATGTTTGGTGTGAAAGAACTTCAGGAAAACCGAGCAGTGGCTGCTCTTTACAATGAATTTTTTACCAGTGTAAGCGTGTAAGGAAAAGTGGTAAATCGAATAATAGAAATGTTTCATAATGCCATTATCCAAAGAACAAAACTTTTCTATATTAATAGGATCAAACCGGAGCGGTTGATGCTGGGACGGAGGAACCGATATGGTAAAGGCAATCATGTTTGACCTCGATGATACATTGTTATGGGATCAAAAAAGTGTTCAGGAAGCTTTCAGGGAAACCTGCGGGCTGTCTATAAACAAATATCAGATTGACCCAGTGCAGCTAGAAGAATCAGTTAGAAAGGAAGCCACTAAACTGTATAGCTCCTATGAAACATTCGCTTTTACACAAATGATTGGGATAAATCCATTTGAGGGATTATGGGGGGATTTTCAGGACAAACATGAGCAATTTCAAAAGATGGCTCAAATTATGCCGCTCTATCGCAAGGATGCGTGGACGAATGGGTTGAAAGCATTGGGAATAGAGGATGCAGAGTTAGGACAGGAATTAGCGGAAAAGTTTCCTGAAGAAAGAAGAAAACATCCCTTTATTTATGAGGATACCTTTGAAGTGCTGGATCAATTAAAGGGTTGTGTTAAACTTCTTTTACTGACAAATGGCTCCCCGCAATTGCAAACAACAAAGCTGGAAATAACACCTGAAATAGCTCCCTATTTCGATCATATTGTCATTTCAGGGGATTTTGGACAAGGTAAGCCGGCTCCCGAACTCTTTGAACATGCTGTAGGATTATTAGAGGTTGAAAAAAAAGAAGTCCTGATGGTTGGAGATAATCTGATGACGGATATTCTCGGTGCCAATCGTGCAGGAATAAAATCTGTTTGGGTAAACCGCCATCATAAAGTAACGGATCAAGTGAAGCCTACCTATGAGATTAAGAAACTGGCGGATTTACTACCATTGCTGAAGGAAATATAATTATGAATATCTTGTGAAAGAAATTTCAAGAAGTGTCGCGGAGACCAATTCATCCTTAAGGGGTTAAGTACCCCAGGTTGAATTGGTTTTTTATTTTTGACTGTTTTCGTAATGATGATTTGCCTTTACATACAACAATAAGCCTATATTTGAAAATTACCTAGTTTACATTAAAAAAGGTTGAGGGTGAAGATTTGTAATATCCATATTGACCCAATAGCTCCTTGACATGGGGTATATAAATAGCTACCATGAGTACATTATAATTTTACAATTATTGGTGGGTTGATTTAAATATATCTTGAAAAGTCGGTGTATAGCAGTGGGGGAATTAAGAAACAAATGGACTGAGGAAACTAAGTTATTGATAGCTGCGATGGTGTTGTTGATCATTTATTTGGCTCCGATGTTTATACTTGGTGAAGATTCTCATATACGGGTGCATGATAACTTAGATTCCAATATCGCTTGGTACAAGGTTCTGAAGGATAATCAAATGCTGTTTGGACCGATAAATGAGACTATTCCACAAATCATTAATGGTTTACCGAGGAATTCAATTGGAACTGAATTCAGCGGAATTGAATGGCTCCATTATTTATTACCATCCATGACGGCATATTCAATCAGTCAGGCGATTACTAGAATCTTTGCGTTTATTGGAATGTATCTCTTACTTAAAAAGCATGTTGTTAGAAAAGAGGAACATGGCTTTATACGTGTATTCGTTGCATTGGCCTTTGCTTTGACTCCTTTTTGGCCATCCGGAATGCTTGCCACATTGGGGCATCCATTAGCCTTGTATGCCTTTTTGAATATTAGAGGCAGAGATAGTAAATGGACGGATTGGCTCATTTTAATTCTTCTGCCTTTTTATTCGAGCTTTGTACTAGGGTTCTTTTTCTTCCTGGTGGCTATGGGATTGCTTTGGCTTTATGATTGGATCAAGAAAAAAGACCCTAATTGGAAATTCTTCGGCAGTATTGCTTTAATGACTTTTATTTACCTGTTGATTGAATATCGCTTGGTTTATTCTTTGATATTTCCTGAAGAGCCCAACAGCCGGGATGAATATTTCAGCTCTGCATTAGGATTTGCGCGATCTGTCCGTCTGATATTTAAAAATTACATAATTGGACATAATCATGTATTAACGCTTCATCAATATATTATTTCGCCTGTGTCATTTATAGCTTTATGGTTTATTTATCGGAATAAGCTTTGGAAAAGTGAGAAACGCTATGTTCAGCTGTTTATCTTGAATTTTATTTTATCTGCATGGTATGCGTTTTGGTTTTATGAGGGATGGGCATCCTTGAAAGAACAAATTTCACTTTTAAATAATTTTAATTTTGCCCGTTTTCATTTCCTGAGACCGTTAGTTTTGTACTTATTGTTTGCCCTGTCCTGCCGTATTCTTTGGAAAAATGGAGGGAGATGGAGGCAGTTTTCAAAAGGAGTCATTGTCGCTCAGCTGATTGTCTTATTTATGTACAATCCGGAAGTGTATTATGGAAGACTGGATTCACCGACTTTTAGGGAGTTTTATGCTGTTGACCAATTTACTGAGGTTAAAGATTATATTGGAAAACATCAGGATACGTACAGAGTGGTAAGTATAGGATTACATCCTGCTATTGCTCAATATAATGGCTTTTATACCTTGGATACGTATAACAATTACTATCCATTGGCGTACAAGCATCAGTTCCGAGAAATTATTGAGAAGGAGCTGGATAAGAACGCTCAGCTTAAAAAATATTTTGATAAATGGGGCGGGCGTTGTTATATTTTTGTGGATGAGCTTGGTAAGAAATATGATTACGAAAAAAATTCATCCAAAACAATAAAAAATTTAGAGTTGAATACGAAGGTACTGAAAGAAATGGGCGGTCAATATATAATCTCAGCTGTACCTATTGTGAATGCAGATGAGAATAACCTTGAATTGATGGATGTTTTTGATCATGAAGATTCAGCTTGGAAGATCTATCTATATCATGTCATGTAAAGGAGTTACTCATAATGAATCTGCCTGTATTAACAATCGTTGTGCCTTGTTACAATGAACAGGAGGTATTGTCTAAAACATCTGAAGAGCTTTCATCCATTCTAAAAGAGTTATTGGACTCCCGTGTAATCTCAGAAAGGAGTGCTATTTTATTTGTGGATGATGGCAGTGTTGATGATACCTGGGATTTAATACAAATGGAGAGTGTACAGAATAGTTTAGTCAAGGGGCTAAAATTAGCTGGCAATGTAGGTCATCAAAATGCATTGCTCGCTGGTCTGGCAACAGCCCAAAAGCATTCTGATTGTGTCATCTCCATCGATGCTGATTTACAGGATGACATACAGGTCATTAAAGAGATGGTTGAAAAATACAATCAGGGATATGATATTGTCTATGGAGTCCGAGATCAGCGAAAGAAGGATACTATATTCAAGCGGACTACAGCGCTTAGCTTTTATCGTATGATGGGCAAATTGGGAATCAAACTAATTCCTAATCATGCAGATTTTAGATTAATGAGCAAGCGTGCATTGGGAGAACTTTTAAAATATAAGGAACGGAATTTATTCTTAAGAGGTATGATTCCAATGATTGGATTTTCCTCCGCTGAAGTCTTTTATGATCGGAAGGAAAGAGAAGCGGGAGAGTCTAAATATCCGTTGAAGAAAATGATTTCTTTTGCGCTTGATGGGATTACCTCCTTTAGTGTTGCGCCGATACGCTGTGTTACCTACATTGGCTTTTTGACGCTGTTTATCAGTGTGGTCGCAGGCAGCTATGCTCTGATTCAAAAAACACTGGGGAATACACAATCTGGTTGGACATCCATCATGATTTCTCTGTGGATTATTGGTGGCCTGCAGTTGATTGGTATTGGAATAGTGGGTGAATACATTGGCAAGATTTTTAAAGAGGTTAAACAAAGGCCGATTTATGCCATTGATGTGGACAACTATACTGAAGATCAAAAAGGCCAGGCGAACCAGGAAAATCAATATAAATCTCGCTAACAGGGTTATATATGTATCTTGGTTTGAAAACAGGAAGGAAACTACATGACGCTTGATGCTATTACAAATTATATACAGCTGTATGGATACTGGGTGATTATCTTAGTTTTATTTTGCGGGATTGTGGGAATTCCTGCACCTGAAGAAACATTTGTTATTTTTATCGGTGCTGTCATTGCTGAACAAAACCTCAATTTTCTTTGGGCCATCTGCGCTGCACTATTGGGTACTAATGTGGGTATGCTTTTTACCTATATGATTGGAAGGAAGCTTGGGACATCCATCATCAAGAAGTATGGAAATCTAGTGAAAATCACACCGAAACGCTGGATGAGTATGCATAAAAGGTTTGATCAATTTGAAAATAAAATGGTTGTTATAGGATATTTTTTACCGGGACTTAGACAGCTAACTCCCTATATGTCAGGAACACGTGAATTACCATATGCAAAATTTTTCTCGCTCGCGTTTTTAGCAAGCTTACTATGGACAACCTTTTATATGACGATTGGATTTTATTTCGGAAATATGATTGGTCTCAAGTATTTAAGCTTCATTGCGGTCATTTTTTTCTTGATTTTCATCGTAGTACTTTCATGGAAAAATTGGTTCTCTCCTGCGAGAAGTAAAGTTAGCTCTTAAAAAATATTTTACATATTGTTCATTATAATGTAGAGAAAACAGAAGCCCCTGTTAGGATGACCTGACAGGGGCTTCTGTTTTAACATGTTTTAACATATCTTATATCTTTTTTGTTTTGAAAATCATAACCGCAACAGCGAGGCATATTCCGACTATGCCGGCAGATATTGCAATCGTCGTGACATACTCTCCCGGTTCTTTGAGCCCTGTCAGGAGACTCATGGTTTCAGTTAGCTTCATCGGTGTGAGAGATTCTAGCTTTGGGAAAAGTCCGATGAGATAAACCGCCAGTACAGTACCACCAGTTCCGAGTAAAACAGTGGTATTACTAGAGGATAGTGTAGAAAACAGCACCATAAATGATAACACCCAAAGCCCGAAAAGCCAGTAACACATTGCTGCAAAGCTAGTGTACATGGCGATGCTATTATCCCAATAAAAAGCATTATAAGCATAAGTGATACCAAAGCAAATCCAATAGCAAGCTGTCCACGATATAAATATCATCATGCTTTTTGCGATAACGAATTTCCAGCGAGAAAGACCCTTTGTCAGAACAGGGATGAGTGTTCCTTTTTGATATTCTGAAGTAAAGGATCCACTGCATAGCAGTATAAAAATAATCAGGGCTATTGGCATGTTTTTATAAAACTGAGTCCAGGAGGTCAAGGCATCTACTGTAACCTCTGTAACGACAAGGCCTGATCCCTCCAGAGAGTCTGCCATCATTTCCATCATCCATGGAGTTATCTTTGCTATAGCTGGATTCATAATCCCGAAAAGTACAAATACTAGCAGTAGAATGAGCAATCGTCCTGTTCGACTCCATTCCATCCACTCTTTTTTGAAAAAAGCTAGAAAAGATTTCATTTACTGACGACCTCCATAAACAGAGATTCCAGCGATAGCTCCTGCTTTTCGAAACGGCGGAAAGGAATATGATGTTCCAATATAAAACGTAATACGGCTTCTGTCTGTACCTGATCAGCTCGCTCCAGCAATAGGTGTTTCTCATTGCTTTTTTTGATGCTTGGAAAAGCAGCAAGTAGTTTTGCCGTATCTTCTGGATACTCCAACTCAATTTCATACCCGATGCTTGCATAGTCTCTTTTTAACTTTTCCATTGATTCCTGCAACACGATTTGGCCTTCGTGAAGGAATGCGACCTCATCACATATACGCTCAACATCGGAAAGAATATGCGTGGAAAAGAGAATAGTTGTATGTTCCTTTGCTGCGGTAAGAATATCTAGAATTTCCCTTCTTCCAACAGGATCGAGAGAGGAGGTCGGTTCATCGCAAATCAACAGTCTAGGTCGGTTGAAAAGCGCTTGTGCAATTCCGAGCCGTTGCTTCATGCCGCGTGAAAAACCTTTGATTCGCCGTTTCTCATTGGAGAGTCCCACAAGCTCCAGAAGCTCCGTTGTACGAGCCTTGATACTCGAAGATGACATCCCTGTGAGCTCACCGCAAAAATGCAAATATTCTTTAGGAGCCATAAAAGAATAAAACTCAGGTACATCAGGTAAATATCCAATAAGCCGATTTGTGGGAGTATCGCCGTAGCGAACCTTTTCTCCGCCAACAGTAATCTCCCCGCTGTTTGCCTCCAGCAAGCCAAGAATAATTTTCATAGTCGTAGTTTTCCCAGCGCCATTCTGACCCACAAAACCAAAAACAGTATGCTCCGGTACAGAAAAAGTGACATCCTCTAATACTTTTTTATCTCCAAACCGCTTTTTTACATGAGATAAAGTTAACATATTCATCATTCATCCTCTTTTCCAAGCAGGAAATACAGAATAGGTCCTATGAATTGCATGCCGATTATCACGATAACTAGCCACATGGTACGACTGCCGCGCTTATAGGTATTATGTGTCAAAATATGATGGATGGTATAACCCAGCAATGTAAATTCTGCAATAACCAAAGGAATAATAAAGGGTAAGAATTCTTTAACTTCATTCATAATATTTCACTCCTTCCGTAAGTTCTCTTTGTATTCTCTTAAATTCTAGATTGTCCTGAAGTGCTGTCAATAATGGATGCTTAAAAGACTCCAGTACACTTTTTGCCACAAGGCGCATATTTCGTGGCGGTGATGCTCCTAGGTCAAGTTTGCTAATCCATTCATCCAGCCTGTCAAAATAAGCATCGCCGTGGAGCAACGCGTGCTCATGGGTAAAAAGCACTCGAACTACCTGAACATATTGATTTAGCATTCCCAGCGCCTTTTCTTTTTCTCCATGTGTGATATAGACAAGTGCTGCCTGATAGAAAAATTGTGCTGCGCTATTGGGATGCAGGTTGTTTAAATCATATAGCCGAATCAATCCCTCTGTTTTTTAATCGTTTTTTCACATACTGCAGGGTCATCCATATGAATGGCTAGGTATTGGACCGCAGTTGTAATCAGCGATATCACATGTAGATACATATTGATTTGTGTATAGCTTTTGGCTTTGTCTAAATCCCCGACGGTCAGATAGGCCTGTGCCAAAATTGAATCACTTTGGTGATAGATGCGAGTTGGATCTGCTATCATCTCCAATGCTTCAATGACTTCTTCAGCTTTACCGAGTTGGAGGTTGAATACAGCTTTCACAGTGATAGCATCATTACAAATATCTATTACTTTACAATTTTCCTCTATATGCTCACAAAGTGTTACAGCTTCGTGCAAAATTCTTTGTTGCTCATCATGGTCCTTTGCAAGAGGAAAATGGTTCAGCCAAAGGATGCAGATCTGGAGTAAAAAGGAATAACAGGAATAATAGCGGCGAACCAGTTCTCGTGATTTATTCATCACTTCATTAAAGGGCAGTCTTGTATAGTCAGAAGCAAGCTCCACATATAGCTTTTGGATTTGTTCCCGACTCAACTGTGCTTCATAGCCCAGCAATTCATCTATACTTACATCTAGAAAAGATGCGAGCTGGGGTAATAGTAAGATGTCCGGCAAGCTCTGTTTATTTTCCCATTTAGATACGGATGCCTTCGTAACACCGATAAAATCCGCTAATTCCTTTTGGGTGAGTTTCTTTTTACGGCGCAGGTTAGCAAGGTTATGTGAAAAATTTAATGAGTACATACAACTACCTCCTATAACTATTGTAACCATAGATGCTGTAAAGCTAAATGGAGCAATACGATATTTTTCAATACAAAATCAACTAACGAGAAACTTTACGTTAAACAGTCAATAATAAATAAGCCTCAGGATCTTGTTATGGTGATCCAATGAATGTCAGTTCACGGCAACTCCAATCATAAATCCAATCTCCAAGTGGCTTACCTATGATATTTTTTTGCCTGTTGATATTAAAAAATCGTTCCTCTAAATCGTTGTTTACTTATGTAAATTAAGGGGGTTATTGTTATTATGAATAAGGGATAGTAAAAGTACTTTTTGTATTCTTTTGAAGAAATGGGTTTTCTAAGATTTCTTATAGCATTAATTGATTGATAATTCAGAAAATAGGTAAGGGCATGTGGATATGTTTTTAGTTATAGAACTGAATAGGACTGATTTATTTTACATACATTTATTTTAGTTGGCTCTTTATTAAGTAGGAATCGCAAAGAAGTTATTAATATTAAAGATTCCTATAAAGAAATGAACCTATAGTTCTCAGCTAATTTATGGATGTTCAATAGAGAATCCTTTATTACATAATCAGGGAGTGAGAAGATGTTAGAACAACTTAAACCAAAACGGATTAAAAAGGGAGATACAGTGGGCGTCATTGCTCCTGCCAGTCCTCCAAAGAAGGAGGCCCTTCAAAAAGCACTGTCTTTTCTGGAACAGGATTTAGGTCTTACCGTAAAAATGGGCAGTCATATCTATAAGGAATATGGCTATCTTGCAGGCGAAGACGCAGAACGGGTGGAAGATCTTGAAGCGATGTTTAAGGACGAAGACGTAAAAGCCATTATCTGTGCTTGTGGGGGATATGGGACGGCGCGAATTGCGGATGCCATTAATTATGAAGTCATTAGGAATAACCCAAAGATTTTCTGGGGATATTCAGATATTACATTTATACATACGGCAATTCGACAAAAGACTGGCTTGGTTACCTTTCACGGTCCTATGCTTGCATCTGATTTAGGAAATGATGATATACATCCTCGCTCTAAGGAATCATTTAAACAGCTTTTTCAATCAGAAGAAGTGAATTATAAAGAGGATATCTCCCCTTTACACCCATTTATTGAGGGAGAAGCGGAGGGTGAATTAGTAGGAGGAAATCTAAGCTTGATCACAACGACCTTGGGGACTCCTTTCGAAATAGATACGAAAGGAAAGCTCCTTTTAATAGAAGATATTTATGAAGAGCCTAGGAATATTGATATCTTCTTAAATCATTTATGGTTGGCTGGAAAGTTAAGTGATATTGCCGGTCTTGTCATCGGTGATTTTGCCAATTGCGATCCCAAAAGCAGACGGACACTCACCCTCGATGAGGTATTGACTCACTATACAAAACTGATTAATAAGCCAGCTATGAGTGGATTTAAAATTGGTCATTGCAACCCACATGTTGGAATACCACTCGGCGTGAAAGCCAAAATCAGCACTGCAGAGAAGACACTTACTATTGAAAGCGGAATTGCAGATGAAAATTAGTAATATCGAAACCTATCGAATACAAGTTCCTTTAATTAAACCATTTAAAACAGCATTAAGGATTGTAAATACAGCTGACTCTGTTTATGTCAAAATTCAATGTGACAATGGTTTGGTTGGATGGGGAGAAGCAACCGCAACTGCTGTTATTACTGGTGATACATTACAATCAATAGAAACAGCTATTCACGACTTTTTTAAACCCAGTTTAATAGGAAAAGATATTTTGTGTTTCGAAGAGATTTTTCATGACCTATCCGCTATTATGACAAGAAATTCAAGCGGAAGAGCGGCAATTGATATGGCTATTTATGATTGTCTGGCCCAAAATAGTAAGCTGCCCCTTTATCAGTATTTAGGTGGCAGAAGCTCTCGGCTTGAAACAGACTTTACGGTAAGTGTGGATATCCCTCACATAATGGGGGAGGAGGCATTGGAATATGTAAAGAGCGGTTTTACAACCTTAAAGGTTAAAGTAGGTCTCGGTAATATAAATGAGGATATTGCGAGAGTGAAAGAAATTAGAAAGTGTGTGGGGAATGAGATTACGATACGTCTGGATGCTAACCAAGGATGGACTGCGAAGGAAGCGATTCAGGCAATCCGCCGTATGGAGGAAATGGGTTTACAAATTGAATTGGTGGAACAACCGGTCAAGGCAGATGATTTGGAAGGGCTCAGACAAGTAACTAATCAGGTAAATACATTTATTATGGCAGATGAAAGTGTATTTACCCCAAGGCAAGCCTTAGAGGTCATTCGTACACGGAGTGCAGACATGATTAATATTAAATTGATGAAAACTGGAGGGATTTTTTACGCCCAGTACATTAACCAATTAGCTGAGGCGGCAGGGATGGAATGCATGATGGGCAGTATGATTGAAACACATTTAGGTTTAACAGCTGCTGCTCACTTTGCTGCAAGTAAACGTAATATTACCCGCTATGATTTTGATGCCCCTCTCATGTTATCCCGCTCCCTGATTGAAGGCGGCATACAATATAAGGGTAGTAAATTTACTTTACCCGAAATAGAAGGCTTAGGTATAAGGAATATTCAGCTCAAGTGAGAGGAGGATCAAAAAGTGGGATTTACTCACAAAATCATGACCGTTAATGTAACTGTAGCGACCGTTTGGACTACAAATCAGTCTTATAGAGAGCTTGATCGTCCAGCGATTAGCCATCCGGTCCGATTGGAGGAATGGCTTCTATTTATGAATGAGGCTGAGCGGCTTGATTTATGCGAATCCAATAGAATCCAGACCCAATTATTATTTGGTGAACAGGTCCTGCTGCTCGAATGTAAACATGGATGGGCCCATATCATTGCCATCGAGCAGTCTTCAAAGAAAGATTCCAGAGGATATCCAGGCTGGGTACCTCTATGCCAGCTGGAGAATTATGAACCTGCATCCAATGACACTTTTGCCTTGATTACAAGTCGGAAGGCTTTGCTTACACTGGAAAAAACACAAGATACCCTAGTGCTAAGCTATCAAACGAAGTTATCATACCTTGGTGAAAAAGATGGACGGATACTTGTAGACACCCCCTTAGGTATTGGAAATTTACACAGAGATGATATAGCTTTATTTAACTGTAAAGAGAGAGGGAAGCCAGGGAGTGATATAGACATTGTCACTTCTGGAGAGCAATTCGTCGGCTTACCCTATTTGTGGGGTGGACTGAGCAGTTATGGGTATGATTGCTCAGGATTTACCTATACAATTTATAAGGCAAATGGCTATAGTATTCCACGTGATGCAAGTGAGCAGGCGCAATATGGTACGCCGATTGCGCTGAATGGGGTACAAAGGGGGGACTTGCTTTTCTTTGCATATGATAATGGAAAAGGAGCCATTCATCATGTCGGGATTTATTATGGACAAGGTAAACTTCTTCATTCACCGCATACGGGTAAATCAATTGAAATTATCCCGATTGAAGGCACTATATATGAAAAAGAGTTATGCATGGCAATGAGATGTTTGGAAAAGTAGAATTCAAAGCATGTATGTATTTAATATTGTCCCTATTTTATCGAAAGACTCCAAACATATAGTTTAACTGCTTAATAAGATAGTTTAAATGATTCGTACCAAAAAAGACAAAACCATGATGGAAAGAAAGGTTAGAAGAAACAATGTGGAACCATATTATCGGTATCAATGATTAGTCCTGATCAGAGCTTTTCCATACTGATCGGGACCTTTTTGTATTGAGTGGTTATCTGAATAATGTTAATGGTCATTCCCTATAATGACCCTTTATGCTAATCGATTATTTTAATAGAGGTAATACTCTTGCTACTCAATTTTGTAATAAATAAAGTTGTATAATATACTAGTTTCAAGATAAATTTAAAGTGATCTTAATAGAATTGAAATCCTGTGAGGTAAGAATCTCAAGAATTCGAGGGATAAATTGGAACGTTTCAAGCGATCAATTGGGGGAATATGCATGAGAGACTATTTTATAAAGGGAACAAATATGAAACTTCCAACACTTTTTATGCTGCATGGTACAGGTGGAACAGAGCATGATTTAGTGCCGATTGCTAAATTAATTTCACCTGAGTCCTCCATTTTAAGTGTCCGAGGCAACGTTTCGGAAAATGGAATGCCAAGGTTCTTTAAAAGATTGGCTGAAGGTGTTTTTGATGTTGAAGATTTAAAGTTTCGTACAAAGGAACTAAACGATTATTTAAACGAAGCCTCAGTCAAGTATGGGTTTGACCGAAACAATGTGTTGGCAATCGGTTATTCAAATGGAGCTAATATAGCTGCCAGTATGCTTTTTCACTACCAACATGTATTAAAAGGAGCTATTTTGCATCATCCTATGGTTCCTTTAAGAGGAATAAAGCTGCCAGAAATGGAACGTCTGCCAATCTTTATAGGTGCCGGCAAAAACGATCCAATTTGTTCACCGGAAGAAACAAAAGAACTGAGTGAAATACTGAAGGCTGCCGGAGCCAAAGTAGAGGTTTATTGGGAACAAAATGGACACCAGCTGACACAATCAGAGGTAGAGGCTGCAGGATTATGGTTTTCTCAGCAATTTAAATAAATTGGAGATGATTAGATGATATCGCTAAATCCAACTGAAATGAGTGAGCGAGAGAATTATACCTTTTTAACAGGGGCAGTCGTTCCTAGACCGATTGCCATTATCTCAACCATTTCTAACGAAGGAATTATGAATATTGCACCTTTTAGTTATTTTACGATCGTTAGTTCAAATCCCCCGCTGATTGCTGTATCAATCCAGCGACGGAATGGCGAAAGAAAGGATACAGCAAGAAATGCAATCGATTCGGGAGAATTTGTCCTCCATATTACAGATGAAGAAAACGTGGAGGGAGCGAATTGGACAGCAGCTGAATTGCCTCCGGACCAAAGTGAACTAGAAGGATCTCCCTTTCAAACAGTAGATAGTGTTCATGTACGAGTCCCAGGGCTTAGCCCTGCGAAGATTCGGATGGAATGTACCGTACATAAAGTAATACCGCTTGGAGGCCATACCGCAGAAGATGCAGGTTGTGATCTACTAATCGGTAATATTGTTTTTTATCATATAGATGAAGCCATCTACAAGGATGGTACAATCAGTACAGAATTACTCAAGCCTGTTTCCCGGCTTGCTGGCCAAAATTTTATGAAGATTGGTGAACAATTTATTCTGGAAAGACCAAAATAATAGAGTACAAAACTTCCCACTTCAAGTAGGGAGGTTTTTTTATGGGTTCTTTTGGTAATAGAAAAGGTCTAAAAGACTATAAAAGATAAGTTTTTCTTTAATTAAGTCATAAGATTTTCTTATTAAAAATTAAAAAAAGGTACAAAATATCTAATTAATTTACAAATTTGTTAAATTACTAGAAGGACTTTCACTAAATATTCAGAATATATAATCAGTATACGAGTGGTTGCGCTTTCATAACCACCTTAATATAGATAAATCAGACAAGTGGGGGTAATGAATGAACGCTTTAGGTAATGGGAATCGGATGTCAGAACTCGGTCGCAGGAGAGGTTTTTGGATCTCATTAATTGCTGTATTATTGGTACCGTTAGTTTATGGATTGATTATGCTAACGCCAAGTTGGGGACCATATGATAATCTTTCAAACTTGCCGGTCGCAGTTGTGAATAATGATTCAGGTACTGTAACAGACGGTAAGGAAGTTAATGTTGGTAGAGATTTGGTAGCGAAACTGAAAGACGGGAATGACCTGGGATGGAGATTTGTCAGTAAGGAACAAGCAAATCGCGGACTTAATGATAATGAATATTATATGGTAATTGAGATTCCTGAAGACTTTTCCCAAAAGGTAGCAACCGTAATGGATGAAAATCCGGAAAAACCGGAACTAAAGTATACGCAGAATGAAGGGTTGCATTTTATAGCTGCAACAGCAACGAAAACAGCTATAGGAACAATTAAAGAGCAGCTTGCTGATACAATCACCGCTACCTATACCAGTACAGTTTTTGCCCAGCTTGGTGATGTAGCAGAAGGATTTAAATCCGGTGCGGATGGTTCAACAAAGCTCCATGAAGGCTCTGTTAAACTGAAGGATGGTACTGGAACTCTTCTGGATTCTTTAACGACAAAATCAGGAGATATTCAAAAACTGGCAGACGGTTCAAAGGAACTTGAACAGGGACTCGGTCAATTGAATGGAACAATGGCTGGAAAATCAGCTGATATCGCAAGATTGGCAAATGGAGCAGCTCAGGTCAGTGATGGGTCGAGCCTTATGCATTCAACAGTAAGTGGTAAGACCGGCGATATCAATACACTTGCAAGTGGGTCGAAGCAGGTTGAGGATGGGTTAGGCCAGTTGAATGGCACAATGGCAGGAAGTTCAGCTAGTATTGCCATGCTGGCTGATGGGGCAGCTGATCTCAGAAACGGCTCAGGTTTAATTTATTCAACCGTTGGCGGTAAGGCCGCTGAAATTCAACAACTAGCAGATGGATCAAAGTCAATTGAAGACGGTTTAGGGACCTTGTCAGGAACATTTAGTGCGAAGGAGAAGGATATTGAGGCTCTTGCAAAAGGATCCAAAGAACTTAAAGATGGATCAGATTATCTTTATTCCCAGCTTGATGGCAATAAAGGTAAGATTGAGGAGTTGGCTAATGGTGGAGCAGCTATTTATGATGGGACTGAAAAGTTGAAAAAAGGTACTTCTGATATGTTGCTTGGTTTACAATCAGCTCAAACAGGAGTCAAACAATTAAATGGTAGTATGCCTGAACTGGAAAATGGAAGCGCTAAAATTTCTGGAGGTTTAAATCAATTAGCAGCGAAAACACCTGACTTAGCAGATGGAGCTGCCAGAGTTGCGGCAGGTATAGAAAAATTAGCTGAGAAAATTCCTGGGATAGAACTTAACCCAGATTATCAAGAGTTATTAAAAGGTGCAAAAGCTGTAGCTGAAGGAACTGCTCTGGTAAATGGAGGTATAAAGGGAGAAAATGGTCTCAATGCAGGTGCAGCTTTATTGGCTTCAGGTATTTCTGAAAAGCTTAAACCAGGTATAGAACAATTAAATGGTGCATTTGAAAATCAAATAATACCGGGTCAAAAGGATATTGTTCAAGGAGCATCAGAATTAACAGTGGGTGCTGAACAAATAAAATCTGGTACGGATTCAGTAAAAACAAATTGGGGAGTAATCACTAATGGTGTTGGTGAAATTAATGGCGGTCTTACCACAGTAGCTGCCGGAAATCAATCAGTTAACGAAGGTTGGAAAACTGCAGTAGACGGATCCAAACGTCTTTATGACGGATCCAAACAAGTAGCAGCAGGCACAGGGTCAGTTAATACTGCATGGGGTACGTTAACAACATCTTTAGACACGCTAAATAAAGGTGCTGCGCAAGTGGCAGACGGTAATGCTACGGTAAACGATGGCTGGAAAACCGCAGTAGCAGGTTCTAAACAGCTTTATGATGGTTCCAAACAAGTGGCTGCAGGTACAGCGACTGTGAATAGTGCATGGGGGACGTTATCAACATCATTGAATACGTTGAAGAATGGTGCTGCTGAAGTGGCTGGTGGTAATGCCACAGTGAATGCAGGCTGGAAAACAGCTGTTGATGGATCTAAGCAGCTATTTGACGGTTCTAAGCAAGTAGCTGATGGTAATGCAACGGTTAATACTGGCTGGGGTACAATGAAGGATGGAGTTACTGAAATTGATAAAGGTGTCGGTCAAATTAAAGACGGTACGCTTGAATTATCCAGCGGTTTAGGTGACGGAGCTGAAAAAACGGCAGGTATAAATGCTACCGATGAAACGATTAGTATGTTCTCCTCTCCGGTTGAGCTGATAGATTCGAAAATTAATAGTTATCCATATTATCGTTACGCAAATGCACCATATGTATTATCGTTAGCATTATTTGTCGGTGTTTTATTAATGATGTTAGTCGTTGGGGTTAGAAAACCAATGGATGAAGCTAGTTCAGGCTTCGCATGGTATTCAAAAAGATTTGGTTTGCTTGCTTTATTGGTAGCTGGTCAGGCCATCCTTCTTTCTGGCTTTACCATATTCTTTGTTAATTCAGGATTTGCGAATAGCCTGTTGCTTATCTTGTTTGCTGTATTGGCGAGTATCTCATTTATGTCCATTGTGTTCTTCCTGACTATGCTTGCCGGCAACATTGGTTTGTTTATAGGCGTGGCACTTCTGATTATGCAGCTATCTACTACCGGATCTGCATTGCCAATTGATATGCTGCCTGAATATTTACGTACTCTAAGCAATTTCTTGCCGATGACTTATTCGATTGCAGGCTTCCGAGCATTAGTATCATTGGATGACATCGGTATGATGTTTGCGAATGCAACGATACTAGTTGTGTTCCTGCTCCTGTTTGCTGGACTGTCCGTTGGATTATCCTTTTTCAAAAAAAATGAATCAGCAGGAGATGCAGAAATAGTAAGGTAAATATAATTATATAAATCCCTTTTAGTAGAAGAATGCATAGATTAATTGTATTCTATATTGAAAGGGATTTTTACTTATGAATAAGGGGTCCGAATGGGAGAGATTAGATTGAATCAGAAAATATTACCGGCAGCTTCAACTATGAAGGACTTTGAAAAGTTTTTACAATCAGGATTTAAAACAGGTGTTATTTTAGAGACTCATCTTGGGCAAATCAAACATATTACTCAAATGGCCAAAATGGCAGATAAACAACTGTTTTTTCACGTGGATTTAATCAATGGATTAAAAAATGATGAATATGGTACTCAATATTTATGTCAGGAGTTTAAACCATTTGGTGTCATATCCACAAAATCAGCGGTTATCCAAGAAGCAAAAAAACATCAGGCAATAGCTGTGCAGCGAATCTTTATGATTGATAGCCATGCGCTCGAACGCAGCTATAAGATGGTCAAAAAATCACAGCCTGATTATATTGAAGTACTACCGGGCGCACTTCCTAATATGATTAAAGAAGTTGCAGGGGAAATTCAGCTGCCGATCTTTGCGGGTGGTTTAATCCGAACAGTTGAGGAAGCGAAAGAAGCACTTGAAGCTGGTGCTGTCTCGATAACCTCGTCTAAACGAGAACTTTGGCAGTATTTTGCAGGGGAATGAGTCGAATTCCCTATTTATTTCTTTTTATTTGACAGCGTTTACAAAAAGTTTTACACTGTGTTTAAGTTAATAAGTATGTGGAAAGACATGGAGACACAGGTGGCAGTATTCCTTAATAAGTAGGAATACTTTAGTGCTTGTTTCTTCATTTTTTTTTGAAATTATATGATAGGGAGATGGAAGGAATGACACCATTTTGGGGTGAATTAGTAGGCACGATGATCTTGATTGTTTTTGGAGCAGGAGTGTGTGCTGGAGCCAACTTAACTAAATCTTATGCAAAGGATGCTGGGTGGATTGTTATCACTATAGCTTGGGGGCTTGGTGTTACATTAGGCGTATTTGCAGTCGGCGGCATTAGCGGTGCTCATTTAAATCCTGCTGTTACATTTGGTCTTGCGTTTAGCGGAGATTTTGCTTGGGCAGATGTACCTGGATATATTTTGGCGCAAATGATTGGAGCAATGATTGGGGCAACTCTTATTTATTTACAATACTTACCACATTGGAAGGCGACTGAAGATCCAGGGACAAAATTAGGGGTTTTCGCAACTGGTCCGGCTATTCCTCATACATTTTCAAATTTACTTAGTGAAATTATAGGAACATTTATTTTATTGCTTGGTCTGCAATTTATTGGAGCAAATGATTTTACGGAAGGCCTAAATCCATTCGCAGTCGGTCTTTTAATCGTAGGAATCGGTATGGCTCTTGGGGGAACAACTGGTTACGCCATCAATCCGGCACGTGACTTAGGTCCGCGTATTGCACATGCGATTCTTCCGATAGCGGGGAAAGGCCCATCTAATTGGGGATATGCTTGGATTCCGGTTGTAGGTCCTATTCTCGGCGGCTCCTTGGGGGCTTTGTTCCATAAAGCGGTCTTCAATAATACGTTGACAGGCGCTTTCTGGGCAGTATTAGCTGGCACTGTAGTTATCTTGGTAATCGCTTATTTTATGACTAATAAAGATTCAGAACAAGCACTACGACAAGCTAATGATCCAGCAAAAGCAAGGTTATAAGTTACTAACTTTAGAGAAATCGATTATAATATAAAAATTAGTAGATGGGAGATGAAAAAATTGGAGAAATATATTTTATCAATTGATCAGGGGACTACTAGTTCCAGAGCTATTTTATTCAATAAAAAAGGGGAAATTGTACATAGTGCTCAAAAGGAATTTACACAGTACTTTCCAAAGCCGGGCTGGGTGGAGCATAATGCAAATGAAATTTGGGGTTCAGTGCTTGCTGTTATTGCGGGCTGTCTTTCAGAATCAGGTATTGAGGCAACAGATATAGAAGGAATCGGAATTACAAATCAGCGTGAAACAGCGGTGGTTTGGAATAAAGAAACAGGTCAACCTATTTATAATGCGATAGTTTGGCAATCCCGCCAGACAAGAGATATATGCGAGGAATTGAAAAATGCTGGCCACAATGATCTTTTTCATTCCAAAACTGGTTTATTAATAGATGCCTATTTTTCTGGGACAAAAGTTAAGTGGATCCTCGATAATGTAGAAGGTGCGCGTGATTTAGCCAATGAAGGAAAATTGTTATTCGGGACAATTGATACATGGCTAATCTGGAAGCTATCCGGCGGTAAAGCTCACGTAACTGATTATTCCAATGCTTCAAGAACAATGATGTACAATATTTATGACCTGCAATGGGATGATGAATTGCTGGAGATATTAGATGTTCCGAAATCCATGCTTCCAGAAGTGCGTCCGTCGTCTGAAGTATATGCACGAACCATTGATTATCACTTCTTTGGTAAGAGTATACCAATTGCCGGTATTGCTGGTGACCAACAGGCAGCATTGTTTGGTCAGGCATGCTTTGAAAAAGGAATGGCAAAAAACACATATGGAACAGGCTGCTTTATGCTCATGAATACAGGTGAAAAACCGGTTAAATCGGAAAAAGGATTATTGACAACTTTAGCTTGGGGATTAAATGGTAAAGTTGAATATGCATTGGAAGGTAGTATCTTTGTAGCGGGTTCTGCTGTTCAATGGCTCCGAGATGGATTAAGGATGCTTAAGGATGCTGCTGATAGCGAGACATATTGCCGGGCAGTTGACTCTACAGATGGAGTATATGTCGTTCCAGCCTTCGTAGGTCTTGGTACTCCATATTGGGATAGTGATGCAAGAGGAGCGGTCTTCGGTCTGACAAGAGGGACTACAAAGGATCACTTTATCAGAGCAACAGTTGAATCTTTAGCTTACCAAACAAAAGCTGTTATTGATGCAATGGAAGAGGAATCCGGAATTGAATTGAAAACATTGCGTGCCGATGGCGGGGCCGTTAAGAATTCATTCTTAATGGAATTCCAGAGTGATATCTTAAACGTGCCGGTTGAAATACCAAAAATTAATGAAACGACTGCCCTTGGAGCTGCTTATTTAGCTGGGCTGGCTGTTGGATTCTGGGAAAGCCAGGATGAAATTGCTGCGCAATGGATCATTGATAAATCATATGAACCGACTATGGAACAAGAGAAACGTAATGAATTGGTTGATGGTTGGGAAAGAGCGGTTGCAAGTACCAGAACCTTTAAATGATAATTCAATTTTGTATGAGTTTTTCTCAAAAAATGATATAATGAAAATAAGTTAATATAAGGTTAGAGATTTTAAGAGACCGCGAGTACATTCCTTTAAATAAGGGTAATGTATTTTGTGGTCTCTTTTTATTATCTCAATAGCACTTATCAACAGAGGAGGAACAAGAGGATGGGTTTAAATAGTTTAAATAGACATGAATATAAAAATAAATTACAAAACACACATTTCGATGTGCTTGTCATTGGTGGAGGAATTACCGGAGCAGGGATTGCTTTAGATGCAGCTACAAGAGGGATGAAGGTGGGCCTAGTTGAAATGCAGGATTTTGCAGCCGGTACATCAAGCCGTTCAACCAAGCTGGTTCACGGTGGATTGCGCTATCTAAAGCAATTGCAAGTAGGAGTAGTTGCAGAGGTTGGGAAAGAAAGGGCTATTGTTTACGAAAATGGTCCTCATGTTACAACACCTGAATGGATGTTATTACCCTTCCATGAAGGCGGTACATTTGGTAAATTTACTACTTCCATTGGCTTACAGATGTATGATTTTCTTGCTGGAGTGAAAAAGGAAGAACGCCGCACTATGCTTACAGTAGATGAAACAATTGAAAAAGCTCCATTGGTTAGAAAAGATGGCTTAAAGGGTGGGGGCTACTATGTTGAATACAGAACCGATGATGCCCGCCTGACGATGGAAGTCATGAAAGAAGCGTTTGAACAAGGAGCAAGCTTACTGAATTATGCCAAGGTCGAGGATTTAATCTATGAAAATGGAAAAATAGTAGGTGTAAATGTTAAGGATATATTGGATGAGGATTCCTTCCAAATTAAAGCTAGGAAGATTATAAATGCAACGGGTCCATGGGTAGACTTTATACGTGAAAAAGACAATTCTAAAAAAGGTAAAGTGCTTCAGCTTACTAAAGGTGCACACATAGTGATTGACCAATCCCGTTTCCCTTTGAAACAAGCGGTTTATTTTGATACCCCTGATGGAAGAATGGTATTCGCGATTCCGCGTGAAGGGAAAGCCTATGTTGGGACAACAGATACATTCTATGGTCAAGATCCAATCAATCCAAAAATGACTGATCAAGACAGAGATTATATATTGGATGCTATTAACTATATGTTCCCTTCAGTAAACGTTACTAAAGAGGATGTGGAATCCAGTTGGGCTGGAGTGCGCCCATTAATCAGCCAGGAGGGGAAAGGTGCTTCTGAGATATCCAGGAAAGATGAAACATGGGTATCTGATTCTGGGTTAATTACGATTGCAGGCGGAAAATTGACAGGATATCGTAAAATGGCTGAAACCGTTTTGGATTTAGTAGCTAAACAATTCAGAGATGAAGGATATAAACATTTCGGTAGCTGCTATACTGAAAAAATGCCGATATCCGGCGGCCGTGTTGGAGGCTCAACGAAATTTAGTTCATATATAAGCAAAACTAAAGAAAAAGCAATCGGAACCGGGTTATCAGATACAGAAGCAAGAGAGATTATTTCAACATATGGATCCAATGCTCCGCTTCTGTTTGAAATAGCCCGAAAAAACAAAGAAAAAGCGAGCGAAATAGGGCTGCCATTACCAGTATTGGCTAAATTGGGCTATGCAATTGAATATGAATTGGCTTATACACCGCTTGATTTCTTTAATCGTAGAACTGGCATGGTCCTATTTGATATTAAGCATGTTCATGAATACAAAGATCAAGTGATTTCGTATATGAAAAAAGTACTGCATTGGACTGAACAGCAAACAGAAATGTATACTAAAGAGCTTGAAACTGAATTGCATGATGCTGCGTATCCACAATCCGAGCTGGTTACGAATTAATATAAATACGGATAAATGACCCCACTTCCTTGAAATATAGGTTGTGGGGTTTTTTTAAGATTCAATATCTTTAAAAAGGGGAATAGAAATGAAACAGAAACTATTAGTTTATTTAACACGGGATGGGGGCAGTCAAGATGAATGAAATTCAAGGAAATAAGAAAAATGAATGGATGATTTATACCGGATCTTATGCAGAAAAAACAAGTACGGGTATTCATCTATTCAAATTGAACGTGAAAGAAAAAAAACTTGACTTAGTTGAGAAATATACGGGTATTGAAAATCCTTCCTTTCTTGTTATAAATAAAGCTCAGACCCATTTATACGCGGTAAGTGAAGTTGAGTATGGGATGGTTGTCTCTTATGCAATCAATCGGCAATCCGAACAGATTAGAGAGTTAAATCGCAAATCTACGAATGGGATGGCACCTTGCTATGTCAGTCTTAGTGAAAATGAATCTTGTTTATACATTAGTAATTATGGTGGCACGGTAACTAGGATAGAACTACAAGAGGACGGAACACTTGGAGAACATACGACAACAAATGAACATGTTGGATCAGGGGTTTGGGCAGACAGACAGGATGCACCGCATGCTCACTCAATCGTACCGGTACCGAATTCCTCCGTTGTAGTTGCAGCAGATTTAGGTACTGATAAAATTTATGTATACGATGATAAGGATTTTGCCAATTTGGCTAAAATGTCTACTATTCCTGGATCGGGTCCAAGACATTTTGCCTTTCACCCTACATTGCCAATCATGTATGTCATCCAGGAATTAAGCAATACAATCGCAGTATTTGAATTAAATGACCAACATATACCGGATTCTCTTCTAGGGGTGGTTACTACATTGCCGGATGATTACAAAGAGGAAAATACAGCAGCCGATTTGCATATTTCAGAGGATGGCCAATTCTTATATGCCTCAAATAGAGGGCATGACAGTATTGCAACGTACAAAGTGGCAGAATCAGGTATACCGGAAATTATCGCATTTACACATACGGAAGGAAAGGGACCGAGAAATTTCGAGTTAATAGACGAAGAAAAAGTACTCATTGCAGCAAATGAGCAAAGTGATTCATTAGTTTTATTTGAAATTAATAAAGAAGGTATTCCAACCTTTACAGGGAATACGATTTCTCTTTCGAAACCCGTTTGTGTTCAAGCGATTGCAAGAAATCAAGAATGATACAAAAAAGCTGGTTTGGATTTTTCCAAACCAGCTGTTATTTAATTAGATTGTTCTTTTAAAGATTGTGTATAAGCCGTAAAGATACCTAAAACAATAATAGCCATTCCACCGTTTAATAGGGAGTATTGCAAGTCCCAATGGCCAGTATATAAATTTTTAATAGACAACACGCTGATCAACATAAGCATCAATGTAATTAAAATATTGTATGCTTTCATTCGTGAAACAACACCCCTTGATTCGTAATTGATCTTTTTCATAGATTTTATTTTACTATGGTTTAGGTATAAAATTAAGTATAATTTTGTCTTTTTTTGTTATATTTTTCCGGAGATGTTTTGGACGCTAATCTATTGAGTCCATCAGATTTTTTATCGTTTCTTTTTGCAAGGGTCCGATCATTCGCTTTTGAATGATGCCGTTAGAGTCAATGAAATAACTGGTTGGGATCGTTATAATTTTATATAATTTAGCAATAGTACCCGTTTGGTCCAGTAATACAGGATACTTGATATTATACATATCTTGGAAGGTTTGAACGGCTTGCTTGTTTTTTTCTGAATAGGTCATATTCACGCTTAATACAGTGATCTTCCCCATTTTATGTTCACTATAAAATTCATTGAGATCTGGTATCTCTAATTTGCAGGGAGGGCACCAGCTTGCCCAAAAGTTTAATAAAACTTTTTGACCGCGATAATCAGATAATTTTATGGTTTTTCCGTCCGGAGTTTTTAATTCGAAATCAGGTGCAGATTGACCTTCCTTAATTCCTGGTTGAGTCAAAACAGGTATAGATTCCTCTGTAATAGGCTCTTTTTGTGTCTGCGTGTAAATAAATAAAAATATAAATAAAAAGAATGGAGCAAGAATGGCAATTGTTTTATTCTTCAATATGGATGAGGCCTCCTGATGTCCGTTTTTATTTAATAGAAAGTATTTGCCAGTCGTGAAAAAAATAATCAATAGGCGTCAAATTGTGTTAAGTTGTTTATAAAAATATGAATAAAGGTAAGAATCTAGTATTGAGCTTTTAGGGAAGTGAGGGAAGATAGATGTTTTATATAGGAGTTGATATAGGAACCACGAGTACAAAGGCTGTATTATTTTCGGGAGACGCATCTGTGCTCAGCAGCTATCATGTAGAGTACCCATTATATAGCCCGACTCCACTTACAGCAGAGCAGAAGCCTGATGAGATCTTTCATGCTGTACTTAATGCAATAAGAGGAGTAATGGTCCAAAGCCAAATAAATCCTGATGAACTGTCGTTAGTATCCTTTAGCTCGGCTATGCACAGCGTAATTGCGGTTGAGGAAAATGGAAATCCATTAACTCAATGCATTACATGGGCTGACAGCCGTTCAAAGAAGTGGTCCGACTATATTAAAAATGAGAGGAATGGACAAGAAATTTATCGGAGAACTGGAACGCCAATCCATCCAATGTCTCCTCTTACAAAAATCACCTGGTTGATGAATGATTATCCCGAATTAGCGGGTAGGACATATAAATTCATTTCCATTAAAGAATATGTTTTTTATAAATTATTTGGGCAATATGTGATTGATTATTCGGTTGCTTCAGCAACAGGAATGTTTCATCTTAAAAATTTAGAATGGGATTCTGAGGCATTGGCAATCGCGGGTATTACAGAGACCCATTTGTCTAAACCAGTACCAACTACATATTATTTATCTGGCATGGACTCCGCCTATGCTGCGGATATGGGGCTGTTGCCGGATACTCCATTTGTAATAGGAGCCAGTGATGGCGTTCTCTCCAATCTGGGTGTCAATGCGATTGATCCAGGGATTGTAGCAGTCACGATTGGAACGAGCGGAGCCATTCGTACGGTAACAGATAGGCCGATTACGGATGAAAAGGGCCGAATTTTTTGTTATGCATTGACGGATAAGCATTGGGTGATTGGCGGACCAGTTAATAATGGAGGTATGACTTTTAGATGGCTAAGAGATGAGCTGGCTTCAGCGGAAGTAGAAACAGCTAAACGCCTCGGAATTGACTCATATGAAGTACTCACCAAGATAGCATCAAAAGTAGCGCCGGGGGCAGATGGACTACTATTCCACCCATATTTAGCTGGAGAGAGAGCGCCCATTTGGAACCCTGATGCCAGAGGATCGTTCTTTGGCTTGGGACTTCATCATAAAAAGGAACATATGGTCAGAGCGGTGCTTGAAGGAGTCATTTTTAATCTCTATACAGTCTTATTAGCTTTGCAGGAATTGATAGGTGTGCCAAGTAAAATCAGGGCAACGGGGGGATTTGCGCGCTCAGAGTTATGGAGGCAAATGCTTGCGGATATTTTTAATCAGGAAGTAGATGTGCCAGAAAGCTTTGAAAGCTCTTGTTTAGGAGCAGTTGTACTCGGCAGATATGCACTCGGTGAAATTGAAGACCTATCCGTTGTATCAAATTATGTGGGAACTACACATGTCCATACGCCGGTTAAAGCAAATGTAGAAAGATACGAGGAATTACTGCCAATTTACATCAATATATACAGAAAATTGGAGACTGAATATAGCAGTATAGCAGCTTTCCAAAACAAATGGATTAATCATAAATAAGTTGATTTGAAAATAACATTGTCGAATAATATTGACAGCATTCGCGTTTTCACTGTATCCTTTATACAGGAATAATTTAATTTAATACAAATCCTCATCGGACTAAAAGATGAGGTAGAGGTCGCAGATTTTATTAGTAAACTAAAAAGAGAGCCGGAAAGCTTGCTGACTTTAGTTGAAAGGAAAATCTGCCGAAGCGTTCTTTTTTTCCGAAGAGAGCAGCTGGGACTGTATCCGAATAGGTGCAGGACTGTCATGGAATATATACATCGCGATATGTATATATTCCATGGAGAACTATCCATTTATTGTCTGGTGTGGCTAATCATAAAATGTTGCACACCTTAACAATAAGGTGTGTTTTTTATTTAGCTTATTTACACAGAAATGGATAATTCAAAAATAGAGAGTAACATGACAGCTTTGGAAGGGGAATTATCGTGCACAATAAGAAGGAACTGGGTTTTTGGATTTTAACGGCATTTGTAGTCGGCAATATGGTTGGGTCTGGTATTTTTATGTTGCCGCGTACGCTGGCAGAAGTAGCTAGTCCTGCCGGAGTAATTATGGCATGGGGATTAACAGGATTGGGAGTACTAACTATTGCGCTGGTTTTTGGGAATCTGGCTGTTCGTAAGCCACATTTAACAGGTGGCCCTCAGATTTATGCTAAGGAATTGTTCAAGGAAAATTCTTTAGCCTCAAGATTATCCGGGTTTATGTCTACATGGGGATACTGGATTGGTAATTTTGCAGGTAATATTGCCATCATCACTACGTTTGCAGGGTATTTATCTACCTTCTTCCCAAGTTTGACTAGTACGGCTGAATTGTTCAGTATAGGGAATTTTAGTCTAAAAGTTGGCAATGCTTTAACATTCCTTGTCTGCACAATCATGCTCTGGGGCGTTCATTTCTTTATTATGCGAGGCATAGAGAATGCTGGTAAATTAAACTTTGTGGCGACTGCGGCAAAAGTACTTGGATTTGGATTATTCATTGTAATTGGGCTATTTGCCTTTGAACAATCTAATATTGTACCGTTTGCGGAAACTCGTATAATTGATGGTGAGAGTCGGGGATTACTCAGCCAGGTAAATTTTGCTGCCGTCTCAACCTTATGGGCTTTTGTAGGGGTTGAATCTGCTGTTGTATTCGCATCAAGGGCGAAGAGAAAGGCAGATGTAAAGAGAGCGACCATTTTAGGGCTATTGATTGCCCTGGCTATCTATATGGGAATCAGTACACTTGTTATGGGATTATTAACACAGGATGCACTTATCCATTCAGAAAAACCATTAATCGATGCAATTGAAACGGTGCTGGGACCTGTTGGTGGGAAAGCATTGGCGGTCATTGGATTGATCAGTTTATTTGGTTCAACAATTGGCTGGATCTTGTTAAGCGCTGAAATCCCGTATCAGGCAGCAAAACAAGGTTTATTTATCCCTAAGTTTTTACAGGTCAATAAGCGTGGGATTCCTAATTTCTCTATGATTGTTTCAAATGGTTTAGGTCAATTATTTATTTTCTCAACTATTTCAAATTCAATTGCTCATGCATTTGACTTTATTATTTATATCGCGACACTTTCTTATTTAGTGCCATATTTAATTTCCTCCTCATTCCAACTGAAATTAGTTTGGACTGGCGAGACATATAAATCTGATGAAATGCGTTCACGAATTATTGATGGTACCATAGCCATATTGGCGACGGCATATTCCATTTGGGTGATCATCAAAGGAACGGCTGATTTAAAAACATTTATTTTCGGTGTTATCCTTCTGGCAAGCGGAATCCTATTCTATCGTTTACTGCCTAAAAATATGGAGGAAGTTAAACAACACGAGAACTATTATTTGAAAAAATCTTTTTAACTGTAATAAGAAGCAAACCCATTGTTAAAAGTGGGTTTGCTTTTTTTGGTATTATTTAAAAGTAAAACGGTGTTATGAAAACTGTTATCGGGAGCAATGATAGAGTGTAATCATGTGAGTTTGATAAATTGACATACCCAATAGGGTATATTACGATTAGACTAATCGATGAACTAATGGAGGTCTATTAAAATGAAGATTTTAATTGTTGGCGGTGTGGCAGGCGGAGCATCTGCTGCGGCAAGACTGCGCCGTCTAAGCGAAAAAGATGAAATCATCATGTTTGAAAAAGGTGAATATATTTCATTTGCGAATTGTGGTCTTCCATATTATATAGGAGAAGTTATCCAAAACCGTAATAAACTTCTTGTTCAAACAGTTGAAGGAATGGGGCAACGCTATAATTTAGATATACGTAATTGGACAGAAATTATCAAAATCAATCGGGAGCAGAAGACTGTCATAGCCAGAAAAGCAATGACAGGCGAGGAATATGAGGAATCCTACGATGTGCTAATCCTATCTCCGGGTTCAAAACCGGTTAGGCCAGCCATTCCGGGAATCGATGAGGCTAAATCTGTTTATACGCTTCGGAATGTTCCTGATACGGACCGTATCAAAGAAAAGGTAGATCAGGATAAACCTGAGAAGGCTGTTATCATTGGCGGCGGGTTTATTGGGATTGAAATGGCTGAAAATTTACGGGAGCGCGGCATAGATGTAACAGTTATTGAGATGGGAAATCAGGTGATGGCGCCAATTGATTTGGAGATGGCTCAAATGGTCCACACACATTTGCGGGACAATGGAGTTCATTTAATACTTGAGGATGGTGTATCATCTTTTGAAAAGAATGGTCGTATCATTCGCTTGAAAAGCGGCAAAGAAGTAGAAACGGATATGATACTTTTAGCGATTGGTGTTCAACCTGAAAGTACCATTGCGAAAGATGCCGGCCTCGAGCTTGGGGTTCGGAATGCGATAAAAGTCAATGAGCATCTGCAAACATCAGACCCATCTATTTATGCGGTCGGTGATGTCATTGAAGTAAAGGATTATATTAACGGAACGGATACTTATGTGCCGCTCGCTTGGCCTGCCAATCGTCAAGGGCGTTTAGTAGCGGATCATATTCACGGGAAAGAAAGTGTTTATAACGGTACATTGGGCACTTCCATAGCCAAGGTGTTTGAATTGACCGTTGCTTCAACAGGAAGCAATGAAAAGATGCTGAAGCGTTTAGGTATACCATATGAGGTTGTTCATGTTGCACCAAGCAGCCATGCTGGCTATTATCCAGGTGCTTCCCAATTGCATTTGAAACTGATCTTCGATAAGGAAACGGGGAAAATATACGGAGCGCAGGCAGTTGGAAAGGATGGGGTAGATAAACGTATTGATGTTATCGCGACAGCTATCAAAGGTGGCTTAACTGTATTGGATCTTCCGGATATCGAGATTGCCTATGCTCCTCCATATTCCTCAGCTAAAGATCCTGTAAATATGGCTGGTTACGCAGCAACCAATATTATTGAGGGAATGGTCAGCACAGTGCAATGGCATGAAATTGATGAGATTGTGGAAAACGGAGGTTATTTAATTGATGTCCGCTCACCTGCTGAGGTTGCTAAAGGAGCAATTGCCGGCTCGGTCAATATTCCTGTTGATGAACTGAGAGAGCGATTATCAGAGATACCGACTGATAAAGATTTATATCTTACATGCCAGGTAGGTATGAGGGGTTACTTAGCTACCAGAATACTTGAAGGAAACGGCATTAAAGTTAAGAACCTTGATGGCGGATATAATTTGTATTCTAAGGCATTTCCTAAAGAAAAATAATAGTAAATGAGAGTTGGAGCTCCCTTTATGCGATAGTTTAGATTATCGCATAAAGGGGCTTTTTTGAATTGCTGAGACGGTTTGTGTCATGCTTGATTTAGAGCTTGGCTGGATTCAAGGGGCGATCGGCCGGATTCAAGCTCAGATTGGCTGGATTCGAAGAGGAATCGGCTGTATTAAAGCAGTGAATCAGCCGGAATCTAGCCCGATTCGGCTCGAATCGAAGTCGATACAGACAGTAACCAGCTAGAAATTCAATCAGAATCAATTCATTATAGAGGAATCTGCAAGATACGCCTATAATCGAGTAAAAACAATTAGGGGAGTATAAAAATGCCCGGCTGGATATAACCCAAGCCGGGCGATACTTCTTTATCATTAACTTGCCAATTCAGATTCCTTTGGTTCTTTTACTTTTGACATGGCAAGAAAGCTAATTAAGAGCAGTGAAAATCCAGTGATGAGAGGTATATAAAAAGCTGGTATGTAGTCAAGCAAGACACCGAAAAGAATCATCCCAAGCGGTGAGATTGCAGATGCAATCGTTTCAACTAATCCGAAAATACGACCAAGATAGTGGCTCGGGGTTGTACGCTGTATTAATACATGAATAGGAATATTTACAACCATGACGATGGAACCTATCATTCCAAGGACGATGATGTAGTAACTGACATTGGCAATCACAGAAGTCATTTGGAGCATAGGAGGCAAGCCAATCATAATGACAAGTATTGCTAAACCAATTAAGCCCAATCTAATTTTCTTTAATTTATCTTTCATTTCAGGACGTTGTGAAATGATCAATGATGTGATAAGTGCTCCAACAGATACCATCGAAGCAGCAATTCCGTATGATTGAGAAGAAAAATTCAGTGATGTGTTCAGGATGTAGGGGATTGCAACATTTATACCCGCAAAGAAGAAGTTAATCCAAAGTGATACTTTGAGCAGGGAGAATAAAAAATCGTTTTCTTTTAAATAGGAGAAGCCTTCAGCCAAACTCTTCATGAATTGCGTCTTTTCCTGTTGTGCCGCTTTCTCAGTGTACAGGTTGAAAATAATAAATAATTCAATTATACCGGCAAGTATAAAGGTGATTCCAGTTAGCAGAATGATTTCCTCAATTGCTAAGAACCCGTATAAAATACCAGCTATGATTGGACCGAGTATACCGGCAAGCGATGATGCGGATTGATTTAAAGAGCCAGCCTTTTGTATAGATTTATCCCCAGCCATTGAGGGAATGGTTGAAGATGCAGTCACAGAAAAGAAAGTAGAAAAAATCCCTAGCAGTACTTCTGATGTATATAACAATGCAAGTGAGAGCCCCGAAAAGTGAGAATAGGCAATCATAAAAAACATGAGTATTCCGCTAAGAATTTCCGTCAATATAATGATTGTTTTGCGGTTAAAGCGATCTGCAAGGGTTCCGGCAATTGGTCCAAAAATAATTCTGGGAACAGAGGCAAACACAAGAGCAAGTGCAAAACTTGTACCCGAACCGGTAATTTTTAAAATGTATAATCCGATGGCGAATGAATAGATGCTTGCACCAAATAATGAAATAAATTTTCCAATAAAAAACAATAAAATATTCCTTGCGCTTAATCTCTCTTGTTCTGCTTCGGTATAACGTACACTCATGGGCTTTTCTCCTTTAGTTTAAAAGTTTAATGTCATTAAACTTATTATATAAATACTAATTTTTGGAAGTCAACAAAAAGTTTAAAATAATTAAACTTTAATTTGTGGATCAGAATTATTTACCGTATACTTTCCATAAGGAGGGGATAACCATGCTGGGCAATAAAATTAAAACGTTACGGAAAGCTTTAGGGATGACCCAATCCGAGTTGGCTGGAAATCGATTGACAAAAGGAATGCTGAGCCAAATTGAAAACAGTAAAGCAACCCCATCGATGAGCACACTTGAATATCTTGCTCAACAGCTTGGTTGTGAACCTAGTGATCTTCTGAATGAGAAAGAGGATTATCTACCTTTATTAAATGAGATAAAGAATGATAAAAAACAAGAGAATTATTCAGCTATTTACGATAAATTATCCCATGTGGTTTCTGAAAATATGCCTCAGGGAGTAATGGAGGCGAAGTTATACAGCCTTTATGCGGAAGCAGGCCTTTATTTAGATAAACCAAACATGAAGAAATATATCGAATTGGCAGCCTCCTATTTTAAGATGAATTCTTTATTCTTAGACAGTGCTGAAACATTATGGATTTATCATCAGTATCGTTTGTCTCATGGAAATTGGGATGAATCTTTATCCATTTTGAATGAAATTAGAAAATTCTACTCTGGTAATGGACTTGAAGAAAATACGGTATTTCAATTAAAGCTTTTATTGGATGAAGGAATCGTCTTATTAGCGTTGGAAGAATATAAAGAATCCCATACAAGAATGCAGGAAGCCATCGCATTGTCCAAAGAGACGAATGTCTATTATCGTATGGATGATATATACAGGATTGCTTCCAATTATCCGCTTGTGATGAAGGATGATAAGGAGTTTCTTAGATTAATCAGTAAATCTCGTCAATATGCGATTTTTTCGGAAAATAAGATTGCATTGATGATGTTTCCACTTTTATATGCGGTTTATCATAATGAAATAACAAAAGACTACAAAAAAGCTATTCACTACCTAGAAGAATTTGCGATAAATCCGGAAAAGATAGACGAACTTTATTATCTGGAATATGGGAAAGCACTATATGGTCTGGGAGAAATTGATCGAGCTTTGGAAAATCTGCTTAAATGTCATCTATCCGGTGCGTTGGTGCATCCAATCGATGTAGGAATGGTACAGTCTGCAGGAATCTATATTGCTCTTTGTTTAAATCAACAGGGCCACAAGGATGAAGCCCTGGAGCAAATTAACAAAACATGTGATTTAATAAAGAATATGCCGAAATCTATTTATTATAAAAGGGCTGTTGAGGTTAAAGAAACATTGCTAAATGATAATGGAACTGTACATTGAAATTATGTGTGGCTGTTCATTCAGTTCCTTTATCCATTTGTTTCAAAGATTTAGGTTAACGTTTGTAAACGCTTCACCTAAATATACAATGTCGTTAGGACACAGTGGTGATAATAATGTTGACAGATGGTAGTGGGCTTTTATTTTATGTTCCAATCCATTCATATCTGGCATTCAAATGTCTATTAAGATTTTCGGTTAGTTTACTTACCCTATTCGGTCATTGCTTCGCAAGAACTCTTCCTATCCCTCTAATATCTCCCTGGTTACTTCCCCTGCACAAGAATAATCTTCTGCAATAATAGTTGCCTGTAAATTTAACCTATTAAACTTCTATGCTGAAACATATAAAATTCTCCATAAAATAGCTCCTAATACAATATGATGATGGGCTTGATACCTTTATGCTGGAAAATATAATTATTTTTCAAGTAAAATAATTATATAAATTATAATGAATATGATCATACCATCAACTGCTTAAAGTGGAGCAAACGATTGATAGAAAAAGGTGGGTTAATGATGAAAAGGTTACGCATCTTTTTAGTGTTTGTAGCGTTATGGATTATATATGAACCGAGTAGTTTCGCAGAATCAACTCTGCAGCAGCAAATTGACCAAACGCCCATTGGAGGAACATTGATTGTTAAAAGCGGTACCTATGAAGATCCGGTTTCCATTAATAAGCCAATGACCATTAAAGGAACAGAAAATACAGTGCTGAGTTATACAGGAGAGGGATCCTTTATAAACATTTCTGGTGAGGGTGTACAAATATCAAATATTGAAATAGAGGCAACACGCCTACCAATTGAGGAATCTGCAATTGTGCTGGCTGGAAATTATCATAAACTTAACAATCTCACAATCAAGTCAGCTGGGACTGGTATTAAACTGGATAAGGCGAATCATGTAAGTGTGCTAGAAAGTTCATTTACAGGGACATCTGAAGGCCATGCTATTAATCTGTGGGAGTCAAATTACAACACGTTCGGTAAAAATTCAATACGGAATGTTCAGGATGGATTTTATGTAGAATACAGCCACCATAATACATTTAAAAATAATAAAATTTGGGATGCCCATTATGGGGTGCATTTAATGTATTCCAATTCCTGTTTGATTGAAGAAAATGAATCATTCAATAACTTTACCGGCGCCATGATTATGGGTGCTGAAGATGCAATGGTACGTAAGAATACATTCACCGAAAATAATGAAAATGTGAATTCTCAGGGTTTGTTACTATATGACTCTAGGAATGTTACGGTTGAAACAAATGAGATTCACAATAACCGGATTGGCATATTTATTGAAAAGGCCAATGTGAATACCGTTAAGGATAACAGGCTGCAATCAAATTTTGTAGGTATTCAGTTTAAAGAATCAGAGAATAATCGAATCTATCAAAATGATTTTCTGGGTAATGTAAATGACGCTCAGGCTATTGAAAGTGAAGGGAATCAATTGGATGGGAACTACTGGGACGCATCAGCGAAAATAGATTCAGACGGAGATGGTATAAGTAATTTAATCTACCGAGCCGATCCTTATTTTCTGGCTTTGACAGAGGAAGTTCCTGAGTATCAACTCTTTTTTCAGGCACCGGGCATGACAATTCTGCAAAAAATGCTGAAAAGTACCGATGAAGAGCTATTAACGGACTCAGGTCCCTTAATGGACCCTATCCAATCAAACAATCAAAACAATCAAGCTGATCTGCCAGTATGGATAGTCAGCGGATTATTGTATATAGGCAGTTTATTTCTATTCATAAAAGGGAGGAAACAACGATGAAACAATCATTATGGAAAATTGCGTTAATCGGAATTGCAGTTATGCTTATGTCTGCTTGCGGTAATGAATCGACTGAGCCAGTGGAAATTAATTCGAAGACTGACACATGCGCAAACTGTAATATGTCGGTTGCGGATAATCAGCATGCAACAGAAATTATCTTAACTGATGGTAAAACATTTGTTTTTGATGATATCGGTTGCATGTTTAATTGGACAGATGAAAACGAGAATAAGGAAATTGAGAAGACCTTTGTACGTGATTATCATTCTAAAGAATGGATAGAAGTTGAAAAATCCTATTTCGTATATGGAGAAGAAATCAAGACGCCAATGTCATACAATGTAATTTCTTTTGAAGACCAATCAAGTGCTGAAGAATTTGCTGAAGAATCAGGGGGAAGTTTATTATCCTATGAAGATTTACAAAAACATGATTGGAAACAGCATAAAGAGATGAATCATAAGGAAACGGACAGTCATAGCCATAGTTAACAGGTGAAAAAAACAAGGCAGCCGGCATGGTTGCCTTTTATTTAGATGTCGTCACGGGAGGTAAGAAGAATGTGGAACATATGGAGCTCTGAATGGAGAATGACATCACGGGGCCGTTCGTATTATTCAATCGCCATTCTATGGATTGTTGTCATTTCTCTTTTATTGGCATTGGAGCGGACAAATGGAGCAATCTCAGGATATACAAATATTACGGGAACAGTCGTTAATATTATGTTATATATATTGCCATTATTTATGTTGATTTTTGGCTCTTTTTCAATAGCTAATGAAATGGAAAATGGCCAATGGAGATTATTATGTACGTATCCATTAGATATCGTCTCCTACTTCTTTGGTAAACTTGGAGGCCAGTTTACTGCCCAGGCAGTGTGTTTTTCACTGGCGTATTGGTTGAGTATGGTAATTGGGTTGCTGACTGGGATTGATATTTCGTTAACTTGGATGCTTGTGCTTTTTCTATTTAGTATGCTGTTAATCTTGTTTTTCCTGACACTTGGCCTTTTTATAGGATCATTTGTAAGCACGAAATGGCAGGCACTTACTCTATCTGTTGCAGTCTGGTTTCTTCTTATTATGATATGGCCGACTGCGTTAATTGCTATTTTAGGTGCTTTACCTTATTCAATGATAGGAGTGCTTATGAAAATTGCGATGATCATAAATCCAGCAGAATTCTTACGCTTTTTCTTGGTGATTAGATTGGACGGCGGTTCTATCTTCGGCCAAGCCTATGATGGATTGGTTCCGCTATTTAATGAAGGAATTGTATGGGGTGTACTATTCTTATATGCGTTTGTATTTATTGCTGCGTTAGGCTTTATTGCAATTTGGTATTTAAAAAGGAGAAGAGCACAATGACAGGGTTAGAAGTGACTGATATCTCAAAACACTATAAAACCAATACAGCGTTGCAGCCATTTTCGTTGGCAGTGAAGGAAGGGCAATGTGTTTCTTTATGCGGAGGGAATGGTGCTGGAAAAAGTACTATCCTGAATATTTTGGCCAGTATCTCTTCCCCCTCAGCCGGAACCGTTCTGTTGGATGGGGTCAATATGACTGCACAAAATAAAGAATATGTATCATTGATCGGTTATATGCCTGATGAATTTTATGCTCAGGGCGACATGAATGTGGGAGAGTTTATGTCTTTTTATGCAGCTATCCGAGAGATTTCCAATGAACGAGTGAGAGAGGTGATTGATCGTTTGGGATTAACCGACAAGCGGAAAGAGCTCGTAAAAAATCTTTCTAAAGGAATGAGACAAAGGTTGTTATTCGGCCAATCGATTTTAGCTGAACCAAGACTTTTAATTATGGACGAGCCGACCAATGGGCTCGATCCTTACTGGATTAATGAATTTATAGAAATGATTAAAAAGCTTAAAGAAGCAGGCACGATTACGATTTTCTCTACTCATATGATGGATGTTGCCGCAGAACTTGCCGACCGGGTGTTATTCATTGAAAAGGGGCAGCTGGCTCAATCACTTGAAAATGATTTTTCTGATATTGATGGTTTTACGAAAGAGCTATCAACCTTGTACAGACAACGAATATAAAAGGGTGGACTGCAGCCGTGCTCTGTAAGATGTACGGTTGAATTATATTTAAGAATAACAATAGGCATGAGTTCGAAAGATTCCGAAACTCATGCCTATTTTACGATCCATTATATATTCTTAGGTTCAGTCACTTCAGCATCTGGAACATCAAGCATATTTAATAAGAAGATAAAAATAGGAATACCTAAAATCAAGCCCCATATTCCAAGGAAATGTTCACCGAACACCAATACCAGGAATGTGAAAAACGTAGGTAAATGAGTTTTGGCCGACATGAATTTAGGATTTAGTACATAACTTTCCAAAGCATGTATGGCTGCTATTAGGATAACTATATATAAAACATGCACTCCTCCGCCAATATTATAGGCAATTGTACAAAGAGGAATTAAGGAAATAATAACACCCGCAACAGGAATAAGTCCCAATAGGAAAATCATAAATGCGAGCCCTAATAGCTGTGGAAATCCTAAGAAATATAGAATAATAGTCGATAATATAGCATTAACAAATGCAATTAAAAATTGAACTTCAATAACTTTACCAAATGAATTTACAAAGATATTACCTAAATACTCTAATTCAGTGAATAAAACGCCCAGTTTGCTTTTCTTGAATGAACCGGTAAATCGTTTGATTTTTTCCTTTTCCAAAAGAAAGAATAAACTTAGCAGCAGAGCTAAAAATAACTGCAGGCTTAATTTACCGATATTCGCAGCATAACTGTACAGTGCCACTGCATTTTCCTCAATTTCAGAAGGTGATACAAATTTCTGCATTGCACTGATCACAACATCGATTGCTGTGTTATCAGGCGGGTGTTTATAAAAATCAATAATTACTTTTACAAGGTCGGTTATTTGCATTGTAATGATAGGTATGTATTTATATACGATCATAACCAAAGAGGAAATTATGACTGTGTAGAGCAGGAAAATTATTATTTGTGGTTTAACTCGTATTGGGCTGAATTTTGATAGGGACGATGAAATGATTCTCTCCAAACCGCCCATTAAGAAAATAAAAATAAAAGTGAATAGAACTAAATTCATCATACCTCTAAGGGCATAGAAAATCCCTATCAAAAATAAGATGGTGAGAAAACGGACGAACCCTCTGCTTTTTATAAATTGGTTGAGTGAAAACATAAACCTGTTGTTTCTCCTTTCGGCAGCACCGTATGCTTGATATGTTAATTATATCTGTTAGTAGTACGGTTTATAAGAGGGTTTGGAAATAATTTTTTAAAAATTGGTGGAATATAGGAAATGTTCTATGAATATATGTATAAACTGTTCAGGCATACGTTTCAATATTGTACTTATTGGATAAATAAGTAGATAAATAGAAATGTGCATGGGAGATGAAACGTATGGCGTTATCTGAAAAATCAAAGGGTAAAGTTGCAATCGTAACTGGTGGAGGTTCTGGGATTGGCGCAGCCACAGCTAAGAAGTTTGCGGACAATGGCATTCGTGTCTGTATTATGGACATAGATCTTGATAATGCAGAGAAAGTAAAGGAAGAAATCACAAATGCAGGAGGAGAAGCCTGTGTTTATCAGGTTGATATCCGTGATGAAGCCCAAATTCGTGAAGGAATTTCACAGGTCATGAATAAGTGGGAAAGGCTTGATATTCTTTTCAGTAACGCTGGTATAAACGGGACCTTATCTTCTATTGAAGAATTTGAAATTTCGGATTGGAATGAAGTAATTGAAACGAACCTTAGAAGCACATTCTTGTTTGTTAAATACTGCATTCCTTATATGAAAGAGCAAGGTGGCAGCATGATAATCACAAGCTCAATCAATGGAAATAGACGGTTCGCTGGTTTTGGTATGGCAGCCTATAGTACTTCAAAAGCCGGACAAATTGGATTTATGAAGATGGCAGCCTTAGAGTTGGCCAGATATAAAATTCGGGTTAATGCTATTTGTCCTGGTGCAATTGAAACAAATATCGATAACAGCACAACTAAGTCTGAAAGTTTAAAGGAAATCGAAATACCAATCGAATATCCTGAGGGAATGCAGCCATTGGCAGATGGTCCGGGGTCAGCTGAACAGGTAGCGAATTTGGTATACTTCCTTGCATCTGACGAATCAAGTCATGTTTCCGGTACCGAAATATATGTCGATGGAACTGAATCATTACTGTAAGTGAGTTTATTGTAGATTAATTTACATCCAGTAAATAAGATACGGTTATTTGATAAAAGATTCTGTAATTATAGTAATCATCATTTAATAGATAGCACCCAAAAGGTAGCCAAGGCAATGGCTATCTTTTTTGTATCTTTAGCAAGGATTTCTTTTAAACACCGTAATGGATCATATGTTTTGTCTCTTCAGATGCCTCCAAAATTTTTGAAGCCAAGTTACTTAGTTCGTTGGAGGTTTTATAATCCTCTAATGATACTACTGCCTCATAAAATAATGACAACGATTCCGGCGGAATTCATTCACTCGCTGACATATTCTTTGTTTTTATTCCCATACTATAAATATGAAATGTCGAATGCTGTTGCACTATTAGATGGAAGGTGAAAATATGGACCCTATAAAACCCTTTGAGCCGATTTCCGCTGAAGTTATACCAATAGGGGAGGAATGGATCTTCCAGGTTAAATGGGATGGTGTGCGGATGTTAGTTTACAAAATAGATGATGAAGTAGAGCTGGTTAATCGTAATTTAAATAATAGAACAAAGCAATATCCGGAGTTTACGGATTTAGGCAGCTATTGTTCTGCATCCTCTGTAATTTTGGATGGCGAAATTATCGCTATGCAAGATGGAAAGCCATCTTTTCATGAGGTAATGAAGCGGGACCGGATGAACCGATCAGAATTGATTCATCTTTCCATAAAGGAACGACCTGTCATCTATATGATTTTTGATATTCTTTACCTGGATGGAAAATGGGTTATTGATGACGAACTTGCAGAACGTCAAAGATTATTGTCATCTATAATTACGCCAACAGAGAATGTACAGGTTGTAGAAAGCTTTTCGAATGGAGAGGCATTATACGAGGCCATCAAGGAGCAGGGATTAGAGGGTATCGTTGCAAAGGATTTGCGTAAACCCTATAGCTTGAATGGGAAAGACGGTCGGTGGCAGAAGGTGAAATTTTATAAAGACCTCATTGCTATAGTTGGGGGATATGTGACAAAGGGGAGTGAACTGCAATCCTTAGTACTGGGATTGTATGACTCCTCGGGAGGACTCAAGTATATTGGTCGTGCAGGAAAAGGACGCTATAAGCTGGATGAGTGGAAGGTGATTAAAGAATTTATGGAAAAAGCCTTACAAACTGAAAATCCTTTCACCTCAAAAGTGGGAAATACAAAGCAGTATCACTGGATACAACCCATTTATACAGTGAAGGTCTCTTATCTGGAATGGACAGAATCTATGACATTAAGGCAGCCTTTATTAGAATCATTTGTCGACCGTAATCCAAAGGAATGTTTATTGGAGCTTGAGATATGAGATATACAGGTCTATGTTTTTTAACTAAATATGATAGTGAAAATAAAGTCTGTACAGTGGCAGTTCTTCATGAAGAAAAAATCATTGAGGTTGCTGAAGTAAAAGAAGCATTTACTGATGAAGAGCGCGAGGCAATTTTAGGTATTTTACATCAAACTGGGAAAGCACAGCAAAACCAAATTTATAAGGTCCCTCCTGGTATTTGCATTCAAGTGGCATACAAGGCAGTAACAAATTATAAATTAAATTCTCCGGTCTATATAAGCCTGGCGGTGACTGAGAATTGGACAGCCTGTACATGGACGAAATTAGTACTGTCCCAATATGAACAGGTAGCCATTACGAATCCAGGGAAAATCATCTGGACAGAGCAATCAGTGACCAAAGAAATGTATTTGGAATACCTTCTTACTGTCGCAGACTTTATGCTGCCCTTTTTAAAGGACAGGCACTTAACAGTTAAAAGATATCCAGAAGGTGTCGATTCTCAGGGATTCTATCAAAAAGCAACACCTGACTATGCACCTGATTTTGTAAAAACGGATATGAACCATGATATTTACTATACCGTATGTAATAATATCGAAACTCTTTTATGGCTCGGGAATCAGGCAGCCATTGAATTTCATATTCCCTTTAATGATATTAAAAAACAAAATCCGGCAGAAATCGTGTTTGATCTTGATCCACCTGAACTAGGCGATTTACGCTTGGCTGTAAAAGCTGCACTGGAAATGAAACAAATACTCGATCAATTTCAGTTAACGGCTTTCGTGAAGTTATCAGGCAGAAAGGGGATTCAAATTCATCTTCCATTGAAGGGAGCTACAATCAGTTATGCGGAAACACGTATATTTACCGAATTCATTGCTCTCTATCTAATTAATCGTTTTCCGGACAATTTTACAATAGAACGGATGAAAAAAAATAGAGCAAATCGTCTCTATATAGACTATATTCAACATGACAAAGACAAGACGATTATCTGTCCGTATTCACCGAGGGAAACAGCCTTCCCCTCTGTTGCAGCGCCATTGTTTTGGGATGAAGTAAAGAGCGGGTTGCAGACAGAGCATTACTCAATGAAAACTGTTAAGGATAGATTAGTAAAGGGAATGAATCCGTTTGAAAATTACTTTACAGTTGATCAATCGAACCAAATGAAAAAAATCATAGACTTCATTAAAAAAGAACATAAACCATAACATCACCTTGAATAATCATTTTAAAATTAATTAGTTTGGATATAATATACAAAAAAAGGAAGGTGTATTTATGCATACAATTTGGAAGGGAACCATTAGTTTTGGTCTTGTCAGTATACCAATAAAGCTTCATGCGGCAACGGAGAATAAAGATATATCCCTGCGCACCTTACATAATAAATGCCATGCGCCTATCAAATATTCGAAAGTATGTTCAGTTTGCGGAGAAGAGGTGAGCCAAGAGGATATTGTTAAAGCCTATGAGTACGTGAAAGGAAAATATGTTGTGCTCGATGATGAAGAACTGGAAAAATTGAAGAAAGAGCAAGAGGACAAGGCAGTTGAAATTATCGATTTTGTCAAAATAGATGAAATCGATCCTATTTATTTTGATAAGAGTTATTATATGTCACCAAATGAGGGCGGTACAAAAGCTTATTCCCTGTTGAGGAAGGCGTTGGAGGAATCAGGAAAAGTTGGGCTGGCGAAAATTACGATCCGTGCAAAGGAGTCGCTCGCTGTGGTCAGAATCTTAGAAAATACTTTACTAATGGAGACCATTCATTTTCCTGATGAGGTAAGAAAAGCTGCAGATGTACCCAATATCCCCGCTGTTGAAGAAATTGTACAGAAGGAATTGGATACAGCTATTTTATTAATCGATCAGTTGACTACCACATTTGATCCATCTAAATATCATGATGAATACCGGACAGCTTTACTTGAATTGATTGAGCAGAAAAAACAATCCGATACGGTCACACCTACAGCTGGAAAGAAAACAGCATCAAATGTTGTTGATCTTATGGCAGCACTCCAGGCATCTATTGACCAAACAAAACCAGCAACAAAGCCAGCCAGAAAAAGAGCCCCACGCAGGAAAAAAGAGACTTCCTGATTTATTTTGAATAGATAAGCCTGTTTTAGAAGCCGTTTCTGTAAAGAAACAGGCTTTTTATTATTATCCAATAATTCAGAAAATATAAACTTTTGTTTTCCTTTTGAAAGACCAGGCTTATTTCTATGGGTGAAAAGATTCATTTTTAATAGCGAATTGTAGTTTTATTAGCAAAAAGTATGTCGAAATTACTAGAAAAATGGACTTTATTAAATATATTACAAGATCGAAATTCCGCGAAATATAAATGTAATGTTTGAATGGTAGAAAAAAATTGTCAGATTGATATAATAAGGCAGTACCAATCATTGGTTTGATTGGCAATTATATATATATGAATTTTTAATAGTCGCTTATTTTAATAGTCACTTATATAGAGAGAAGCAAGATACAAACTAACATGTGAGACATTGAAAGGGGATCATTGCTTGAAGAAGTCATTTATTGCGTTTAACATTGCTTTAGCAGTTGGTGCAGGGTCATTATTATCAGGAGGATATGCTACGGCTGCATCCTTATCAGAATTAGAGAAAAAAGAGAATCAAATTAGAGGCGAAAAAGAGAAAGTAAATCAAGATATTAATCAAACAAACGAATCTATCGGTCATGTAGTAGATCAGCAAACTGATTTAACAGCACAACTTAAAAAGCTGGAATCAGAGATTACTGAAACAAATTCAAAAATAGATAAAATAAATACAAAAATTGGCGACACAAAAAAGGATATTGAACAATTAAGAAAAGATATCGTAGTACTTGAAGAGAAGATTGAAGCAAGAACAGAATTATTAAAAGAACGTGCTAGATCCTACCAGGTTACAGGCGGTAAAATGAATTATCTGGAAGTTGTAGTAGGAGCAAGCAGTTTTGGCGACTTTGTTGAACGGGTGAATGCCGTATCTACAATAATGGAAGCTGATAATGATCTAATCGCTGAACAAGAAAAAGATAAAAAGGATTTAGAGAAGAAAAAGCAAGAAGTAGAAACTAAGCTTCAAAGCTTGGAATCTATGAAAAAAGAATTAACAAATTTGAAGGCAAAACAAGAGAATCAGAAGCAAGAAAAAAATAAACTTATGAAAAAGCTTAAACTTGAAGAGAAACACTTGGAAGAGCATAAATTAAGCATGGAAGAAGAATCTTCTATTTTAGCTGGCCAAGAAACAGCTTTAAGCAAAGCAATTGCGCAGGAAAAAGAACGTCAGGCTGAGGTTGCAAGGCAAAAAGTGGCAGAGGCGGCTGCAGAGAAAAAACGTCAGGCTGAACTTGCAGCACAAAGAGCAGAGGAAGCTAAAAAGAGACAATCCTCCTCCAGTGCATCTGTAGAAAGTTCATCTGTTAAAAAATCTAGTGCACCAAAAAAAGCCAGTGAACCAACATACAGTGCACCTGCTCCAAGCAGCTCATCTGGTATATTCATGAAACCATCCGCAGGGTATTATACTTCTGGATATGGCCCAAGATGGGGAAAATCACATGGCGGAGTTGATATTGCAACATCTGGTACTGTTCCAATCGTGGCAGCTGCAAGCGGTGTTGTATCTAGAGCTTACAAATCTTCCAGTTATGGTAATGTAGTATTTATCACTCACTATATTAATGGACAACAATACACAACTGTGTATGCGCATATGAGAGACAATAGTATGAGAGTAAGTACTGGACAAACTGTCAGCAAGGGTCAACAAATCGGTTTGATGGGGAATACTGGACGTTCAACGGGTCAGCATTTACACTTTGAGCTTCATAAAGGACCTTGGACACAAAGTAAAGCCAATGCTATAAATCCTACGGATTATATAAATTGATTTTAAAGGAGGCCATTTTAGGTCTCTTTTTTTGTGCTCTTAAATAAAAAACGAATATCCATTTTGTGGTATTATAAAAATAATGATATTTTACTAAAGATTGAGGTAGGCTATTTCAACAAGACTATCAATGAAACTTGAATAATGAGTAATAATCCCGAAAAAGGGGGAATGTAGTTGAAAAAACAATATCTGCTTTTGATTACAGTCTTATTTGTTTTACTTACTTCATTTTTACCAGCAAAAGCAATGGCAACTAAATGGTTATATCCGTTTGTGGTTTGGGGCGGGTATGTCTATGAGGTAAGTGAAGAATCTGTGACCGAAATTGGGGATGAAATTGGACAAGTAACAAAGTATTCGGATATGGAACCGCAATCGGGTAATTTTTCTAATGCTTATCCGAAAGGTACTAAATACTTTACTATTAAAGAGGTTAGTACAGAGGAAGCGTTAGCCGTACAAGAATCCGATGGTCAATATGTGAAAGCAGATAGAAGAGAAGAATATGAATTTAAACAAGACTTAAATGAACCACAAGACATCCTTAAAGGGATTATTTTTTCATTGGTGGGGATTTTAGCTGGTATTCTCATTTATAAAATTCTAAAGAATCATCTGGATAAAAGGTAAATACTTCTTTCAACCACTGAGATAGCAAAAAGCTATCTCTTTTTTATATGCTATTAGCAACATCCTTACTTAAATAACTCTTTTTTGTAGTGTTTAGTTGACTGGAATTGCTGTATGTAAATCCTTTTTCAATAAACGGTCTCCCATATTCAAACCTCATTTTAACTTGTATAAAAATAAGCCTAAATATTGATTTACCAAAGGCTCTGAATGAAGTATACTAATAGTGTTTAGAATATTTAGAATATTTTGTAAGCGTTTCAATTAAATATTAGAAAGGGGATTAAGATGGAAGAAAAAATGTTATCCAAGGAGGAACAAAAGGGGAAAAGGGATTATTCGGCTATTGTAAAAAGTCCAGAGTTTCAACAACTTTTAAATGAAAAGAAAAAATTTATAATACCCTTAACCTTGTTTTTCCTAATCTTTTATTTTGCACTTCCCATAATGACATCCTATTCATCGGTGCTGAATAATTCTTTCTATGGACATATCACTTGGGCGTGGGTATTTGCATTTGCACAGTTTATTATGACGTGGACGTTATGTATGATCTATTCTAAAAGAGCAACCAGATTTGACCGCTTAAGTGATAAGGTGTTGAAAATAGGGGGTAAACAGTAGATGAATTATACGGCTTTTTTTATGTTTCTCGCTATTGTATTTGTTACTTTGCTCATTACTTATTGGGCTTCTAAAAGAACAAACAATGCGAGTGAGTTTTACACAGCAGGAGGTGGTCTGACCGGTTGGCAAAATGGCTTAGCAATAGCGGGTGATTATATGTCTGCAGCTTCGTTTTTGGGAATAGCCGGTGCAGTCGCTTTAACAGGTTTTGATGGCTTCTTTTATAGTATAGGTTTTTTGGTCGCTTACTTGGTTGTACTTTATTTGGTGGCTGAGCCACTTAGAAATCTGGGAAAATATACATTGGCAGACATGCTGGCAGCAAGGTTTGATGCAAAAAAAATACGTGGTGTAGCTGCTTTTAATACGATGTCTATTTCTATATTTTATATGATTGCTCAGTTGGTAGGGGCAGGAGCACTGATTAAATTATTGCTGGGCTTAGAATATGCCACCTCCGTTTTAATTGTTGGAGCTCTCATGACCATATACGTTATTTTTGGTGGCATGCATGCTACTAGCTGGGTTCAAATTGTCAAAGCTGTATTACTGATGGCAGGGACCTTTATCATTTCATTCATCGTTTTTGCCAAATTTAATTTTAATATTGCAAGTATGTTTGAACAGATGAGTACAGCTACTCCATTAAAGGAGGCGTTCCTGAATCCGGGGGTAAAATACACTGATGGCCTAGATACATTATCGCTAACAATGGGACTTGTTCTTGGAACCGCTGGTTTGCCACATATCCTTGTACGATTCTTTACGGTAAAGGATGCTAAAACAGCGCGAAGCTCAGTTGTATATGCTACCTGGATCATTGGGATTTTTTATGTCATGACCATTTTCCTTGGATTTGGAGCAGCAGCTTTTGTGGGTAATGCTGATATAGTAAACGCGAATGCAGCAGGGAATATGGCAGCACCATTACTAGCCAAGGCTATTGGTGGGGATATATTGTTTGCTTTTATCTCGGCAGTTGCATTTGCGACAATATTGGCCGTTGTTGCTGGTCTTGTATTAACTGGGGCATCTGCGTTTGCCCATGATTTTTATAATGAGATATTGAGAAAAGGAAAGGCAACTGAAAAAGAGCAGGTTAAGATGGCAAGATATGCATCTGTTGGTGTTTCCGTCTTATCGATTCTTTTGGCTTTAGTAGCACAAAATTTAAATGTCGCCTTTCTTGTATCATTAGCCTTTGCCGTGGCTGCCAGTGCAAATTTACCTGTAATTATTTATACAATCTACTGGAAGAAATTTAACACTACTGGTGCTATCAGTGCAATGGTAGTAGGTTTAATCACTTCAGTTGGACTTGTTTTAGTCAGCCCTAACGTGTTTAATCCGGAAGCTGGAGCGGCGATACTGGTTGGTGACCCTTTATTTCCTTTGTCAACACCTGGTCTGGTATCCATTCCGCTAGGGTTTCTGGCTGGATTTATAGGGACATTATTATCTCGTAAGAAGGAAGATGAAGCGAAGTTCGATGAAATTTTGGTTAAATCTAATACGGGTTTAGATACTATAAAATAGTGGTATGACCTCTTTTAGGTCAAGCATAAATTAGGGAAGGGGCTGTTCGTAGGTTATTTAATGACTTACAGCGGCCTCTTTTTACATGCAATTGAGCCAATGAAAAAGACAGGCAAAGGTACGTACACGTGACTCCTCTGCCTGCTTTATTTATCATTTCCCAAGAAATAACTAAATATTAATCAACTACTAAGATTATTTTTCCTCTCGCATGAGAGGATTCACTTAATTCGTGTGCATTTTTAACACCTTTTTCATTTAAAGGGAAGGTTTCACCAACTACTGGTTTCAATCTTCCCTCATCAAGAAGCTTAGCCAATTCTTTTAGCTGGTTACCATTTGGATTTAACCATACAAATTCTTCTGTAATGCCGTAGCGATTGGCTAATTCTTCGTTTGGCGGATCTACAATGGATACCAATCTGCCGCCTCGACGTAGGATTTTCATGCTGGCAGTTTGAACGGATGTCCCAATTGTATCTAAAACAGCATCGTATTCTGTCAATTTATCTTCTATATTTTCGGTATGGTAGTCAATGCATAGATCGGCTCCTAATTCCCTTAAAAATCCATGGTTTTTTTTGCTGGCTGTGGTGGCTACATAGGCTCCTTTAAGTTTAGCTAATTGGATTGCGTACGAACCAACACCTCCTGCACCACCATGAATAAGAATTTTCTGTCCTTCCATAATTTCCAATGCATCAAATAAACACTGATATGCCGTCATTCCAGCCAATGGGACGGATGCAGCCTCCTTAAAAGATAAATTATCAGGGATTTTCGCAATTAGTAATTCATCAACAGCTGTGTATTCAGCATAGGCTCCATAACGAGTTGTATCGGGACGTGCAAATACCCTGTCTCCATTTGTAAAATCAACGACGTGTTTACCAACCTCTTTAACAATTCCTGCAACGTCCAAGCCTAATATAATAGGGAATTCGAATGCATATTGATCAGCAAGATGGCCTTCTCTTAATTTCCAATCAATTGGATTGACGGATGCAGCTTTTACTTCGATTAAGACCTGATTATCTAATAGAGGCGGCTTTTCAACTACTTTTTCTTTTAAAGCATTCTGTCCGCCATACTCTTCTATTACTATTGCTTTCATCTTGGTATTTTGCATATAATTCCTCCTTGACTGGTAATTAAGGCTTTGGAAATCCTTATTATGTTCATTCCCTGTACAAAAGAAGGTAACCGTTTTTAACGTGTAATGAATAAAAAACAGGAAATTTATCCTAAGAGGATTAATTGAGTTTTTATCTTATAAATGGAGGATTGAGTTATCTAATTTTGAGGAAGGTATGGATTACTGCCATAAGTAAGACGGAGGAGAAGGGAGGGATGATCATCCTCTAAAGAAAATGTCTAAAACATTGCTGCTAGCAGAGGACTTTTTATTATAAAACTCCGAATAGCCACAATGATTGCATTAAACTACGAGAAATTGATTATTTTGAATATCAAACATTTTTGACAGACCGGTTCCTGTCATAGAAACTTCTTTTTGGCTGGCATCAAGGCTTCCACATTTAAACATCCTGATTGTGACAAAGCAAATCACTCCTTTATGAAGATAATTTCCGATATAATTATAACATTAAAAAACATGTCCCAGTTGCCTATATAGGCGTGGGACATGTTTTTTAGGTAGCTGCTTTTTCATCACTCTTTATAAATTTGAGAACAATAAAGAATAAAATCAATGAAATAGCACCAAAGCTATAAAAAAGATAAGATTGATTATGCTTCATAAAATAAGACATGAGTGGAGGACCTGCTGCTACACCAAAAAATCGTGCCGAGCTGTAAAAAGATGTGATTGTTCCTCTTTGTTTTTTATCGATGTTTTCAGTAATAATTGCATCCAGTGACGGTAAAATCGTCCCAAGGCCGGCACCAAAAATCGATAATACTCCGATTAATATATAGATATTATCGAAATAAGTTGTAAAGGTGATGGCAATCGCGCTAACAATGATAGAAGCCAGAATTAGGATTTTCATTAATTTAATATTATCTTTTATTTTTTTTCCGGTGATAAATGAAGCAACACACAAGAAAAATAGGGGAACAGCAAGCACAAGTCCCTTTTTAATTTGATGAATATCATACTTGGATTCAAGTATGGAAGATAAATAAAACTGGATGGCAAACAATATTAACATGACGAATGCCCCTGTCAGGAATACACTGTATAACCATGACCCATCCTTCTTAAATATTTTTTTGGTATCCTTTAAAAATTCTTTTAGTGTAGGAGGTTCTTCTGTTTTCTTTGGCAACTTTATACAAAAAAGAATCATAAAAAATGTGACTAAACTTAAAAAAGAGATAGCAAAGAAAGGAAGAAACCATAGAGAAATGGCTAATGCAGCTCCAAGTACGGGACTTAAAACTTTTCCAAAGGTATTGGATGTTTCCACAATTCCCAGAACAGAGCTTGCTTTATCATCGTCTTTAAAAAGATCGCCAACTAAGGGTAATATGATTGGAAAAGCACCAGATGATCCTATTCCTTGAATGATCCGTCCTATTATAATGACCATAAATGGATTTTCCATTTTCCAAGAGGCAAAGCCTGATACTAGCCCGCCGATAAAAGCTAAAACTAAACTAGGCAGTAAGATCATTTTCCTCCCAAAACGGTCGGATAAATATCCTGCAATCGGTATTAAAAGGATGGAGGCGATTGAATAGCTTGTAATAATCAAACTGGATTGGAAAGAGGAGATTCCAACTCTCTTTTCTAAAATAGGTAGAACAGGGATAAGCATTGAATTACCTAATGTCATTATTAGTGGCACTGCTGCTATACTGGCCAAACACCAAAAACTAATTTTATCGGTATCCGTTTGTGAACTCATTTAATTCCCTCATCTCTCTAAGCAGTTCTATGCAATTACTTTGCCACACAGGATGAGAAATTATGTACATTAAGTGTTCTTAAATGCTTATCATAAATGGATTGGAATATATATACAAAAGAACTGTGAAGGTTATTCACAGTTCTTTTTTGCCTAATCATCCGAAGATAAAATACCAATAAATCTAAGGATAAAAAGGAACAGGTTAACAAAATCAAGATATAAATTGAGTGCAGCCAATGGGATTTCATCTTCAGGTACTCCGTACTGTTTCATACGGTTCACATCATATAATACGTATCCGCTGAATACGAGTATACCTATAAATGAATAGACAAGCATGGCAGTAGAAGATAAAGGTGAAAAAATATTGAAAATCCCAATAACCAGGATGGCGAGCAATGCGGCTAACAGAAATCCGCTTAAAAATGTTAAATCCCGCTTTGTTGTCGCGGCGTAGAGAGAGAGTCCGCCAAATACAACTACTGTAGCAGCCAAGCTCATGATAATGGGCTGCGGTCCTATTGTTACTAAATAGTTTGCGATTACAGGATATAAGGTGATGCCTGATATAAAAGTAAACGCATATAAGAAACTATATGAGAGAATTTTCCTTCTTCTCACAAAAAACGCCGCAATAAGCATACCGAATTCTATAATCATCAGTGGCAAGAACAAGGATGGAGGAACAAAATTACCTACAATAAAGCCAATTAAAGAAATAGCTAATGATAAAGCGAAAGTTCTGATAACGGCTGGAATGTGATATTTATTGGTTTCCGTATATGAATTCATTTATTTACCTCTCCTTTTATTTATCATATATGTATCTACGATTAACTATATCAAAGGCGTCAAGGAATATCCTGATTTTTACATAGAAATAGTAGAGACAAATACAAATGGATTTTATATAATAAAAATAAGAACATTTGTTCTTTTTGGTAGGTGTTGTATATAGCTGTGAATATTTGGGAGTGTTAGGTTCAGGGCTCTAGTGTATACCATTTTATGCTATTCTATGATTATGAGGATGAGGAAAGGGGGAGACTTTGTGAACTTTACATTTATCCATGCTGCTGATATCCATTTAGATAGTCCATTAAAAGGTTTATCAAGATATGAAGGAGCACCAGTCGAAAAGTTGCGCAGTGCTACCAGAGATGCATTTAAAAATATGATTGATTTTGCTATTAAAGAAAAAGTGCATTTCATCATTATTGCAGGTGATTTATATGATGGGGATTGGAAGGATTACAATACAGGTCTCTTTTTTGCAAACGAAATGGCAAGGCTAAAAATGCATCAAATCCCTGTTTATATGATTAAAGGGAATCATGATGCAGCAAGTATCATTACTAAAGAAATAAAACTTCCTGATAATGTTTATATTTTTGATGATAAAAAATGCAAAAGTATGTTTATAGATGAACTTGGAGTGGCCCTACATGGTCAAGGATTTTCAACACGTGCTGTAACAGATAATCTTGCTAAAAGCTATCCGCAAAAGGAAGATGGATATTTCAATATTGGGATTTTGCATACATCGGCAGTAGGCCGGGAAGGACATGAGAATTATGCCCCCTGTTCCATAGAGGACATGAAGGGGAAAGAATATGACTATTGGGCTCTTGGGCATATTCATAAACGGGAGTTTTTATGTGAGAAAAACCCAGTCATTCTCTTTCCAGGCAATATTCAAAGCCGGCACAGCAAAGAGACAGGTCCAAAAGGATGTTCCTTGATTAAAGTTAGCGATGGTCAGATACAGGAATTAAATCATATATCACTGGATGTATTACGCTGGGAGATCATTGAGATAGATGCGACCCCCCTTGGTGATTACGATCAATTTCTCCAGAAAATCGAAGAGCAGCTGGAAAATTACCTAGATACTGCAGATGGTAGAATGCTCGCAGCCAGAGTAGTCGTCAGTGGCAATACTTCTTTATATCAGGAGCTTATGAAAAATAAAGAAAAAGTATTAAATGACATTAGATCTGCAGCTTTTGCCGTTGGACATGGGCAAATATGGATAGAGAAAATAAAGAATAAAACGGCTCCACCGTTAGAGTCCAATCATTTCTCTGATGAAAATAACCCAGTGACCTCCATTTTTAACTGGCTTGAGAAAAGTGATATGGATGAATTGCTCGAAGATGTAAGAAAAGAGTTTTCTGCGATTACTAACGTATTACCGACCGATTTAAAAAGAGGAGAGAATATGGTTATTCCTGATTCAGTTGCCATGCTGGAAGAAAAACTGGAGGAAGTTAAACAACTGGTGAGCCTTGAGTTACAAATGGAAGGAGGTAAATAAGGCATGCGTTTTGAAGAGTTAAATCTGACTGCGTTTGGTCATTTTACTGATTACCCGGTTAACTTTCAGCCAAATCAATCTTTACACGTAGTGTATGGAAATAATGAAGCTGGAAAGAGTACTATGCTGCGTTCTATTACTCAACTCTTGTATGGCATTCCGCATAATTCTAAGGATTCATTTTTACATCCCAATTCCAATTTACGTATAAAGGCCCGCCTATCCAATTCATCGGGTAATACTCTGTCCTTCATACGAAGGAAAGGAAAGTCAAAGACCATTCTTAATGAGGCGGGAGAAGCATTACCAGATAATGTTTTATTACCGTATATAAATGTGCTGTCAGAGGAAACATTCCGAAATATGTTTGCACTCAATCATGAAACTTTGCGAGAAGGCGGAGAAGCTTTGCTTGAGTCAAATGGAAGCGTCGGAGAGAGCTTATTTGCTGCAGCTTCAGGGATAAATACAGTAAAGAAAATTATGCAGGAATTTGATTCGGCAAGTAAAGAATTATATAAATCAGGTGGTTCAAAACCAAAAATAAACGAATTATTAAAGAAAGAAAAAGAGTTAACTCGCCGACTTAATGATTCGCAAATGCTCGCCAGACAATGGATGCAGCTGGAGGATGATTATCTTCATGGTAAGAAACAGCTGGATGAATTAAGAGAGCATTACCTCCAGGTAGACGCAACTCTAAAAAAATTATCGAAGTTAAACCAAGCTGCTCCTATTCTTATTGAAAGAGACAGATTAATAGAGCAACAAAAGAGCTTCACTGAAATTCCGGATTTACCCAACGATTTTAATTTACAAAGAGAAAATGTATTAAATGAATTAAAACATGCTGATGAAAATGCCAAAATATCCAATACAGAAATAATGGCGCTTGAAGAGAAGTTAGCCAAACTGGATATCGATGAAAAACTTTTAACATGTGAGTCTAGGATTCAATCTCTTTTCAGCCAAGTTGGTGCATACGAGAAAGAGAATAAAGACTTACATGTAAATGAGGCAAAGGCTGAGCAGGCACTCAATCGGATGAACGATATTCTCCTTAAGCTGGGCTATAGTAGGGTAGATAGTGTCAATATTGAGGATTTTAGAATTGCCATTTCTCGCAAAGAAAAAATCCGTATGCTTTATAAGCAATATGGGATTTTACATGAAACGATAAAAGAAATAAATAAACGACATGAAAGTCTAAAGGAAACTGTTGCTTTAAAGCGTGCGGAATGGGAAGGTTTTGGAGAAGTAAAGAATATTGCCAAGCTTAAACTTGTGCTTGACCATGCCCAGATAGAAGGAAATATTGAAAAAACCATAGATGTTTTATCAGAGGAAATGAAGGATCTTAAAGACAAATCAATGGAAGAGCTAAACTATTTACCACTATGGGATGGTTCGGTAGAGGAGTTTGATTCCTTTTACATTTCCATTTTAGAAGAAACTATTAATCAGTACATCGGGCAACTTGAAAGATTTAATGAAGATAAAACAAATTTAGAGCGCAGTATTAAGGTTGAAAAAACGATTATTTTGGAAGCGGAGAAATCGATTGCTGAATTAGAAGCCTTGTCTGTTATTCCTACAGAAGATGATTTAGAGAGAACCCGTCAGATTCGCGACCATGGTTGGAGCTTAATTAAGAATAAACTTAAAGGTGAAGACATTGATCGTGAAGCAATTAAGGAATACTGCAGTCAGCAAGAGGTAGAAGAAAAATTTGAGCATGATTTAAAAACAACGGATGAACTTTCAGATACTATGTGGAAAGAATCTGCAAAGGTGGGCATGAAGAATAAGTCGTTGCAGGATATAAAGAGATCTGAAACCAAAATTGCAGCTGCAGAGACACAGCTGCAGTTCCTTAAAGATGAGATGAATCTGTTTTTTCAACAGTGGAATGAGCTATGGCAGCCGTTCGGTATTGAGCCATTATCGCCAACTGAAATGAAAGAATGGGTAAGAAAATACACGGTTATTAAGCAGAATCAAGGCGAATATAAAAAGAAACAGAAACTTTGGGATGAGCTGACAGAAAAACGATTGGCTATCAAAAGCCGTTTATACCTTGCCCTGTCAGAAGTAATCGATGATCTAGATACTCAAGTGTCAGAATGGACACTCACAGACTTAATAAGAGAAGCAAATAGAGTAGTCCATTTAGCAACAGAGCGTTTCAATGAGAAGAATTCATTGGAAAAAGAGTGGAAGAGCAAGGCTGCTGATCTTAAACAAATCGAGCAGGAGCTGGCGAGCAAGCAAAGTGAATTAGTCAATTGGAGAGAAGCATGGGAGGATGCTACTAAACCCTTGCAAGTTGAAAGTCAGGCTCCGATTGATTACACAATGGAAAGGCTTGATAAGTACAATGAATTGACTACTACGTATGATGAATGGGCAGATATCAATAGCAAAGCAAAAGCTGGCATGTTATTTGTACAGGATTATGTAGATCATATCAGAATTGTAGCTAACACGTTACAGTTACCTGAACCAATAAATATCCAATCCTTTATCTATGATTTAACGAATCAGTTGCAGGAGCAGAAAAAGTGTAAGCAAAATCAACTCGAATGGCAAGGACAATTGGATAAACGGAAAAAAGAATATCGGTTAGCGAAGGATAAGAAAGAGATGGCGCTTAATCGTCTTGATGAATTGTTACAGACAGCAAGTGTAAAGACCATCGAGGAAATGCAAATTATTGAAGATAAATATCGACAAAAGCAAAAGCTGTCTGCAGAACTGATCAATCTGGAGAAGGTGTTACTTGAGATTGGCAATGGCTTATCGATTCAAGAAATGAAGGATGAAATAGACAAGCTTGATTTAGATTTTATGGAAAGTGAAATGGCAGAATTAAAGGCAGAGCTTGCAGATTTGGAAGAGAAAAGAACGGAACAGAACCAAATCTTTGGTGTATGCAGAAAAGAATATGAAGAAAAGATTAAGGGAAATTCATATGCAGCTGTTCAGGCCGCAGAAGAAAGAGAAAGTATCCTGGCTGAGCTCGCAGAATTGACCGATCAATATGTCCAAAAAAAATTAGCTACATTTGTATTACAGAAGGGAATAGAATATTTCCGTTCCGAAAATCAAAATCCGATTTTAACAAAAGCATCAAAACTGTTTGCAAAATTAACACTGAACTCCTTTGAAGGATTGACTGTTGATTATAATGAAAAGGATGAAGAAGTACTACTGGGTTTAAGAAATAACGAGAAAATTGGAATAGACGCGATGAGTGATGGAACAAAAGATCAATTGTATTTATCCTTAAGAGTTGCAAGCATAGAAAAATATTGTGAGGAAAATGAACCTATTCCATTTATTGTCGATGATATTCTTGTTCACTTTGATAATGAACGTTCAAAAATTACGTTATCTATCTTAAAAGAATTATCGAAAAAAACTCAAGTTATCTTTTTCACTCATCATTATCATTTATTGGATTTGTTGGAGGAAACATTGTCGCATGAGGAGTATCAATTGATTCACATTCATAAAGAGGCCGTCATGAGCTGAAATTAAAAGAAGACCAATTCAAACTTTATGAATTGGTCTTCTTTTTCTTGGTTCACTTTATTATTTTGTATTTTCTTTCTCAGTGATTTCAGAGATTTTATTCATGTTGTCCTGTAATTGAAGCTTTGTGCTTGATTTACTTAAGAACTGATATAACATTCCTACAAATATTGCTCCACCGACAATATTACCCAAAGTAACAGGAATCAAATTGTAGATGGCATTTCCGATTGTAATGGTATCAGGATGTGGTGATACTAATGCAATTGAGAATAATGATAAGTTTGCAATGCTATGTTCAAAGCCTGATGAGAAGAATAAAAATACAACTGCAATCATCATTGCCATTTTAGCTCCGTCACCTTTTACTTGGCTAGGCAAGTAACAAGCTAAACAAACAAGCCAGTTACAAAGGATTCCTTTAAAGAATAAAGCTGAAACAGATCCATGCATTTTATAAGAAACAATTTCGTGCATTAAATGCTCGTTTGGAATGTGGCTGAATATGCCTGTAAGGTAAAATAAAATGGCAAAGAAGATTGCCCCAACAGCATTGCCAAGATAACAAGCGCCCCAGTTTCGGCCTAAATCTCTGAGAGTTACCTCATTACGCATATAAGCGACAGTGAAATAAGCGGTATTACCGGTAAATAGCTCTGCCCCACCGTAAATAATGAGTATTAATGCGATACCAAAGAAAAGTGCCGGGAATAGGTATGCAAAAGGTGAGTCGGCTACCCTGAAATATTCTCCTGTTCTAAAGCAGGTAATGATTACAAACCCTACAAATATTCCTGCCATCATCGCTCTTAAGAAATAATGAAGAGGAAAATGGTCTAACAGCCTTTTCTTTTTCTTTGCAAGGGCAACTAAATACTGTAATCCTTGTTCTTCCATGATGTTAAATTCCTCCTATGCTGAAAAAACGTCTACTAAATAAACTACTATGACTTCTATAATTAATCAATAAGCTTGTGAAATTATTCACTTTTCTGATAGCCTCTTTTATTCAAATAAGGTAAACTTGCGTAAATCTTGTGATTATCTTCCACCGAATACGGGTAAGGTAAGTATAAGGATGGTGATTATCTTGAAAAGTAAAATCTTAAAAAGAGTTATTGCAGCAGCTGCACCTTTCGTGATCAGCTATATTACAAAAAAATTAACCAATAAGAAAAAAGTAGCTTAAAGGACGGGCAATAATGCTCGTTTTTTTTATGTTATCTTACCTTGCCCCAAAGAATTGCGAAATACTTAAACGGACACTAATTGACTGTAATTCACTACATATGAGAAAATATGACTGTTTGATTAAAACTTATGATTCGCCTATTCACATATTATTTTTTTACATGGTATATTTGATAAGATGGATTTTGATTTTAATAAGAATTGTTAAAGTGGTTATTTTCTTTTTATAACATCAAAGTATCATTGGAGATGTAGATCCAAGATGAATAGATTTATGAAGTTTTACTATATATAAAAGGATGGCTTACATGACAAATTTAAAAGAACAGATAGAATCAAGAAGAACCTTTGCAATTATTTCTCACCCTGACGCAGGTAAAACGACGTTAACAGAAAAGTTGCTCTTATTTGGTGGCGCAATCCGTGACGCTGGAACTGTAAAAGGACGTAAAACCGGTAAATATGCGACAAGCGACTGGATGGAAATTGAGAAGCAGCGTGGAATTTCCGTAACCTCTAGTGTTATGCAGTTTGACTATAATGGGACCCGTGTTAATATCCTCGACACACCTGGACACCAAGATTTCAGTGAAGATACGTACCGTACATTAATGGCTGTTGATAGCGCAGTTATGATTATTGATGCTGCCAAAGGGATTGAAGCACAAACATTGAAATTATTTAAGGTTTGTCGCATGAGAGGAATTCCTATTTTCACATTTATTAATAAAATGGATCGCCAAGGTAAATTGCCGCTTGAGCTATTGGCTGAGTTGGAGGAAGTGCTTGGAATAGAATCCTATCCAATGAACTGGCCAATCGGGATGGGTAAAGACTTCTTCGGTATTTATGACCGTTATTATAACCGAATTGAAATGTTTAAGGCTGAAGATGAAGAGAGATACTTAAAATTGAATGAAGAAGGCGAAGTAGAAGATGAAAATCACTCTATTGTTGAGTCTCCTTTATATGAGCAAACATTGGAAGAAGTGTTATTGTTAAATGAAGCAGGAAATGAATTTTCGCGTGAAAAAGTCAGAAATGGTGAATTAATTCCTGTATTCTTTGGAAGTGCCCTTACTAATTTTGGCGTTCAGACATTTTTGGATACGTATTTAGAGTTTGCGCCAAAGCCTCAGCCAAGACCATCATCCGTGGGGCCGGTTGAACCCGTTCAGGATACTTTTTCAGGATTTATATTTAAAATCCAAGCAAATATGAATCCGATGCACCGTGACCGAATTGCCTTTTTGCGCATTTGCTCAGGTAAGTTTGAACGTGGGATGACTGTTCAATTAAGCCGAACAGGCAAGCCTATGAAACTTAATAATTCAACACAATTTCTTGCAGAGGAAAGAAACAATATTGCTGAAGCAGTAGCAGGAGATATTATCGGATTATATGATACAGGAACCTATCAGATTGGTGATACGCTAACTTCAGGAAAAGAAGCATTTTCTTTCGAACGTCTGCCACAATTTACACCTGAAATGTTTGTACGTGTCAGCGCTAAAAATGTATTAAAACAAAAGCATTTTCACAAGGGAATTAATCAGCTTGTACAGGAAGGTGCCATTCAATTATTTAAAACAGTTGGGATTGAATCCTATATTCTTGGAGCAGTCGGACAGTTACAGTTTGAGGTATTTGAGCACCGTATGAAAAATGAGTATAATACAGAAGTTATCATGGAAAGAATGGGTGACAAGATTGCCCGTTGGACAACGAATGAAAAAATCGATGAAAAGCTTTCAAGTTCAAGAAGTCTTTTGGTACGCGATCGCTATGATCAATATGCTTTCTTATTCGAAAATGACTTTGCACTGCGTTGGTTCCAGGAAAAAAATCCTTCTATAGAACTATATAATCCAATGGATCAGCACGAACGTTAACTAAATTTAAGCAGGATTTAGCCTATATAGGGTTAAATCCTGCTTTTTTCTGTTATATAACAATTAACCGTTGACATATTTTTCTAAATATTCTTACAATAGTGGAAAGAAGATTAGGAGAGTGAAACAATGAAACATGTCTATTTTTTTACCGGGTTTCCAGGTTTTATTTCAAATCAACTAATAAGAGAGCTAAAAAAACAGGATCAGTTATTTAATAAAGTGATTGCTATTGTACTGCCGTCTGTGTGGCATAAGGCTGTCAGTGAAAGATTAAAAATTATAAACGAGTTCAATTTAGATGAAAATCAGTTTATCCTTATTGAAGGAGACATCACCAAACCCGGTTTAAACATCAGTAAAAAAGAAAGCGGTTTCAAAAAGGGAGAAATTACCCATTTTTTTCACTTAGCTGCGATTTATGATTTAGCTGTTCCAAAAAATATAGCCTATTTGGTGAATGTCGATGGAACACACAATGTAAATGATTATGTATTGACCCTTCCTAACCTATTGAGGTATACCTATTTTAGTACAGCTTATGTAGCTGGAAGACGTGAAGGAAAGCTGTATGAGCATGAATTAATTAAACCAGATAAATTTAAAAATTCTTATGAAGAAACCAAATATGAAGCAGAAGTCCTTGTTCGAAAGATTATGGATCATGTTCCTGTTACAGTCATTCGGCCGGGTATCGTAAAAGGAAATACCCTAACTGGAGAAACCATTAAATTTGACGGCCCATATTTTATATTAAATTTCCTCGACAGAATCAGATACCTTCCAATTATCCCTAATATAACTAAGTCAACCTGTGTGATCAATTTGGTTCCTGTTGACTATATAGTAAAAGCAACAGCTTATTTAACTTTAAGCCCTAAAGGTGCTGGAAAAACATATCATTTAACGGATCCTAATCCATATACGGTTACAGATATTTATAAGTTGTTTTTGAAAGGGTATAATGGAAAACGACCAATTGGGTATTTGCCGTTCGGGCTGACGAAAATGGCTTTATCAATCAAGCCAATAAGAAAGTTTCTGGGTGTGGAAGTTGAATCACTTGATTATTTCACCTGGAAAGGAGAATTTGATTGTGTACAGGCACAGGCTGATTTAGCTGAAGGGGGCATTTTATGTCCTGATTTTAAGGAAGGTGTAGTGCCAATGGTTGAATATTATAGAGCCAATAAGAACAATCGGGCGTTTCATATAGAGATTACATAATTAGAGGAGGAACAAAGTTGGAAGCCTTAAAAGAAATGGTAAATGTATATGCTCCTGCAACGGGAGAACTGATTATGCAGTATGAGGAGATGCCGGCTAGTCAAGCTGGTGAAATAATGAATAAATCCAAAGGGGCTTTTCTTTCGTGGTCACAATTAGATATAGACGAACGTTTACGCTATCTAAAGCAGTTGCGGCATACGATTGTGAATAGACTTGATGAAATTGCTGAGCTCATTTCAAAGGATACAGGGAAAGTCAAAACAGATGCATTAGTGGCTGATATCATGCCTGCCCTCGATGCTATTAGTCATATTGAAAAACATGCGAAAAAAACATTTAAGGCACAAAAGGTTCGTACACCTTTTTTGTTAATGGGTCATAAATCGAGTATTCATTATATGCCAAGAGGCTCTGTGCTTGTTATCTCACCATGGAATTATCCATTCCTTTTGGCTATGGTTCCTGTTGTATCCGCGCTTGCAGGCGGTAATACGGTTATTTTGAAACCATCAGAAGTTACTCCGGCAGTGGGTAAGTTAATTGAAACATTGTTTAAAGAAGCTGGATTTCCTGATCATGTTTTTCAAGTAGCCCATGGCGGTAAGGAACTTGGTGCCAGTCTTACGAAGCAAAAGCCTGATTATATCTTTTTTACAGGGTCTGTAGGTACGGGACGTATTATTCAGGAAATAGCAGCACGAGATCTTATCCCAACCACTCTTGAGCTCGGTGGAAAGGATCCAATGATTGTGTTTAGTGATGCTGATTATAAGCGTGCAGCAAAGGGGGCTGTTTGGGGAGCATTTACAAATAGCGGTCAAGTTTGTATGAGTGTAGAGAGATTGATTATCCAAAGAGAGGCGCTTGAGCCATTCTTACAGGAGTTACTTCCAATTGTTAATCAATTAAAGCAAGGAAATGGAAAAGAATCAGATATCGGTTCTATGACCTCAATACAGCAAATATCTATTGTAAGAGAGCATATTGAAGATGCCCTATTAAAAGGCGCCACTCTCCTGACTGGTGATCCGCCTTCTGAATGGAATGAAAATTCCATGTTTATTAAGCCGATTGTTTTAACAAATGTTTCAGAGGATATGCTTGTGATGCAGGAGGAAACATTTGGTCCGGTTCTGCCTATACTGACTGTTGAAACAGAAGAAGAAGCTATACGAGCCGCTAATCATTCCAAATACGGATTAAATGCAAGTGTTTGGACAACAAATAAGGAAAAAGGACGGCTGACAGCTAAGAAGCTTTTGTCAGGTGCTGTGTTAATTAATGATGTTTTAATAACAGTTGCCAATAATAATCTTCCATTTGGCGGAGTTAAAGAAAGCGGAATAGGCAGGTATCATGGGGATCAGGGTCTTCGTATATTTTGTCATGAAAAAGCAGTAATGGAAGATATGGGCCTCAAAAAATCGGAGATTCAGTGGTATCCTTATGAAGGGAAATATGAACATTTCCATGCACTGTTAACAGCCTACTTTGGCAAAAGGAAATCGATGATGAAGGTAATCAAGGAATATCTGAAATTAATAAAACTATCAAAATAAATACTATCTATGAGTTAATACTTGCGCTTGTATCCAGAAGCCAATATAATAGGTATACAAACTTCATACAAACCTTTCAAAGGGGAGTAGCGTTAGGGAAACCTAAAACAAAGTCGTCAGTACGTGGTTTTTACCATCGGCTTTGTTGGCATTTTTACAATGTCTAGCAAGACCTTTGTCAAAAAAGAATTACTTTTTTGACATGGGTCTTTTTTGTTGGTTTGGAAAATAAAAGGAGGTTTACTTATGGATTGGGCAATAATTTTAGAGTACGCCTGGGTATTATTGGTGTTAATTGGACTTGAAGGAATTCTTGCAGCCGATAACGCAGTCGTAATGGCTGTAATGGTTAAACATCTTCCGAAGGAACAACAGAAAAAAGCTTTGTTTTATGGACTAATTGGTGCGTTCGTCTTTAGGATCGGTTCCCTGTTCCTGATTTCATTACTTGTAGATTTATGGCAAATACAAGCAATTGGAGCTGTATATTTGCTCTACATTATGATTAATTATTTAGTGAAACACTATTTCTTGAAATCTGAAGATGAAGCGGTCAAGGAAAAAAAGAAATCCGGTTTCTGGATGACTGTTCTAAAGGTCGAGGTAGCAGACTTGGCATTTGCAGTAGATTCCATGCTTGCAGCTGTTGCTTTAGCTGTAACTCTACCGGCGGTAGGGTCGTTTAATATCGGCGGTATCAATGGTGGGCAATTTATTGTTATGTTCCTTGGAGGATTTATTGGATTAGTTATTATGAGGTTTGCTGCAACACAATTTGTTGTACTATTGAACAAGCGACCATCTCTGGAAACAGCTGCTTTTCTAATTGTCGGCTGGGTGGGGGTTAAGCTGGCTGTCATGACATTGGCACATCCAGGTGTTGGAATTCTTGACCATCATTTCCCAGAGTCTACAACTTGGAAAATCATATTCTGGGGTGTCTTAGTATCGATTGTGGTTATTGGATACCTCGTATCAGGTAAAGATTTGAAAGCTAAAAATCAAATTGACCAGGAAATGTAAAATTACAAAGATATAAATTAATAGATTAAGTGAAGACCCGGGATGCATGATTATGTGCGTTCCGGTTTTTTTATTTTTGCAACCACTTGGATAAAATTTGGTTATAACCCCTATATACGGAAATTTGTGTACGTATGATATAGCATAATAAATAAACCGACCAAGCATTATTTATAACAAATGAAGAGTGAAAACATCCCACAAAGACCATACATTGCAACATATGGTATAATTTGTGCAGGGATGAGGTGAACATAATGCTTGGTATGCTTTTTCCGATTCTGAGAAAAAAGCAGGATTTAACAGAAACCGTACTCTTAATACAAGAAGGGGATCTGGAATTAAGAAATAATTTGCTTAAAAAATACAAACCCTTTATTAAAAAATCTGTTTCATCTGTATGCCGGCGTTATATCCGAGAAACAGATGATGAATTTAGTATTGGTCTAATTGCTTTTAACGATGCAATAGATAAGTTTTCACCTGATAAAGGAAATGGCTTATTGCCATTTGCAGATACGGTAATCCGAAGAAGAGTTATAGATTATATAAGGTCACAATCAAAAAAAATGAATGAACTGTCTTTTGAAATCCAACATGTTTCAGAAGATGAATACATACAAAGTCCATTAGATATAGAAAAATCAATTGAAAACCATCAGAGACAATTAAACTCCGAAAATTTAAAGGATGAGATTATTCGATATACTGAATTATTAAAAATCTTTCATATAACCTTTGACCAATTAGTCAAACATACACCAAAGCATGTGGATGCAAGGAATAATGCCATAAAAATCGCTAAAACAATAGCAGATGAGCCTTTGATGCTTCAATATGTCATAGACAAGAAAAAACTGCCTATCAAAATGATGGAAGAAAAAGTTGAGGTTTCAAGAAAGACAATTGAACGCAACCGCATTTATATAATAGCTATGGTTTTGATTTTAACGGGAGATTATTTGTTCTTAAAGGATTACTTGAAGGGGGTTCTTTCAAATTGAAGTGTGGAATCATTATGCAAATATCATCAACGGAAATTACTGTATTGACCCCTGAAGGCGATTTCATTAAATTGAATAAAGAACGCAAAGACTATCAAATCGGTGAAGAAGTCAGGATTGATGTTACAAACTCAAAACCAATATTCAGCAAGAAGAATGGATGGAAATTAAAAATACTGGTTCCAGCATTAGCAGCAGCTGTTTTTTTAATAGTTTGTTTCTTTCCTGCGTTTTTAACTAATTCAAAGGTATCAGCTTATGTCAGTATGGATGTTAAATCAAGTATCGAACTTGGTATAACAGACGAACTAAAAGTGGTTGAAGTAAAGGGAATTAACGAAGAAGGGAAAGAAATTATAGCAAGACTTAAGGAATGGAAGGGCAGAGATATGGACGATGTTATCAGTGAAATGGTTACTTTAAATCGCAGTGCCGGGCATCTTAAAACCAATTCCAATATCTTGTTCTCCACCGTAATGATTGAAAAGGATAATCGAAATTTTGAATATTCCTTACAGAAAAAATTAACTGATACTCAGGATATCCCGCAAATTGATAATTCCGTGAACATTGAAATGAAAAAGGCCTCTGTTAAAGATAGACAGGAAGCAACAGATATAGGGATTTCTACGGGTACATACCTAGAGCAAACCAATAAGAAAACCAAGAATCAGCCTTCAACTGGAGTAAAGAAAAATGATAAAATTAAAGTAACAGAAGAAAAAAGCAATCATAAAAGCTCAAGTGTGGAAAAAGTTGAAATAAAACAGCAAACCAGTAACAGTAGTGACCGAACCCAAATTCCGAATAAGTCTGCAGTCATTCAGGAAAATAAGCAAGGATCTGTTGAAGTGCCTAAAAAGGCGGGCACCGTTACAAAAGATGCTAAAGCTATACATACTACAGAAGAGAAGGCTGTAAAACAACAACATAAGGATAACAATTCAAAGCAGAGGCCACCCTCTAAAGACCAGCCTATAAACAAAGAGGTAAGAAAGGATACCATCCAGAAAGAAAGGAAAACCAATCAAAATAAAAGAGATACTGACCGAAACAAACAACAAGTAGATAAGCGAAATAAACCAAATAAGCAACCTTATAAAAGTCGGAAACAAGATCAGGTGGACAAGCGAGATGTCCGGAAACAAGATCAGGTGGACAAGCGTGATGTCCGGAAACCGCAGCATCAAAGAGGGAAGCAAGATGAACGTAATCAGAATCAGAAAAGAAAAGGAATGTATCAATAAATTCAGTCATTTACATAACTAATCAGAAAATGTCCGGTAAAATACCGGACATTTTCTTTGCCATATAAGGTTATTTAGTTTTTCCACTCATTTGCGCTTGTGCATGTTTAACGAGCTGTTTGGTTATTTCTCCTCCTACTGATCCGTTCGCTCGTGAGACCGTATCTGACCCTAACGTAACGCCGAATTCAGCGGCTATTTCATATTTATATTGATCAAGCATTTGCTGTACACCTGGTACCAATAATTTATTACTGCTGGACATTTCATTCACCTCACTACATATACTGTGGATTTTTGATTCCTCCACACCATTAATATGGATGAAAAACATGATCTAATGCAGTTTAAAGTATGGAGGAATAGGCATGGTTTCCCTTTTGATAAAGTATGAAATATTGCATGAAATAGATTCCTGAACAAATACTAACCGCATAAAGGAGTGTGTAAAATGAAACGTAAGGCAGAAATGAATGCGGTTAATAAACTGAGTAAAACCCCTAAAAAAAATCTACAGGAAACTGAGTTTTCTGCGGAATTTACACATGGTGAGAACCCAATGAAGGGCGCTAACCGTAATTCTAAGCGTGGTAAACAGGGAGAATAAAAAAATAGAGACTCGACGTTAGTCGAGCTCTATTTCTTATGAAAATACTGCTGAAGGTACATAAAACAGCTTGGACCCACCATGCTTTGGGTGGAAGTATGCAATCAACAAGGTCGGAGCCGTTATTATTTCGCCAGTTTCTAAATAATGATTCATATCAATAGATAGTTCATCTATCAGAACATGCTTGTACAGTTCTTTTTCGTTTAAATTCAGTGCCTTAAATTTCTCACCAACCAGATGAGGATTAGCCAAAACGGCCTGATAGATTGGAGATTTCTCATTTTTTGTCATGGAATATTCCCACCATGGTTTACGTGGTTTAAAGGTAAGTTGTGATAAATAATCCACTTTTAGTAAGGCAATCAGTGTTTTAAGGCTATCGGGATTCGTTACACCGATAAATTCGACGAGGCGCTTAAATAGATCCTCAGGCTGATGTCCAATGCGTGACCATTTTTTTTCTTCCCAATAACTTCCGAATTCTTGGAAGAAATCAAAAGGGGAGCTATAAACAGTGCCTACTATATACTCCATTCCAAGATCCATTCGGTGATCATTCCAATACTTTTCCAGTACATCCTCAACCTGCTTAATTTTAATAATATCGGAAAACGGCATTACATTATTGCTGACAATTTCGTATGGGGCTTGATCCATATATTGATAATCCCATTGTTTAGCCTGAGTTCTCAAGCCTGTGCCGCGAAGCATTTTTAAGAAGCCCAATTGAAGTTCCTCTGGCCGCATTTCAAACACATCATCAAATGTTTTTCGGAAGGAGCTATAATTTTCTTCGGGAAGTCCTGCAATAAGATCAAGATGCTGATCCACTTTCCCGCCATCCTTAATCATGGTGACTGTACGCTTTAATTTATCGAAGTTCTGTTTTCTTTTGACTAGTTCATTAGTATAATCATTGGTTGATTGGACTCCTATCTCGAAGCGAAATAGGCCGGGAGGAGCTTCTTTGTTTAAGTATTCAATTACTTCAGGCTTCATAATATCTGCTGTAATCTCAAATTGAAAAACGCAACCTGGTTCATGCTCTTTAATTAAAAATTCAAATATGTCGAGAGCATAGCTACGACTGATATTAAAAGTACGGTCCATAAATTTAATTGTTTTTGCTCCATTTTTCATCAAGAAACGGATATCTTCTTTAATATCTTCTCTATTAAAGAAACGTACGCCGGTTTCGATGGATGAGAGACAGAATTGACAGTTAAAAGGACAACCGCGGCTTGTTTCAATATACGTGATTCTCTTCGACAAGTTAGGGATATCTTCTTCAAATCTAAATGGTGATGGAATAGACTTTAAATCTACCTTTGGAGCGGCAGGTGTCAGGATAGGTTTTTCACCTTCAAGATACGCAATTCCCTGAACAGTGTGAAAGTCTTTATTGCCATCTATTTCAGCTATAAGATTTTTAAATGTGGCTTCTCCTTCACCTATTACGATGAAATCAGCGCCTGGGATATCTTTGAGCCAGAAAAATGGATCGTATGTTACCTCTGGACCTCCAAGAACAATATAGATGTCCGGATTGATTTTTTTGAGTATGGTAATAACTTTTTTAATTTCTTCCATATTCCATATATAACAGCTAAAGCCGATTACATCTGGCTTTTGGTTATACAAATCTGTAACGATGTTCATAACCGGATCTTTAATGGTGTATTCAATAATTTCTACATTGTACTCGGGTGCTGCATACGCTTTTAAATAACGAAGGGCTAAATTGGTATGAATATATTTGGCATTTAAAGTAGTTCCAATAATTCTCATGTATTTGTCATACTTCCTTTCACCGTTTGCTAACAATTCATATTATCATATTTGAGTATGGGTTTACAGTATTGGCGACATTTTACATAGGTTCTAAGATGGTACGGTTTAATTTTCAGTAGTTAAAAATGAGAGATGACCAAGGGAATAATGAAGTGTATGTATAGCGGTACAAAAAAGTCCTTCGGAATATTCATTATTCCGAAGGACTGCGATTCATGGATTTAGATAAATCATATTTTTGTTTATAAAAATGTAATAAGCCTTTTAATTTATAGAACATCATTTTAGTATGACGGGTGTTAAACTCAATCATTGGCTGTGTAATTGACTTGACTAATGTACTCGACAGGATGATTGTAATAATCAATGAAATTGCTGCTAATAGTATATAGTGTTCTGCAGTAGTGAAATATTCATTTAAACTTGTAAATCTAAAGGTCCGGACAAAAAAGCCATGCAATAAATATACATAAAGGGTTTGAGTGCCCCATCTAGTAAAGAAATAGCTACCTCTAGGTACAAGGGCCATAAAGCTGACGATCATAAGAGAATTAACGATGAAAAATCCAAGGCGCTTAAACATAGAAAGGAACGATACTGTCTCAATTTCCGAATAAGGCTTTGAACCGAGCAGCCACTGGGAGTCTATTTCCGGGAAAAATGAAAACCATATAAAAATTACACCAAAGGATGCCAAAGCGTAAAATTTACTTTTCACTGTTGTTATTTTTTGAAAATGTTCCTTCTGACTGTGATAACCAATCAGGAAAAATGGAAAGAAGACAAATGTTCGGGATAAACTCAGATAAGTAGAGATTGTATCAATATATCCCACAAGTAAAGCAAGCGGTATTGCTAATCCAATCCCTACTAAAGGTTTGAATTTTGTAAAGACGAAAAGCATTAAATTCCAAAAGAATAGACTTAACAGAAACCATAAGGACCAATTGGGTTCCAATGCTTCGAACTTAAGTGTTGATTTATCAAATAGGTAATAATAATAAATCGTATAGATAACCTGAAAAAGTAAATAGGGAAGAATCAGTTTAGTACTTAGCTTTTTTATATAGCCTTTTTTGTTAAAGCCTTTTGCAAAAAAGCCTGATAACAGTATAAAAGCAGGCATATGGAAGGTATAGATTGTAGTGTATAAAGCATAAATCGTTTCATTTTGATCAATATATGTTCGTAAAATATGACCAAAGACAACAAAAAACATTAATATGACTTTTGCGTTGTCAAAATAACTTTCCCTCTGTCTCATAGCTGCCTCCTATTATTTCTGGAAAAATTCTTTCTATTATTCCCCTTTATAATGGTAATCAAACAATTGAGAGATGAATTGGTAAAACCATCCATTTGAACCATTATTAACAATGTGATAATCGTGTATTTCCGTACTATAATCTATGTATCTGTACTATAAGAATATAGATATCTGTTATATATAGTTTAAATGCAGAATAGCTATTGGTTTCAATATATAAATAATTCCAATTAAAAAACTGTATTCATCAGTATTTAAATAATATTTAAAGATAAACTAAACAAACTTTTTCGTTATGAAATAGGGAGGGAAAATAATGACAATTCTTCCGAAAAAGAATGAGCAAGGTTTTTATGAAATTCGCCTAGAGTCAATCGGAGGACTAGGGGCAAATCTAGCCGGAAAAATGCTGGCTGAATCAGGTGTTCTGGGGCATGGTTTAAATGGATCCAATTTTTCCTCCTATGGTTCGGAAAAAAAGGGATCTCCTGTAAAGAGCTTTGTTCGTTTCTGCGATGCCGAAACTGAAATACGTGATCATAGTCCAATTGAAGAGCCTCATGTTATTGGTGTTTTTCATGAAGCACTTTATAAAATGGTTGATGTGGTGAGTGGTTTACGTCCGGATGGTATCGTTCTTGTTAATTCAACTCGTCAGTTCGATGAAATAAAAAATGACTTAAATCTTCAGTATGGAACGCTTGCAATCGTCGATGCACTTGGTATTGCAGTAGAAGAAAAAACAAAAGTGAACACAGCTATGCTTGGAGCTTTGTTCCGTATATGTGATTTCCTCAATCCCGAGTCCATGAAAGACGTAATTAGAAAAACATTCGAAAAGAAATATCCACATTTAGTTGAGCCAAATATCCGTACGTTTGAACGTGGCTATCATGAAGTGACGTTTAAACATTTTGAGGTACCTCAAGATGCAGAGGGCAAAAGTTTTAAAAGAGCATTACCTTTATTGGGATACGAAACCCAAGTTATTGGCGGCACGATCATTGCTCAGGGTAACAGTATACTTAAAGACTTGTCCGGTTCCAGACAGGGTTTTTTACCTGAATGGGATGCTGAAAAATGTATACATTGTGCTGCCTGTGATACAGCTTGTCCGGATTTTTGTTTTGTCTGGGAAGAGGGAGAAGATAAGCGTGGACGCAAGCAAATGTTTTTAACAGGGATTGATTATCAATACTGTAAAGGCTGCTTGAAATGTATTGAAGCGTGTCCGACTAGCGCCCTTCGGGAAATGCGGGAAATCTTAGGTTTTGCTGAGGAAAATACAGTGAAACAACGTAATCCTTATGTAGCAGGAGGGATGAAATAATGGCGATATCAGAAGTAGAACTAACTGAATTGGTAAAGGATACAATGGCTGAACAAGTGACTACCTTTGAATCAGGTAATGAAATGGCCGCAATGGCTGCAGCACAAATCAATTATCACTTAATGGGGTATTTTCCAATTACCCCATCAACTGAAATAGCTCAGTATTTAGATATTATGAAATCCAGAGGAGAACATGATATTCAATTAATTGCGGCTGATGGAGAACATGGTTCGGCAGGTATTTGTTATGGTGCTGCCGTGACAGGAGCCAGGGTTTTTAATGCCACAAGCGCAAATGGACTTATGTATATGCTAGAGCAGCTACCTGTTCAATCAGGTACAAGATTTCCAATGGTTATGAATCTTGTTACTAGATCAATCAGTGGTCCGCTCGACATTCGGGGCGACCATTCTGATTTATATTTTGCCTTAAATACAGGTTGGATCATTTTGACAGCCAGAACACCTCAAGCTGTTTACGATATGAATATAATGGCGTTGAAAATCTCGGAGCATTCCGATGTACGTTTACCTGTTATAGTCGCTTATGATGGATTCTTTACATCCCATCAAAAGAGAAAAGTAAACTACTTTAAAGATAGAGAGATTGTGCAAAAATTTATTGGTGAAATGCCAACTCATTTTCCGCACGTAGATATTCACAACCCGGTAACGATTGGTGCACATATGAATGGGGATGATTTGATCAATAATCACTATCAGCAGTCTGAAGCGATGTATAAAGCCGGAGAGGTTTTTACTCAGGTAGCTTGTGAATATGCTGAACTGTCAGGTCGCCAATATGGAGTATTGGATCTATATAAGATGGAGGACGCGGAAGTTGCCTTATTCCTGTTAAATTCAGCTGCCGAGACAGCTAAAGATACGGTCGATGATTTAAGAAAACAAGGAATTAAAGCTGGCGTGATCAGTCCTAACATAATTCGTCCGTTCCCGGCAGAAGAAATCAGAAAGGCTCTGAAGAATGTTAAAGTACTGTTGGTTGGCGAGAGAGCAGATTCCTATGGTGCCAATGGTCCCAACCTTACACATGAAGTGAAATCTGCCTTACAGGAAGATCAGGATAATCATACTGCTGTGTTAAGCCGTGTGTTTGGTTTAGGAGGAAAGGATTTTTATCCGGAGGATGCAAGGGCATTTTTTGATATGGCATTGCAAACATTAAATAATGGCCAAATTGAAAAAGTATTTGATTATTACGGTGTCAATCCGGGATTGCCTGAAGCCCAACCACAGCCACTTTTAAAGCCGAATAACGAAGATTTATATAAGACAGGGCTTATTCAGGTAACTCCTGATGAGGAGAGTGGAAAATTAAAGGTACGTATACCTCCTTTACGCTCATTAATGAGCAAACCAAAACGTTTGGCTTCCGGTCATGGAGCATGTCCAGGATGCGGAATTTTTCCAGCATTGGAGCTGTTCTTTAAAGGAATCGAGGGGGATGTTGTTGTTCTGTTCCAAACAGGCTGTGCCTATGTGGTAACAACGGCATATCCATATAGCTCTCACAAACAAACGATGATTCACAACTTATTCCAAAACGGGCCGGCAACTTTATCAGGTACACTTGAAGCATTTTTGGAGAAAAAACGCCGTGGTGAAATCTCTATCAGTGATGATGCGACCTTCGTTATGATCACCGGTGATGGTGGCATGGATATAGGGATGGGTTCAGCTATTGGAACTGCACTGCGCAATCACAAACTCATTATGCTTGAGTATGATAATGAGGGATATATGAATACAGGCTCGCAAATGTCCTACTCTACTCCGCTTGGTCATATGACAAGTACAACAGGTGTAGGAAGAGCACAAAAAGGAAAAGCTTTTCATCATAAGGATACAGCTCAAATCATGGCTGCCACTGGAATACCATATGTATTTACAGGATCGGAAGCTTTCCCGCAGGATTTAATTAAGAAAGCGGTGAAGGCACAATGGTATGCGCAGAATGTAGGTACCGTTTATGGCAAAATATTAATCACCTGTCCTTTGAATTGGAAGGCAGAGGAACGTTATGGTGCTAAGATTATGGAAGCGGCAGTAAACTCATGTTTCTTCCCTCTATACGAAGTTGAGAATGGTGAAACTACCATTACTTATAATCCGGAAACGAGGAAAAAACGTATTCAACTATCTGAATGGTTAACATATATGGGGAAAACAAAGCATCTGCTGCAGGAAGAAAATGCAGGTATGCTTGAGGAATTTGAACAAGAAGTGGATAGAAGATGGAACCGATTGCTGGCTAAGCATGAAAATCCATCCCTTTAATAGTATTTTAAAAGCCTGAAGAGATTCTATAAGATATCTCTTCAGGTTTTTTTATATTTTAATCTATACCATAAGGAGGTATTTAGTCTGATTCTGATTGTTTAAAAAGGTTTTTCCATAATTTTGTAGAATAAGTATCTTATTATGTCACAGGTATTAGGAGGATCCCCTTGGCTGATATGGATTTGAATGATAAGGAAGTAAAGATTATAGAAAAAAATACGGCCTTGAAAACTGATTACGAGACATGGGAGCATTTTTTAAACTCATTTACAAAAGCAATTATTGTTACTGATTTGGAAATGGAAATCATATCTCAGAATGAACAGGCAATCAAGTTATACCATCAGTTAGGGCGAGAGGGTAAACCAGGAAATCTTCGGGACTTTTATATCTCTGTTTCAAAAGAGGTGGTTGATGATCAACTCAGAAACGTGAAACAGCATGGTTTTTCAAATTATATATATTCAGTAAGGAATTCTGATGACACCTGCTCAGTTGAGCTTGAACTTAATGGACTTTTGGATTCATATTCAAAAAAAATTATCTATGTGTTAATCCCATTAAAAACAGAGAGTACAAGGGATCATGTAAAAAAGGATAATTTATATGTAGATATTATTAATGATTTAAAGTGCTATATTGTTATCCATACTAAAGAAGGAATCATCGTGGATGGTAATAAAGCCTTTTGTGGGTTGGTCAAAATTGAGAGATCGAAAATTCTAGGCAAAAGTATTTATCAATTTATTACTGCCGCCGATAAAGATAAATTTGATACTGTTATCAAGCATCTATCATCCGGAAATTCCCGTTTTAATTTATTTCAGCTTTGTCTTGATTCAAAAGAGATTACATATCAATATACTACACAATTTAATTTTTACAGTGGTTTGTACTATACAATTATTTACGATTGTTTTGAAGAATCAGAGCAAAATCACTATTTAATAGAAGGAATTCAAAATGTCTTTTGTCAATCCGTGGATGGAATAATCATGCTGGACTCTAAAGGAATCATCGTACAGGCTAATGAGCAAGCCTGCATATTGTTTGAGAAAACGCAGGTGGAATTAATTAATACGAATATAGAGAAAATTACGGGCGAAAAGATAAATACGCTTTTTATCTTGGAAGAACAAGAGAGTTATGAGCTTATTTTCAGTTCATCGAGTGGGAAAAAGAAGATTATAGAATTAACAAAAAGTCAGATTAGCAGTAGTCCTTATACTCTTTTAATTTGTAAAGATATTAGTGAAAAGTGGGTGATGGAGCAGGAACTTCTTATCTCGGAAAATAAATTCAAGAAAATTTTTGACGGTACCTTTGATGGAATTATGATTTGGGGAGCAGACGGGGAAATATATGATATTAATGAACCTGGTGCTGCAATTATAGGGGCTTCTATTGATCATATCCAAAACAAAAACTTCCATGAAATATTCGAACTGACTGAACATCAGATGAAACATTTACAAAGGCATATTTCCTTGATCAATAAAAATAAGCATCATCATTTTGTGTGTGAGCTTACTTGCAGGGATGGGCAAAATAAACAGCTGGATTTTTCCTCCAGACTGGATGTTATACCGGGTAAGAATCTAACCATTTTTAGAGATGTAACAGATAAGATTCGAATGGAGGAACAATTAAAAAAATCAGATACGTTGAATGTTGTGGGTGAGCTGGCAGCTGGTATTGCTCATGAAATCAGGAATCCTATGACAGCTTTGAAAGGTTTTATTCAATTACTGGAAGGCAGCTTGAATGGCGAATTTTCAACCTATTTCCAGGTTATTTCTTCAGAATTACAAAGAATCGAGACAATCATTACAGATTTTTTAATTCTTGCAAAACCACAGGCAGTTTCCTATCAAATTAAACAGGTAAATAACACAATCGAAAATACGTTGGATCTGCTAAGTGCGCAGGCATCTATGCATAATATTCAATTCCACACACATTTTTCTAAAATACCACCCATCCATTGTGAGAGTAACCAACTTAAACAAGTTTTTATAAATTTAATCAAAAACGCTATAGAGGCTATGCCTACAGGAGGGTTTATTGATATCACAACAGAATTATTTTTTGATAGCCATGTATTAATATCGATACAGGATTATGGAACCGGAATCCCTGAGACTGTTCTTGATAAATTGGGAGAACCATTCTATACAACAAAAGAAAAAGGGACGGGTCTAGGTTTGATGGTTACCTACAAAATCATTGAAGAGCACGCCGGTTGGATTGAAGTTGCCAGTGAAGAAGAGAAAGGAACCCTGTTTCAAATCTATCTGCCTATTAATCATGAGTTCACTTGAGAGAAAAAATTAGAATAGGATGGTAAAATGGAAACTCTTCTGATTTATAAGGGTTTCTTATTTTTGTTTGCTGGAAGTGTTAGACAGATTCTTTAATAAGGAGATGAAATAATTATTATTTTTTGTCTTTTTTTGCGATTGTATTTACATTGTTTTAAAATTCTGACATAATACCACTTAATGTTATTTTTTTAGTGAATAAGAAGGAGGAGCTTTTCTTGCAGAATCAAAAAGATTGGCTGGAAACTGCCATAAGAAATAAAAGAGAACAAATGATTAGCCATGCCAAGAACAATGGCCTTCTGGATGAAGGTACATTAAATCTGAGTCGGCAGCTTGACCAGTTAATTCTTGAACATATTAGGATGAAATACTCAATAACTAATTATTAAATAAACAAGGAATGCGTAAAGGTGAAAACTAGGATTTTATGACATAAAACGTATTTACCATTTACTATTTACATATGGTTTGTGGATAAAAGCAAAGTAACAATTTAATACTAGGATAGGTATAATCAGTTCTGAAAAAGATATCTCTACCTGGTCGGCAAGTACATTTTAGCCCAGGTCGATTTATATACTCCTTTAGTATACGCGATTTTAGGCCATATTTATGAATGCATGAATAACCCCTTTTCTAAATGATCACAGTGGAAGGAATAGGTATACCATACACTTCCGTCACCTATCCTCAGGCGAGACCTTCTCCATATTCTATAAATCCTATTTTTTCAGGTTAAGTGCGCAGTACTTTTTCTGGGAACTGAAAAGCTCATACTTAAAAAATCCATCAATACAGCACGATTTGGATGACTGAATCTCATCCTACGAATAGATGAAATGATTGTTTGCATCCAGAGGATATTCCTTATATGATGTCTATTTATATAGAGCAATACCTATTAGAAGACATTAGAAGATTCATTTTGTACAGGTTATACATCATCAATAAAGGATTAGTGCTCAAAATATTAGGATGTTCTGCAAAAGAATTGTAAAGTGAAAAATAAATAAAGGTTAAATACTAGGTTATTACTACTATCAGGATGATTATAAAGTTTTACTTTTTAATAGGAAAGAAGTATAATTACGCGGATGATAATAGTGAATTTTATCCGTTAATTGTGGGTGATTAAATATGGAAGAACAAAATCAATCTTTAAAAGTATTTATAGTTCTGTCGAGGGCTTTTCGAGCTATCAGTGACTATACCAACAAATATATCCAAGCCTCAGGTGTAAATCCAACCGAATTTGCTGTCCTTGAGCTACTCTACCATAAAGGTGATCAACCATTGCAGCATATAGGGGATAAAATCCTGCTTGCCAGTGGAAGTATCACGTATGTAGTAGATAAGCTGGAAAAAAAGCAATTATTAAAAAGGATTGCATGTCCCAATGATCGAAGAGTAACATATGCGCAAATTACGGAAAAGGGAAAGAAGTTCCTGGAAGGGATATTCCCGGAGCATCAGGAACGAATTGAGCATTTAATGGATGGGTTAACAGTCGAAGAGAAGGAAACGGTGATTGAGCTTCTGAAAAGAATTGGTAAATCCGTACCGTTAACTAAATAATCCATTAATACCTATATATTAATGAATAAAATGAAATAGAAGAATAAGATGGACTGGCTGTCGTTAACCGGCAGTTATTTTTTTTGTCTAAAAGCTGAGGAGGAAATAAGATGTCACTCGTTCATTAATGAAACAAGGTGGTAAGAAGCAACCGGTATTCACCAGAATAATAATTTGTCATAAAGACAATCAGCCCGCATACAGTGAGTAGTAAGCGGGGAGGGACAAGGGTGAATCGTCAATATGTAAATATTTTTCAAGTTGCAGCTGTTTATGTTGGAACGGTTATTGGAGCGGGTTTTGCAACTGGAAAGGAAATATATGAATTTTTTACCCAATATGGACTTTATGGCCTATTAGGGATTCTTCTTTCGGGATTTATTTTTATTCGGATTGGCAGAAAAATAATGATTGTAGCATTACATAGAAATATTAAAAATTATATGGAATTTAATGATTGGTTATTTGGTAAACGTATATCCTTTTTTGTTAATATCATCTCTATGGGCATGTTGTTTGGGGTTACAGGTGTTATGATGTCAGGAGTTGGCGGTCTATTTGAAGAGCAATTGGGATTTTCTAAAATAGGGGGCATGCTTTTTACTACATTTCTATCAATTGTTGTCATGAGCTGGGGGACTAAAGGTTTATTATCTATTAACACCTTTGTGGTACCTGCAATGATTATGTTTAATTTAATCCTGATGTTTGCTTCATTATTCCATATGAATCCTGTTCAAAATCTGCTAACCATTCCTGATGAAGTAAGCTGGAAGATGGTCTTATCGCCCTTCTCCTATACGGCATTTAACCTTGCTTTGACACAGGCTGTTTTGGTTCCATTGGCTGCCGAAATAAAGGATGAAGATATTATTCGAAAAGGTGCAAATTTAGGAGGATTTATTTTATCCGTTGTTTTGGTAAGCTGCCATATTTCCTTATCCTCCATACCAGGAATTGAACAGATTAACATTCCTACTGCCTATGTAATGAAACAAATAGCACCTTTTTTATATGGGCTCTATTTATTCATTATTTTTGGAGAAATTTTTTCAACCTTAATTGGAAATGCCTTTGGACTCGAAAGGCAACTAAAAAAAGCAACGGAACTGCCTTCCTGGTCGCTATATGTTGGGATTTTTGCCATAAGTTTAATAATTGGCCAAATTGAATATGGTCCTTTGATCTCTATATTGTATCCGATTTTTGGATATATTAGTTTAATCTTTTTGCTGTTAATAACTGTCAAAAAGTAAGTGTCAGCTACGATTTATGCTGTTTCTAGAAAGATTTATAAAAATGACAAAAAGAAAGAGAAGGGATAGTCCCCTCTCTTTATAAGGTCAATGCCGTAGGCACATTATAATGTTAATATAATCGGCTCATTCTTTGTCACTATGATAGTATGTTCACATTGTGCAACCAAGCTTTTGTCACTCGTGATAAATGTCCATCCATCACCGGCTTCTGTAACCATGGTTGCTTTTGTAGAAATAAACGGTTCAACGGCCAATACTGTACCTTCATGAAGAAGCTCTGAATCCCATGGGTCAAAATAGTTTAAAATATGATCTGGTTTTTCATGCAGACTTCTACCTATTCCATGGCCGGTTAAATTTTTGATGACAGTGAATCCATTTTGTTTTGCTGTATTGAAGACAGCTTTACCAATTTGGTTTTTCTTGGAGCCTGCTTTAGCTTTGCTGATTCCCTGATAAAAAGCATCAACTGCGCATTGGCATAATTTTTCTTTTTCACTAGTTGTAGTGCCAACCGGGAACGAAATTCCTGTATCCCCATAATATCCATTTAATACTGCAGAGACGTCGATATTTACCATATCGCCTTCGTTAATTATACGTTTTCCTGGTATTCCATGAGCAACTTCTTCGTTTACACTGATACATGTAAACCCGGGAAAATCATACTCATTTTTAGGTGCAGAAACAGCTCCGGTTTCCTCAAATATTTTCTTTGCGATTAAATCAAGCTCCAGTGTTGTAATACCGGGAACGGTAGCTAATTTCATTGCTTCCCTGACACGTGAAACAACTGCACCTACTGCTTTTAATCCTTCTAAATCTTTTTCGTTTTTTACAATCATGATACTAAACCTGCTTTCTGTAATGCTCTTCATTAGTATAAAAAGTTTAGTGGAAAGGTTCCAGATGGAATCGATTCTCACTATTATATCTAAGTTTTTTACAAATTTAAAGTAAGGGAAATTAATGGGACAAGAAGAGAACGAGGCAAGTAGCCCCGTTCTCGAATTATTCATATATGATTTTATAATTTTTATGGTTAACGACTGTCTTTTCTTCTAATTCAAGATCATGAAAGTTCTCCATTAAAGTTAAATCAACAATCACTGAGTTTTCATTTACTTTTTCTACAATCCCACGCAATCCATCGCGGAATTCAATTATATTGCCTACATCAGCCTTTTTCATCATGTTCACACCTTTTCAGTTTATTAAAGTTATCAACAGATCTTGATTAGTAAACTAATATCCTTGCAATTTCGGGATTCGTAAGTCCGCTTATAAAGAAATTATCCCTACTATTTAGCTTATGCAGAATAATATTGTAATTATAGTATAAATTGTGATTAATTGGAATGTTAAAAGAATAAATAGTCTTTATATTTTCGCTCCTATGGAATACTTGTTTAATGTAGGGGTTTGAGAGTATCATGTTTTGTATATATAGGAGGTTTTACGAATGAATAAAGAAGAGATCCAATCCATATTTGATCAATTAAAAAATGGAGAAATAGATAAACTTGAAGTTGCAAAGCAGGATTTCATGGCGTTTCGATCTGTGCTTGTAGAAAGGGAAGATTTTAAACATTTTCGGGGAACTGCTCATATAGGCGGGGGTGTGACCTATCATTATTTAGAGGAGCCTAGAAGCTGAATAGAAATCAACAAACCCAATTATAAAGTAATTGGGTTTGTTAACATTTTAATCAGTATTGTCCTTATTTGATAAACACATCTGGATGTATTTCAAGGTAATGCTTTAGTTTTTTTAGCGCCATCCGTTTCCAAGATTTCACCGTTGCATACGTTGTATGGTATTCGTATGCGATATCTGTGATGGTTTTACCAAATTGAATGTATTCAGCCAACCAAATATATTGGTTGTTTGTTAAGGAAGTTAGAAAAGGTTTAGGGAAGTACCATTCAAGGAAGGAAACATCTTCTTCAACCTTTAATAAATCCCAATACTCAGGTGATTTTTTTAATTCTCTCCCATTTATTTTAGTGGACTTGCAAAGCTGTATAAGCATTTTACCTTGTATGGACTTATAGGCATAGGAAAGGAACTGTCCTTTTTCAGGGTTGAAATTTTGGCTGGCCTCCCAAAGTGCAATTAATCCTATTTGGTAAAATTCATCCTTTTCACAAATAATATTAAGCTTTCTCATAATATGATGTATTAATGGATTATATTGGTTAACTAATGATTCGAAGTCTTCCATACTCGTAATCCTGCCCTATGAGGAGCGACCTCTATATTCCCGGGTACCTTTAAAGTACGCTTAAAGATTCTTTCTGTAAAAAAAGCAAATTTGAAAATTTGTTGAGTTTTTAGCGAAAAATGAGGATAAATTCTATTAAAATAATCATTATTTTAAAAAATATGGATTCCTATAACAAAATCTAACCATTTAATTTAAAAGAGAGGATTGGATACAATGAATTTTCAGGATCAAGTTGTGTTAGTAACAGGTGCTGCAAATGGGATTGGTAAAGAAATCGCAATACAATATGCAAATAAAGGCGCGAAAGTTGTTTTAACCGATATAGATGTGGAAGCTGGAAAGAAAATTGAAGCTGAACTATTGGCAATGGGAAAAGTTGCTTTATTTGCTGAGGCCGATCTCAGCAAAGAGGATGATTGCCTTCATATAATGGAAATAATTAGAGGTGAATGGGGTAGGTTAAATATTATAGTAAATAATGCAGGCATAAGTGAATTTACTCCATTATTTGAAATGACAACAGAGAATTGGAATCGCATTATCAATACCAATTTACGAAGTGTATTTATTTTGGCAAGAGAAGGAGCTAAGCTGATGACTGGAACGGGTGGTTCTATCATTAATATAGCATCAACCCGAGCCATACAATCTGAACCGAATTCTGAAGCTTATGCTGCATCCAAAGGTGGAATCCTAGCTCTAACGCACGCTCTTGGCGCATCATTAGCCAAAAAAGGTATTCGAGTTAACAGTATTAGCCCTGGCTGGATTCAAACGACTGATTACACTGGTTTACGTGAGATAGATCACGCCCAGCATTTTTCGGGTAGGGTAGGTAAGCCAATAGATATAGCAAAAGCATGTTTATTCCTAAGTGATCCAGAGAACGATTTTATTAATGGAGAGAATCTGGTTATTGATGGTGGAATGACAAGGAAAATGATTTATGAAGATTGAAAATATGAATAAAAAACAGAATAGAAAGGTTCTTCAAATTTGTCATTAGAAATACCTTTGTTGTAAAATCGATAGGAAATACAATATATAGATATTTCTCCAAGCTATGTGAAATTTAGTTGTAGAATTGCTTATCTGTGTGCAAACACTTTACTGAATAAATTCATTGTATATAGGATTCTGGTATATATTAGAAATGAATCTTATATTTATTGAAAGACTATGTTTCAATCAATCTTACAGGTGAGATATATTTATGGTTCTTAATTTATAAAAGCAGTTGAACAATTTTAATTTTTCAGGTACATTTCTCTTATAGGGTTTTACTCTATATTGTGAGAAAAGCTACATAATTTCGACTGTTCATCCTTTTATACATAGGACCGGTTGAAACTGGGTAAAATCATAAGATGTAAGCAGCTAGAATTCGTATAGCTAAAACAAAATAATTATTAATAAAGGAGCTCGATTACTTATGGTACAAAAAACTTTTCATGTAACTGCAGAAACAGGAATTCATGCTCGTCCAGCAACATTGCTTGTACAAGCAGCAGGTAAATTCAACTCTGATATCAACCTCGAATATAAAGAAAAGAAAGTTAATCTTAAATCAATTATGGGCGTTATGTCTTTAGGAATCGGCAGTGGTTCAGATATTACAATTATCGCTGAAGGAAATGACGAACAAGATGCATTAAATGCCATTGAGGAAACATTAACAAAAGAAGGATTGGCTAAGTAATGACAACGATGTTAAACGGGATAGCGGCATCTAATGGAATTGTCATAGCAAAAGCTTATCGTTTAATGGAGCCTGACTTAACTGTAACAAAAAGCACGATTAATGAAGTGGATACCGAATTAACTCGTCTTCAAGAGGCGGTTAATAAGGCTCAGACCGAATTGGAAACAATTCGTGAAAAAGTCAAAACAGAACAAGGTGAAGATAAAGCAGCCATTTTTGATGCTCACATACTTGTTTTGAATGACCCTGAATTGCTTGGTGCTGTACAGGAGAAAGTTAAGTCTGAAAAAATCAACTCTGAATTTGCTATGCGCGAAATTGCTGATATGTTCATCACTATGTTTGAACAAATGGATAATGAATATATGAAAGAAAGAGCAGCTGATATTCGTGATGTAACAAAACGGGTTATCAGTCATCTTCTTGGGGTACAAATACCAAATCCAAGTATGATTGCTGAAGAAGTGATTGTTGTGTCCGAGGATTTAACTCCTTCAGATACAGCTCAATTAAACAGAGAATTTGTTAAAGGCTTTACAACTGATATTGGAGGGCGTACTTCTCACTCCGCAATTATGGCACGCTCGCTTGAAATTCCAGCAGTTGTTGGGACTAAACAGGCAACTGAAACTATTCAAAACGGCGATATGATTATACTTGATGGGCTTAAAGGTGAAGTACATATTAATCCGACACCTGAATTGATTGAAGAATACAAAAAAGCTGCTGATGCTTATGCACAGCAGAAACTTGAATGGGCTAAGCTTGTTAACGAAAAAACGGTAACAGCAGATGGCCATCACATAGAATTAGCAGCGAACATCGGCACTCCTAAAGATCTTGAAGGTGTTAAAGCAAATGGTGCTGAGGCTGTAGGCTTATATAGAACAGAGTTCTTGTATATGGGAAGAGATAATCTTCCTGGAGAAGAAGAACAGTTTGAATCCTATAAAGCTGTACTTGAAGGTATGGAAGGTAAGCCGGTTGTGGTACGCACATTGGATATTGGTGGAGATAAGGAGCTTCCTTATCTAGATCTACCGAAAGAAATGAATCCATTCCTTGGATTCCGTGCTATTCGATTATGCCTTGAGGAACTACCGATTTTCAGAACGCAGCTTAGAGCACTTTTACGGGCAAGTGTGTATGGGAATTTAAGAATTATGTTCCCGATGATTGCCACTTTAGATGAATTCAGATCCGCCAAAAAGGTTCTTGAAGAAGAAAAGGCGAAATTAATTGAAGAAGGTATTGAAGTATCAGATTCTATTCAATTGGGAATCATGGTGGAAATCCCTTCAACTGCGGTAATCGCAGATCAATTTGCTAAGGAAGTAGATTTCTTCAGCATTGGTACGAATGACTTGATTCAATATACAATGGCTGCAGATAGAATGAACGAACGTGTATCTTACTTGTACCAACCATATAATCCAGCTATTTTACGTTTAGTAAAAATGGTGATTGAAGCTGCACATAAAGAAGGCAAATGGGCTGGAATGTGTGGAGAAATGGCTGGGGATGAACTGGCGATTCCGTTGCTTGTTGGATTAGGGTTGGATGAGTTTTCAATGAGCGCAACATCTGTTCTGCGTGCACGTTCCCAAATTAAAACACTTACTAGAACCGAAATGCAAGACTTGGCTGAAAAAGCTATACAAATGCAAACATCAGCAGAGATTGTTGAAATGGTTAAAAAAGCTACAGCTCAAAAATAGTTTCAATAAAAATAGATATACAGGTTTATTTATTTGAACGGAGGGGTACATTAAAGGTGGACACAAAACAGCAACATGCTTTTAGTGACCCCCCTTTCTTAATCAACTGGTTTTCCAGTTGATTTTTTTTGCTATTATAGAGGTATAGGAGGGAGCGTTATGATGAATTTACATATTGGTTTTATCGGTATTGGTGTAATGGGTAAAAGTATGGCATTGAATATAATGAAGGCGGGATACCCTGTCAGTGTTTATTCCAGAACAAAGTCCAAATGTGAGCCTTTGCTTTCGGAAGGTGCAGATTGGAAGGAGTCCCCTCGTGCAATCGCTGAGGAAGCCGATGTTATTATTACGATGGTTGGCTATCCTTCTGACGTTGAAGAGATATATCTAGGGGCGGAAGGCTTATTAAAATATGCCAAGCCGGGTACTTATTTAATTGATATGACCACTTCAGCTCCGTCTTTAGCACAAAAGTTATATGCTGCTGGTAAGGAATTAGGATTGCATGTCCTTGATGCACCTGTCTCCGGAGGAGATATTGGTGCACAAAATGCTAATCTTGCCATTATGGTTGGTGGTGATCAATCTGATTTTGAGAGCATGATGCCTGTATTTAAAGCAATGGGGACAAATATTATCCATCAGGGCGATGCTGGCTCGGGCCAACATACTAAACTATGCAATCAGATAGCCATTGCTACGAATATGATTGGTGTATGTGAAGCGATTGTTTATGCCGAAAAATCTGGCCTGGATCCTGAAACAGTTTTGAAAAGCATTTCAACTGGTGCTGCTGGAAGTTTTTCCTTAACCAATTTAGCGCCTAGGATATTAAAAGGTGATTTTGAACCGGGATTTTATATCAAACATTTCTTAAAAGACCTAAAAATTGCATTAGAAGAATCCGAACGGTTAGGTCTTGACTTTCCAGGGCTAACTTTAGCCAAAGCTATGTATGAAAAATTGGCGGATATGGGAGAAGAGAACCGTGGAACACAAGCCTTGTATAAATATTATACTGAGGCATCCAATCAGTAACTTAGTCTCATTAAAAAAAGAAGCATTTCGAAAAGGTATCATGCCTTTAACGAAATGCCTCTTGTTATTTTATCTGCTGAATTAGGAAATGTTCAAGTCTGTTTAATCCTTCTTTAAGCTGCTCCATGGAAACAGCATATGATAATCGGAAATATCCTTCTCCATATTTTGAAAAAGCAGATCCAGGTATAACAGCTACTTTTTCAAATTGAACCAGCTTGAGGGCAAAATCGAGTGAATTTTTAAAGGCATCTGGTATTTTAATGAAAAAGTAAAATGCGCCATCCGGTAATACAGTCTGGAGATTCATCGCCGCAAGTCTATTAAAAACATAATCACGACGGTTTTTATATTCCTCTCTCATAGCAGCTGGATCATGTTCACCGTTCCTCATAGCCTCGAGTGCAGCCATCTGTGAGACAGAGGAGGCACAGGATACGTTATATTGATGAACCTTTATCATATGTTTAATGATTGCTTTTGGTGCCATCAGAAAGCCGATTCTCCAACCGGTCATGGAATGTGACTTTGATAGACCATTTATAGTAATGGTTTGCTCTCTTATAATGGAACCAATCGATGTATGAGTTCTGTCCAAAGTTAATTCACTATAGATTTCATCAGCCAGGATAAAAATATTTTTTCCTCTAACAAGGTCAGCAATTTCCTCCAGTTCCTCTCTCGTTAATGATACCCCTGTTGGGTTGGACGGATAGGGAAGAACAATACATTTTGTTTTTTCGGTTAGACTTTCTGTGATTAATTGTGGAGTCAATTTAAAGGAGGTGCTTCTTGTATCAACATGGACTGCTTTTCCCCCTGCTAAGTGAATTAATGGTTCATAACCGGGATAAACAGGGCCAGGCAGAATGACTTCATCTCCAGGTGTTAAAATAGTCCTGAAGGCAATATCAATCGCCTGACTTGCTCCTACAGTAATCAAAATTTCATCATCCGGATTATATTTAAGTGAATAATGGCTATACATAAATTTTGATACTTCTTGCCGGAGATCGAGTAAACCGGCATTGTGGGTGTAGGTGGTACAATCTTTTTGAATGGCGTTTATTGCTTTATCTTTTATATGTAAGGGTGTTGGGAAGTCAGGTAATCCTATTGTAAAGGACAGGACATCATCAATATCAGATACCATATTATAAAACTGCCGAATACCGGATATTTCTATCTCTTTTACATGAGGATTAATTAAGTGTTCCATTCCAGGTCATACCTCCTAATTACAGTTCTTATCTTTATTATTATAAGGTTGCTTTAGGAAAGTGTACACTATCCTACTCTAAATGGTTGTATGCAAGATTGGGTGAATGATGCATACTTGGTTTGGAATACTATGGGTAATTCGTTTTGCTTAGGTGGGGGAAGATAGTGTACCGAATACTTGTTAAGGATCAAACTGATGGTATAAAGGAAATGACTTTGGAGGACTTACAGAAGCGTGATTATAGCCTGGTATGGGTTGATATCCTCGCACCGCAAGAATATGAGGCTAATATACTCCGTACGTATTTTAATTTTCACCCTCTCACTATAGAGGACTGTCTTGATCGAATCAACCAAAGACCTAAAGTGGATTTTTATCAATCCTATATGTTTTTTATCATTCATTCCTTAAATGAAAACTTCGAAAGAAATGAGATTGATATTTACGTAAATGAAAAAGCAATCGTAACCGTTCATGAAGATCATATAGAGGAAATAGATAAAGTATGGGGAGTTACAGATCAATTGGATACTTCTATCCATGTCCTGCATAAAATTATTGATGCAGTAGTAGATGCTTATCTTCCAAAGGCCTATCAAATAGAGGAGCAATTAAATGTCTTGGAAGATCACCTGCAGCATTCTCTTAATAATGATCCAATGAGTCAGTTATACGAAATTCGAACGATGATTTCGCGACTAAGAAGAATTATCTTGCCCATGAATGATTTGATGTACAGGATTATTCATTCTGAGAGAATCAGTGCTCTTTCTGAACATCATCATTACCTTAATGATGTGTATGATCATTTATTGAAATTAAAAGAATTGGTTGATGGCTACAAAGAGTTCTCGACAGATCTGAGAGATAGTTATATGGCGGTCAGTTCAAATAAAATGAATGAAACAATGATGACCTTGACGATTATTACGACTATTTTCATGCCATTAACATTTATTGCAGGTTTATATGGTATGAATTTTTCTGAAATGCCTGGTTTAAGTTTTCGCAATGGTTTTTGGTATGTTCTTCTTTTTATGATCATCATCACAGTTATAATGATGATTCTCTTTATGCTGAAAGGTTGGTTATTCCGAAGGCTGTACAGAAATGAAAAATAAATAGCGGCTTAGCTCTATTGTATTTAGAACTAAAGCCGCTTAGGTCATGTTTACAGGACTGGGTCCTTTATTTATATTAATATCCGTAATCCCAATCGATTTCTTCTGGATGCCACATAGTAAGCTGAGGAGTTGCGTAAGATTCATCAGTTTGGTTATGTGTGTATTTTTCAACTTCGCTAAATTGAATATTCTCTAAACAAGTAATAACATGGTTATCTTCATATAAAATGGCAGTACCTTTCATAAGTCAACCCCTTCTTTCCAGCATATTGATTTAAGTTATGCTTTTATCTGTATAATAGTCCTCATTTGTTAAAGCGTCTATATCATTGAGCAAAGTTTCACAAAATAAACACGATTATCGATTTAAATTTAAATATTTATAAAAAAACATTAATTTAAGCCGATACTAGAAAGAAGGCTTTATCTTACTGCAATTAATCGTAAGAGATATGGAAAGGCGCTGTTAAAAATGAATGAACAAAAAGGAATCCTGCTAGAGAGCGGAACAAATGAGTTGGAAATCGTGGAATTTGGTATTGGCGAGCATAAATTTGGAATTAATGTTATCAAAGTTAAAGAAATTATTAACCCAGTACGGATTACCGGTGTTCCACAAACACATCATCATGTTGAAGGAATCATTGAACTTCGTGGAGAGATACTCCCTGTAGTAGATATTGCCAGTGCACTGAATCTCCCAGCATCCCAAGCTCCTGAAAAAGATAAATTTATAGTGACTGAGTTTAATAAAATGAAGGTCATTTTTCATGTACATACCGTTACCCAAATCCATAGGATTTCATGGAACCAAATAGAAAAACCATCTGATATGTACCAGGGATTGGATAGTCAGATTACTGGTGTCATTAAAATGAATAATGAAATGCTTTTACTGCTTGATTATGAAAAAATTATTTTGGAAATCAATCCGGAATCAGGAATAACCATTAATCAGATTCAAAAATTAGGAGTTAGAGAACGATCTAATAAGCATTTATTAATTGCTGAGGATTCACCGCTGTTGCGGAAGCTGTTGATGCAGACATTAAAAGAAGCCGGTTATGAACAACTCGATTTCTTTGAAAATGGCAAGGAAGCGCTAACCTTTATAGAGGGAAAGGCACTAGCAGGAACCTTACTGAATGATGTACATTTGGTAATTACAGATATAGAAATGCCACAAATGGATGGTCACCATCTAACCAAACGAATTAAAGAAAATCCTACCTTGTCGGATTTGCCTGTTATCATTTTTTCATCATTAATTACGGACGATTTAAGGCATAAGGGAGAGTTGGTAGGAGCAGATGCACAAATTAGTAAACCTGAAATAGTTGAACTGGTCAAACAGTTAGACAAACTTTTACAAAAGTAAAGCTGCTGAACCCTTTGTTCAGCAGCTTTACTTTTTCCAATTTTGATATGGATAGGATTCACCAAGACGCGTAAAAGTCGGTTTTTGGTATTTCTTTTTATAGTCTTTAGCGCGATCATTATCTGAATTTTCCTTGCATCCTGTATAAGACATCAATAGTTTTTTTGCTTTAGATAAAGAAAGACGTGAAGAGGGGTTTCTTACCTCTTTTGATAAATGACCAAGATGTGTTAATGTTTGAAAGTCGTCCTTTGAGGGCGGAATATGGAATGTATACTTTCCGCATTGTATCAGTACATCTGATTGTTGGAAGCTTAAATGAGGATGGTCTGAATATTGAAGGCCTATTTTCTTTGCCTTTCCTTCTTCAAGCATTTTAATAATCGTTTTTTTCTTTAGATTGTATAGAAATTTAGGGTCTGATGCAGTTTTTGCATGTCTATTCACAGAATAAATCGCTTCTCCCAGGTCATCGGCAGTAAAACAGGCGGGATTAGGAAGATTCCCATTATTTTGATTCATAAATGTTCCTTTCTTCTAAGAATATTTCATGATAATAAGTAAAAGCATATAACTGATTATAACGTGTTCTGCTATGGGATAAAAGGAAAAACGTTTCATATCTTATTTGAACGAATTAATTTTCAAAACAGACTATTGAGAAATTGAAGGTAAAAGAATTATGAAAGTGAGTGTGATACCTTGAAAAAGCTGCTACTTACTGGTTGCGGAGGGGCAATGGGTGCGTTAGCTCGATGCGGGATAAGTTTATTGATCCCGTCATCTGGCAGTCCTATTCCGTTTAACACCTTATTCATAAATGGTTTTGGAAGCTTTGTTTTAGCCTATCTCACCTATTCGCTATTTAAAAATGAGGGAAATGAAAGATTAAAATTATTTTTTGGAACTGGTTTATGTGGAGGATTTACAACGATGAGTAGCTTTGCATTGGAAATAACCAATCTCGCAGCAACTTATCCCCTATATAGTCTTATTTATTTTTTTCTGAGTATGATTGCAGGTCTCTTAATGGCATGGTTAGGGTTTATTATGTCTAGTTGGATAAAGAGGGAAGCGCGTTGATTATATTAATTGTATTAGGTGGTTTTCTCGGAGCATGTTTAAGATATGTAATGACTGGCTGGTTAAAAAAATATAATCATTCATTTCCTCTAGCTACTCTTGTTATTAATTTAATTGGTTCGTGTTTAATTGGTATATCGGCCGGGATAGGAATAGAGCGGGGAAGCGGTATGCATATGTTTACTGTGATAGGAAGCTTGGGGGCTTTTACTACATTCTCAACTTTTGCAATTGAAGCCTTGGATTTAATGCTGAGCCGGGAACACCGCAAGTTATTGCTTTATGTAAGTTTTTCTTTGGCAGGAACGTCAGTTTGTTGTATGTTGTGCTATCATCTTATGAAAAATATAGGACATTAACCGCTCGTCTCTATGAAAATTCGACAATGTATTATAAAATAATCGAAAGAAATGTAATTTATTTCAAAAAATGAACTATTAGGTGCCCTGACTATGACAACTTTAAAGAGTAACATTAAAAGCTATACAGGTAATAAACAGGTAGATTTTCTGTTAGATATACAATGTGAAAAAGCACAGGGTTTTTATTTTTCAAGACCAATTCCTGCTATTGAAGCTGAAGAGAAGTATCTGAAAAAGAAGAAATAACACATGGCATAAAACAGCCAGAAAATAGGCAAACGGGCAGAATGTAGGGTCTGCTCGTTTGCCTTTATCGTTTTTTTAAGCCTTCTTGGCCTTTCTGCAAATCAATGACCGTGATTTCAGGACGTGAAAATAACCGGTATGGAATTCGGGTTGTACCTAAACCACGATTTACATACAAGGATAAAGGGCCAACTTTATAGGATCCTTCCCTGTATTTTTCTGCAAAAGGGGGAGTCACAATCGCACCCAAAAGAGGAAACTGAATTTGTCCTCCATGACTATGTCCGCTTAATTGTAAATGAACTGGGTAACTGGCGGCATAATCAGCATAATCAGGAGCGTGAGATAGAAGAATGGTAAATAAATCACTGGATTGTACCGGTATACTTACATCCAGGTTGGGCTTGCCGAGCATTGCATCATCTACCCCGCTTATTACGATTTGACGGCCATTCTGCAGGGTTATAAAGTTTGATTCATTTACTAACAGGGTAAATCCATTACTAACCATAGTCTCTTTGTAAATTTCCGTACCATAACCGCCATGGTCATGATTGCCAAAAACGCAATATTTACCAAGAGGTGCCTCCAGCTGACTTAATAATTGATTGAGCTTAGGAGTTATTCTATATTCATTCGGATTATCCATCAGGTCACCTGTAAAACAAATAATATCGGGATTAAGTGAATGAATGGTTTCAACCGTTTTTTCTAAATCTGTCAAATTATATTGGAAACCCAAATGAGTATCACTGAATTGGACAATTCTAATATTTTGAAAGGAGTCTGGAATAAGTGGGTGGGAATAGGAAAAACGTGTTATATCAACCCAGGAGGGTTCAATATCTTTCATATAAAATCGCCCTCCTATAAGAGAGCAAAGAATAGTAGCTATATAGGCAAATGATTTTTTTAAAAAGAATCTTCTGGTTATTTTCTTCATTATAAAGTTCCTATCTCATAATAGTCAGTCTAATCCTATCATTCATTAAGAAAATTGTTAAGATGTATGAGTATTACTTTTTGATTACAAAATTTATGTGCTATTTGGTCTATAGATTAACTACCTAAAATAAGGTAAAATTAAAATACAATAGGTATTTAGATTTATAGAAATAATGATTTATATATTTAGTTAACTGAATGGGATGTTTCATTCTGAGGACGAGGGTGTTACAGATGAATAAAGCCAAATCATATGAAATGATCTATCTTCCTGCAAAAATAGGAATGATAAAAGTATATATGTATGGATTCCATAAAAAAGGAGATCCCGGCAGAGTATTTGTTATGCTTAATGATTTAAAAGTAAATGGCAAAGGTACGAATAAAAAGGAAACATTGATTAGTACTCTTTCTAAACTTAATGAACTAATCAATCAATCATAAGTAAAACATATAAAATTTTTAAGGGCGGCCATTAGGCGGCCCTTTTATCATTTAATTTGATTGGCTAAAATTTAAAAATCCCGTTATATCTATATTTTTCATCTATTTTGCTAATTCAGCATTTCTGGATATTATTGACAGAATTTTGTGATATAATAAAAGTGAATAATCATTCATTTTATTTGGAGGGCTCATATGAAGGGAAAAGTAGTGATTGTAACTGGTGGTTCTAGTGGAATGGGAAAGGCTATGGCTCAACGTTTTGCAAATGAGGGGGCTAAAGTAGTCATTACCGGAAGGAATAAAGAAAAACTGGATAACACCATTAAAGAATTTGCAGAAAATCAGGAGAATATACTGGCTGTTCAGATGGATGTTCGAAATGTGGAGGATGTTAAAAGAACCATTGAAGAGACGGTTAACAGATTTGGTACAATCGATTATTTGATTAATAACGCAGCAGGTAATTTTATTTGTCCGGCAGAGGATCTATCACCGAATGGCTGGAAATCTGTCATTGATATTGTTTTGAATGGTACTTTTTACTGCAGCAGCCTCATCGGCAAGTATTGGATAGAAAATGGCATTAAAGGATCAATCATCAATATGGTCGCTACCTATGCGTGGGATGCAGGTCCATATGTCATTCACTCTGCCTCAGCAAAGGCTGGTGTGCTGACAATGACTAGAACTTTGGCTGTGGAATGGGGTAAAAAATATGGAATCCGCGTAAATGCGATAGCTCCCGGGCCGATTGAAAGAACTGGGGGAGCAGATAAGTTATTTCAATCGGAAGAAGCAGCTCAAAGAACGCTTGAAAGTGTTCCGCTTGGAAGATTAGGAACACCGGAGGAAATTGCAGATTTAGCCCTGTATTTACTGTCTGATCGGGCATACTATATTAATGGTGATTGTATTACAATGGATGGCGGTGCTCATCTCAATCAATTTCCGTTTTAGGCATAGGATGGATGAATGGTTTTAATAAGAATTGAAATCTTTAAAGAGCAGTTCAATATGCTGATTTAATTGAACTGTTTTTTGTGCGTTCATTTGACTAGCTGTTTAAGATGATATTTTAGTTTTCACTATCCTTGTATTATTTTTCAGTAAAAAGTGTTTATTCTGGTAAAAAGGGGAATAAGCTAATAAAGGCCTTGAGATATGTACTTAAAAAGGAGGATCATAATGAAAAAGGTTTTAACTTCGTTGTTTATTACCATGCTTGTATTAGCGGTTTCTCCTCTTGTCAAAGTAGATGCTAAAAGTACACTGGATAAACAAGATGCATTTAATCTTTTAGATAGCGCATTTCAATTGCAGGTATCTCTTTCAGAAAAACCAAGATCAATGGACAATATTCGAGATTTATTAAAAAATTCCTTCTCAGAGGAATACACTGAGGATTTTATAAACATGAATGTACAAAAAAGTGTGGATGGTAGTGGCTATCAAACCTATGGTACGGATATAGCCCTTTATTATATTCCTTTTTTTACATATAGTGAACATACTAAACTAGGATATAGTTCTGCTAATGATCAATGGTATGTGTATGAATGGTTTCCAGGCAATACAGATGGACCAGTCAGCTATGAAGGGCATTACGAGGCAATCGGGCTGATGTATGACCATAATAAATGGGTAATTAATGATTACCAAATTGCTTTCGATCCGAAAACACTTGATGACAGTCAAGAAATAGCCCAAAATTCGAGTGTGGATAAGGAGCCATCCAATCCGACTTTCATAAACAGATTGACAGATTATATTAGCTACGGGTTCATTAATCATAGGTCTCATTGGTTTGGGATGATTGCTTTCTAGATACTGATGGCATGAATGGAAAAGCTAATCCTGCTTGAATGAGGATTAGCTTTTTTGTATTAATCTCTAATATTTAACAATTCCATAATTCGTTCCTGGTTAAATCCAATGATTACTTGATCACCAATGACAAACGTTGGGGTAGAATATGAATCATATTTGGTCATAAGTATTTTTTTTGCTTTTGCATCCTTCTGAATATCTTTTAAGGTATAGGGAATATTGTGCTCATCAAAATAATTTTTGGCGTAAGCACATGGCGGACAGCCTGGTTGCGTAAAAAAAAGAACTGGTTCCACTTTTTTCTATCCTTTCTTTTGTTTAATTTGTATCTACCAGTATACATGAAACTTTTTTGTTTACTATAGTACAAATTTTAAGTAGGATATCAGGCAGGGCTATCTTTTATCAAATTAAAGAACTAGAAAGAGAAAAAGAATTGCCAACACCAGAGAGATCTTGTCAATTTATTTTGATTGAGTCTGCTTTAAAGTGAAAAATATGGCGCTGGAATTTTTCTTGGAACGTTTTTATGATAAAATGATGAAGTCTCTAAAAAAAGAGATGAAATAAAAGGTGTAACCATCAAATACGTTATAATGAATTTGGGTATACAAATAATGCCTATTCCTCTATTCTGTTACTAATGGCCAGTCCATAAGCGACAATATATTTTATTTGTTGGTAAGTCATGAAAGGAGCATATATTAGATATGTCACGATTACAAGGAATTTTATCACGTTTGAAAAACTTACAGGAGCAAGGGAAAGTATCAGATACAGCACAACGTGTGTTTGAAGTTGAAGGTCAAGTTAAATGTCAAGTATCTTATTTCGATAAAACTGAAACATTCGAATTAGAGATTTTTCAGGATAAAGGAAAAACTATGAAGTATCAATTTGATAATATTGATATGATTGCCATTGAAATTTTTGAGTTAATTTATAGCTAATTTGGAAATTTGAGATGATTTGGTTATGTTCCATTATCATGATGAAGGTATTTGTTCCTAATCATGTAGGTTATGCTTCTGAAAATCTCTAACTTAAATTTTTAAAGTGGGGAAGGGAAGATAATTACTGACAAATCGAACAGTTAAGTCTTCCGAATAAAACCAAAAGTGGATAACCAGGAACTAACTATATAAGGGGTTCTTAACCATGTTAGATATGCAAAAATTAGATGGATTCGAACTGACTGTAAAGGATTTAATGATTTCGTCTGAACGTGTTGCTCATGTACAGCAGGAAAATAATCTCGAACATGCATTATTGGTTCTTACTAGAAGCGGATATACTGCTATACCAGTTCTGGGACATGATTATAAGCTGCATGGATTAATTAGTACACCAAAGATAATGGATGCAATATTGGGCTTGGAGCGAATTGAATTTGAAAAACTGGAAGAGATGAAGGTTGCAGAAGTGATGGATCCCAATCTTCCATGTCTTAAAGAAAGTGATTCAATTGAAAAAGCAATGGAACTTCTCATTGATCATCCATTTGTATGTGTGGTAGGTACTGAGGGAGCTTTCGAAGGTATATTGACCAGAAGGCAGGTTATGAAGCATACAAATCGTTTAATAAAAATCATTAAATATAATTAATATCAGTATCTCAATCGATAATGATGAGTGGATTAAAAAATAAACATTTTTTAAAACGCCTGGATAAAGATCCAGGCGTTTTTTACATGGTTTATAAAGTTGTATAACTTAAATTTAAAAGTGACTTTAAACAATGTTATCAATAAAACACTCTAAGACATGCTAATAACTCAACAAAACTTTTAATAGATATAATATTCCAAATTAACTTTATCCAGGATAGGAACTTCGTTAAAATGATAGGGAGGGGCGTGGAAAAATGAATTCAATCGATTCAAGCATAGAAAAAAAGTCTTTCAAAAGGGCAAAGAAGAAGACAAAACGCCCTTTAGTATTAATTTCAATCCTATTGGCTTTATTCATGGGTGCCATCGAGGGTACTATCGTTTCAACTGCAATGCCTGAGATCGTTGGTGATCTGGGAGGCTTCTCCCTGTATAGTTGGGTCTTCTCAGCCTATTTGCTAATGAATACGGTAACGGTATTGATCTATGGGAAGCTATCTGATTTATTTGGCAGAAAACCAGTATTGTTATTTGGGATTACAGTGTTTCTGCTTGGTTCCCTCGGCTCTGGATATGCATGGTCCATGCAAAGCTTAATTTTTTTTCGTTTAATACAGGGTTTTGGAGCTGGAGCCATTACGCCCGTTGCAATGACAATTGTAGGGGATATATATACGAAAGAAGAACGAGCAAAAGTTCAGGGTTATTTATCAAGTGTTTGGGGAATATCGGCTATTTTGGGACCTGCTATTGGCGGATTATTAATCGAGTACATATCATGGAGCTGGATCTTTTGGATTAATATTCCGTTAGGATTTCTCTCTTTAGGAGGTTTGCTATTTTTCTTCCATGAGCAAAAGACGGTTAAAAAACAAAAGGTAGATTATATGGGTTCAGCAATGCTTGCTGTTTCTTTGTCGCTTTTAATGTTTTTATTTGTGCAAGGAGGGATTTCATTTTCCTGGCTTTCTTTAAAAAGTTCGTTGTTAATTATACTCCTGCTAATTTTGGTGTTTTGCTTTGTGAAGCATGAAAACAGAACTGTAGAGCCCGTTATGCCTTTTTCTATCTGGAAGAATCAATCAATATTGTTTGCTAATTTAACCTCTCTTACAACCGGTATTGTTTTAATTGGAGTATCAAGCTATTTACCAACATTTGTACAGGGAGTAATGGAGGAATCCCCAATGATAGCAGGATTTACTCTTACTGCCATGTCTATAGGGTGGCCGATAGCATCCTTTATATCAGGCAATATGATTTTGAAGATAGGGTATCGTACTACTTGTATAACAGGTGGAATCTTTATCATACTGGGTGCACTGGCTTTTACATTTTTGCCCTCCCATGGATATGTGTTTTTGGCCGCTTCTGGATCCTTCTTGCTTGGTGTGGGAATGGGGCTTACAAGCACTGCTTTTATCGTGTCCATCCAATCTACTGTGGATTGGGAACAAAGAGGTGCTGCAACAGCTGCAAACATGTTCATGAGAAATCTGGGAAACACAATCGGTGCCGCATTATTGGGAGGTATATTGAATAATCGTTTAAACGCTTATTATTCACAAAATGAAAATATAGATTTAAATTCGGTAAACGAATTGCTTAACACTGAGATTCGATCTTCTTTAGAGCCGGAAAGATTGGAACAGATCCAAAGTGGATTAACACATTCATTGGGTATTGTGTATTTCATTGTCTTACTACTGGCTATACTGAGCTTGTTCTTGATATTGAAAATGCCAAAAGAGAAATCGTAACAGCCTCATTAAATCTGCTATATTGTAATATTTGCAGTTCAGCAGAATATAAAGGTAAAATAAAATGAATGTCTGATTAAGAAGAGATTGGTTTGTGAGGAGAACAAATGGTTATAACTGATTTTGAATTATTGGATACTCTTGCTGTTGAACTGAATTTACGTAAGACTGCCGAAAGAATGTTTGTCTCTCAGCCGGCACTTTCACAACGTCTTCAATCAATAGAAAGAGAATGGGGAACACCGCTTTTTATTAGATCAGCAAAAGGAATGACGTTGACGGAGGCGGGAGAAATTGTCGTTCAATATGCCAGGGAATCCCTGAAATTAAAAGAAAAAACACGAGAAAAAGTAGATGCTCTCAATCATAATGTACAAGGTACATTAAAAATTGCGAGTGCTTCTATAGTCGGCCAATATTGGCTCCCGATGATTTTAAAGAAATATGTTAACAAATATCCCAATGTTAAGATCTCACTTGTGACAGGCTGGAGCAGTGAAATGATCGAAAATATCTATAATGGAGAGTCTCATATTGGTATATTGAGAGGGGTTCCTGACTGGCATGGTTATAAAAAGCTATTGTTCAGTGATCACTTATACCTTGTGGATACCGAGCTTAACCAATTATCAGATGCGTTAACTACAGAACGCCCATTTATCTTGTTTAAAAGTGATTCGAACTATTATCGAGAGATTCAAAATTGGTGGATCCGCCATTATGGAATTCCACCGACACGTACCATTCTTGTGGATCAAATTGAAACCTGTAAACAAATGGTGATGAATGGAATTGGGTATGCCATATTGCCCGGTATTTCTTTAAGAGAAGGTGAAGCCTCGTATTTTAAACATCCCTTGTATGATTTGGAGGGGCAGTCTGTTGAAAGAAAGACATGGCTTGTAAGCTACGATGCTTCCTTAGAATTAAGACAGGTTAAGGCTTTTGTAAGTTTGATTGAGGAAATGTTAATTGAATAGAAATGAAATCTCTATTCTTGTTTTTCCTACTCTTGTTTGATAAAGTAATAGAAAATTATTTAGGGGAGAGAAATATACTATGAAAATGATGGATGCAAATGAAATTATATCCTTTATCGGAAACAGTGTGAAAAAAACGCCGGTTAAAGTATACATAAAGGGAGAAATCAGTGAGCTGGTATTTAATCCTGAGGTTAAAACATTTATTACCGGTAACACAGGGGTGATTTTTGGAGAATGGTCTGATATTCAACCAACATTAGAGGAAAACAAGGCGAAAATAGAAGATTATGTTATTGAAAATGATTGTCGAAATTCCGCAATTCCAATGCTGGATTTAAAAGGGATTAATGCACGTATTGAGCCGGGGGCGATTATCCGTGATCAGGTTCATATTGGAAATAATGCGGTGATTATGATGGGAGCGTCCATTAATATTGGTGCAAGCATCGGGGATAAGACTATGATTGATATGAATGCCGTGCTTGGCGGACGTGCAACTGTCGGTGAAAATTGCCATATTGGAGCAGGAGCAGTGTTGGCTGGCGTAATAGAGCCTCCATCTGCCAATCCTGTTGTAATCGAAGATAATGTACTTGTTGGTGCTAATGCGGTTATTTTAGAAGGCGTCAGAGTAGGAGAGGGAGCTGTAGTAGCGGCTGGAGCAATTGTAGTAGAAGATGTTCCTGCTCATACAGTAGTTGCTGGAGTTCCGGCTAAAGTAATTAAAACAATTGATGAAAAGACTAAATCCAAAATTGAAATTAAGGATGAGCTTCGTCAGCTATAATAAAAATGGAAGGGGCGTGGAGATGATGATTTCCGCGCCTGTTTTTAAATTGGAGATGAGGTGAGCTGCAATTTGGAAAAGTTAATTTCTATAAGAAGAGATTTGCATAGGATCCCTGAACCTGGTTATAAGGAATTTAAGACGCAACAATATTTGATAGATTACATAAGAAATCTTCCTCAGGATCGTATAGAATGGGAAAAATGGAGAACAGGAATTTTTGTTCGAGTAAAAGGGCTATCTCCTGAGAAAACCATAGGCTACCGTGCTGACATTGATGGTTTGCCGATTCGAGAAGAAACGGAGCTTCCCTTTAAATCCGAGCATGCAGATTATATGCATGCATGCGGCCATGATTTTCATATGACCATCGCCCTTGGTGTATTAACAGATTTAGTGGAAAATCCAATCAATGACCATGTATTATTTATGTTCCAGCCCGCAGAAGAGGGCCCTGGAGGAGCAGAGGAGATGATTGCTGCTGAGCAGTTTTCTAAGTGGAGACCTGATTTGATTTTTGGATTGCATATAGCTCCGGAATATCCGGTAGGAACAATCGCTACCAAAACAGGTTTACTCTTTGCTAATACCTCGGAGATCTTTATAGATTTTAAAGGGGTTGGTGGACATGCTGCTTATCCGCATCTGACGAATGATATGGTGATTGCATCCTGTCAATTTGTTACTCAGCTTCAGACTATTGTAGCAAGAAATATTAATCCACTTGATTCGGCTGTTGTTACAATTGGGAAAATAACAGGAGGGACTGTCCAAAATAGTATTGCTGAAAATGCGCGGATAGAAGGGACGATTCGGACGCTATCTGAGGATTCTATGCTATTGATCCGGAATCGAATACTGGAAATGGCAAAAGGAATGGAAGTGGCTCTTGATTGTAAGATTAATGTTGATTTTGGTTCTTCCTACTATCAAGTATATAACGAATCTAATCTAACAGAAGAGTTTATGAAATTTCTGTATCAGCGGCAGGATACGACATTCGTCAATTGCAAGGAAGCAATGACGGGTGAGGACTTTGGATACATGATTAAGGAGATTCCAGGCTTTATGTTCTGGCTTGGTGTTCAGTCATCGTATGGATTGCACCATGCTAAATTAAATCCTGATGAAAAGGCACTACCCTTTGCTGTATCGGTTATAACAGATTATATTCGAATGAAATCAATATAAAAAGAGAACCCGGCTAAAGAGATAGCAGCCGGGTTCTCTATATTATTCTGTTCCTTCAGCAGCGTATTGAAGCCTTATTTGATCGATGGCTATTTTAATCCTAGAGCGCAGCTGACGTTCAACATGGTATTGCTGTCCATTTGTTGTTCGGGCTACAATTTGAATTGTATAATCAGCTGTACCCATATCCTGGATGCCAAGAATCTCGGGTCCCATTAGGATATCTTCATCTTTTTCGGCCATTGTATGGCATATTTCTTTAATTGATTTTGTGATTTCCTCCAAATTATCTTCTGCTTTAAGTTTAATTTCCACCATAGCTCTCATAGCTCCACGTGAATGATTGCTTAGTATGGCAATTTGTCGATTGGGAATATAGTGGAGGCTTCCGTCATAACCTCTTATTTGGATTGTTTTAAGTCCGACTACTTCTACAACGCCTTTAATAACTCCTATTGTCACTTCATCCCCAACATCAATCTGTTTTTCGAGCAGGATAAAGAAGCCGGTTACTACATCACTCACTAATCCCTGGGCCCCAAAGCCGACCGCTAAACCAACGATTCCGGCACCGGCTAGAATCGCACTAACGTTGATTCCTAACATTTCCAGGATGGTGACTATTAAGATAAATATAAAGACGTACCCAAAAGCGTTTTTCGTTAAGGATTCCAATGTTTTCGTACGGTTCTCAGAAAGATTCTCTTTGGCCTGCATGCGCGAGAAAATCTTTTCAATGATTTTAAAAGTAAACGTGCGTATTACTTTATAGATTAAATAAAATAAAAAGATTTTTAGAACCCAAATTCCAATATCGAAAAGCCAGGTTTCCCACTTGAGATCTGAAAATTTAAAACCCATTATGAACGAATTCTCCATTAAACCAATCCTTTCCTAACAACTTCTTTATTGATATAAACGGAAGTATTCAATTATGATAGATACAATTTTTTTGGTATACTATAACCTTCATCTTGAAGGAAAATGTATGCAGCCTTTTACTATCATAATAGAATAATATAGATATACCATAAAGGAAGTTGAATGATTTGCCAAGTGAAAGGTAAAATGTTTGAAAAGACATAATCATTATTCAACATAAACTGATACAATGATAAAGTTATAGATAATAAAGCTTGCTTTTATCAATTTCTACACATTTTAAATATTGACCCTTGAGTTATGTTACTGGTGTGTTCATAGCCACTTTTACTATTTTCCCAAAAAGTTTGGTTGAAAATACTGTAAACATTTAACCGGATTATGTATTATTTGCATATGTGATATTTATTTTGGATATATATTGGAATTTTAGGCGAAAAGAGGGTTCGTTGATTGGAAATCAATCGGTGATTAATAGTTCCGTGGGACATTCAAGAAACATGTGAAGAATGAAGAGCGGTTCTCTCTTTCCGGTAAATAGTATGGATAGGTAATAATCACTTTATAAAACTAAAAAGGAGGCGTCGTAACCTTGAATTTTGAACTGCTGACAATAACGGTATTATGGTCCTTCCTTTATGTATATGTCATAATTGCTTCCATTGAGTTTGGGGTTGGTTTTTTTACATATTATGGTCGTTTTAAAGGTAAGCAGGTGGGAATTCCTAAATCGACAGGTCATTATGATCCACGACTCTGGCATATTACGATTATTTTCTTTATATTTTTTGTGGCAGGATTAATTGGATTTTTTCCGGATACATTTAATTATTTTGGCAGAGCATTGGTTCTACCAGGGCTGGTCGTTTTATTACTGGTAGTCATCAGATTTATGGCACATTTTTTGTATAAAAAAGGGAACAAAACAAGCTGGTCATTTTTGTTCGTTTATGTTTCGACTGGGATCCTTATTCCTGCCTCTTTATCCATTGGGCTTACGATATCTGAGGGAGGTTTTATAAAAAAAGAAGGAGAACGAGTGTTTCTCCTGGTAAAAAAATTGTTCCTCAGTCCTTATTCCTGGAGTGTCGTGTTTCTGACAATTGTAAGTGTATTGTTTATAAGCGCCGTATTCTTGCTCTATTATAAGGAAAAGTCTAATGATAAGGAGGCAAGTATGACTGTGCGAGGCTATGCTCTTTTTTGGAGTGTTCCTACGATCATTGCAGTTGCTTTAGCGACTATTTCATTAAGGGGACATAATTTGCGTCATTTTCAAAATGCTCTGGAGATTTGGTGGTTATTTGCGCTTTCTTTAATTAGCTTTATGGCTGCCCTATACTTAATCATTCGAAATAAAAGACATGGTTTAGCATTTATATTTGTATTACTTCAGTTTTTGTTTGCTTTCTACGGATATGGTATTTCACATTTGCCTTTTATACTTGATCCGTTCATTACATTGGACTCGTTTAATGGGAGCCACTTATGGTTAACATTAGGATGCTTATTGGTAATCGGATTATTGCTTCTGACTCCATTTACTCTATTGATCAATAAAATGTTATTCCGAACAAAATGAAAAACGCGAGTACCTGTTAAGGTACTCGCGTTTGTGCTTTTTATACTTCCATGATAATAGGCAGAATCATCGGACGTCTTTTGGTTCTTTCGTATAAGAAAGGTCCGAGTGTGTCTGTAACTTGATTTTTAATTTCAGACCATTGTGTAGTCTTACGTGCCATGATTTTATTTAAATGCTGAGTGATTAGGTTTTGAGCATCGTTAATCAGATCTCCTGATTCACGCATATAGACGAACCCGCGAGAAATGATATCCGGCCCAGCAGCAATTTTGAACTCTTTCATATTGATGCTGACAACAACTATCACAAGACCTTCTTCTGAAAGAATACGACGGTCGCGAAGGACGATATTTCCAATGTCCCCGATTCCGCTTCCATCAATATAGACATTGCCGGAAGGTACCTTGCCAGCAACGGTAGCACTATCCTGAGTAAGTGCCAGCACTTCACCGTTGTCCATGATAAAGCAATTTTCCTCCAAGACACCGCAATCCACAGCTGTTTGTACATGTGTTCGCTGCATGCGGTATTCTCCATGGATTGGCATAAAGAACTTAGGCTTCATCAATCTGAGCATTAATTTTTGTTCTTCCTGTCCACCATGGCCAGATGTATGAATATTACTTAAAGGACCATGAATGACATCGGCTCCAGCACGGAATAACATATTAATGGTGCGTGATACACTAACCGTATTACCTGGTATTGGTGATGATGAGAATACAACTGTATCACCAGGATTAATCTGGATTTGTCTGTGAGTACCGTTTGCAATTCTAGATAAGGCAGCCATCGGTTCACCCTGTGAACCAGTACAAAGAATCGTTACTTCGTTTGCCGGTAATCTATTTAATTGCTGAGTATCAATAAATGTTTCTTTTGGTGCGGTAATATAACCAAGTTGAAGTCCAATTTCGATGGCATTTTCCATACTGCGACCAAAAACGGCTACTTTCCTGTTGTTTTGTACAGCTGCTTCTGTAACTTGCTGCAGGCGATGAATATTCGAAGCAAAGGTTGCGAAAATAATGCGTCCTTCTACTTTTCGGAATATATCATGTATACTTTCGCCAACTTTACGCTCAGACATAGTGAAATTAGGGATTTCACTATTTGTACTGTCTGAGAGAAGGCATAGAACACCTTCTTTACCGATTTCAGCCATTTTAGTTAAATTGGCAGGTTCTCCAACCGGAGTAAAATCGAACTTGAAATCACCGGTATGTACAATATTGCCCTGTGGTGTTTTAACCACAATGCCGTATGCATCCGGGATACTGTGAGTGGTACGATAGAAAGTAACAGATGTTTTCCGGAACTTGATCACATCGTCCTCTTTAATTTCATGGATAATGGCTTGTCTTAGTAAACCGTGTTCTTCTAATTTCTTCTTTACTAATCCAAGTGCCAATTTGCCTCCATAAAGTGGAATATTCACTTGCTTTAGTAAATAAGGTATCCCGCCAATATGATCCTCATGACCATGAGTAATAAACAAACCTTTAATCTTGTCCGCGTTTTTTACGATATAGGAATAATCCGGTATGACATAATCAATGCCAAGTAATTCATCTTCCGGAAACTTTATTCCGGCGTCAATTAGAATAATTTCATCCTGGAATTGAACGCCATATGTGTTTTTGCCGATTTCGCCTAGCCCTCCGAGGGCGAAAACAGCTGTTTGGTCGTTCTTGACAAATTTCATATATTATTTGGTCTCCGTAATATGGAAATCTGGATTCTGTTTTTCAAATTCCAAATATTCATCTTTAAGAACTTGAACAAATTCAATATTGTATGGAAGGCTTTTTAACTTTTGGCGGACATCTCTTTCCGATTCCCCTTCAACGTAAATAGATTTAGTATTTTCGCGAACGGGTGTCTCAGCTGCGTTCTCCTGAAAAAAAACTTTAAAAATCATGTAAATCTCTCCTAACTTACTCTTGTAAAATTTATAAATAAAGAGGTGGCAAGGAGCAACAACCAGGCCACCTTATCTATTGATATTCATCTTAGACTGTCGGTCTAAACAGTTCATCATCTCTATTATAAGAAAATTTCCTAACATTTGCATGTTTAAACAATTTTCTTTAAGGACTGTTATCTACTTTACCGTATAGAATAAGCCCTCCGCAAGGATATTTGAAGGGCTTTTCAAAAAATTATGCAATTGATTTCCTGCCCATCAGGTCTTTCCATTGTTTGAGAAGCTTTTTTCTGAGCTTTTTTAACATGGCTGACCATCTCCTTTATCTATTATTTTAATGGTAATTAAGCGTTTGGTAAATATGCTTGAGGGATATAAGTACCTAAACGTAAAAATAAATTTATCGTCCCACTCATAAATAGTATATGCTTGGATTCAAAAGCTTATATTGTAATTTATTTACAATCGCGTCTGATTCATAATCTAAGTATAACTAATATCTTTAACCGTTACTATTTTTCCTGAAGAGTCAAGATAACTAATCATAGCTGTTTTCCTGTTGTATGAGATTCCTCATGCAGAGGTTTACTATTTATTATGATAGTATGATTGTAGACAATAATACGTTATATATAGTATTGCGCATCTGGGAGGAAATGTTTATGGGTAAAATTGTATTTTTTGACATTGATGGGACACTTCTAAATTCTGAAAAGAAATTACCGGAATCCACTAAGGAAGCAATCCATTTACTTAGAAAAAATGGGACATACGTTGCAATAGCGACAGGTAGGGCACCTTTTATGTTCAGCCATCTTATTCATGAACTGGAAATCGACTCTTTTGTCAGCTTTAATGGTCAATATGTTGTTTTTGAGCATGAGATGATTTATAAAAACCCTCTATCTCAATCACAATTAGAAAAATTAACGAGAGAAGCAAAGGCGAATGGTCACTCCATGATCTATATGAATGAGAAAACAATGAAAGCCAACGTTACACATGATCCCTTTATAGAAGAGAGTATGGGATCTCTTCATTTTCCACATCCCGAGGAAAAGGGAGACTTTTATAAAAATCATGAAATTTACCAAGCTCTTTTATTTTGTGAGGAACATCATACGTCTCTTTATGAAGGAAACTATTCGGATCTGCAATTCATACGCTGGCATCCATATGCAATGGATGTAGTACCAAATGGAGGGTCAAAAGCTAAAGGAATTGAGTATGTGATTGAGCGCAAGGGATTCTCTATGGATGAAATTTATGCATTTGGTGATGGATTAAATGATCTTGAAATGATTAAGGCAGCAGGTACGGGTGTGGTCATGGGAAATGGTGTACCGCTGTTAAAGAAAGAAGCGGACTTTATTACAAAAAGCGTAGATTCAGATGGGATTTATTACGGATTAAAGGAATTAAAGCTTATATAAATTTGTTAGTAATCAGCAACTGACTAGTCATAAAATAGGGCAGAGCGGTTTAGCCACATAGTTTCTATAAATAAGTGAACAAAAAAAGACTGTAGACCAACCTAAATAGGGAAAATGTCTACAGTCACAGCCGGTGATTAATCACCGGTTTTTATTTTTCAATGGCTACCGCATTGTCTAAATGGGCAAATGGATCTTTAGGATTTATATGATCATAGAACATGACTCCATTTAAATGATCAATTTCATGCTGAATAATAATGGCCATCATGCCGCTTAATCTTAAAGTAATCTCTTCCCCCTCAAGCGTATAAGCTTGTACTTTTACTTTATTGTAACGGGGAACATAGCCTGGTATGGCACGATCTACTGATAAACAGCCTTCTCCGGTACTTAAATAAGCCTTCTGAACAGAATGGCTAATAATTTTTGGATTAAAGAGAGAATAGCTATGGAGCTTATTTTTATCGTCTGTAGCGTGAATGGCAATCATTCGTTTTGAAATATTAATTTGAGGAGCTGCCAGCCCAACCCCAGGACGTAGACCGTATTTTTCTGCTTTTACTGGATCCTGGCTGTTTTGTACATATTCCATTAAGCTTTTGAGAATTTCTTGGTCTTCTTTGGAAGGCGGAATTTGTACTTCCCCCGCTCTTTTTCGTAGAGTGGGATGCCCTTCTCTGATAATATCTTGCATTGTAATCATTATTTCACCTCATAAAACTGTCCATTTATACTCTATAGTCTATCAAACCTTGCATAAAAAGTTAATTATGACTTCTGTAATCTTAACAAACATATAAGGGGTCTGTACGCCTTACTTATCTTTACGTAGTAGCGTATTTTAAGTTTAGGAATTAATCAATAGCAATCATACTACAATATATTACCTTATATTTAGATTACTAAGTAATTTCGGGGGTATTACTCCTATTATATATGTTATTTGTTGTCAAAATATTTCCATTTCGTTATAGTAAAGTAGGGATAGATAGGAGTGCTAATCATGGAAAAATACAAAAAAATTATTACACTTACAGGTATGTTAGTAGTAATCCTTGCATTAACAGGATGTCTAAACAATAGCAGTCCAGAAGAGAAAATTTATGATACTCTGGAGGAAGTGGCTGCATTGGAGGAAGACTTCCAAAAACAACAAGAGCCGCTTCAAAAGCTGGAGGAAGAAGATAATGAACTGTATGGAAAGATTATACAATTGGGTATGAAGGAAATAGAAGAAATACAATCATTATCAAATGATGCTATTAAAGGAATAGAAGAAAGACAAGCGTTAATGAAGAAGGAAAAAGAAGCTATCGATAAAGCTAAGGAACAATTTAAGGATTTAAATGGTCATATAAACGATCTTGAAGACTCATCCTTAAAAGCAGAAGCGAATGAATTAAAGGATACAATGACGAAAAGATATGATGAGTATGATGAACTGTATAAACATTATACAAAGAGTCTTACACAGGAGAATGAGTTATACACACTCTTTAAAAAAGAGGATGTGACCAAAGAAGATTTACAAGAACAAATTGAGAAAATCAATGAAACGTATAATTCACTGATGAACTCAAACAAAAAATTTAATGACTTAACGAATGAATATAATGAACAAAAGATTGCTTTCTATAAAAGGGCAAAACTAGATGTTGATACAGAATAAGAAAAAGCCATCAGGAGTGATGGCTTTTTTTATAGAAATTCCAGGTTGTCGATAATCAATTCGATAAGTTTTGGTATGTTTTGTTAAGTAGTAAAACCTAATTGATTTTTGACCAGTATCGAGTATGATTATTTTTATTATAATTTAAAAATGGTTATTAGGTTTTATACATTTAGTATTGCATGTTTAATAAGGTTAGTTATTTTGCCCATATTACTTTAGTTTAGGGGATTATAAATACAGAAAGTTCATCTTTGTAAGCGCTTTTTCCACATTCTGTATTAGTATAAAAAAATATTAATGTATAACAGTTTGTCGTTAAAGAAAGTTTGTGAAAATGTTTACATACTCGAATCATATAAGTTGACGGCAATTATTTAAATCGTGTAAACTTTAACCATTGATACAGTTGTACTACTTTTTATCAAGAGGAAACTAATACAGTTATCTAATGGTTTAGGTGTGGAAAACTGGCATTATGATAATTTAAAGATGGATATTTAACCATTTATAGAAAGGAAGATGTGAATCCTATGGCTTCTAAACAACAGAAAGTCCTTATTGAGGCAGAGAAGCAGTTGGAAAGCGTTAGCGACCAGTTCAAGACGTTGCAAATTTTAAATGAAGAGGGAGAAGTCGTAAATAAATCAGCTATGCTTGATTTAAGCGATGAACAGCTTCAAGAATTAATGAGAAGAATGGTTTACACTCGTATTCTTGATCAACGCTCTATCTCTTTGAATAGACAAGGTCGTCTTGGTTTCTATGCTCCAACTGCTGGACAAGAAGCTTCACAATTGGCATCTCAATTTGCTTTGGAAAAAGAAGATTTCATTTTACCTGGTTACCGAGATGTACCACAAATGATTTGGCATGGTCTTTCATTGACTCAAGCCTTCTTGTTCTCTCGTGGCCATTTTGCTGGAAATCAAATTCCTGCAGACGTTAATGTGATTTCTCCGCAAATCATCATTGGTGCACAATATATCCAATGTGCAGGTGTAGCTCTTGGTATGAAGAAAAATGGAGCGAAATCTGTTGCAATCACATATACAGGTGACGGCGGTGCTTCCCAAGGTGATTTCTACGAGGGAATCAACTTTGCTGGTGCATTTAAAGCTCCTGCAATCTTTATCGTTCAAAATAACCGTTTTGCGATTTCTACACCGGTTGAAAAACAATCAGCTGCTAAAACAATCGCTCAAAAAGCAATGGCTGCCGGTATCCCAGGTATTCAGGTAGACGGTATGGATCCATTAGCTGTTTACACTGCAGTTAAAGAGGCACGCGAAAGAGCAATTAATGGAGAAGGTCCTACTTTAATTGAAACTTTAACTTATCGTTATGGTCCACATACAATGGCTGGTGATGATCCAACACGTTACCGTACAGCTGACCTTGATAACGAGTGGGAGAAAAAAGATCCACTTGTTCGTTTCCGTAAATTCCTAGAAGGAAAAGGACTATGGAGCGAAGAGAAAGAAAATGAAGTAATTGAACAAGCAAAAGAAGATATCAAAGTTGCTATTAAAGAAGCGGATAATACTCCAAAACAAAAAGTAACTGATTTAATTATGAATATGTATGAAGAGCTTCCATACAACCTAGAAGAACAATATGAAATTTACAAAGAAAAGGAGTCGAAATAAGCCATGGCCCAAATGACGATGATTCAAGCCATCACTGATGCATTACGTACTGAAATGCGTAATGATCCTAAAGTTCTCGTTTTTGGTGAGGACGTAGGAGTAAACGGTGGTGTCTTCCGTGCTACTGAAGGATTACAAAAGGAGTTTGGAGAAGACCGCATCTTTGATACCCCTTTAGCTGAATCTGGTATTGGTGGATTGGCAATTGGACTTGGATTGCAAGGATTCCGTCCTGTTCCTGAAATCCAATTCTTCGGCTTCGTATTCGAAGTTATGGACTCTATTGCTGGTCAAATGGCTCGTATGAGATATCGCTCCGGTGGTACTTATACTTCACCAATTACAATCCGTTCACCATTTGGTGGTGGTGTACATACACCTGAGATGCATGCAGACAGCCTTGAAGGTTTAATGGCTCAAACACCAGGTGTAAAAGTGGTTATTCCATCTACACCTTATGATGCAAAAGGTTTGTTAATCTCTGCTATCCGTGATAACGATCCGGTAATCTTCTTAGAACACATGAAATTATACCGTTCTTTCCGTCAAGAAGTACCTGAAGGGGAATATACAATTCCATTAGGTAAAGCTGATGTGAAACGTGAAGGTACTGATCTTTCTATTATTACTTATGGCGCAATGGTTCAGGAATCACTTAAAGCTGCAGAGCAACTTGAAAAAGAAGGTGTATCTGCAGAAGTAATCGATTTAAGAACAATTAGCCCGCTTGATATTGATACAATTATTGCATCTGTTGAGAAAACTGGACGCGCAATTGTTGTACAAGAAGCACAAAAACAAGCAGGTATTGCTGCTCAAGTTGTTGCTGAAATCAACGACCGTGCCATTCTAAGCCTGGAAGCACCAGTATTGCGTGTAACTGCTCCTGATACAGTATTTGCATTCTCTCAAGCTGAGCCTATATGGTTGCCAAATCATAAAGATGTACTTGAAACTGCAAAAAAAGTTTTAGAATTTTAACATAACAGGAGATGCTTTCGTGGCATTTCCTGACTAACACAACCATAACTTTAAAAACTGAAAAGAAAGAGGAGGAAGAAAAGCCATGGCTTTTAAATTTAAACTCCCGGATATCGGCGAAGGTATACATGAAGGTGAAATAGTAAAATGGTTTATTAAACCAGGTGATAAAGTACAGGAAGATGACGTACTGTGTGAAGTGCAAAATGACAAATCTGTTGTTGAAATTCCATCTCCAGTAGAAGGTACTGTTCAAGAAGTATTAGTTGAAGAAGGTACTGTAGCAGTAGTTGGTGATGTACTTGTAACTTTTGATGCACCAGGTTATGAAGATGTACAATTTAAAGGTGATGAGCACGGTGAAGAAAAAACTGAAGCTCAAGTTCAATCTACTTTAGAAAGCGGACAAGACCTTAAGAAAGAAGCAGCAGCTCCAGCAAACTCTGATACTCCAACTGGTGCAGGTTCACAGCCACAAGCAGAAGAAACTGCAAGTGACCGTGTAATCGCAATGCCATCTGTTAGAAAATTTGCTAGAGAAAACGGTGTGGATATTCACAAGGTTAAAGGCACAGGCAAAAATGGCCGTGTATTAAAAGAAGATATCCAAGCATTTATGAATGGTGGACAAGAAAGTGCGCCTGTACAAGAAGCTCCTGCTGCCAAAGAAGATTCTAAACCAGCTGCAGCGGCTATTCCTGCAGGAGAATATCCTGAAACTCGTGAAAAAATGAGTGGAATTCGTAAAGCTATTTCTAAAGCGATGGTTAACTCTAAACATACAGCTCCACACGTTACATTGATGGACGAAGTAGATGTGACTAAATTGGTTGCTCACAGAAAGAAATTCAAAGAAGTTGCAGCTGAAAAAGGAATTAAGCTAACATTCCTTCCTTACGTTGTTAAAGCTTTAACAAGTGCATTAAGAGAGTACCCAGCATTAAATACATCTCTTGATGATGCTACACAAGAAATTATCCATAAACACTATTACAATATCGGTATTGCAGCTGATACTGAAAAAGGACTTCTTGTACCTGTAGTTAAAGATGCAGATCGTAAATCTATGTTTGCTATCTCTAATGAAATCAACACACTTGCCGGAAAAGCTCGTGATGGTAAATTAGCTCCTAATGAAATGAAGGGTGCTTCTTGCACAATTTCAAATATCGGTTCTGCCGGTGGACAATGGTTCACACCAGTTATTAACCACCCAGAAGTTGCGATTCTTGGAATCGGACGTATTGCAGAAAAACCAATCGTTCGTGATGGTGAAATTGTAGCTGCTCCTGTATTATCATTATCTTTAAGCTTTGACCACCGTATGATTGATGGAGCTACTGGTCAAAATGCATTAAATCACATTAAACGTTTATTAAATGACCCAGAATTATTATTGATGGAGGGATAAGACATGGTAGTTGGAGATTTTCCAATTGAAACAGATACTATAGTAATCGGTTCTGGTCCAGGAGGTTACGTGGCTGCAATCCGTGCTGCGCAACTTGGACAAAAAGTAACAATCGTTGAAAAAGGAGACCTTGGTGGCGTATGTTTGAACGTTGGATGTATTCCATCCAAAGCCTTAATTACTGCAGGTCACCGTTATCATGATGCCAAACATTCTGAAGATCTTGGTATCACTGCTGAAAACGTAAAAGTGGACTTCTCTAAAGTTCAAGCCTGGAAAGGTACTGTAGTAGAAAAATTAACAAGTGGTGTTGGCGGATTACTTAAAGGTAACAAAGTAGACATCGTTAAAGGTGAAGCTTACTTTGTAGACGCTAATAACATCCGTGTTATGACTGAAAATAGCGCTCAAACATATACATTTAAAAACGCTATTATCGCAACAGGTTCTAGACCGATTGAATTACCGACATTTAAATATTCTGATCGTGTCATTCATTCCACTGGTGCTTTAAACCTTGATCATATCCCTGCAAGCATGGCTATTATCGGCGGTGGAGTAATTGGAGTTGAGCTTGGTTCTGTATATGCTAACTTTGGTACTAAAGTAACCATTCTAGAAGGTATGGACGAAATCTTGGCTGCTTTCGAAAAACCAATGTCTTCTATCGTTAAACGTAACTTGAAGAAGAAAGATGTAGATATCTTCACTAAAGTTAAAGCTAAAGGCGTGGAAGAAACTGAAAATGGTGTAATTGTTACTTACGAAGAAAAAGGCGAAGAGAAAAAAGTTGAAGCTGAATATCTATTGGTAACAGTTGGAAGAAAACCTAATACTGATGAAATTGGTTTAGAACAAGTCGGTATTGAACTAGATGAAAGAGGCTTCATTAAAACAGATAAGCAATGCCGTACATCTGTAAGTAATATTTTTGCGATTGGTGATATCATCTCTGGCCCTCAATTAGCTCATAAGGCTTCTTATGAAGGTAAAATCGCTGCTGAAGTTATTTCAGGACATGCAGCTGAGATTGATTATCTAGGTATTCCTGCAGTTGTATTCTCCGAACCGGAACTTGCAACAGTTGGTTATACTGAACAACAAGCAAAAGAAGAAGGTTTAGATATCGTTGCTGCTAAATTCCCATTTGCAGCAAACGGACGTGCTTTAGCATTAAATTCTGCAGAAGGATTTATGAAGTTAATTACACGTAAAGAAGACGGATTAGTAATCGGTTCTCAAATTGCTGGACCTGGTGCTTCTGATATGATTGCAGAGCTAGGCCTTGCAATTGAAGCAGGAATGACTGCTGAAGACATCGCTATGACTATTCATGCTCACCCTACATTGGGAGAAATCACAATGGAAGCAGCAGAAGTTGCGATGGGAAGCCCAATCCACATTATTAAATAATTAATTATTTTTTACACCCCTATCCTTTTTGGACAGGGGTGTTTTATTTTGTCGGTAAAGTGGTAAAATATAGGATAAGGTTGTCGAAAGGTGGAATTTCATGAGATATGCTATAGCTTTGCTTACATCTATGGTTCTGTTGCTATCTGGTTGCGGAGAAGAAGAGAAGGCGAAAGAAGATACACCTAATAAAAGTGTAGAACAGACACAATCAAATCAGGGAACAAAGCCTAATAAAGCTGAAATTAACAAAGAGGTACCTAAAGAAACAGCAGCGAAGCCGATAGAGGAGATTTCACAAAACTATCAGGTCAATCTAACAAATTGGAAAATTGAGCCTATAGAAGATGGTGAAAAGAAAGTAGCTCTATTAACCATCGATGATGCACCGGATCGATATAGTTTAGCAATGGCAAAAAAATTAAAAGAAATGAATGCCTCTGCTATATTTTTCGTTAACGGACATTTTTTGGAATCGGATGCGCAAAAAAAGATATTGAAACAAATCTATGATATGGGATTTGAAATCGGTAACCATACATATAGCCATGCCGTCCTGCCAGAATTGGATGAAGAGGCGCAAAAAGAAGAAATTATTAAAGTGAATGATATGGTGGAAACTATAACCGGTGAAAGGCCCAGATTTTTTAGAGCTCCATATGGGCAAAACACAGAGTTCTCAAAACAAATAGCCAAAGAAGAAAAAATGCAGTTAATGAATTGGACAATAGGATACGATTGGGAAAAACAGTACCAAGATAAGGACGCTTTAGTGAAAGTTATGCTTACTAGCAAAGAATTGTATCCGGGAGCAAACCTGCTTATGCATGACCGTAAATGGACTAATGATGCAATGCCAGAATTAGTTGAAGGATTACGTGCAAAGGGTTATAGGGTGATAAATCCTCGTGAAATAAAATCTTTTTAATGGAAGAGTTCTGGCAGCCTCAGTAATTAGGCTGCCTTTTTCAATACTATTTTTAAGTAACTAGTTGAAGAGTGGATGGGTGGGTAATATGTTTGTACAGAAATCCTTTGGTATGGTTAGCGCCTGCTTAAGGGGAAACCTCCGGATTGAGTTAATATGTGTTGGCAAAACTAGATCTGTCCTTGCTCGGTAGATGATTCATGATTTGACGACTTTCTAGATAGCTATTCAACCAGTAGCTTGATCATCACTATTAGGTACATATAGGTTATAAGCCCTCTAAATAAACCAATTTAAAGTATAAAGTATGGCTCTACTTTTTTAGATTAAAATGGATGATTCTCCCGTTAAATAAATGAAGTTCCCCTTTTAATTTCTTTGATAAAAATTTAGCAAACTCATTAGCCTTCGATTTATCACCAATTGTAGAGTGTTGAGATAGACTGATTTGGATATAAGGGACTCTTTGTTTATTTTCATCAGGGGTTTGTATATATTCATAATCCACTCCAATGGCTATCATGTGATAGTCCTTTTCCTCTGAGTATAAATAAAACCAATTATGTTTCCCTTCGTCTGTTACTTTCAAAACATAAGGAAATGCAGTTTTACTATAATCCCATGCTAATTGTTCGGAAGTATGCGAGATTGATTGTCTATACTGATTGATCAATTGTTTAATGTCCTCAATAGTTATGTCATCTTTTATGGATCCCTTCATTTTTATAAACGTTGATAAAGTCATAGGAACCTCCCTGAATTAATTTATTTTAATTAGTTTATCATTACCTGAAAATGGATAACAAGGGTGATAATGAAAACGCTTTTCTTGGTTAAGTGTATTTAATTTCATTAATGAAGGAATTCATGGATAAAATCATTAGAATAATAGCCAATTTAACTGTTTAAATATTGATATTACACTTACTGATACATTTGCAGGATAAGAGTGTCTAATTGTCATATTAATAATATATTATACACAATTTAACGAAAAATATTTTAATGTGTTATACAATTTGGGCTTGAAATATTCAATGAGTTATACTATTATTGATTTATGGAATTAAAACGCTTTCTTGGAAGGTGTTTACATTTAGAAAAGGAGATGAAATGAATGGGTACAATCGTATGTACAGGATGCAACAATACAATCGATCATTTTGAAGACGAAAAAGTAACAGTATTGTATGCAACATGCACTGATTGCCACAGTTGTGAACAAGAATAGTCACTAGACCAAAACCGGTTCATTTCAAAAACTATAATCATTTAATCTTGAAAACTATAAAAAGTTAACATTAGCGATGACAACCTTCAATTTTCCAGGGGTTGTCTTTTTTATTTACTCGCAAGAACACGGTGTATTCTTTACTTATTCTTTATATGATAAATTAATGATACACAAATGATTGGTTTCACTTTTCAATTAAGAAGCGAATCATATATTGCCATTGTGTAAAAGCAATCCTAACGACAAAGGAGGGTGTTTTATGTGGAAAACGCGTGTAACAGAGTTGCTTGGCATAGAGCTGCCAATAATTCAAGGGGGGCTGGCTTATCTAGCCTATGCTGAATTGGCTGCCGCCGTTTCAAACGCTGGTGGACTTGGTCAAATTACAGCTATGTCATTGAGCAGTCCTGAGGATTTAGCTAGTGAAATTGATAAGGTACGTTCTATGACTTCTTCCCCATTCGGAGTTAATTTTGCTATTGGTAACCACGGTAAACCTTATGAAGAATTTGTACAAGTGGTACTCTCCAAAGGAGTAGAAGTTGTTTCTGTTACAGGGGGAAACCCGAAAGAATTTTTAGAGATGTTTAAGGGTACTGGAGTAAAAACACTCGTATTGACTGCAGGGGTAAGGCATGCTATGAAAGCTGAAGAACTTGGAGCAGACGCAGTTATGGTGGTTGGCTATGAAGGTGGAGGCCATATAGGAAGAGATGAGTTGAGTACAATGGTCCTGGTGCCTCAGACAGTTGATCATGTCTCCATTCCTGTTATTGCTGCTGGAGGTATTGGAGATGGAAGAGGTTTAATGGCAGCGCTGGCCCTGGGTGCTGAAGGTATAGAAATGGGTACACGATTCATTACTACGAAAGAATGTATACATGCTCATGCCGCTTATAAGCAAGCAATCATAGATAGCTCTGAAAAGGATACGGTAGTGATTAAAAAGAGCTTAGGTGCTCCAGGACGTGCCATTCATAATCCGCTTACGGATATTATCCTTGGAATGGAGGATAATAATTGTACATATGAGGATTTAAAAGATTATATTAGTGGTGTAAGAAACAAAGCATTTATATATAATGGAGATTCAGAAGCTGGTTTTGGTTGGGCTGGTCAAGTTGTTGGTATAATTAAGGATGAGCCAACAGTAGAGCAATTGTTCAGTAGAATGCTAGCGGAAGCAGCAGCTATAAGAGAACGCTGGAAAGCAATTACAACATAAGAGGTGGTACATATGGATTATCAATATCCGATTGATTATGAATGGTCTACTGATGAGATCGTAAAGGTTATATCTTTTTTTCAAGGAATCGAGAAAGCTTATGAGAACGGGATAGAAAGGGAACAGTTAATGAACCTTTACAATGAGTTTAAGCGAATTGTTCCTTCTAAATCTGAGGAAAAGAAATTGTGCAATGAGTTTGAAGAAGTGAGTGGCTACTCTGCCTATCAAGCAATTAAGCGAGCAAAAAACAGTGCTAATGAAGGATTTATAAAATTAAGCCGATAAAAGACATTAACCCCCTTGGCATAGTGCTAATGGGGGTTAATGTCTTTTTCGAGTTTATTAGACATTGTACAGGGGTATTAAATGTACAAATACATTATGAATAATTTCAACTAATTGATCACCGGAAAGCTGAACAGCTTCCTCGCGTGGAATTTGATAGCCGCATAATAATTCAGCTTTTTTGACTGTTTGTAAACGATTAAACATATCGTTTAAGCCATCGGTTGATAATGTACTGTGAGGAATAACTTCCGGCTTCATGTGATCAATAGACCACACGTAATCAGATGGGATAAGATTTTTTATCGATTCAGTTTGGCTAGCCAATCGTTGTCCCTTTTGCGCTTTGTCTTTGGCTTCATAAATAATTGCATACCAAATAAATAAATGGGTTTCCCACAGACCGATTTGAAAATGTGGCTGCATTTTGTAACCGCGTGGATTGGATGAAAAAGATACCCATGTATCATTCGGCGGGTTAATCGTACGACGAGCATGCTTTGCAATATGGGGATACATTGGATCTTGTGTTAAAACAGATAATTCCTCTGTGAAAATCTGACTTAATGTTTCAAATTTGGGACGTATTAAGGTTTTGATTGCATCCATTCGTTGGTCGAGACCATCTATTGTAAATACATTAAAGTCTTCATTTGTGAAACCTTTTATAACCATATATATTACCTCCTATTCTCTCTTATTTTAGCATAAGAATAGAGAGGCTAAATAATATTATGCATATGTAACTAGGCGCTTGTCTATTTTGGTTGCAATAATCCAGAAAGAACATACTATAGTACAAAGTACAATTAAATTTCTGAATTTTCTTAAAATAAATGCAAGGAGAGGATTTTTATGAAACAGGTAGTTAATCACAAACTGAAAGCTCAAGAAGTCGAGAAACATAGAAAAGTAGTTCTCCGGATGGAACTGGATTATGAATTGGCTACCTTATATGAAGCTATTCAGCAGGATGATGAAAAACAAAAAAATTGTTCAAAACAAAAACTTGAAAGAATAAGAAAAGAACTTCTGCGCTTAAAAGCACTTTAATAGTGGATATTATTATATGATTTTTTGATTGATTAAGACGAACTGCATGTTCTCGTTCATGATGTTCGTCTTTTCTTGTTATTTAATGTCATTCGAATTAAACTGGAATTAATATACATACTATAGAAAAGATTTTAATTGAGGTGGGAAAAATGGCGGAATGGTCCAACATTCACGAGATGGCGGTTCAATGGATTAAAGAAGCAGGGGTAAAGATTATTAACTCATTTGAATCAATTTTAGATATTAACACAAAATCAAATGTAAATGATTTAGTCACTAATATGGATATGGAAATAGAGCAATTCTTTAAAGAAAAAATATCTGAACAATTTCCTACTCATCATATTCTCGGTGAAGAAGGTTCTGGCCATGATTTGCAGTCACTGGATGGAGTAGTTTGGATTATCGATCCTATAGACGGAACAATGAATTTTGTGCACCAGCAAAGAAATTTTGCGATATCAATAGGTATAATAGAAAATGGTATTGGAAAGATTGGGCTAATATATGATGTTGTCCATGATGAACTGTATCACTGTATAAAGGGAAAAGGAGCTTTTCTCAATGATAGCGAGATTCCTAAGATAAAGGAAGTTCCACTTCCCGAATCTATTATAGGTTTAAATCCAATTTGGCTGACGGACAATAAAAAAATTGATAAGAATCTGACGGGCAGACTTGTCAAAGATATAAGAGGGACCAGGTCCTATGGATCTGCTGCCCTTGAAATTGCCTATGTTGCTACTGGGAGAATGAACGCTTATATATCGATGAGATTGGCGCCATGGGATTTTGCGGGGGGAGCCGTGATTATTGAAGAATTGGGTGGAAAAGTGACTGATCTGCAAGGTAACCCGATTCATTATCTAAAGAAGAGCTCATTCCTAGTGTCATCGCCAGCTTTACATGGAGTGATTCTTGAGCAGTATTTATCATCCTGATGGCTATAAAAGAGAAAAAGCATCAGTACTGATGCTTTTTTATTGCTTAAAATATGATATTGCGGTAAAATTATTTAGTTAAAAGAATAGTCTAAAGTTTTTCTCTCCAACGCTTTTTTAGTGTAAAGCCGCTTCCCATAATGCCGATAAAAGCTAACAAGCATAGGACAATGGCCACTACACTTCCTTCAGCGATGGATATAGCAATTCCGCATAAGCTTGTCACAGCGAGAACTGCTAGCAGCATAAATATAAAGTTAATATTCATATGTAATCACCCCAATCTTCATATTCATTGTACACAATACGATAGCAGCTTTCTAGTTTCAGTATGTTATAATGACAAGGTTGGTTTCGATAAGCATAAAATCTGGGAGTTGAAATAGTTTGCAATACAGAAATGACGTCAAAAATATAGCGATTATCGCTCACGTTGACCATGGTAAAACAACTTTGGTCGACCAATTGTTAAAACAAGCAGGTACATTCCGTTCTAATGAACAAGTTGCTGAAAGAGCAATGGATTCCAATGATCTTGAAAGAGAGCGCGGAATTACAATTTTAGCGAAAAATACTGCCGTTAACTATAAAGATACACGTATTAACATATTGGATACACCGGGACACGCAGACTTCGGCGGAGAAGTAGAACGTATCATGAAAATGGTAGACGGTGTTCTCTTAATCGTTGATGCGTATGAGGGTTGTATGCCGCAAACCCGTTTTGTACTAAAAAAAGCATTAGAACAAAAACTTACGCCAATCGTTGTTGTTAACAAAATTGACCGTGACTTTGCTCGCCCTGAGGAAGTAATTGATGAAGTTATTGATTTGTTTATTGAATTGGGTGCTACTGAAGAACAATTGGAATTCCCAGTTGTTTATGCATCAGCAATTAACGGTACCGCTTCTTTAAGCCCTGATGTGGCTGATCAAGAAGAAAATATGGAGTGTTTATTTGAATCAATCGTAGAAAATATTCCATCACCTGTTGACAATCGTGAAGAACCGCTGCAATTCCAGGTTGCTTTGCTGGATTATAGTGATTATTTAGGAAGAATAGGAATTGGCCGTGTTTTCCGTGGCACAATGAAAGTTGGACAACAAGTATCCTTAATGAAACTTGATGGAACTGCGAAAAATTTCCGTGTAACTAAAATATTCGGCTTCCAAGGATTGAAACGTGTGGAAGTAGAAGAAGCCTTACCGGGTGATTTGATTGCTGTCAGCGGTATGGAAGACATTAACGTTGGGGAAACAGTTTGCCCAGTAGATGTTCAGGAGCCGCTTCCAGTTCTGCGTATAGACGAGCCTACATTACAAATGACATTTGTAGTAAACAACAGTCCATTCGCCGGCAGAGAAGGTAAATGGGTAACATCACGTAAAATCGAGGAGCGTTTAATGAGCCAGCTCCAAACAGATGTAAGTTTACGTGTGGATCCTACTGATTCTCCGGATGCCTGGATTGTTTCCGGACGCGGAGAGTTACACTTATCCATTCTTATCGAAAATATGCGCCGTGAAGGATATGAACTTCAAGTGTCTAAGCCTGAAGTAATCATCCGTGTTATTGATGGTGTTAAATGTGAACCTGTGGAACGCGTACAAGTTGATATTCCTGAGGAATACACAGGTGCAATCATGGAATCATTAGGGGAAAGAAAAGGCGAAATGCTGGATATGGTCAATAACGGAAGCGGACAAGTACGTCTAGTGTTTAACGTTCCTTCCCGTGGATTGATCGGGTATACAACTGAATTCCTAACATTAACTCGTGGTTATGGTATTTTGAACCATACATTCGATTCTTATCAACCTATGCAGGCAGGTCAGGTTGGAGGAAGAAGACAAGGTGTTCTTGTATCCATTGAGACAGGTAAAGCTACTCAATACGGTATCATTCAAATTGAAGACCGCGGCGTTATCTTTGTAGAGCCAGGTACTGAAATTTATGAAGGTATGATTGTTGGGGAACATAATCGTGAAAATGACTTAACTGTCAATATTGTTCGTGCTAAACAACAAACAAACGTTCGTTCCGCTACAAAAGATAATACAGTTACTATGAAAAAACCTAGAATCATGTCACTTGAAGAAGCATTGGAATATTTAAATGATGATGAATACTGCGAAGTAACACCAGAATCAATTCGTTTACGTAAAAAGATTTTGGATAAAAACGAACGTGAAAAAGCAGCTAAGAAAAAGAAATTCGCTGAATAACTTTTACCTTTGGGGAGAGGGAGCGTTTTAAAGTGGATATTACAAATAACCTGCCGTTCTTTGCAGACTTGTATCGAATAGGAGATCCACAATATTCACAAATAGGGGTGTGGGCTCTATATTTGACGATTGTAGTACTTTGCGGAATAGTGTATAAACTGGGGTTTGCTAGAAAATTAAGTCTTGGAAAAAGCATAGTAGTCTATGCCATTATGGCCTTTGGATGCAGCTTTTTGACCTTTTTGGCACTATTCTTGCCTGTAGCAGAAGTACTGGTAGTGGCTGCTGCTTTTCTGGGAATTTATAAATATAGACTCCGTAAGGAAATGAAAAACGAGGTAAATGCGGAATAAGGAGTGAGCGAATGAACTCTGTTCAGGATGCGATCTATAATTGGTTAACGATAAAAGTTGTCATTGATTATCGACCTGAAGATACCGCAGCAAATGAAACAGTCCTCTGGTTCGAAAATACCTTGCAGGAGAAGTTTGGTATATCAGACTATCACTATAAAAAAAGTGGCGGTTGGTATATCGTCACCTATAAAAATGAAGAGTCTGTAAATGAATTCAGGTTTCCGGAGGATATGATTGAGGTTATGCTCAATCAAATACTCCAGAATCCGGATCATTACCGTAATTATCCATCATAAAAAAACAGAGAAGATGAGTATCTCATTCTTCTCTGTTTTTTTGTTTTTATTTGAAGATTACAGGTAAAACAGCCCGATTTCTTTCAGGTATATGTAGTTTACCACGTGTCCTCTTCTTTAGCCGCCCGATATAATCTGAAATTTCCAGTGCTTTTTCGTGCAATTGTTCGTTCTTCGATACGTTTATTGCATTCCTGACACATATATGTATGAATTGGACGATTTCTAAGTCGTTTAGCCATTAACGTTTCATCATCAATTGATTCGATTTTATCACAGATTACACATTTAACTCGCATTACAGGACACCCCAATCTATTGCATGTAAAGTCATTATACCATATAAGGATTTTCCATACATGGTTATGGAATGGTCTGGTTATTTGAAACGGATAAGATGAATGATTAAAATTTTTATCAAACTTTAAGAATAAAACAATTTAAAGGAAATGGGTTATTTTCTTCTATTTTTGTATGTAAATACATATATTTGAGCATCAGATTTGTCCAGCTATTAAAAACAAAATTCCATCCGGCTTATTTTGATTAAACGTGAAAAATGCAACTCTTGCTTATTAAATGTTGTATTTCAATAAGTCATCAGCGTGTTGTAAAGCTCTGGATAGGTAATGAAATTATGACACAGGAGGATATATTTTGAGCAAAATTTATGTTCTAGATACGAATGTATTATTGCAGGATCCAATGTCTATTTTTTCATTCCAGGATAACGAGGTCATCATCCCGGCAGTAGTATTGGAGGAACTGGATTCAAAAAAACGAAACTTGGACGAAGTAGGGAAAAACGCCCGCTATGTTTCAAGACTTATTGATCAGCTGCGTACAAAAGGTAAGCTTCATCATAAAATCCCATTGTCGAATGGTGGGGTGTTAAAAATAGAGATGAATCATCGCTCACCCCACAATGTCGCAGAATACTTTGCAGAAAAAACAAATGATAATCGTATATTGGCAATTGCCAAAAATTTATCGCTGGAAGAACAGGCAAAAGAAAATGGGCGGAGCGTAATATTAGTAAGTAAAGATATTCTAATGCGGGTAAAAGCGGATGTACTGGGACTTTTAGCAGAGGATTTTTTGAGTGATCGAGTTATCCATGAGGATCAGATGTACGCCGGCTTTATCGAGATATTTGTTTCGCGAGCTGATATAAATGAATTCTATTCCAAGGGAGAGATAGCAGCTCCTGCTGATGTAGCAGAGGGGATTCATTTAAATCAATTTGTCATTATGAAATGCACAGAAATAACTTCGCTTTCTGCTTTAGGAATTATTAGCGGACATGAAAAAAGAATAAAAAAGCTTCGATATAATCAGGAGCATGTTTGGGGTATAAAGCCGCGAAATGTGCAGCAGCATATGGCAATCGAATTATTATTAAGAAGTGATATCCAGTTAGTCACATTAACTGGAAAAGCAGGTACAGGGAAAACACTTTTAGCACTCGCATCAGGTTTGCTTCAAACAGAGGATTTGGGGGAGTATAATAAATTACTGGTAGCAAGGCCAATTGTACCAATGGGGAAAGATTTGGGTTTCCTGCCTGGTGAAAAAGAAGAAAAACTGCGTCCATGGATGCAGCCAATCTATGATAATCTTGAATTTTTATTTAACACAAAAAAGCCAGGTGAATTGGACTCTATTTTAGCTGGTATAAATTCTATTGAGGTGGAGGCCTTAACATATATAAGAGGACGCAGCTTACCGGATAGCTTTATTATCATGGATGAAGCTCAGAACCTTACCAAACATGAAGTGAAAACCATACTGACACGTGTAGGTGAGCGCAGTAAGATTATTTTACTGGGGGATCCTGCTCAAATTGATCATCCTTATTTGGATGAATGGAACAATGGGCTGACATATGTTTTGGAAAAGTTTAAGAATGAAGCCATTGCAGGCCATGTGAATTTAGTGAAGGGGGAACGTTCCGGATTAGCTCAATTAGCGGCAGATTTATTATGAGTGAATCTTCTATCTAATTATCCTAACAGGAATGGGTCAGTGTACTTCCTGCTCCAAATCATTTAGAGTGTTTGTGTATTAGTAGCTTGTAGTTATCAGGGGCCATATAGCGTCTATACGGCTCCTGAACTCTTTATTGAATTGTAAAACCTGTTACGTTTTTAATGGGTGCTTGCCTGTTGGAGCCATCGCCGTGGTAAATATGAATGGGTCCACCCTCATCCGCTTTGATTGGTCGCCCTTTAATAGAAAAGCCAGCAACCAGTTGAAGCGCTTCCTCAAAAGAGAATGTGAAATTAGCATTTTCTGTATGTACAATAACAGCTGCAGAAGTACTTTCAGGTTCAGTGTTCAAGAAAAAAGGCTTTAATACAATCCCGAAACTGTTTTCAGTAAGCTGCTGTTTCTTTGTTTTTATTACAGGTTTACTTGGCGGTGGGGATGCCCCTTCAATGATCTCTTTATCCCATTGTGTTGATACCTGTTTTAAATAGGTCTCCTGTTCAGGATTTTCTTTCTGATTGTTTTCTGGATGCCAAGCATCAAGATCGAATTTCCTGTCATCAAATATCCAAGTGCCAGGGTCGAGATATATCGGGAATTTTACATTCCCTTTTATTTGTAGAATATCTTTCATAATTGACTCTCCTTTCCAATTTTAATCTTATAGCTGCTGAATGAGTATGTACAGTAATTCGCTGCACGAAGGTTATCTTTTTTTAGAAAAAACTAAACTCCTTGACATTACCTTTTCTTGCAATTTTACGATTTTAAGGGTAGAATTTTATAATAGATTGGTTCATTGGGCCATAATGGGGGGTTGCACATTGACATCTGATATCCTTGTCAATCATCAAGAAAAGGCCTACGCATTGTTAAAGGCTGACGCTGATAAAATATTTAAACTAATAAAGGTGCAAATGGACAATTTGACTATGCCTCAGTGTCCGTTATATGAAGAAGTTTTAGATACCCAAATGTTTGGTCTCTCCAGAGAAATTGACTTTGCCGTTCGATTAGGATTAATAGAAGAGAAAGACGGTAAAGAGCTATTGGGATTCCTTGAACAAGAACTTTCTGCTCTTCATGATGCTTCCTTAAGAAAATAAGTAGCAGTCGAAACTCAAACGATGCCGATGTTGTTTGAGTTTTTTTGTTTTTCTTTATATAATTTTTAAACAAGCATATTTTTTAAAATGAAATTTATTCAAGGAGACCTATATGATAAAACGTATTTTAAAATCGTATGATTTTACCCTCATCGCTGTCATTATCGCTATAAGTATTTTTGGTCTTGTAATGGTCTATAGCGCCAGTATGGTAACGGCTGTGTCAAGATTTGGACTTCCGAGCGATTTTTTCTACATAAAACAATTTAGGCATTTAATCATCGGGTTTATCCTGTTTTTCATTGTAGCTGCTATACCTTATCCGGTTTTTAAAAATAAAAAGTTTTTGGTGATCATCGTACTAGGCTCGATTATCTCTCTCGTTGCTTTAAATTTTATTGGCCACACCGCCGGAAATGCGGAGAGCTGGTTTAAGCTTGGAGCGCTAGGGAGTTTGCAGCCATCAGAGTTTATTAAGTTAGGTATGATTATATACTTATCCGCAGTCTATTCGAATAAACAAAAATATATCAATGTCTTTAATAAGGGTGTAGTACCACCACTATTATTCTTGTTAGTTATCTGTTTATTGATCGTTTTGCAGCCGGATATCGGGACGGCATTCATTCTTTTTATGAGTTCTTGTACTATTATCTTATGCTCTGGTATGAATTTTAAGAGTTTAGGTAAACTGCTATCGATTTTGTTCGGAGCTATCCTTGTTGCGACACCAATCATTTTTCTTTTTAAAGACAAGATCTTTACTCCAAAAAGGCTTGAACGTTTCGTAGGATTTTTAGACCCGTTTTCCAGTGAGAAGTATGAAGGATATCAGTTGGTCAATTCTTATGTGGCAATTGGCAATGGTGGCATTACCGGTGTGGGATTTGGACAAAGCACGCAGAAATATGGTTATCTGCCTGAACCGCACACTGACTTTATAATGTCTGTGATTTCTGAAGAGTTAGGACTTATTGGGGTAGGATTTGTTATTATATGCTTGGCTACGATTGTATTAAAAGGGATTCATACCGCGATAAAATCGAATGATCCATTTGGGAGTATGCTGGCAGTAGGTATTTCCAGTATGATTGGAATTCAAGCTATGGTTAACTTAGGTGGAGTAGCTGGACTAATACCGATTACTGGGGTTACTTTACCATTTATCAGCTATGGTGGTTCTTCCTTAATTATTCTTTTGATATCTGTCGGATTACTGGTCAATGTCTCTATGATGACGAGATATGATGCAGCCTACAAAAAAGAACCAGTTGAAAAAGGGGAGACACTCCAGGGATAAGCTGGCTTAAAATAATGAGTAAGAATAATCTTCTTACTCATTATTTTTACTAAAAAATTACTATATTGTCATAATTTTCAGGAAGCTGTGAGGTGCTCAGGATGAGAAAAATTAAAAAAGTATTGGCTGCCAACCGTGGAGAAATTGCTATCCGTATTTTTCGAGCTTGCAATGAATTGGATATTAAAACTGTTGCTATTTATTCAAAAGAGGATTACAAATCCTATCATCGATATAAAGCAGACGAAGCCTATTTAGTTGGTGCCGGTAAAAAGCCGATTGATGCCTATCTTGATATTGAAGGAATTATTGAGATTGCTAAGATGAGTGATGTAGATGCTATACATCCTGGATATGGTTTGCTCTCTGAAAATATCGAATTTGCAAAACGATGTGAAGAAGAGGGACTTATTTTTATTGGTCCTAAAACAAATCATCTCGATATGTTTGGAGATAAAGTAAAGGCAAAAGAGCAAGCGAAAATGGCAGGTATTCCTATTATTCCAGGAAGTGAAGGACCAGTTTCTGGTTTGGAAGAAGTTACGAAGTTTGGAGAAATCAATGGTTACCCGATTATTATAAAAGCTTCTCTCGGCGGCGGCGGAAGGGGTATGCGCATTGTTCGTAACCCAGAGGAAGTAGAAGAAGCCTATAACCGGGCAAAATCAGAGGCAAAAGCTGCTTTTGGCAATGATGAAGTTTACGTAGAAAAATTTATTGAGAATCCCAAGCATATTGAAGTTCAAATACTGGGTGATCAAAGCGGAAATATTGTCCATTTGTATGAAAGGGACTGCTCTGTGCAACGCCGTCACCAAAAAGTAGTCGAGGTAGCTCCATGTGTGTCACTTACCGATTCCTTACGAGAAAGGATATGTGACGCTGCAGTTCAATTAATGAAGAATGTAGAATATGTAAATGCGGGTACGGTAGAATTCCTTGTTTCTGGAGATGAATTTTTCTTTATCGAGGTAAACCCTCGTGTCCAGGTTGAGCATACAATCACTGAGATGATTACGGGCATTGATATTGTTCAATCTCAAATCAAGATTGCTGAGGGACACAGTTTACACGGTACTTCATTAAACATACCTAAACAAGACAATATACATATCAATGGGTATGCCATTCAGGCAAGGGTGACGACGGAAGATCCCTTAAATAATTTTATGCCGGATACAGGCCGAATTGCAGCTTATCGTTCTAGCGGCGGTTTTGGTGTTCGTCTGGATGCTGGAAATGCTTTTCATGGATCGGTTATTACACCATATTATGATTCCTTGCTTGTTAAAGTATCCACTCATGCTACCAGATTCGATCAGGCAGCTATAAAAATGCTGCGTAATTTAAGAGAATTCCGTGTCAGAGGAATTAAAACAAATATTCCTTTCCTTGAAAATGTGGTAAAGCATAAAAAATTTATTGCAGGAGAATACGATACATCATTCATCGATACAACACCTGAGCTTTTTGTTTTCTCTAACCGACAAGATCGTGGAACCAAAATGCTGAATTATATCGCTAATGTGACTGTCAATGGTTTTCCGGGCATAGGTGTTAAGGAGAAACCGGTTTTCGAAAAACCAAAAGTTCCCCAAACTCACGATTACTTAGCATCTCAGACAGGTACCAAGCAATTATTAGATAAACTGGGACCAGAGGGGCTGGCTCAATGGGTTAAAGAACAAAAAAATGTGTTAATCACAGATACTACATTCAGGGATGCACACCAATCACTTTTAGCTACCAGAGTGAGAACGAAGGATTTACAAGAGATTGCTGCACCAACCTCAAAGCTTATGCCGAATCTGTTTTCACTTGAAATGTGGGGGGGGGCAACATTTGATGTAGCCTACCGGTTCTTAAAGGAAGATCCATGGGAAAGATTATTATTACTTAGACAGGAAATCCCTAATGTATTATTCCAGATGCTCCTGCGCTCATCTAATGCAGTTGGCTATAAGAATTATCCTGATAATGTTATCCGGGAATTTGTTGAAAAATCTGCCTATGCGGGAATAGACGTATTCCGAATTTTTGATAGCCTTAACTGGGTTAAGGGAATGGAGAAGACAATTGATTATGTTCGCCAATCAGGAAAAATTGCCGAGGCAGCGATTTGCTATACAGGTGATATACTCGACCTAAGCAGGCAAAAATATGATGTGCAATACTATAGAAATCTTGCTAAAGAGCTAGAGGCACAGGGAGCACATCTATTAGCTATTAAAGATATGGCAGGCTTATTGAAGCCGGAAGCAGCCTACCGCCTGATTTCAGAGTTAAAAGATGCAGTTGACATACCGATCCAGCTTCATACACATGATACGAGCGGGAATGGTATCTATCAGTACGCACGAGCGATTGATGCCGGTGTGGATATCGTTGATACGGCACTTGGATCAATGGCTGGACTTACCTCACAGCCAAGCTTAAATTCTCTTTATTATGCATTGGAGGGTCATGAGAGGCAGCCGCAATTCGATATTAAGCCAGTCGAAAAGTTATCAGAGTATTGGGAAGGGGTCAGAAGTTACTATGCTGATTTTGAAAGTGGAATGAAGTCCCCCCATACAGAAATCTATGTACATGAAATGCCAGGCGGTCAATACTCCAACCTTCAGCAGCAAGCGAAAGCAGTTGGTTTAGGTGAACGCTGGGATGAAGTAAAAGAAATGTATCATCGAGTAAGTATGATGTTTGGTGATATTATCAAAGTAACACCATCGTCCAAGGTAGTAGGCGATATGGCTTTGTTTATGGTACAAAATGATTTGACAGAAAGTAGTGTGTTGGAGAAAGGCCATTTGATCGATTTCCCTGATTCAGTTATTGAATTGTTCAGCGGATATTTAGGACAGCCATATGGCGGTTTCCCTGAAGAACTTCAAAAGGTAATTCTAAAAAATAGATCTCCTATTACAGTTCGCCCAGGTGAGTTGCTTGAGGACGTGGATTTTGTGAAGATAAAGGAAGAGTTGTTTGAGAAAATCAAACGTCCAGTTACGATGTTTGATGCACTCGCTTATGCACTATATCCAAAAGTCTTCCTTGATTATGTGAACTCGAATAGTGAGTATGGCAATATAACAGAGTTAGATACACCAACGTTCCACTATGGACTTTCCATTGGAGAGGAAATAGAAGTGGAAATCGAAAAGGGAAAAACCTTAATTATTAAACTAATTTCAATTAGTGAGCCACGTATAGATGGCACAAGAATGGTTTATTTTGAACTCAATGGACAGGCTCGAGAAGTGGTAGTTAAGGACGAAAGTGTTAAAACTCTTATTCAGTCGAAACCAAAGCAGGACGTTTCCAATCCAAACCATATTGGTGCAACAATGCCTGGAACCGTGATGAAGGTATTAGTGTCTCATGGACAAAAAGTCAAAAAAGGAGACCATTTAATCATAACGGAGGCAATGAAAATGGAAACAACAGTTCAGGCACCATTTGACGGAGTCATCAAAGAGATTTATGTTAATGATGGAGAAGCCATACAGACGGGCGATTTGTTGATTGTGCTTGATAAATAAAACTAAAACACAATAAAAAGGAGCGTGGGTTTTTAACTCACGTTCCTTTTTATGTATTGGATTATTTCCCTAGTTTGTATAATGTGATGCAAAAGGATGATTTTATACATTCTAATCAGCTTGTTTTCCTAACAGACGGATTCGAGGCTTCTGCAGCTTTGCTTTTCCGTGATCTCGTTACAAGAAGGATAAAATAGGAAAAAACTCCAAATAAACAAGAAATCAATATGGCGTGTAAGAGGGCTACATACAAGTTTAAACGGGTATAAATGATAAAAGCACCTGCTATAACCTGTAAACTGACAAGAATAAGGGAGAGCGTCCATCCCCAGTATAAAACTTTTATATGGCGATAATTGCGCCAAGTATAGACGAAAATATATAAAATCCAGATAAAGATGAGGCCTGCAGCAGCGCGATGCCCCATTTGAATAAACTGATACATATTATGAGGGACTATAGTACCATCATTAAAACAAAGGGGCCACTCAGGACAGACGAGACTTGCTTCTGCGTGACGTACCAGCGCACCGGTATAGATAACAATATAGGAATAAATAAATAGAGCGATAATGTGAATGGACATTTTCCTCGGGATTATCAGCTTTTCCGCATCGAACTTTTTATCAACTTCAAAAATCAGTAGAGTTAAAAGTAGAACGGCGGCAAAAGAGATGAGTGATATCCCAAAATGCAAAGCCAGCACGAAATCAGAATGACTCCAAACGACGGCGGCAGCTCCCAGCAATGCTTGAATGATTAGAAATGCAATAGATAGGAGAGCAAGAAATTTGGTTTCTCTAATATGTCCAATGGCTTTCCATGACCAAATCGCTAATCCAACTACCATGAAGGATCCAAGGCCGGTAAAAAGACGGTGTGCGAATTCAATTAGTAGTGCGGGCGTGATATCCGTGGGAATCAATTCTCCGTTGCAAAGCGGCCAGGAGCGTCCACATCCTAAACCAGAATCTGTTTTTGTGACGAGCGCACCGCCGATTAAGATTACAAGCATGACAAAGGATGTCATAACGGCAAACCATTTCAAAGATTTTTGCATGTAAATCTAACACCTGCTTTGTTTTTATAAAATAGTAAGCTTAAACATTTGTTTCCTAATAACTGGAACCGTATAATGAGGTAAATATTACAAAGTTTGATAATCATTACTAACATATCATAAATAATTTTTACAATAATTACAAAGAAAAGTTTCTAAATAGTCAAAGAAATTATTTATTTAGTGATAATTGAAAATTCATGTAATTGTTTATAGTTGAAACTTAAAGAAGAGTTTGTTAGAAATAGAGAGGGGATTTAATTGGTTAAATAAGGTTTTCATACTTTCAATGTTACAAAAATATATTTACAGGATAAAATTACCACTATATAATGATTAGGTCACACTTATGACAAAAAATGGACAAATTATTTTCACAATAGAAGTGTAATCTGTGTTTAAATATATATTAGGCAAATTTTTCTATATAAATATCACTGTTATAATTTGTGAATATATCGCTTGAAACTAAAAGTTTGGAAATCTACTATTCAGATAGGAGGTAACAGCATGAAACCTAAACCGGCATCGCAGACCTCGTATGAAAACCAGAAGGGACTAGACGTGGAGAAGGATATGAACAGTACAGCATTTAAGGACTTTTTGGTATTAGTAAAGGTAGGCATCGTCAATTCAAATTTAATCACTGTTTTTGCAGGTATTTGGCTCGGTCTTTATTTTACTGACCAGAGTTTCCTAGGGAATCTTGATCTCGTTCTATATGGTGTTATAGGGTCAGCACTGATCATAGCTGGCGCTGGCAGCTTAAACAATTACATAGACCGGGATATCGACGTGTTTATGTCTCGTACAAAGAAGCGTCCGACAGTTACTGGGAAGGTGAACCCTATAAAAGTGTTGTATATGGGCCTGGCACTGGTGGTAACTGGATTATTGATTCTATTAATGGCTACTCCAATGGCAGCTTTTATGGGGTTACTTGGGGTATTGGCCTATGTATTGCTGTATACAATGTGGTCAAAAAGACGGTTTGTCTCAAATACTGTTATCGGCAGTTTTTCTGGTGCTATACCGCCACTAATTGGGTGGGCCGCCGTTGACCCAGGATTACATCCGATTGCCTGGGGATTATTTCTATTAATGTTTGTGTGGCAGCCTCCACATTTCTACGCATTGGCTATGAAGCGGACGGAGGAATACAGAGCGGCTGGAATTCCTATGCTGCCTGTAGTAAAAGGATTTAAAGAAACTAAGATTCATATGCTTATATGGGTAGCTTTATTGTTTCCAATTCCATTTATACTGAAACCAATCGGGGTTTCTTTTGTAGTTTTGGCAACAATTTTAAATATAGGTTGGCTTATATTAACTTTAAAGGGATTCTCATTAAAAAAGGAGTTTTCCAAAGAAGAAGATTTAAAGTGGGCCAATAAGATGTTCATTTATTCATTAAACTATATGACTATTTCTTTTGTGGCAATGGTCATTGTTTCTTTAATTAATCGTTTTTAACATTGGGGGTTCTTTCTTAAAGAAATTCAATATATAAGATGTTCCTTTGGAAAGAAGAAATTTTTTACGAAAGAGGGGTAATTATTTGCTATGAAAAAATGGCGCATTGCATCCTTAATTGCTGTTTTGATGCTAATACTTTCGGGTTGTGGAAAGCCGTATCTATCAGCATTGGATCCAGCAGGTGAGGTAGCGAAGAAACAGTATGATTTAATGATACTCAGTACTGCCATTATGGTATTGGTAATCATTGTTGTTGTTATTCTTTTTGTACTTGCAATTTTAAAATTTCGTCGTAAAAAGGGAGATAATACAATCCCTAAGCAAATTGAGGGTAACCACAAATTAGAAATACTTTGGACGGTTATCCCGATTGTTTTATTAATCATCCTTGCAGTTCCAACGATTTATTATACATTTGATTTTGCAGATGTATCTGCCAAGGATGAAAAGGATAAGGATGGGAATCCTACAGCCTTAACTGTAAATGTAAGGGCTAATTATTACTGGTGGGAGTTTGAATATCCTGGCGAAGGTATCATGACAGGGCAAGAACTTGTTGTTCCAACTGATGAAAAGGTTTACTTTAATTTAACAGCGTCAGATGTAAAGCATTCCTTTTGGATTCCTTCAGCTGGGGGTAAGCTTGATACGAACACAGAGGGAGAAAATAGCTTCTGGCTTGAGTTTGATGATGGAAAAAGTGAAGAAGCCGGCAGGATTTTTTATGGAAAATGTGCTGAATTATGTGGGGCTTCCCATGCATTAATGGATTTCAAAGTGAAAGCTTTGCCAAGGGATGAATTTGACCAATGGGTAGCCAGCATGAAAGAAACAAAGCACACGGAAGTAAAACTTACTGATGCAACAGCAAGTGAAGGCCAGGAAATTTTCAATAAAAGCTGTATCGGATGTCATGCGATCGATTCCAATGATCAGCGACCGGAGCAGGCTCGATTAGCACCTAATCTATCAAATTTTGCTGATCGTGAAGTAGTAGCGGGTTATTTGGAAAATAATGAAGAAAATGTGAAGAAGTGGCTTAAGGATCCGGAGTCAGTTAAAGAAGGAAACAAAATGACTGACACTTACGGAGAGCTTTCTGATTCACAAATCGATGCGCTTACTAAGTACCTGGAAACCTTATCGCAAAAATAAGAGTTTGCTAGTTTTCAAAGGGGAGGTTAAAACGTGAGTACTATTGCTCAAAAAAAGGGGTTTCTTAGTGTCATTTGGGATTATTTAACGACTGTTGACCATAAGAAAATTGCCAAGCTCTATATCTTTGCAGGTGGATTTTTCTTCTTGCTGGGTGGGCTTGAGGCAATGTTTATAAGAATTCAGCTTGTAAAGCCAGAAAATGATTTTATCAGTGGTGGAATGTTTAACCAAATTATTACCATGCATGGAACAACCATGATTTTCCTTGCCGCCATGCCTTTATTGCTTGGATTTATGAATGCGATTATGCCGCTGCAAATCGGGGCTAGAGACGTAGCATTTCCATTTTTAAATTCATTAGGTTTTTGGTTGTTTTTCTTTGGAGGAGTCTTTTTAAACTTATCCTGGTTTATGGGCGGAGCGCCTGATGCCGGATGGACATCTTATGCAACTCTATCATTGGCTTCTGAAGGTCACGGTATAGATTTTTACATACTTGGACTTCAGATATCAGGTATGGGCTCGTTAATAGGGGGAATTAACTTCCTGGCCACAATTATTAATATGAGAGCACCTGGAATGACGTTTATGCGTATGCCGCTTTTCACGTGGACAACATTTGTGGCATCTGCCTTAATTCTATTTGCTTTCCCGCCGCTTACAGTTGGTTTGACACTAATGATGTTTGACCGTATGTTTGGTTCCAGTTTCTTTGTAACGGCTTTGGGTGGAAATACAATTATTTGGGAACATTTATTCTGGATCTTTGGACATCCGGAAGTATATATTTTGGTTCTTCCGGCATTCGGAATATTCTCTGAAATTATTCCAACATTCTCGAGAAAGAGATTATTTGGATACTCATCTATGGTCTTTGCAACCATTTTAATCGGTTTCCTAGGATTCATGGTATGGGCTCACCATATGTTTACGGTTGGTCTTGGGCCAGTCGCAAATGCGATATTCGCAGTAGCAACAATGGCGATAGCTGTTCCGACTGGTATAAAGATCTTCAACTGGATTTTCACGATGTGGGGTGGTCAGATTACGTTTACGACCCCTATGTTATACGCCGTTGCATTTATTCCATCTTTTGTAATGGGTGGAGTAACGGGAATTATGAATGCTGCAGCTCCGGCTGACTATCAGTATCATGATAGCTATTTCGTTGTTGCCCATTTCCACTATGTTATCGTCGGTGGAGTAGTTCTGGCCTTGTTGGCAGGTACACATTTTTACTGGCCAAAAATATTCGGTACAGTATTGAATGAATTCATGGGTAAAATCACATTCTGGTTATTCCTAATCGGATTCCATTTAACATTCTTTGTTCAACATTTCCTTGGATTAATGGGAATGCCTAGACGTGTTTTCACTTATTTGGACGGACAGGGATGGGATAATGGCAACTTAATATCTACTGTCGGTGCATTCATGATGGCTGTAGCAGTCATTATATTATTGGTTAATATCGTAGTTACTTCAGTTAAAAATGTTAAAGTCGGTAATGACCCATGGCAAGATGGACGTACACTTGAGTGGGCAATTTCTTCACCGGCTCCTGAATACAACTTTGAAAGATTACCATTAGTAAGAGGATATGATGCATGGTGGCTTGAAAAAATGGAAGGTAGAAATGCGATGACACCGGCTGAACCTCTTGGTGATATCCATATGCCTAACAATTCAATTCTTCCTGTTATTATTTCTTTTGGATTGTTTGTTGCTGCATTTGGAGCACTTTATAATGCAACGGATAAAGAATGGACAGTCCCGGTAATGGTGATTGGTTTGTTGATTACCTTTATAGCTATGCTCATCCGTTCCGTTAAAGATGATCATGGGTATCATATCCATAAAGAAGATTTGGTATCTTCTAATGCTAAAAGTGATAAGGGGGTTGAGGTGTAATGAATGCAGGGCAAAAATTCACACCAGAAACATGGCCATCTCACCCTGAGAAACATACAGATGACGGAAAGCATAAATTTTTAGGTTTTTGGCTTTTCCTCGCTGCAGAGACAGTGCTTTTTGCTTCATTATTTGCAACATACTTAGCTCTGAAAGATAGTGTACCGCCTAATAAGGAAATGACTCTAGCCAAAGATTTATTTGATATGCCGCTGGCGTTTATTGCTACTATGCTGCTGTTAACCAGCTCATTAACAAGTGTTTATGCGATGTATCATATGAGAAACTACGATTTTAAACAAATGCAGTTTTGGCTGTTAATCACTGTTTTATTAGGGGCTGCTTTCCTGGGCTTAGAAATCTATGAATTTAATCATTATGTGCATGAATATCATCACACATTTACAGGTTCTGCATTTGGATCCGCCTTCTACACATTAGTCGGCTTCCATGGTGCCCATGTAACCTTTGGACTATTGTGGATTATTACGTTAATGCTCCGTAATTCGAAACGTGGCTTAAATCTGTATAATGCTCCGAAATTTTATGTTGCGAGCCTATACTGGCATTTTATCGACGTTGTATGGGTATTCATTTTTACAGTCGTTTACTTAATGGGAATGGTGGGGTGATGATAAATGGAAAATCAACCTAAAACACATCTTAGTAAAGAAGCTCTTAAATATAGACGTAAGAAAAATGCGGAAGATATGAAGATGCAGGTTATTACATTTATTATGATGATCTTTCTAACCTTAATTGCGTTCTTTGCAGTAGGTTATGATGGATTTTCCAAGTGGTTCGTTTTACCATTCATCTTGTTGCTTGCGGTAATCCAAGTCATTTTTCAGCTCTATTATTTCATGCATATGAATAAAGAAGGTCATGGAACGATGGCAGGATTTATGTATACCGGGTTACTGATCGGTGTGACTACTATCCTTGCATTTGTATTAATTGTGTGGATTTAAGATGGAATCGGCTTAACTTGTTAAGCCGATTTTTTTTAGAAACTAAAACTATATGATTTCTGGGTTATTTGATATTTTCTTGTGAATTTCTGGGCAGGAAAACTAATTATGAGGTGAGATAAATGGAATTAGATATATTTGGATTTAGGGCCCTATGGAGTCCTTACCTGTTCCTCGTGACACTATTGATCATAGCCTTCTATTTTTATATCACCTATTTTAAAGCAGGTGACCAATTTAAAAAGAAAGAAGCTGTATACTTCTCGATAGCTATGATTCTTTTATACATGATAAAGGGGTCGCCAATAGATTTATTGGGACATCTTTCTTTTACGGTTCATATGGTTCAAATGGCTTTTTTATTTTTAGTTATTCCACCATTTTTTCTATTGGGATTGCCGGATTGGTTACTAAAAAAGTTCGTATTTAAAAAATGGTTTTTAATGATTACACAACCATTAATAACATTGATTTTCTTTAATGGACTGTTTTCTTTTTACCATGTTCCGTCAATTTTTGATATCGTCAAAGTCAATATGTTGCTTCATGGGCTTTTCACAGTGGTATTGTTTATTTCCTCGCTGTTCATGTGGTGGCATCTAGTTAATAAAATCGAAGAAAGCCAGCGATTATCAGGATTAAAGAAAATTGGCTATATCTTTGCCAATGGTATATTAATTACACCGGCCTGTGCGCTTATCATCTTTTCTAAAGATCCCATGTATGCAACCTATGCAGATCCAGCTGTATGGATGGAGGCGATGAAATTGTGTGTTCCTGCCGGTACCTTATCCACTTTGGACTTAAGCAGTCCTCAAATGTTTATAAATATGCCGGCTGTTGAAGATCAGCAAACAGGCGGTGTAATTATGAAAATAATTCAAGAAATAGTATATGGAATTATCCTGGCTACAACTTTCTTCACTTGGTTTAAAGAAGATACCAAACATGCGGATGCAGAAACAAAACGTTTTATGGAGGCAAATCCGCATTTAGGGAACTAATTAATAATAGTGAAACTTTAGTGAATACTGTAAAATAATTTGAGTTTTCAAATTTAGTATTTTACAATTATAGAGTTAACAGAATAAGTAAAGTGAGGTTCCACCATTATGAGCAGTTCATTACCAGTCCTGCCTACGATCAGCACGGCTTGTATCGTAATCAGCGCAATCCTTGTAGGCTTTGGAGTATGGCAAGTAAAAAAAGGGAATATAAAGGTCCACGAAAAATTAATGTTTTGGGCAGCTGTTTTTGCAGTTGTGTTCTTCATTATTTATGCAAGCAGAACGTTATTTATAGGGAACACGGCATTTGGAGGACCTGAATCAATAAAAATTTACTATACAATCTTTTTAATCTCACATATTACATTGGCTACAATAGGAGCCGTAATGGGGATTATCAGTCTGTATTATGGTTTTAAAGGGAAGATTGAGAAACATCGAAAAATCGCTCCGCCTACAAGCGTCATTTGGATGGTGAACGCGGTTGCTGGTGTCACTGTATATTTATTGCTTTATGTAATATACGAAGGTGGTAAAACAACAAGTGTATTTAAAGCGATTATTGGTTCATAAAAAATAAAAGTTGCATAGGTAAAACGGGTCGTCTCATAGAATTAGAGATGACCTTTTTTCGTTTCTTTCTTTTACATGGCGGCTTAGGAATGGATTTTGTCAGGACTGGCTGATGTTTATCATAGGCTTTATTTAGAGGCAATTAATCGGAGGTGCGGTAATGAAACAAATTAGGACTAATCGCATTCTTATCTTTCCTTGTTCCATCTCATTGGCTAAGTCCCTTATTTTGTACCCGTATGATTTCAAAATGGTATCGCCGGTAATTGTTCCTGAATCTTTCCCATCTGATCGCGTAAAATGTATACTCCCTCTTTTAATAGAATTATATGAATTGGAAGGTGGGGATGTAGGTTGGTGGATCTGTTTTATTATTGATTTGCAAAGCCAAAAATTCATTGGAGAATTGGAGTTGGAGGGAGAAGGTGAAAAATTAACCTTTTCCTTAAGCTTTACAGATGCTCAGATAGAAAAAGAGTTTGTTTCTGAAGTTATGGAGGGTTTTTTCTATTATATTCATAAAATAGGGATTGCCCAAATGATCCAAACAGAAATAGCAGATAAACGTTTTTATTATAAGGAAACCTTAAAAAAGTATGGATTTAAAGCAGTGGGAGTGGAGGGGGATTATTGTTTAATGAGAAAAAAAATAAAATAAGCCTGCGGAGATCATACAATCTGCAGGCTTATTTAATAATCCTTTATTCCACTTCTACAAATATATCCAGTTCAGCTTTAACTGCCGCAAGAACTGTCTCGCATTGTTTTTGAAGAGATGTAGGAAAATGCTCTGTTTCACCATATTCAACACCATGTGGATAATAGTGTTTACCTAGGACTGGTGTCATGAGTTGGATAGTTGCCCGATGTGCACCTACGTCACCTTCAACCGCATAGCCAAAGACACGTAAATAAAAAGTGCCATCCCTTAATTCATATTTCTTATCGTAGGATACGCGTTCGTAATCCCATTGTTCGGCTCTGACTAAACCGTTTTCACTCATAACCTCATCTAGCCTGTTAAGGTTAACTTGGTATTTTTCAAGTCCTGTATTTTCAAATCTCATCTTATTTCCTCCTATCCCCTTTTAGAAAATGCTTTGTTCGGTATGAAACAAGTTTTGGAAATTCTCAATTTTAATTTTAGTATTATTTTACCTTATCTGCAATAAATTGTTCTTTTATAGAGGCAGAAAGGTAAATTCGTTCATTTTGCTATCCAATATGTTTATATTATACTTATTTTTCATTGTTTACATTTAAGTGATAGGTTTGTTTGAATTCTAATGGTATAATAAAAAAATATAAAGTAAGAATGACAGGAGGGACCACCTCTGAAATTGGTCTTTAGGGTTTTCTTTAGTTTAATTTTAATCACCATCTTCGGCATCTATGTAACGGTTAAAGATGATGTCAAAGAAAATACAGCTATCATTGATCAAAATTCCGTTAATGAAAATACAATGGAAACTTCGGATAAGATTAAAGAATTAACAGATAACGAATCCAGACCTGAACAGGGTGTATCTAAATGGATTGGTAAAACCAGTAATCAGTTACTGGATGAATATGGGGAGCCAGACCGTATTGATCCTTCAGCTTATGGATATAACTGGTGGATCTATAATGATACATTAAGTAAGTATATACAATTTGGCGTAAACGAAAAAGATAAAAAAATTGTAACCCTATACAGTTCAGCAGAAGATATTAATTTATATCCATTCTTTATTGATCAAACAGTGGAGTCCTTGTATAAGGAATTGAATATGAATAGTTATATAGAACTGAATTGGAAAGGCACTGAATATCGTTTCGAGTTGTCGGAAGAAGATCTTCATTATCGCCCTCTAATAAAGTTTGGCGATATGTATGCTCAGGTTTATTTGGATAAAATTCTCGGTCAGGTATCAGGTGTGAGGTTTATGGATGCAAAGACATTGATTATGCATAAGCCATATGAGCTGACATACCGTGGAGAATTGGATGAACCTGAAGAGTTAACGGATGAAGAATGGAAGCTGGTTGAAGAAGGAAGTCAGCAGCAAATTCTTGATTTGACAAATATCATACGAACACGTTTTGACTTAGGTACCCTTGAATTTGATGAAAAAATTTCAGCTGTGGCATTTAAACATAGCGAAGACATGATGGTGAATGAGTATTTCGATCATGTATCACCCGATGATAAAGATGTTGGTGATCGTTTGAAGGAAGGCGGTGTTTCTTACTACTCAGCTGGCGAAAACATAGCTGCTCAGTATACAGATGCAATTGCGGCTGTTGAAGGATGGTTAAATAGTAAAGGGCACAGAGATATAATGTTAAATGAAGATTTTACGCGCCTTGGTGTGGGAGTATATAAAAGATACTATACTCAAAACTTTGTTGCGTTATCTGATTAAATGATACAAAAAAGAGCACTGAAGGAAAGTATTTCTCCTCAGTGCTCTTTTTTGTGTGTAAATATTATTTGTATAAAGGAAGTCTATGTGCGGAATTCTTTGGAAATATGCATCACTTTTCTATATTTCGAAACATATACTACCCTAGGCGTATGTCATGTGGTGAGGTGAAATTAAATGGATGATTCCAAATTGCATCCTTCTGTCCAGGATTTTAAGCTTTTTCTTAAGAGTAATCCGAAAATCGTAAAAGATGTAAGAATGGGTAAGAAAACATGGCAGGAAATTTATGAAGATTGGTCTTTGCTGGGTGATCAGGATGAAGTGTGGAATGAATATAAAGAGGAAAAAAAGGAAAAGGATGAGACTGAAAAAACAGATAAGGGCGAGTTTATTTCGCAGCTTTTAAATCAACTTAAAAAAATGGACCCTGATCAAATTCAAAAACAAATTGGGAATTTTAGTCAGGTTTTAGGAGTGGTTCAGGGAGTCATGTCTCAATTTCAATCTTCCGGACAATCAGAAAGTGCACCACCTTCCGTCCAGAATAATCATCCTTTCAAATTTCGGCAAGATTAGCTAGGTAGGAGTGAGAGCTTGAGACAAGATATCTATGAATTAATTGAGGCAGATGAAGATTTACTGAGTTTTTTGAGGCAACAACCAATCTGGTACAGACGTTTGTGCAGAAATCCACAGGATTTTTCGAAATTTGATACTGAAGCTAAGTACTTTTTTAAAAAAACGATTCCGGATCGTGTTCATCAGCTTTCAAACAGCGTTCAAATGGCTTCTATGATGGTTTCGATGTTTCAGTCAATGAATACTGGTGAATAACGGTTCCTAAAAAAATGAGGACGTTCTGTAAGAGTAGATGAAGTAAGGGGTGTTTGGCAGCGAATTACTTCTTCTACTTACCAAAGTAATAGGGGACAAGCCATATATCTTTTATAGGTGGATAATATTTCTAAGTTATAGCATCCTTGGATATTACATGGTATGATAAAGTTGGAGGTGAGTATTTTCATGCTTGCTACTATTGAAACGGTTGAAATCATTGACCATGCTGAACAATTGGCTAAAGATATAATGAACTCAGATATAGCTAAGCAATACTTTTTAAGTTTAACTCAGATGTATAAGGATAAAACGGCCCAGAAAAAAATTCAAGCGTTTAATTCTTTAAAGGACGCTTACGAAGAAGTACAGCGTTTCGGAAGATACCATCCGGATTATCGTACTGTCTCTAAAGCAATTCGTGAGGCTAAAAGAGAAATGGACCTTCATCCATCTGTTATTGAATATAAACAGGCTGAAACAAACTTACAGCAATTACTTGATGAAATTAGTATGCTGATTGGTCATTCAGTATCCCCTCATATAAAAGTCCCGACAGGAAATCCGTTTTTTGAATCATCCTGTAGCGGAGGCTGTGGCAGCGGAGGAAGCTGTGGATGTTCCTGATAGGAACGAGAAAAAAAGGCAATCCCAGAACAAATGGGGTTGCCTTTTGGTATATGGCCGAAATTAGATTTTGTAGCAACTAATACAAACGTTGAGGTTGTATGATAAACCTATCCGATTCTCCATAGGAAAGTGGGATCGATATCTTTTCTATTATGCAGTTTCATTTAAAGTACTCTTATCATACTTGATATAAACTCTGATAGTGCAGACCTATCCAAGGAGATAATCGAGTTAGTTGCAATCTCTAGATTTATTCACTAATTCTGCATAGCATTTCTAAATATTGATACATCTTTTAGTAATATGGTACACTAAATATAAATTGCATCCTAAAGGGGTATGTATATGTTTGTAGAAAGGCAAAGCCTGATTGTTTGGCTGCATAGTCTAAAACAAGTGAAAACTCTGCGTAAAACAGGCAATCTGCATTATGTTTCCCGCAAATTAAAATATGCCGTATTATATGTAAATATGGACGAAATAGAAGCAGTTTCAGAAAAATTATCTTCCTATGCTTTTGTCAAAAAAGTTGAATTTTCTCAAAAACCTTTTATTAAAACTGAATTTGAGAGTAAAAAGCATGAAAAAGAAAAGGAAGAATATAGAATAGGCATTTAAAGAAAACCGGATCCTAATGGGTCCGGTTTTTCTTTATTGCCATGGGGGTAAAAAACGGTTCATGCGCAGGATACCTATTAAATACTGATAATAAAGGTCAGGGTCAGCAAAAGTAGATGAATGCCTAACTTCCAACGATATAATTTCTTTACCTTGCTCCTTGGCTGCTTGGTCAAAAAGTTCATAACGCTTGCTTGGCTTATTAACTAAAACAGGTATTCCTTCTCTGCAAATATAAAGTGGGATGAAGTCGCCATAGCTTGATTTTTTCATAACCAATACAAACGACATGACTTTGCCGCTAGGTCCCTCTGACTGTAAGCATAAAAAATAATTGATTCGATATTGATTAGCCTTTGCTAATTCCAATAGCTCATAAAGGTCAGAATATCCGGGGCCTAGTTCTATAAAACGTTGATTCATTCTTGTTTTTCCTCCTGTAAATCGGATATTGATAAGTGTATCATAATCCGGTCTAGTTCATCAGGAATATAAATGTATCCCAATAAAGTGTTCGAATCAACTGTTCTATTAATCAAATTAGTTATTTTTGAAACTGTCCACCTTGTTCACTGTGGAAAAAATGGGTGTCGGTTGATCTGTAGTTAATTCACCTAAAAGAAAAGCCCTGGCACACATAGGCGCCAGGGCTTCCTTCTACGCGCTTTTACAAACGCAGAAGGCAAAGGGAGAGGAGAAACCGGAGGAAGAACTTATGGGGAAACGTAAGTCTTCTCCGCGGTTGGCAACAACACCTCTGAAGATGTTGTTGTTAGTAGTATGACCAAATCAACCTGAACTATTCACTGATCGCAGAAATTTGATTTCTATTTGTGAAATCAAGATTTTGTGGTAGGATATTTTAGAAAGTTGAATACATATGAAATTTGGTGACAGATTATGCGAGTCATTTCAGGTACTTGTAAAGGAAGGCCATTAAAGGCTGTTCCAGGCATGACAACCCGGCCAACAACGGACAAAGTAAAAGAATCTTTATTTAATATTGTAGGACCATATTTTGAAGGTGGAGCGGTTCTGGATTTATTTTCAGGAAGCGGATCCCTTGGGCTTGAAGCCTTGAGCAGAGGAATGGAAAAAGGAGTTTTTGTTGATAAGGACTCAAAAGCTATTCAAATTATTAAAACGAATATCAGTTCATGTAAATTCGAAAGTCAATCCGAGGTACATAGGAGTGATGCTTTAAGATCATTAAAAGCTCTTGGAAAGAGAAAAGCTCAATTTGACCTCATTTTTATGGATCCTCCCTATAAAATAGCTAATATGATACCTGTTCTTATTGAAGAAATCGAAAGTGCTGAATTATTGGCAGAAGACGGTATGATAATATGCGAACATGGAGAAGAATTAACGTTGCCTGAAAAGATTGGTAATTTTACTAAGTTCCGTGTTGAAAAGTATGGCATTACGGCTGTGTCCTTTTTTGAGCGTTAAATATTTATAGAAATGGGGGGAGAATAGTGAAAAAAATAGCTGTATGTCCTGGAAGTTTTGATCCTATAACATATGGACATCTTGATATTATTCAAAGAGGAGCAAACATATTTGACGAAATATATGTCGGTGTCCTTCATAATTCTGCTAAAAAATCTCTATTTACTGTGGAGGAGAGAGTGCAAATCATTGAAGAAGCAACTGCCCATATACCAAATGTGAAAGTGGATAGCTTTCAGGGGTTGCTCGTGGATTATGCTAAGGCAAGAAATGCAAATGCAGTCATCCGAGGGTTGAGAGCCGTTTCTGACTTCGAGTATGAGATGCAAATCACCTCTATGAATCGCTTATTAAACGATCAAATTGAAACATTCTTTATCATGACAAATAATCAATATTCTTTTTTGAGCTCATCGATCGTAAAAGAAGTAGCGAAGTACGGTGGAGATGTTTCAGAGCTTGTTCCTGAATGTGTACAAAAACGGCTGAGAATAAAGATGTCTGAATAAAATGTACTCATTTATATTGCTGTTAAAAAGAAGCCAATCCTACTTAAATTAGGGATTGGCTTTTTATATGGATTTCCTATACTGTATGTATAATAAAAGGGTGTAGCCAGCCAAAGAAAGAATAGTAATCAATGCACCGTAATTAAGGAAGAAACTGAAGATAGTGCTGGATAATCCCTGCGTTTCCATTGAAAAAACAAATTCGGTGATTGATGTATTTTCAGAAGTAGATAATCGCAGATATACAGGTTTCCACAAAATCAATGTAAGTATCGCAGCAAAAAATGTATGGATGAGGCGTGCAAGAAAGAATGGTTTAAAGCGTATATCTGTTTCGGCTAAGATGCTGGCAACTTGAGCTTGTATACTGAATCCTCCAAATGCGAGTAAAGCACTGACTATGATTGCTTGTGTCAATAGTGTTGCACCGCCAGCTTGGCTTGTTAATTGCGATCCCAACGTGATTTCAAATAACCCCGAAATAAAAGGGATGCTTAAAGTAGATGGCAGATGAAGCGTGTGGAACAGGCTGCTGAAAATGGATGCAAAGAAGCTGGTAATATGTAAGTGAAACAATAGCTTGTTGATCACGGAAAAAATAATGATAAATCCTCCAATCATCAAAAGGGTTTGTATGGAGGAATTAACTGCGTCTCCTAATATTTTTCCAAATGGCCGCTGGTCATTTAGACGGGTACGGTGCATACTTTTTAAAGCTGTCATGATTGGGAAAATACTTGTATCTTTTTTACTGCGGTTAAGATTTTTTTTCTCTTCATTTCTCCCGTAAAACCTCATTACTAAACCGACGAAAATATTCGCTGCATAATGAGTTAATCCTAAAAGTATTCCAAGTTTAGCATTATTAAAAAAACCGATAGATACAGCACCGAAAATAAATAATGGATTCGATGAGCTGGTAAACGACACTAACCGTTCAGCTTCTATTCTGGATAGCTGACCTTCATCTCTCAGCCTAGCTGTTAGTTTTGCTCCAGAAGGATTACCGGATGCAAGTCCCATTGCCCATACAAATCCTCCTACTCCTGGTACCTTAAACAATGGACGCATTAGTGGCTCTAAAAAGACACCCAGTAGTTTTACGACACCAAATGCAATCAACATTTCTGCAATAATTAAAAAAGGCAATAAGGAAGGAAAGACAATTTCAAGCCATATATTCAACCCTCGAACAGAGGCTTCGAAGGCTTCCTGTGGCATCAAGATCAATGCAGCTGCCATAATAACTGCAATTAACGCAAAAAGCATTGATTTTAAGATTGATTTATCCAATTTATATCCCTTCCCTTATTAAATTTAAGCGTGGTAAATAATCTGGTGCTAAAATATATTTAGTAAAATCAAAAGAAGTTTTGTATATAGCTGGGTTGTCCCCAATAACAAAATATACTCAAAGTAAAATAATTTAGAACTAAGACTCCTATTAAGGGAACATGCCTTAAATCAGTACGGATAAAGGAGAGTCAAAAGAAATGGAACCTAAAATTGGATTAGCGCTTGGCTCTGGTGGTGCAAGGGGATTTGCACATATTGGTTTATTAAAAGTGCTAAATAGTGAAGGTATAAATATCGACTGCATAGCCGGGAGCAGTATGGGAGCTTTAATAGGCAGTTTTTATGCAAGTGGATCAGATTTAGAACTGCTGCAAAAAGTTTCGTTGCAATTTAAAAGAAAATACTTTATGGATCTGACTGTACCCAGATTAGGTTTTGTAGCCGGGAAAAAGATTGAGGAATACATTCGATTATTTACAAAAAATCAAAATATAGAGGATCTTTCAATTCCATTGGCTATAGTGGCAACGGATATAGAAAAAGGAGAGAGAGTTATTTTTACGGAAGGTCCTGTTTATGAAGCGGTAAGAGCAAGTATTTCTATACCAGGCATTTTTGTGCCCAAAAGGATTAATGGGAAATTACTTGTAGATGGAGGATTAATGGATCGGGTCCCTGTATCGGTTGTGAAAGAAATGGGAGCGGATATTGTGATTGCAAGCGATGTCTCTGCAACAAGAGGAGATACGGATATTGAATCTATATACGATGTTATTTTTAAAAGTTTAGATATACTGCAAATGGAAATTGTCAAAATGAAAGGGATTAACGCTGACGTAATGATTCAGCCTGCTGTAGAATCATTTAGTTCATTGGCATTTACAAACATTCTTGAAATTATTATGATTGGGGAGCAAGAAGCAAGAAAAAAACTGCCGGAGATTAAAGAGGCCATACAGCATTGGAAGGAGAAAAAAGATGAAGCATAAGCGTAAACTTAATATAGGCAAAATTGGGGTTGCAGTTCTATTGCTGGCATTTCTGGCTGCATTTTATAAATTGCCTTATTATGTTTCCACCCCTGGGTCGGCGGAGACATTGGAGCAATTTGTAGAGGTTGAAAATGGAAGTGAAGCAGATGGCTCTTTTATGCTGACAACGATCCGAATGGGCAGAGCGAATATTTATACATATGCATGGGCTAAAATAGCAGATTATCATAGGATTTATGAACTGGAACAAATTAGAAGTCAGGATGAAACCGATGAAGAATATACGGTTAGACAATTGAAATTGATGGATGATTCCCAAACATCCGCTATCCTGAACGGGTATAAAAAAGCAGGCTATGAAGCCAAAGTAAAAGTAGAAGGCATATATGTGCTGCAGATTGCCAAGGGTAAACCTGCAGACGGAGTATTGAAACCTGGAGATCGAATTATTAAAGTCGATGGAAGTGAAATTGAGTCAAGTGAATTTTTCATAGACTATATCTCCTCGAAAAAAGCTGGGGACCAAGTGAAATTAGAAATAAAGCGTGATAATAAAAATATTGTTAAGACACTTCAATTGGAGATGCTAGAGGAAACTGGACGAGTTGGCGTTGGCATTACCTTGGTTGAGGATCGAAGTGTTGAAACAGACCGAGATATCGAGATAAACGCAGATAGCATTGGGGGGCCTTCTGCTGGGTTAATGTTTACATTGGAGATCTTTAATCAATTAACGGAAGAGGATTACACGAAAGGGAAGAAAATAGCAGGAACAGGTACCATTTCTGATGATGGAACAGTCGGTCCTATCGGTGGTGTTGATCAGAAAATTGTAGCAGCTGATCGTGCAGATGCGGAAGTGTTTTTTGCACCCAATCAACAAGGTGCTGAGGAATCGGATTATAAAATTGCTGTAAAAACAGCAGAAGAGATTGGAACAGATATGATTATTGTTCCTGTGGACACAGTTGATGATGCACTGGATTATTTAAAAAGCATGAAATAAGAGCTGCTTGATTTAAAGCATAAGCCATTGATTCGTACGGTGAATCAATGGCTTCGTTTTTTAATCAGTTAATACAATGGGTGACATATATTCACGTTTTTGAGCTTTCATAGAAATAGCTGAGGGAAAAGCGGCAGCATGAACAATGGCAGCCCTCTTATCAATATTTATTAAAGGATTTTTACAGGCTGCTAGGCGTGATACGATCTGATTTCCCTTTTCTTTTTTTATGCTTTTTAAATATTGCTGCCCGGCAGCTGTAAATCCCAATACGCGAATATATGGCGGAGTCAGGTCTTTTGGCATTTCATCTCTTGTGAAATTTAACAGCGTATAGGTTAGTATTCTTTGTAACCGAGTCCAGGTATAACGCTTCGTTTTAATTAATGACATAAAATCCATGAAATTACTGGCGCGTTCAGCGGCTTCAATTAATCGATTCTCTAAGCCCTCTTTCATTTCGTAAATTTGGGCAAGAGATTCTGCGGGCGTCGTGATTAATTTAACTTTTAAAAATGGCCAATACAACTCCCAATTATGCAAAGTGCGCTGCTCTGTTAGATATGCTTTTAGATGGGCAAATGTTGTATCCGGAACAAAGGAAGAGATCGCATCCAGTTTACCGCTTTCCATTAATTCTTTCCGTATACCAGTTGCACTTGCTATTGTACCTGGCATGAGAGTTGGATCGTGATATCCGGAACCTGTTCGTTTAATGGTTACTGGCTCGATGGATAATTTATGTTTTAAAATCGCGGATACATAGTGATATCCAAGGATATTATTAGGCTGGTCTAAAGAAAGCATAGAAGGATGACGCGCTTGTAGTTCCGAAAAGGCCAGAGAGGCAGCCTTGGGGTAGCTGTATCCCTCCTTGCTATAGTGCTGTATCCATTGATCGATTTCCTTAGAATTTTCCTGAATAATTGAGTATGTATGTATAAAAGGTTCTATTTCTCCTTGCTCGCTGCCAAAACAAACAGACTGACAGCCAACTTCCTCTAATAATAGGATAGATGCTTCGGAGAAATATTCAGCCTTTTGAACAGCATGAACAAATGGAAGTTCGATGATTAGATCAATACCAGCCTTTAAGGCCATGGAAGTCCTTGTCCATTTATCCACCAGGGCTGGTTCCCCCCGCTGAAGGAAATTTCCGCTCATCACGCCTATGGTCACATCAGCATTTGTAATAGCTTTGGCTTGTTGTAAATGATATAAATGTCCATTATGAAAAGGATTATATTCTACTACAAGTCCCAGGGCATTCATATTGTACACCTCCTGATAAATGGTTGTTTTTTTTATAGTATATGATGGAGGAATCAGGAAGCAAGCATTCCCTAAACTTGCACTTGATTAATTCTGTTTTCAAAATGAAACATTTCGGGTAAAATAAATAGATAAGCGCTTAAAATTTGCATAAGGGTATCACATATGGCTGTAAAGAAAAAACATTGACAAATGAATTTACCAAAGCTATAATTACCTTTGTTGCCTTGAGGTGATATAATATGAAATGGACAATTCCACAACTGCAAAAATTTCGCGACAATGGTTTTAATGTAGATGAGACAGCAGATCTTTCTGAACTGAAAAAGGCAGATCCGCAAATTCGTGATATTTCACCAATTCGTGTATTTGGGAAAGCTGACTTGAGTTCCAATCGAGTTACTTTTCATTTGAAAATATCTGGTACATTGACATTACCATGTTCAAGAACCTTAGTTGATGTCCCATTCCCAATCGATGTTCAAACAACAGAGACATACCTTTTTAATCAATATGAAGGTATGGAGACTGAGGATGGAGAATATCATGTGGCTGAGGGTGATGTAGTGGATCTTACGCCGGTAATCAAAGAAATAATTCTCACGGAGATTCCATTGCAGGTATTCTGTGATACGGATCATCCTGTAGGTGCTGCTCCGCTAGCTGGAGATGACTGGGAATTAATCTTAGAGGACCAACAAGTTAAAAAAGTTGACCCAAGACTGGCAAAGTTGGCCCATTTTTTTGACAACAATGATGATAACAGTGAAAAATGAAAGACTACATAAGTCTTCCATAGAACCATCGTTTTTTAAGGAGGTGTAAAACATGGCTGTACCTTTCAGAAGAACTTCGAAAACTAGAAAGAGATTGCGTCGTACGCATTTCAAACTTCAAGTCCCTGGTATGGTTGAATGCCCAAACTGCGGTGAAATGAAATTATCTCACCGTATCTGTAAAGCATGTGGAACATACAAAGGAAAAGAAGTTGTAAATAAATAATCAACTCGAGAGAACACAGGGAAACCTGTGTTCTTTTTTGTTTTTAAGGGGGATTCACGGTGAAAGAAGTGATTGTGGAGAAAAAAGAAGGATATTTGCTTGTTACGCTAAACCGGCCGCATGTTAGGAACGCCATAAATTTTGAGGTTATGGATTTATTGGAAGAGTCCATCGAACAAGTGAAAACGGATGGAAATTGTAAGGCTATGGTGATCACAGGAACTGGTAATGTTTTTTGTTCGGGTGGTGATTTAAAAGTCTTTCATCTTCTTGATAATCAAAAAGATGCTTACCAAATGTTATCGCGTATGGGAGAAATTTTATATAAAATAGCTACTTTGCCGAAGCCTGTTTTTGCTTTTTTAAATGGACCGGCTGTCGGCGGTGGATTGGAACTGGCTACAGCATGTGATTTTCGATATGTAAAAAAAGGATCTTTTATGGGCTTTATTCAAATTCAGCAGGGAATTACCACCGGTTGGGGCGGTGGAGCTCTTTTACTTGAGAGGGTGGCAGAATCCAAGGGACTGGAATGGCTGATGTCGGGGAGAAAATTTACTGAAGAAGAGGCAAGCTTGTATGGATTTGCAAATGGCGTTGTGTCAAATATAGATGAGAAAACCATAGTAGGGATTATTGAGCCTATTATTAAAAATGATATTAATGCGTTGATGGCGTATAAAAGTATGACTATCCGCAAAAAGAAAGCATCTGATTTGTATAAACGGATGCAAGAAGAGATTAAACGATGTTCAGAGTTATGGGTATTACCATTCCATATGGAGACTGTGGAACGATTTCAGAAAAAGTCTCAATAAGAAGCGATTATCATGTTAATAGAATCTTGTTTATTCTATCTTTCCTACTAGACGCATATGATTGAATATTATGAATGCTTATTGGGGGGAAGAGTGGATGACAGGTTCAAGGCAGGATGGATGGTCGCAGGATGAGGATGTCTATTTGGCGGAGGTGGTATTACGCCATATCCGTGAGGGAAGCACACAATTAAAAGCATTTGAAGAGGTTGGTAAAGGGTTGTCGAGAACTCCGGCTGCATGTGGCTTTAGATGGAATTCTTATGTCCGTAAGCAATATTCGGAAGGGATAGAGCTGGCTAAAAAAGTACGTAAAGATCTTAAAAAATCGCTAGGGACTGCGGAATTGGAGGTGGAGCAGCCGCAGCGTGAGGAACAAAAAATCTCGGTCGGAATAGTCGGGGATGCTGAGCTCAATCTTTCTCTAGATACGGTTATTGCCTATTTAACCAACTTAAAGAGTAGGTTGGAAGAACGATCATTCCGCTCGCCTGAAGAATTACTGCTGGAATACTCAGAGTTAAAAAAGCACGCAGATTATTTAGTTCAAGAGAGAGATACAGTAGAAATACGATTTAAGCAGATGGAGAAGGATTACCGTGGATTGCTTGATTTACTGAATCGGGCACGTCAATTATCGGAGGAAAAATGATGATTGCTACAGGAGCATGCCTTTTTAAAAGGTGTGCTTCTATTAATGTTTGATGAAAAGAAAAAGCTTTCTCGCTGGAAAGCTTAAAGTCAATCTATTTATCATTATTAGGCTGCCAAATCAGTGGGTTCTCTCCTAAATCTCTTTCCATATCATACTCTACAGGTTCGAAGCCTTGTTTTTCCCAAAAATTACGTGAATGGACTCTTGGGTTTGTTTTGATTGGTAGGCCAAGATCTTTGGAGAATTGGACGAGCATGGAGCCGTATCCCTTTTTTTGATAATCCGGTAAAACTTCAAGCTTCCATATTTCGTAGTAATCCTGTGGAGGGTCAAAATATTTATCAAACCTGGCATCGATTTTATAAAGACTCATCCTGGCAACTAATTTATCCCCAAAATAGATGCCGTAAAAAGGTGATTCGCTATTATCTTCAATAAGATTTGCCTGCAGATCTTCAAGCATGGATAATTCTTGCAAACCATATTCCTTAAATTTCTTGAATTCTTCAAGCGTGCGGTAGTTAACGCGTAATTTTTCAACCTTTACACTCACTTCATAGCCCCCTTAAATGTATGTGAAAAGTTTATACTTATATTTCCATTATAGCTAAATATATAGAAAAATCATAATTTTTAGTCGTCAGGACGGCTACTGAAACACTTGTTGAATGAGGATCGGCCGAATAAGTGTGAATAAGTGTGAAATTCAGCCGAATAAGTAGGTAATCTGGCCAATCGACAAAGAAATAGAGCGGAGTTCATGATTAATCCAGCCACAAGAAGGAAGTGGTTGATAAGCGATGGGTAATCCAGCCGTATAAGTTATGCTATTCCTCCAAACTACAAGGAAATAGAGCGGAAGCCATCGATAATTCAGCTAAATGACGATTGACTCAAAACAGGATGAGTTATCTTTTCATCATACATAGCAAATGTTACAATTATTGCAAAAGATCACTTGGAGGAGAACATGAGGATTGGGATAATAGGAGGAGGGGCAATTGGATTATTGGCAGCTTCCAAGCTGAGTGATAACCATCAAATTACGCTATTCACGCACACATCATTACAAGCGGACGAAATCAATAAAAAAGGAATCACCCTGATTGACATGCAGGGTGAGCATAATTATAAAAATATTAATGCGGTATGTATTAATGATTCGGAAGAATTAATTCAAAGACAAGAAATCATCATTCTAACCGTAAAGCAGACCGCTCTCATAAATCTATGGTCTCTACTAGAAGAGAATGCATCTGCAGTTGTCTTTTTGCAAAATGGTATGAGTCATTTCGCTCATTTACCTGCATTGCTGGTTTCCACAATCTATACTGGGATTGTTGAGCATGGTGCCATTCGGGAAAATAATCATACGGTTCACCATACAGGAATTGGAATGATAAAAATGGGCTTATATAGAGGAAGGAAGCTGCCGGGTATGGAATATTTGGATACGGATGGTTTTCCGGTGCAATTGCTCCCTGATATCAAATCAATTCATACTGAAAAATTGATTATTAATTCTGTTATAAACCCGTTGACCAGTATACTAGGGGTTCGCAACGGAGAATTAATAAAAAATACATATTACATTAAGCTGGTGGAATCCATCTGTCAGGAGGTTTGTCATTCGTTATTAATTCCGGAGGCTGAGCATCAGATTTATTTGGAGAGAATTATTACAATATGTGGTCGAACAGCCAAGAATACCTCTTCTATGTTAAGGGATCTTCAGTTGGATAAAAAGACTGAAATAGAGGCAATCCTTGGATATTGTATTCGCGAAGCAGATAAGAATGATATCCCAGCACCTCAATGTAAAATGCTGTTTAATATGGTGCGTGGTATGGAAGAAAGTGAGGAGATGTGAGTGGACAGCTTATTAGCAGGCCTTATCGCTATTTGCGTAATCATGCCAATTATTGTTTATTTGACCGTATATACAATTTCCCGACAGATGCTTAAAAATAACAAAAAGGCAGTCAGGCTTTCTGCCGACGCTACGACGGTTTTTTTGATTATGGCAGTTCATTATGCAATCATCGCTCTTTTTGAACATTCATACTTATGGATTATTTTAATTGTCTTGATTATAATCGCTTCCGCTGTGTTGTTTATGCATTACAAAGTAAGGGAAGAGGTTGACTTGAAAAGAGTTTTCACTGGTTTTTGGAGAGCTTCATTCCTGTTATTCTCTGCCGCCTATTTTTTATTGGCCGCAATTGGGATTCTTGAGAGAATAGTAAAAGTATTTACATAGGCGAGTAGCAATACCTTTTAAAGCTTTCAAAGGGAATGATATACTGTTATATGAATTTGTTCAAAAGGAGACAACCATTGATGATGGAATACATAAAAATGAATCTTCCAGCTATGAATAGTTTTGCATCTGACTATATCAAGGGAAGTATAAATAAATCTTTTGCAGAGTATGATTGGAAGAATGAGAAGCATATTCAAGATCGGGCGGATTGGCTTGATGGTCGAACTTATCCACGAGATGAAATGGCAACCTATATTGAATCCTTCATGAGTAAATATGGAATATCAGAGCAAGTAAAGGAAAATATCGATGCCTTGCGTGAGGATGCTTTAGTAATCGTTGGAGGCCAGCAAGCAGGGTTATTGACTGGACCGCTGTATTCTATTCATAAAGTTATCTCGATTATAAAATTGGCAAAGGAACAAAGTGAAAGATTAAATAAAAGGGTAGTCCCAATCTTCTGGATTGCTGGTGAGGATCATGATTACCAAGAGATTAATCATGTTTACGCTGAAGAGGGGCATGAAACTAAAAAAATCGTGTACCCGGAAAAACCTTTATCGAAAAAAATGATATCTGATATTAATATGAATCCGGATATAGCGAAAGATTGGCTGCAGGATGTATTTTCCTTATGGGGAGAGACAGAGCGTACGAACGAATTGCTGGATTGGGCGGAAAAAGCAATTGATCAATCCGAAACCATCACCGATTTTTTCGCTATTCTTATAAATGATCTCTTTAAAATGCATGGTCTCTTAATGGTGGATTCAGGCGACCCAGGCTTTAGGAAGCTGGCTGGGCCTGTCTATCAGCAAATTGCTTATGAAGCAGGAATTAGCAAAGCCGTAATTGAACAGCAAAATCTTTTGAAAAAAAACGGATATAATCCGATTATTGATCTTGATGAACAATGTACGAACTTATTTTACTACGAGCCTTCAACTCTTAACCGGCTGCTGTTGGAACGTGAAGAAGGTTCAAGTGACTTAATTGGGAAGGGAAGCGGAATTAAATTATCCCAAATAGAGCTGGATCGTTTACTATCTAAACATCCAGAGTATTTCAGTACAAATGTTGTATCTCGTCCACTTTTACAGGAAAAACTGTTTCCTGTCTTAGGATTTATAGCTGGACCCGGCGAGATTGCCTATTGGAGTGAAATTAAACCTGCGTTTGCCATGACTGGAGAAAAGATGCCACCGATATGGCCTCGACTTTCCTTTACGTTATTGGAAGGAAATATTGAAAGATTATTAGAGGAACTTAATCTTCCCTTGGAAAAAGTTTTGAGAAAAGGTTGTTCAGAGGATAGGGAGTTCTATCTGGAAGAATTGCGTAAACAGGCTCCGGATACATATAGCAGTATAATTAAAAATCTGGAATCTGCTCATCTTACGTGGCAACAAAAAGCGGTTGAATTCGATAAAGGATTGGAACCTCTTTTCGAAAAAAATCGCCACTTGATTAAAGAACAGCTCCTTTTTATGCAGAAAAAGGTGGAGAGCCATTTAGAGAGAAAAAATGAAGAAACGATTGCAAAATACAATCGTGTCGAAAATAGTCTCCATCCGGCAGGCGGCCTGCAGGAAAGAATTCTCAATCCGTTTTACTTTTTCAATCAATATGGGACATTATGGGTCGATTGCCTCTTGGCGGAATCGCTCGAATTTGATGGGTCGCATTATGTCGTAACCATATAAAGATGCTGTAAGAACTTAAGTGGAGATTTGCTTCGTTTGACAATAAATAAAGAGTGAATTATGGAAGCTTTTGTCCAAATAGAACATAAAAAAACAGATAATAATATCTAGAAAAAACTGTCTTAGAAAGGCAGTTTTTTTTGTTTTTCTAGGCTTGGCTGAAATCAATGAATCATAGTCTGAAATTTTATTCAAATATTAAAGTTTTTTTATATAAATTGTGGAGAAAAGTGGGGCGATGTGGTACTCTAAGGTGGAGAAGTGGGGTGAAGGACATGTTCATGGGTGAATACCATCATTCAATTGATTCAAAAGGACGCATAATCATACCTTCTAAATTTCGGGAAAGTTTAGGCGATATGTTTGTAATTACACGCGGCCTTGATCAATGCCTGTTTGGATATCCACTGGATGAATGGTCTCAACTTGAAGAAAAACTAAAAGGCCTTCCACTTACGAAGAAGGATGCAAGAGCATTTACCCGTTTCTTTTTTTCAGGTGCGACTGAATGTGAACTGGATAAACAGGGACGTGTGAACATCCCGGGACCACTTTTAAACTATGGAAAATTGGAAAAAGAATGCGTAGTTTTAGGAGTATCTAACCGGATAGAAATATGGAGTAAATCAATATGGGAAGAATATTTCTCGGAATCAGAAGAATCTTTCTCAGAGATTGCTGAAAATATGATTGGTTTTGATATTTAATGCGCATACTTCCTTTCAGGAAGGTGAAGAAATGTTTAATCATACGACTGTACTATTAAAAGAAGCTGTGGATGGACTGAATATAAAACCTGACGGTATCTATGTTGATTGTACCCTTGGGGGCGCAGGACACAGTGAATTAATTGCGAAGTCTTTATCCGGACAAGGAAGATTAATATCGTTTGACCAGGATGAGACTGCATTAAAGCATGCAGAGAAGAAGCTAGAGCCTTATATGGACAAGGTAACATTAATTAATAGTAATTTTGTTTATTTTGATGAAAAACTCACTGAATTAGGTATTACAAAGATAGACGGTATTCTATACGATCTGGGTGTTTCATCTCCTCAATTTGATACCCCGGAAAGAGGATTCAGCTATAACCATGACGCATTACTTGATATGCGAATGGATCTATCATCTCCTTTAACAGCTTATGATGTAGTGAATAGCTGGACATACGAAGAGTTGGTCCGGATTTTCTTTAGGTACGGTGAGGAAAAGTTTTCGAAACAAATTGCCCGCAAAATCGAACAAGCCAGAGAGATTGGGCCAATTCGTACAACCTTTGATTTGGTAGATATTATTAAGGAAGCTATCCCTGCTCCAGCAAGGCGAAAAGGCGGACATCCCGCTAAGCGAATCTTTCAAGCCATACGAATAGCCGTGAATGATGAACTGAGAGTTTTTGAAGTATCTTTAGAAAAAGTGCTTCCTATGCTCAATAAAGGCGGCAGAATTTCAGTGATTACATTCCATTCGTTGGAAGATCGGATTTGCAAAAGCTTCTTTAAAGAACATTCGGAATTACCGCCAATGCCACATGGATTGCCGATTATTCCAAAAGAATTCGAGCCGGATTTAAAGTTGATAACCAGAAAACCGATTTTACCGAGTGAAGAAGAAGTGGAAGCGAATAAAAGAGCGCGTTCAGCTAAATTAAGAATAGCAGAAAAGAAATGAATAGATTATGAAAAATTATTTAATGGGAGGGGATAAACTTGAGTAGTTTAGCAAGAAAACTTCAGCAAGAACAGCAACGTCATGTAGGAACAACAACAAAGAAGGTTAAAGTAAAAGGCGGCATTACGATTGGTGAGAAGATTCTATATTTAACGTTCTCATTGTTTATCGCTTTCTTTGCTGTAAAAATCATTTCCGCACAAGCGAATATATACTCAACGAATAATGAAATTATTGCTCTTGAAAGCAAGATAGAGAATCAGGAAAAGCTTAATAAAGATTATGCAGATCAAGTGGCGGAGTTAAGTACATATGACCGAATCTGGCAAAAAGCAAAAGAATTGGGATTAACACTAAAAGATAAAAATGTTAAGGTAGTGCAAGATTAATGAGTAATCGAAAAAGCCGCAATAGGGGAGCAGCACTCTTATTTGTAATATTTGGGCTGCTTTTTTGTGTAGTATTTTTTCGCTTTTTGTATATTCAGTATACTGGTGTTGCCGGTGGACAGGAGCTTGCTGCTAAAGCGCAGGATAAGTATGAAGTCACCCGTACCTTGTCGGCACAAAGAGGAACGATTGTTGACAAAAATGGTGAGGTGCTGGCAAGGGATACGTCAACCTATAAGCTAATTGCCCTCCTTAATTCATCTGTAACTGAAAATCCGAAAAAGCCAAAACATGTTGTAGATAAGGAAGAAACAGCAAGAGTATTGGCTGAGCACATTGATATGGATGAAAGCGAAATATTAAGTCGTTTGAACAAAAAGGGACTTTATCAAACTGAATTTGGTGCTGCTGGACGTGATTTAACCCATCAACAAAAAAATGATATCGAAGGATTAAATTTACCAGGTATTACGTTTGTAAAGGATACGAAGAGATTTTATCCGAATGGAATCTTCTCCTCACATGTAATAGGGTTTGTTGAGAATAATGAAGAAACAGGGAAAACAACTGGAGCGTTAGGGCTAGAAAAAGAATTGGATAAGTATTTACAGGAAGAGGATGGATCTATCAAGTTTGAGGGTGACCTATGGCGAAATATTCTTCCTAATAAAGAGACGGTAGTGAACGAACCTTCGAATGGAGCTTCTGTTCAGCTGACGCTCGATAAAAAAATTCAAATCTTTTTAGAAGACGCAATGTCGGAAGTCAATAAGAAATATAACCCAACTAAAATGATTGGTGTCGTAGCAGATCCAAAGACAGGGAAAATATTGGCTATGTCACAGCGCCCTACTTTTGATTTAAACACAAGGGATGGACTTGCAGATACCTGGCAGAATCTAGCGGTTGAAGAATCTTTTGAGCCAGGTTCTACCATGAAGATTTTTACGTTGGCTGCTGCTGTTGAAGAAGGAGTATTTAATCCTAATGAAAAATATAAATCAGGCATGTTTAAGATTAAAGGTTCTAGACCGATAAGAGACCATAATGGTGGAGCAGGGTGGGGGACGATTAGCTATCTAGAAGGGGTTCAACGTTCTTCAAATGTTGCTTTTGCTAAATTGGCTGATGAAAAAATCGGAACTGAAAAACTTTTAACATACTTTGAAAGCTTTGGTTTTGGTAAAAAAACAGGTATTGATCTCCCGAGTGAAACGACCGGTAAATTTGTTTATAAATATAAATCTGAACAAATCACGACTGCCTTTGGGCAGGGTTCAACTGTTACACCGATCCAAATGATTCAGGCAGCAACTGCCGTCGCAAATGACGGAAAAATGATGCAGCCCTATGTAGTTGAAAAAATTGTGGACTCCAACACGAAAAAAGTATTGAAGGAAACGAAACCTACTGTAGCAGGCAAACCGATTTCCAAGGAAACGGCAGCTGAGGTGCGTGATATATTGGAAACGGTCGTAACCTCTAAACATGGAACCGGTAAGCCATATAAATTGGATGGCTATGATGTTATAGGTAAAACGGGAACGGCTCAGATTCGCAGTCAAACTGGCGCGGGTTACGCTACTGGTCATGAAAATTATTTATTTTCTTTCTTAGGAATGGCACCGAAGGATAATCCTGAGGTTGTAGTATATGTGGCTATTCAACAGCCGAAAATCAGCGCTAGTGAGTCTGGTTCAGCCCCAGTTTCCCAAGTATTTAACTCAGTAATGGAAAATACATTAAAGTACCTAAATATTAAATCAGATAATACAAAGAAAAAATCCACTAGTGAAGTTCCTGAATTAAAAGAAACGAATGTTGAGACTGCTAAGGCGAAGGTTGAAGAGCTTGGCCTGACACCTATTGTTATAGGGAAAGGGATGAGTGTTTCTAAACAATCGCCGAGTGCAGGATCTCAGATTATTCAAGGAGAGAAGGTTCTTCTTCTGACCGATGGCGACTTAACAGTACCTAATTTTTCAGGATGGTCAATTAGGGATGTTATGAAGGCGGCTTCCTTAATGGAGGTGGAGTTAAATACTTCAGGCTCCGGGTATGCTGTTACTCAAAAACCAAAAGCAGGAACAAAATTGAAGGATGATACTTTCCTAGTTGTTCAATTTGAGAATCCTAAAACCATATATGAAAAATCAAAAGAGAATAGTTCAAAAACCAAGGAAGAGGATGTAGAATCCGATTAGATTTATTTCAGAGCCTGATAGCTTTTAAAGCTATCAGGCTCTTTTTTTCTTTTCATAATGTGCATACATAAACCAAAGGGTACAAGCATACAGTGAAAAAGAGTCGTGCATTGGAGGGATGGGCATGAGAGCATCAAATATTACTGTCAGAAAACGATTAATCGCAGCATTGTTGATCGGATTGTTCGTATTTCTGGTAATCATCATCAGACTAGGATATGTTCAGTTTTATTTAGGAGATTTCTTGACGGGCTTAGCTAAAGATTCGTGGAGCAGAAATGTTCCGTTTGAGCCAAAACGGGGAGAGATCAAGGACCGTAATGGAGTGGTTTATGCTACTAATAAATCCGCCCCTACTGTTTATATTGTCCCTCGCCAGGTGGTGAATCCAGCGGATACAGCTAAACAAATAGCCTCAGTACTGAATATGAGGACGGATAAAGCTTTTAAACTCATAACCTCAAATACGTCTATCGTAAAGATACCTGAAGGCCGAAAAATCAGCCACAATAAAGCAAAAGAAATTAGAAACTTAGATTTAAAAGGAGTCTATATTGCTGAGGACTCAATTCGTTATTATCCTAAAGGATCTACACTGGCACATGTTCTTGGATTTGCGGGTATCGATAATCAAGGATTGATGGGCCTTGAATTGGCCTATGATGATGAGCTGAAGGGACAAAAAGGGTATGTTAAGTTTTATGCTGATGCAAAAGGAAAACGGATGGAGAATATGGCTGATGACTATAAAGCTCCAGCAAATGGGTATGATTTAAAGCTAACAGTTGACAGCAGAATTCAAACGATTATTGATAGAGAACTGGAAATTGCCGAAGAAACATATAACCCCGATGGTATTGTTGCTATTGCCGTTAATCCTAATACAGGAGAAATACTGGCAATGTCGAGCAGGCCTACATTTGATCCGTCGAATTTTAGAAATGTGGCACCTGAGGTTTATAATCGGAACTTACCTGTATGGAGTACCTATGAGCCAGGTTCTACATTTAAGATTATTACGTTGGCCGCAGCGCTTGAAGAAGGAAAAGTGGATTTGAAAAATGATCATTTTTATGATCCAGGCTATACAAAGGTAGGCGGAGCTAGTTTAAGATGCTGGAAACGGGGGGGACATGGATCTGAAACATTCCTTGAGGTAGTACAGAACTCCTGTAACCCTGGGTTCGTTGAGCTTGGTCAAAGACTCGGAAAAGAAAAATTATTTAATTATATTCATGACTTTGGATTTGGAGAAAAAACGGGTATTGATTTACAGGGAGAGGGGAAAGGGATTTTATTTAATATAAATCGAGTTGGCCCGGTTGAACAGGCAACAACTGCTTTTGGCCAAGGAGTCTCAGTTACACCAATCCAACAGGTGATGGCTGTGTCGGCGGCGATTAACGGTGGAACACTTTATACCCCCTATATCGCAAAAGAAATTGTAAATCCTGTCACAGGTGATACCATCATTAAGAAAACTCCAAAGGCGAAAAGGAATGTTATCTCAAAGGAAACTTCAAAGGAAATTCGTGAAGCTCTTGAAACAGTAGTGGCACAAGGTTCAGGGAAAGGTGCATTTGTTGATGGTTATCGAGTTGGCGGGAAAACCGGTACAGCTCAGAAGGCTCAAAACGGCAGATACCTAGAAAATAATTTCATTGTCTCATTTATCGGGTTTGCACCAGCTGATGATCCGCAATTGGTTGTCTATTTAGCGATTGATAATCCAAAAGGAACGGTTCAATTTGGAGGGGTCGTAGCAGCTCCTATTGTTGGAAGGATCATGAAGGATAGTTTGCCAGCACTTGGTATTGAGCAGCGTAAAAATCAAGTAGAGAAAGAAAAAAACTATTTAGATCCGAGAATGGAAGAAGTTCCTGATTTGATTGGAATGACACTAAAGGATTTGGGTGAGCAATATTCTACCTTCAAAGTAGAAAAGTCTGGGAGCGGAAATCGGATTGTGCAGCAATCACCGCAAGCAGGTGTCAAATTGAAAGAGGGTTCTTCCATCCGAATATATCTGGAAGAGGATGATACAGAGGAATAATAGGTTATAAAAGTGGTGCTGCTTTCAGGATATTTCTGCATAGAATAACAAATTGGCAGCTGATAAAAGTTCTTTTCAGCTGCCTCTTCGTAATCTGAAAAAAGTGTAAACGGTTATTCTTTTACCTGACTAGAAGATTATATACTTTATTATTTCTAAACGGCTTAAATTACGATACAATAGTGAAGATTGCTTTAAAAAGAAAGGAACAGTTTTATGAAACTCGATGAATTAATCTCTAGAATACCGTTTAAACAGAAACAGGGAGATGGCAACCCTCTTATTTCATCCATTGAGAATGACCACCGCAAGGTAAAGGAAGGCAGCTTGTTTATCTGTATTAAGGGATATACTGTCGACGGCCATGATCTTGCAGAAGAGGCGGTTAGAAATGGAGCAGTCGCTATTGTTGCAGAGAAGCCTCTATCACTCTCTGTACCTGTCGTAATTGTTAAAAGCACACAAAAGTTAATGGCTTTACTGGCTGATTTCTTTTATGGCCACCCTACACAAAAGCTTAATCTAATCGGAATTACCGGAACAAATGGAAAAACAACAATTAGTCATCTGGTAGAAAGAATATTTCAGGATGCAAACTATACAACAGGTTTAATCGGAACCATGTATACTAAGATTGGATCTGAAAAGTTCGAAACAAAAAATACAACACCTGATAGCCTAACCTTACAAAAAACATTTGCAGATATGGTGAACAATCGTGTACATACTGCAGTTATGGAAGTATCTTCGCATGCACTCGATATGGGGCGTGTATTTGGCTGTGATTACGATATTGCTGTTTTTTCAAACTTAACACAGGACCATCTTGATTATCATGGAACAATGGATAATTACCGTTATGCAAAAAGCTTATTATTCTCACGTTTAGGAAATACTTATCAGGATAATAAGCCGAAGTATGCCATTTTAAACGCTGATGATTCAGCATCCATCATGTTTGAAAAATCAACTTCTGCTAGTGTGGTAACATATGGAATTATTCAAAAAGCAGATGTTAGGGCAACTGATATTATTATTACTTCAGAAGGAACAAAATTTACTTTGACAACGCCAGACCATAGCTGTCCAATAACAATCCCGATGATTGGAAAATTCAACGTATACAATTGTCTGGCTGCCATTGCTGTTGGACTTGTTTCAGGTCTTCATATCAATCAGATCTTATCGTCTTTACAGAATATTAAAGGAGTGACGGGGCGTTTTGAGCCGGTCTTCGGAGGACAGGAATTTACAGTTATAGTAGATTATGCACATACACCTGATAGCTTGGAAAATGTTCTGAAGACAATCAATGAGTTTGCTTCTAAAAAAGTATATACGATCGTTGGCTGCGGTGGTGATCGTGATCGTACAAAACGTCCAATTATGGCTCGGGTAGCATGTGAATATAGTTCAAATGCCATATTCACATCTGATAATCCGAGGAGTGAAGATGCTTTATCCATTCTTTCTGATATGGAAAATGGTGTCGCCGGCTATGATTACAAAGTTATTGCTGATCGTAAGGAAGCAATTTATGATGCCGTGTTCAGTGCTGAACCTGGTGATGTAGTCCTGATTGCCGGAAAAGGTCATGAAAATTATCAAATCATTGGTAAGGAAGTTCTTCATTTTGACGATAAAGAAGTCGCATTAGAAGCAATTGAACAGAAATTAAATTTGAACCGAAGAGACGAAAGGGAGTAGAACCATGCTGGAGCAAGTTTTATTTTTTACTATACTCGTATCATTCTTAATTACGGTTCTTCTCTCCCCTATTTTTATACCGTTCCTAAGACGTTTGAAATTTGGTCAGAGTATTAGAGAAGAAGGACCGAAATCCCATCAGAAAAAAACAGGTACACCTACGATGGGAGGGGTTGTATTCTTACTGTCAATCCTTGTTACAACCCTTGTAATGACTGGTAAATTTAGAGATCCGGGTACTGAAACCTATTTACTGCTATTTGTAACCATCGGTTTTGGTTTACTTGGTTTCCTGGATGATTTTATTAAAATCGTCATGAAGAGAAATCTTGGATTAACATCTAGACAAAAATTGCTTGGGCAAATAGTTATATCTTGTATCTTTTATTTCATTATGAGACAGAGCAATATGTCTACTGAAATTAGTATTCCATTGACTGATTACAGCATTGATTTTGGATGGTTTTACATCTTTATTATTATTTTCTGGTTAGTCGGTTTTTCGAATGCTGTCAATTTAACTGATGGTCTTGATGGGTTGGTATCTGGGGCTTCTGCTATCGCGTTTGGAGCATTTGCTGTATTAGCCTGGGATTTAAAAGAATATGATATTGCTTTATTCTGTGTAGCTGTTGTCGGGGCTGTGTTGGGATTCCTAGTTTTTAACGCTCATCCTGCGAAGGTGTTTATGGGTGATACGGGATCACTTGCCTTAGGTGGAGCTATTGCGACAGTGGCGATATTGCTAAAATTAGAATTACTTCTTGTTATTATTGGCGGTGTTTTTGTTATTGAGACTTTATCCGTTATTATTCAGGTAGCTTCTTTTAAAACGACAGGTAAGCGTGTATTTAAAATGAGTCCATTACACCATCATTATGAATTAAGCGGATGGTCAGAGTGGCGTGTAGTTGTAACGTTTTGGACGGTTGGCTTACTTTTCGCTATTTTAGGAATCTACTTAGAGGTGTGGTTATAATATGAAGCAAATAAATGATTATTTAAGAAAAAAAGTGCTTGTCCTCGGGCTGGCAAAGAGCGGGGTAAGTGCGGCTTCACTTTTGCATAAACTTGGTGCTTTTGTAACTGTAAATGATTTTAAGCCTTTGAATGAAAACCCAGAAGCTCAAGGTTTACTGGAAGAAGGTATTAAGGTCGTTTGCGGAAGCCACCCGATTGAATTATTGGATGAAGGATTTGAATTAATCGTAAAGAACCCTGGAATCCCGTATACGAATCCGATGATACAGGAAGCACTGAAAAAGAATATCGAAATAATTACGGAAGTAGAGCTTGCTTATCGAATATCAGAAGCTCCTTTTATTGGAATTACGGGTACAAACGGAAAAACAACAACTACAACATTAATCTACGAGATGCTTGAACGCGGAGGAAAAAAGCCGCTTATTGCTGGGAATATAGGAACTGTAGCAAGCGGCGTGGCTCAGGAAGCAACGGCGGAGAATGTTATAGTAATTGAATTGTCCTCGTTTCAGTTGATGGGAATTCAAACGTTCAGACCTTATATTTCAGTCTATTTAAATCTATTTGATGCCCATTTGGATTATCATGGGACGAAAGAAGAATATGCATTCGCTAAAGCGCAAATAACCAAAAACCAAAAAGAAACTGACTTCATCGTGTATAATGCCAACCAGGAGCCTACTAAAAAGGCTGCAGAGGGCTCAGGCGCTATTTCAGTTCCATTTAGTACTGAAGCAGTGGATGAAACGGGTGCTTACACGAAAGACGGATTTATTTGGTTCAAGAATGAAAAGATTATCGCTATAGATGAGGTAGTATTGCCTGGTAAGCATAATCTGGAAAATATTTTATCCGCTGTAGCTGCCGTTAAATTATATGGTGTAGCTAATGAAGCGATTCAAGATGTACTAAAAACATTCAGCGGTGTTAAGCATCGTACTCAATTTGTTGCAGAAATAAATGGACGAAAATTTTATAACGATTCCAAAGCAACAAATATTTTGGCTGCGTCAGCCGCTATATCCTCGTTTAAAAGTCCATTAATCCTGTTAGCCGGAGGCTTGGATCGAGGAAATGAATTTGATGAATTAATTCCGCTTCTCACTCATGTTAAGGCAATGATTGTTTTTGGAGAAACAGCTGAAAAATTAACGAAAACTGCACAGAAAGCAGGGATATCTATAATCAAACATGTCGATAATGTAGCTATAGCTGCCGATGAAGCATATAAACTTTCAGAAAGTGGCGATACTATTTTACTTTCACCGGCATGTGCGAGTTGGGATCAATATAAAACTTTTGAAGCCCGGGGAGACATGTTTATGGATGCCGTGCATAAGTTAAAATAGGGAGCTTGTTCAAGAGTCAGTATTTCTCATGAAAGGCGCTGCCCAAATGCAATAGAGACGATTTTGAAGTCGTCTCTTTTTGTTAGCATTTATCAGGCCCAGAAATACTTCCCTAATTTAAAACAAAGAGGTGCATGGAAGTGCCTGCAAAAAAAACCACTCCTGACTTTATTTTAATCATCGCAATGTTTTCCTTGCTTTCAATAGGGCTAATCATGGTCTACAGCGCCAGTGCAATATGGGCTACCTATAAATTTGATGACACCTTTTTCTTTGCAAAGAGACAATTATTATTTGCAGGTGTAGGAATTGTAGCTATGCTGGTTATTATGAATATTGATTATTGGAATTGGAGAAGATGGGCAAAACCTTTAATCATCATTTGTTTTATTTTATTGTTGGTAGTGCTCATCCCGGGAATAGGTACATTAAGAAATGGTTCGAGGAGTTGGATTGGAGTGGGGGCTTTTTCCATTCAGCCTTCTGAATTTATGAAGCTCGCAATGATCGTCTTCCTCGCTAAATTCTTATCTGAAAGACAAAAGTACATAACTTCTTTTAAAAAAGGTTTAGCACCCTCGTTAGGTCTTGTCTTTTTAGCATTTGGGTTAATTATGATGCAGCCTGATCTTGGAACAGGAACGGTAATGGTAGGAACATGTATAGCGATGATTTTTATTGCAGGTGCCAGGATAAGTCACTTCGTCGGTCTTGGAATGCTTGGGGTGGCAGGCTTTGTTGCACTTGTTATATCTGCACCTTACCGGATGAAGAGAATCACATCATTTCTTGACCCTTGGCAGGACCCTCTCGGGAGCGGATTTCAAATCATTCAGTCACTCTATGCTATTGGACCTGGCGGGTTGTTTGGGCTCGGACTGGGCCAAAGCAGACAAAAGTTCTTCTATTTGCCTGAACCGCAAACAGATTTCATCTTTGCGATTCTCTCCGAAGAACTGGGTTTTATAGGTGGTTCACTTGTAATACTTTTATTCTCTCTCCTGTTATGGAGAGGTATCAGAATCGCCCTTGGAGCACCTGATTTATTTGGAGCCTTTTTAGCAGTTGGAATCATCATTATGATTGCCATACAGGTGATGATTAATATTGGTGTTGTGACAGGACTTATGCCGGTTACTGGGATTACATTGCCGTTTTTAAGCTATGGAGGTTCTTCATTGACCTTGATGTTAATGGCGGTTGGTGTATTGCTCAATATAAGCAGGTATTCTAATTATTAGAGTGAAATGAAGCTGATCCATTTAGCTTCTTTTTTTTTACAGATTATCATTATTTAAGTATAATGGTATTTTTAAGTAATATATATAATGAAGAACCTATGTAAACCTGGTTTAGAGTGTAGTAGAATATGGGTAAATCATATAGTTAGTAACATGTATGTTAAGTGAAAGGTGAATCAATCATGAAAATAGTATTAAGTGGTGGAGGTACAGGAGGACATATATACCCTGCACTGGCCATGGCAAGAGAAATTAAGAAGTTAAATCCGGAGGCATCTTTTTTATATATAGGTACCGAAAAAGGATTAGAAAAAGACCTCGTTAGTCGAGAAGGTCTTGATTTTAAAGCTATTGAGATTACAGGATTTAAACGATCTTTAAGCTTAGAGAATGTTAAAACAATATGGCGCTTCTTAAAAGGTGTTTCAAACAGCAAAAAACTATTAAAAGAGTTTAAGCCGGATGTCGTCATCGGGACCGGTGGATATGTATGTGGACCGGTTGTTTATGCAGCGTCCAAAATGAAGATTCCAACGATTATACATGAACAAAATAGCGTGCCAGGTTTAACAAATAAATTTTTAAGTCGATATGTTAATAAAGTGGCTATAAGCTTTGAAGAGGCTCGGCAATATTTCCCGAAGGAAAAAGTGGTCTTTACTGGAAATCCGAGGGGCTCAGAGGTTGTATCACATATTGGCTCAAATGCAATTCAGCAATTAGGCATTAAGAAAGGCATTCCTTCTGTGCTCATATTCGGAGGAAGCCGCGGAGCAAAAGCAATTAATGAAGCTGTTTTAAAAAATGTTGAAGTATTAAAGGATAAACCATACCAAGTGATATATATAACTGGTGACGTTCATTATCAATCTGTAAAAGAAGAGCTTGATTTAGTTGGAACTCCAGATAATGTCATTGTAAAATCATTTATACACAATATGCCGGAAATATTGCCTTCGGTTGATTTGGTTGTATCGCGAGCGGGAGCGACCACTTTGGCTGAATTAACAGCATTGGGAATAGCCAGTATCTTGATTCCAAGTCCTTATGTAACGAATAATCATCAGGAAAAGAATGCACAGGCTTTAGTACAAAAAGGGGCAGCAACCATGATAAAAGAAAGTGAATTGAATGGTAGCACCTTAATTAAAGCGATTGATGAAATAATGCTTGATACAGACAGGATTGAATCTATGAAGAAGTCAGCGAAGCAAATGGGTATACCTGATTCGGCTGAGCGTTTATTAAAAATGATGCAGGATCTGCAGTAAATAAATAGGACTAAATGAAATCAAAGAGGAATAAAAATCTTGATTCTAAAGATATCAAGCAGGACTTACGGTTAATGACTTATACTTATGTTCTTTTCTATTGTGATTAAAGGACTCATTAGATATGTTGGTTTTACCTTCTGATGGCCTGCTATGAAAAATGAATACCTCGTCCCTTCCGATTCATGATAATCCAATCGTCCTGTTTTTTAACCGTTGGAATCGGAAGTGGATTTCTTGATTCATTCCTTTAAAAAAGCAGAAAAAAATAAGAGATTATATGTTATAATTTTCTCATAATTGATGCGTTATCTATCAATTTTTGGTAAATGAGTTCTTTGAAATTTAAAAATAAAATCTTCACCCATCGATATAATTTTGCAATAATACCTATATATCATGGTGAGAATATTTTATTATGTATATGTAAAACGACGAGGGTATGCAGATTCTTAGTTGTTGGTTAAATGAGGTGTTTGTATTGGATAAGAATTTGGTATCTCTTGAAGATCGAATTCCTAAATTGAAACAGATGAGAAAAAAGAAAGCAAATAGGCGCCTAATTGGGCTGTTGACGATTTTCTTTCTACTTATATTCAGTATTATCTATTTGCAATCTCCATTGAGTCGAATCCAATCTATACAGGTCGAAGGCAATTCGTATTTGACAGATAAAGAAATCATTGAGCAAAGCGGTTTGGAAGTAGAGGATAATATTTGGGAGATTAAAGGTGACAAAATTGAAACGATGATTAAAAAACATCCCGAGATTGAGGATGTTAAATTAAAAAAAGGATTTCCCAACCATATAACATTGGAAGTCAGTGAATATAAATACACCGCCTATGTACAAAAGGGAAAGGAATATTATCCAATATTATCGAATGGTAAGATATTGGACAAGAAGTTAAGCCATATTCCTGATTCAGGGCCTTTACTTGTTTCATTTAAAGAGGGGAAACCATTGTCAATCGTTATTGGTCAGCTTGAAGAAATGTCCGAGGATGTGATGAACTCAATATCTGAGATTCACCATAATCCATCTAAGACTGATAAAACGAAAGTCACTCTTTACATGAATGACGGTTTTGAAGTAACTGCAAGTGGAGAAACTCTTGCTGAGAAGCTGGTGCATTATGCTGCAATTGTGAGTCAATTGGAGGAAGGCAGCAAAGGGGTTATCGATCTCGAAGTTGGTTCATATTTTCATTCTTATTAGTCAGATTCAAGGAGTGAAAAATGAAGGTAATTCCAAAAATTGTATTTAGGAACATAAAAAGAATCTTTGAACGTAATTTTAAGTCAACTGATATAGAAAATGAATTTTTAGGACATAGCGTATTATTTTAGTAGCTTAATTTTCTGAAATAAAACAGAATGAATTGGTCAGATGTGAGAAAATTCTTTTTTTATATGATATATGCTACAAATTTGACTTTTCTAGGCGTTCATATTGGTGTAGACTTGTAGTTAATAAGGTAATATGAAATAACAAATTGTTTTTCTAAAATATTTCTTATCATTAAAAAACAGACATTCTTTATACATTCTGATATTTTACAGGAAATAACAGGATAATAAAGGGTTTTGGCGAATAGTTGTTTTGTAGGGTTTCAAAAAGCTCAAACATAATATAGATAGCTATTAAAGGAGGTGCCAAAGGGTGCACAACAATGAAATTTATGTTAGCCTTGACATCGGTACATCCACTGTGAAAGTGATAATAGGAGAAATGGAAAATGACTCCTTGAACATAATCGGTGTGGGGAATGCAGCATCTGAAGGCTTGAAAAAGGGTCAGATTGTTGATATAGATGAAACTGTCAAATCCATTCGAAAAGCAGTTGAACAAGCTGAAAGAATGGTAGGTATGGAGATTCGTAAAGTGATTGTCGGAATCAGCGCCAATCATATTATGCTTCAGCCATGCCATGGGGTAGTCGCTGTATCCAATGACAATCGAGAGATTACAGAAGAGGATAAAACTCGTGTTAGAGAACAGGCGGAATTAGTTACAATTCCTTCTGATCGAGAAATTATTGATGTTATTCCTGTTCATTACAAAGTGGATGAAATAGATGAAATAAGCGACCCGAAAGGTATGACTGGAGTTCGCCTTGAAATGAGGGGCGTATTAATTACCGGACTCAGAACCATTTTACATAATACCCTTCGCGCTGTAGAACGTGCAGGTTTAGAAATAACTGATATTGCATTGCAGCCTATGGCGGCCGGCTCACTTGTTTTATCCAAGGATGAGCGTAATCTTGGAATAGCCCTAGTTGATATAGGTGGCGGTTCTACACAAGTCGCTGTATTTGAAGATGGGGAGTTAAAAGGAGCTACAGTTATCCCGCTTGGCGGAAATAATATTACAAAAGATATCAGCATTGTGTTAAAAACACCAACTGATGTTTCCGAACAAATTAAAGTTAGACATGGTCATGCATTTATTGATGATGATGCGGAAGAAGAAACATTCACAGTACCGGTGATTGGCAGCGAAAAACAACAGACCTGCAATCAATTTATCGTATCTGATATTATGGAAGATAGATTAACAGAAATCCTTGAAATGGTAGAAGATGCTATAGTGAATATGGGTGTAACTGATTTGCTTGGGGGGTATGTTCTCACTGGTGGAGTAGTAAAAACCCCTGGTATACTGGATTTAGCACAGAATATCTTGCAAAATCGCGTTCGTGGAGCGGAACCAAATTACATAGGTGTCAGAGAACCTCAGTACACAACTTCTGTTGGTCTTATCACATATGCATGTAACAAAGCCAGATCGCAAGGCTTGAAGTTAGGAGCGCATACTGTTGCTGCTACCAGAGAAACAACAGAAAAGCGTCCGGCTCAAAAACCAGCTCCAAAAGAAAAAGCACCAAAAAATCCGGAAGATAAAGTGAGTACAAAAATGAAAAAATTCTTCGGAGTATTTTTCGAATAAGGGAAACACTTTACCGAAAATAATAGGAGGACTTTCCATGCTAGAATTTGATACAAATATTGATTCGTTAGCAACGATAAAAGTAATCGGAGTAGGGGGCGGCGGAAATAACGCCGTTAACCGAATGATTGAACATGGCTTACAAGGGGTAGAATTTATTGCGGTTAACACAGATGCCCAAGCTTTGAATCTATCAAAAGCTGAAATAAAAATGCAAATAGGCGGTAAATTGACACGAGGACTTGGTGCAGGCGCCAATCCGGATGTTGGAAAAAAAGCTGCTGAAGAAAGTAAAGAACAAATTGAGCAAGCCCTTCAAGGAGCAGATATGGTATTTGTTACAGCTGGTATGGGCGGTGGTACCGGAACAGGAGCTGCTCCAGTTGTAGCTCAGATTGCCCGTGAATTGGGTGCCCTGACTGTTGGTGTAGTGACAAGACCATTTACATTCGAAGGCCGTAAGCGTTCCACGCAGGCTCAGGGTGGAATTGCGGCTATGAAAGAATCTGTTGATACGTTAATTGTTATTCCAAATGATCGATTATTGGAAATCGTTGATAAAAGTACACCAATGCTTGAAGCTTTCCGTGAAGCAGATAATGTTTTAAGACAAGGTGTACAAGGTATTTCTGATTTAATCGCAGTGCCAGGATTAATTAACCTGGACTTTGCAGATGTGAAAACAATTATGTCCAATAAAGGATCCGCTTTAATGGGAATCGGGGTTGCATCAGGTGAAAGCCGTGCTGCTGAAGCGGCTAAAAAAGCTATCTCCAGTCCATTGCTTGAAACATCCATTGACGGTGCTCAAGGTGTGTTAATGAACATCACTGGAGGAACGAACTTAAGCTTATTCGAAGTTCAAGAAGCTGCCGATATTGTAGCATCAGCCTCCGATCAGGAAGTAAATATGATTTTTGGTTCTGTTATTAATGAGAATCTGAAAGATGAAATTGTAGTAACTGTGATTGCGACTGGCTTCAATGAAATTGAACAACAACGTCCGGCGGCAAGACCGAACTTTGGCCAATCACGCCCTGCTCCTCAAACGAATCCAATCAAGCGCGAAGTACCTAAGCGTGAGGAATCTTATACTTCAGAACCTAGCAGAAATAATCAAGTGAGCAGCAATACTGATGATACACTTGATATTCCGACATTCTTAAGAAATCGTAATCGTCGTAGATAATATATTTCATAGAGGAAGATGATGATGTAATAGTAAATTACATCATCATCTTTTTTTGTTTTTGTAAATATTTTTAATGAGCTGATTTGTAGATTCCCGCTGCAGGGTTTATAGCTCATTCTATGGATTTAGTCCGATAGTTCTATTTCAAACATTTTAATTAAGAATCTGATTGATTATCTCAATTCCTTTTTCCACCCCGATAGTTCTAATAGTTCAAATTAAATATGACTGGTGAAATTTTGCAGTAAATCATCGACAAATACTGATGAAAATATAAATAAAAAACGGTTGCACTCTTTACATGAAGCGACAACCTTTTGGATTATGTCAGGTTATAATTTCTCATATGTTCTATTAAAAAAAGTATGGGGAAACAATATGACTATTTATATTGATGCCATTTGGTTTCTCAATTGGGTCTTTGATACAAGTATATTAGTGTGGACTGCGGTTTTACTAAAAAACCAAATAAAATGGATTAGAATGCTAGCTGGAGGATTAGTGGGATCTATGGTTGTTTGGCTATATATCACTCCCTTTTCCTATTTAGCTGATCAAATTTGGCTGAAAAGCATGGTTTCTATTTTCATGGTTTTAACCGCATTTGGTTTTAGAAGTATCCGAGCATTTTTTAAAAGAGTTGTAACTTTATATGCTGTAACCTTTACAATTGGTGGGATCCTCTTAGGCAGTCACTATTTTTTTAGTTTTGAAGTGACTGAATATTTCAACGGATTCACAAGTGGAGCAGGCAGCTTCGGTGACCCGGTCAGTTGGATTTTTGTTATGATTGGATTTCCATTGGCATGGCATTTTTCAAAAAAGCATATTAACATCCTTGATCTTGCCAAGTGGAATAAAGAGCAGAGGGTTACAATGATTGTTGAAATTAATGGCGTTTCATTTGAATCAGAAGGGCTTGTTGACACAGGAAATCAATTACTCGATCCATTATCCGGTTCTCCTGTAGCAATTATTTCACTCTATGGAAGGGAAACAATGATACCTGCGTCTGTATCCAAGTTAATTGACAAAGGGATCCAGAATTTGCATGGCGATTTTGCTGATTTCCCTGATGAGTGGCAAGAAAAAATGAGAATTATTCCGTGTAAGGTTGTTGGGAATGACAGTCAATTGTTAATTGCATTTAAACCAGATGTCCTATCCATTAAAGTAGCCAATGAATGTCGTGAGGTTCAAAAATGTTTAATTTCTTTTACCATGCAGCAATTATCAGGAGAAGGGCTTTTCGATTCCATTGTTCATCCAAAAATGGTACCGGCCGGTGATTCAGCATCTGCCTCTTAATGTAATAATCACTATACTCATTTCAGGAAGAAAATAGACGTTGAGGATTAGGAAAGGGGTTAAACAATTGAGAAATTTCCGCTTTAGACTATCCTATTATTGGACAAAAGTTTTAGTTAAATTAAAGCTTAAGTCAGATGAAGTGTATTATATTGGCGGCAGTGAGGCTCTTCCACCGCCACTCAGTAAGGAAGAGGAAGAAATATTAATTCATAAACTGCCTGCTGGAGATGAAACAGCAAGATCTATGCTAATTGAACGAAATCTTCGTTTAGTTGTATACATAGCACGTAAATTTGAGAATACAGGTATTAACATTGAAGATTTAATCAGTATTGGCACAATCGGCCTTATTAAAGCTGTAAATACCTTTAATCCTGAAAAGAAAATAAAGCTGGCGACATATGCATCAAGATGTATAGAAAACGAAATTTTAATGTATTTACGACGGAACAGTAAAACACGTTCCGAAGTCTCATTCGATGAACCGCTGAATATTGATTGGGATGGGAATGAATTGCTTTTATCAGATGTATTGGGCACAGATGATGATATCATCACAAAAAACTTAGAGACAAGTATTGATAAAAAACTTTTGGCTAAAGCACTGGAACAATTGAATGATCGGGAAAAGCAGATTATGGAACTAAGATTTGGCTTAGTTGGCGGAGAGGAAAAAACACAAAAGGATGTTGCTGATTTACTGGGGATATCGCAATCCTATATCTCCCGTCTCGAGAAGCGAATTATAAAAAGGCTTAGAAAAGAATTTAATAAAATGGTTTAAGGAAGGTGTAAAAAATATTTAGTCGTATAAAAGCTTTATGAAATCTGGATTTTTCATTTAGTCACTATACGGAAATAATTTTCATATGCATATAATTCCCTCCCGCGGAGATACTTTACTTTGTACAGCAGCTCCTGCTAGGAGGGAATGGATTGACACGAAACAAAGTAGAAATATGTGGTGTGGATACATCAAAATTACCTGTTTTAAAAAATGATGAAATGCGAGAGTTGTTTAAACAGATGCAATCTGGAGAATCATCATCAGCACGGGAGAAGTTGGTTAACGGTAATCTTAGACTTGTCCTAAGTGTCATTCAGCGCTTTAATAACAGAGGTGAGTATGTTGATGACCTCTTCCAGGTTGGATGCATTGGTTTAATGAAATCGATTGACAACTTTGACTTAAGTCAGAATGTAAAATTTTCTACGTATGCTGTTCCAATGATCATTGGGGAAATTCGCCGTTATTTACGGGATAATAACCCGATTAGGGTTTCCAGATCGTTGAGAGATATTGCATACAAGGCTTTACAGGTCAGAGAGAGACTGATGAGTGAAACATCGAGAGAACCGACATCTGAAGAAATTGCAAAAGCTCTTGATGTTACGTATGAAGAGGTAGTATTCGCACTAGATGCAATCCAGGACCCGGTGTCATTATTTGAACCTATCTACAATGATGGAGGCGATCCAATTTTTGTAATGGATCAGCTCAGTGATGAGAAGAGTAAAGATAGCACATGGATTAATGAGATTGCATTAAAAGATGGCATGCGCAGGTTAAATGAGCGTGAGAAAATGATCCTTAAGAAACGTTTCTTCCAAGGGAAAACGCAAATGGAAGTTGCTGAGGAAATCGGAATTTCACAGGCACAGGTATCCCGCTTGGAAAAAGCGGCTATTCGCCAAATGAATAAAAATATCTAGCTGCTGATTAATGAACTTATAATTAAATATGTATTGCCCTTAAGCTATCCTCGTTTGCAGGATAGTTTTTATTTATATTTAAGCCTATTTATTATAGCTGGGCCTCCAATCCTTATGTAAAAAAAGGAACTCAAAATTCTTGCATCACCTGCATCTGTTATTAAAGATTTTATGGTTTTGTAGATAGCCAGATATGAAAGAAACTAAATCCTTTTTTTATAACGTTCAAGATTTGATGGATAGGAGGGCGTGCCAGAGAGAGAAGTTCTTTATTGTTCTTTCCATTCATATAATGCCTGTAACTACAGATCCCGAGTGGAGGAGATAGAGTATGATTAAAATTTCTGAGTTACAAGTCAAAGATATCGTAAATACATTCGATGGAAAACGATTGGGCAATGTTGAAGATATTGAAATTAATCTAAGTACTGGGAAAATAGAAAGTATAACGGTAGCAAACAGTAAAATGCTTTCGTTTTTAAATAAAGAGGAAGACACTGTCATTCCGTGGTATAAAATTAAAATGATTGGAGAAGATGTGATTCTTGTGGAATACAAGGGATACGGAAGTTTTAATGAATAGAAGAAGAAAATTATGCGGGATTATGATAAAATGAAAGAAAAATCGAGGGGTATTAGCTTGGAACCATTTGTTCGTTTTTCCGAATCATTATTGTCGATAAAAGATTGGAAGGATCGGCATCCAAATTTATTGGCGGGATTTACTACGAAGAACGGAGGCATCAGCCATTTTCCGTTTCATTCGATGAATACAGCTTTTCACGTCTTTGATTTGGATGGAAAAGTAATAGAAAACAGGCGTATTCTGGCTGACCAGCTCCATTTTCCTGTTGAAAGATGGGTTGGAGCTGAGCAGACGCATGAAGCTTCTATTTTGAAAATTGAAAAAAGTCATGCCGGGCTTGGAGCTTTAGATTATAAAACAGCATTAAAAGCAACGGATGGTTTATATACAAAAGAAAGCGGAATATTACTGACGCTTTGCTTTGCGGATTGTGTACCCGTATATTTTATGGCGCCAAACCATCATTTGATTGGGATTGTACATGCGGGCTGGAAGGGGACGGTTGCCGGCATAGGTTCATCTATGATTGATATCTGGAGACAGGCTGAAGGCGTACAGCCTGAAGAGATATATGCTGCAATAGGGCCATCTATTTGCCAAAACTGTTATACTGTCGACAAAAAAGTAATTAACTATTTAGAGGTTATACTAGAAGAACAGACAAAAACCGCTTATAATCAAATTACGGAGAATCAATATCAGCTTGATTTAAAGCTGGCGAATGCTTTAATTCTTCAGAAAGCCGGTATTTTACCAGAGAATATTATGACAACTGGTTTTTGTACAAGTTGTGATGATTCTTACTTTTTTTCTCACCGACGTGATGAGGGGAAAACTGGTCGAATGTTGGGGTTAATCGGCTGGAAGGAGGAGTAGGATATTGGAAGTGACGGAAAACCTGCAGATCATTCATGAAAAAATCGAGAGTGCTGCAAAACGTGCAGGTCGTAATCCACAAGATATACAAATAATTGCTGTTACAAAATATGTTTCAACAAAACGTGCTCTAGAAGCCTATAAAGCTGGAATTAAAAACTTTGGTGAAAACCGCCCGGAAGGATTAATAGCCAAGCAAGAGGGTATAAAAGAACGACCAGTTTGGCATTTTATCGGTTCGCTTCAAACGAGAAAGGTAAAAACGATCATAAACCGTGTGGACGTTCTACATTCTCTTGATCGCTTATCATTGGCTGAAGAAATAGAAAAGAGAGCCACTCGCCCGATTGACTGTTTTGTTCAGATAAATGTAAGCGGAGAAGATACTAAACATGGAATACAGCCTCAGGTTGCAATTGAGTTTGTACAACAGCTTGCTGAATTTGAAAAAATTAGGGTAATGGGACTTATGACGATGGCTCCTTTCACAGATGATGAAGAAGAAATACGTACTTGTTTCCGTAAACTCAAAGAATTGCAAGTAGTGATACAAAATATGAAGTTGCCCAATGCCCCATGCACAGAACTCTCAATGGGTATGTCTAATGACTATGAAATCGCCATTGAAGAGGGTGCAACCATGGTTAGAATCGGAACTGCCTTGGTAGGGAATGAATAAAAGAGAGGTGTAAATGATGTCTATCGTATCAAAAATGAAAACGTTCTTTGCACTCGAGGATGAAGAATATGAGTATGAGGAACAATATGTTGAAGAAGAAAAAGTTCCGGCAAAAGTGAATAAACATGATCAGCAGCAAAAACAACAAAATATAGTGAGTCTTCAAAGCATACAGAAATCTTCTAAGTTAGTATTGCTGGAGCCAAGAGCGTATGCAGATGCTCAGGAGATTGCCGACCATTTAAAAAATCGCCGTGGGGTTGTTGTGAATTTACAAAGGATTTCACCAGACCAGGCTAGAAGAATTGTTGACTTTTTAAGTGGGACAGTCTATGCAATCGGTGGGGATATTCAGCGTATCGGGTCAAATATATTCTTATGTACCCCTGATAATGTTGATGTTTCAGGTTCCATCTCTGGATATGCTCAAGAAGATGAACTGGAGGATATAAGGTGGTAAGTAAATAATGGATATAGTTTTTTATATACTTTATAAAGCAGTAGATATATATTCCTGGGCCTTAATTATTTACATATTAATGTCGTGGTTTCCAAATGCAAGGGATACAGGAATTGGAATGTTTTTAGCACGCATATGTGAGCCGTTTTTGGAACCATTCAGGAGAATTGTACCTTCGCTCGGCATGATTGATATTTCTCCAATTATAGCGATTCTTGTGTTAAATATGGCACGAGTAGGAATCTCCGCGTTGGCAGGCATTTTTTAAGAAGAATGTTAGCTCCCTTTCAAAACAGGGAGCTTTTATATTTTAGCTGGAGGATGTAAATGGATATTTATCAGCATTTTCGTAAGGAAGAAAGAGAATTTATCGATCAGGTGCTTGGATGGATTGATCAAGTGCAGGAGCAATATGCCCCTAAACTGACAGATTTTCTTGACCCCAGAGAATCAGAGATTGTAAGGATGCTAATTGGTACAAATGGAGATGTACTTGTTTCCTTTTTTGGAGGAAGCAAAGCGGCCGAGCGGCAAAGAGCGCTCCTCTATCCGGACTATTATGAACCGCAAATCGAGGATTACGAACTGACCATTTATGAATTGTTTTATTCTGCAAAATTTACGACACTGAAACACAGGCAGATTCTTGGCACGTTAATGTCTGTTGGCTTAAAGAGAGAAAAATTTGGTGATATATGGATTGAAGGCGAGCGAGTACAATTCGTTGTTGCAAAAGATGTAGCATCCTATCTGGAGATGAATATATCTAAAATGGGCAATGCGGGTGTAAAGTTTCAGGAAATACCTGCTGATCAGGCCATGACTGTTACGGAACAATGGAAGGAATGCCAAGTGACAGTTTCCTCCATGAGAATTGATACGATATTGTCGGCTATCGCCAATATTTCGAGGCAAAAGAGCCAAACACTCGTACACCAGGGGCGTGTTAAGGTAAACTGGAAACAAGTCGATAATCCATCATATGAAATCAGAGAAAGTGATGTGTTATCCACTCGTGGGATAGGGAGAATGAAGATATTTTCCATTGAAGGAAAAACAAAGAAAGATAAATGGAAAATAAAGTGTGGTATACAAAAATAATCAGGAATTTAGAAGGAATATCACCATTACTGTCGAAAGCATAGTATAATAATTAAGAGAAGAATCAGTATTCGGAGGTGCAGTCTATGCCATTATCACCGCTAGACATACATAACAAGGAATTCGGCAGAGGATTCCGCGGTTACGATGAAGATGAAGTAAATGAGTTTCTTGACCAAATAATTAAAGATTACGAGTTGGTCCTTCGAGATAAGAAAGATCTTGAAGCTAAAGTGGAAGAGTTGGAACAACGCCTTGAGCATTTCTCCAACATTGAGGAAACGTTGAATAAATCAATCGTCATTGCTCAGGAAGCCGGAGAAGATGTCAAACGAAATTCTCAAAAAGAGGCTAAATTGATTATGAAGGAAGCAGAAAAAAATGCTGACCGAATTGTCAATGAGGCATTATCTAAAGCAAGAAAAATTGCTATTGAAATTGAAGACCTTAAAAAGCAATCTAAAGTATTCAGAATGCGTTTTAAAATGCTTGTTGAAGCCCAGCTTGATTTATTAAACAGTGAAGATTGGGATAAACTTCTTAAATATGACGTGGATGCCACTGAATTTGATATCGACCTGAATGAAGAAGAAATGTAAGGTCTTGACTTTATCGTAAGTTATTGAATATAATATTTTAACAAATCTATTCAAAAAATGATAAAACGAAGACGGGAACAGTACATCAGATTATACTTTTTGTAGCGAGCCGGGGAAGGTGGGAGTCCGGTAAAAGAATCTGGATGGAAGATCATCCCTGAGTCTGCTTTTGAACCCAGCTTGGCTGGCAGTAAATAGCGGCGAGTCATTCACGTTACGAATACCAAGAGGAATATTGTCAGGCAATATTCTAAAAGGGTGGTACCGCGGAAATATAGCCTTTTCGTCCCTTTACCGGGATGAAAAGGCTTTTTTGTATTTATTTATGAAAATAGTTTAACCGAAGTTTAAGGAGTGAATGGAATGGAATTTAAAGACACATTATTGATGCCTAAAACAGAATTTCCAATGCGTGGGAATTTACCAAAAAGAGAACCGGAAGTTCAAGCAGGTTGGGAAGAAAAAAATATTTACAAATTAGTACAGGAGCGCACGAAGGACCTTCCTAAATTTGTGCTGCATGACGGACCTCCTTATGCGAATGGAAACATTCATATCGGGCATGCAATGAATAAAATCTTAAAGGATTTTATTGTTCGCTTTAAATCAATGAATGGTTATAATGCGCCATATGTACCAGGTTGGGATACTCATGGTTTACCAATTGAAACAGCTCTAACTAAAAACAAAAAAGTAAATCGTAAGGAAATGACAATCGCTGAATTCCGTAAACTTTGTGAGGAATATGCTTATACACAAATTGATCAGCAGCGCACTCAATTTAAACGTTTAGGTGTAAGAGGAGACTGGGAAAATCCATACATCACACTGAAACCTGAATATGAAGCTGAGCAAATCAAAGTTTTCGGTGATATGGCGAAAAAAGGCTATATCTATAAAGGATTAAAACCGGTTTATTGGTCTCCTTCCAGTGAATCTGCACTAGCTGAAGCGGAAATCGAATACCACGACAAGAAATCAGCATCTATCTTTGTTGCATTTGATGTGAAGGACGGCAAAGGAGTAGTGGAAGAGGGAGCGAAGTTCATTATTTGGACAACGACACCTTGGACCATTCCAGCTAACCTTGGAATTGCTGTTCACCCACGCCTTGATTATGTACTTGTGAATGTGGATGGTACAAAATATATTGTGGCTGAAACATTATTGCCTTCCGTTAAAGAAACACTTGGATGGGAGAATGCTGAAGTTGAGAAGACTGTTAAAGGTGCTGAACTGGAATATGTAGTCACTAAACATCCATTGTATGACCGTGACTCACTTGTTATTTTAGGAGAGCATGTAACCACTGATGCAGGTACAGGTTGTGTTCATACTGCGCCAGGACATGGTGAAGATGACTTTATCGTAGGTCAGAAATATAATCTTGGAGTACTCTGCCCAGTGGATGGAAAAGGCCATATGACTTCTGATGCTCCTGGATTTGAAGGATTATTCTATGATAAAGCAAACAAAGAAATCACGGATAAACTCGAGGAAGTCGGTGCTCTGTTAAAACTTGATTTCATTACACACTCTTATCCGCATGATTGGAGAACGAAAAAGCCAACAATTTTCCGTGCAACTGACCAATGGTTTGCTTCAGTTGATGATATCCGTGAAGACCTATTGCAGCAGATCAAAGAAACTAAATGGGTACCTGCATGGGGTGAAACGAGATTATTTAACATGATTCGTGATCGTGGAGACTGGTGTATTTCCCGTCAGCGTGCATGGGGCGTACCGATTCCGGTGTTTTATGCAGAAAATGGTGAAGCAATCATTACGGATGAAACGATTAAGCATGTATCCGATTTATTCCGACAATACGGTTCCACTGTTTGGTTTGAGAAAGACGCAAAAGATCTTCTCCCAGAAGGCTTTACACATGAAGGCAGCCCTAATGGCTTATTTACGAAAGAAACAGATATTATGGACGTATGGTTTGACTCTGGCTCCTCCCATCAATCAGTTCTTGAAGCAAGAGAAGATTTGAGAAGACCAGCTGACCTTTACCTCGAGGGTTCAGACCAATATCGTGGATGGTTTAATTCCTCTTTGATCACGTCAGTTGCTGTTACTGGTAAAGCTCCTTACAAGGAAGTATTAAGCCACGGATTTACACTTGATGGAGAAGGCCGTAAAATGAGTAAATCCCTAGGAAACACAATTGACCCATTAAAAGTTATTAATCAAATGGGTGCAGATATTCTGCGTCTTTGGGTTGCGAGTGTCGATTACCAGGCTGATGTACGTGTTTCTGATAATATTCTGAAACAAGTATCCGAAGTATATCGTAAAATTCGTAACACATTCAGATTCCTGCTTGGAAACCTGAGCGGATTTAACGCAGAGCATGATGCTGTTTCTTACGAAAATCTTCGTGAAGTGGACCAATATATGCTCATTAAGTTAAATGATTTGGTTGATCAGGTAAAACAATCCTATGACAATTATGAATTTGCTGATATCTATAATGGTATCAATAATTTCTGTACACAGGATTTAAGTTCCTTCTATCTGGATTATGCAAAGGATATTCTATACTGCGATGCGGAAAACAGTGATGGCCGCCGTGCAATTCAAACTGTACTGCATGAATGCGTTATGAAGCTAGTTAAATTGATTGCTCCTATTCTGCCGCATACAGCTGATGAAGTTTGGACTTTTATCGATGATGCTGATGCAGAGAGCGTACAATTAACAGATATGCCGTCGGTTGAAAATTATCCAAATAGTACAGCTGTTAAAGCGAAATGGGATTTGTTCATGAATTTACGTGATGATGTCCTTAAAGCGCTTGAAGAAGCAAGAAATTCAAAAGTAATTGGTAAATCATTAAATGCGAAAGTAGCATTGTATGTAAGTGAAGAAACAAAAGATTTGCTTGAAAGCATTGAAGAAAGCCTTGAACAATTATTTATCGTTTCTTCAGTGGAAGTTGCCGGATACATTTACGATGCACCGGAAGAAGCTATTAAGTTAGAGCATGCGGCAATTTTAGTCACAAAAGCAGATGGAGAAACTTGTGAACGTTGCTGGAATATCAGTGAAGAGGTTGGTACAATTGAAAAACACCCAACTTTATGTGAACGCTGCTCCACAGTGGTAGTTAACGAATATCCAGAACTCGGATAATCGAGTATTTTAAAATGATAGAGAGCCGATTTCCTGAGTGCTTATGCAATCAGTGAAAAGTGAGGTACACTCTCATTTGAAGAGCTTTTATGTGTGGGCAGTAGAGGTGATAGACCGACCTGCTCCAAAATACTGGGATGCTATTCCTTCTATAGGCCCTTTCATCTATTCGAAAGGGCCTGTATTTTTGTTAAAGTTTTAAAACATTTGTTAGATAGATATGCTACAATTTGTTAGGCAGTATGTACATTTTAAGCAGGCAGGGGGCAAGCTTATGTTATATATGTATTATTTGATTGCGTTGCTCATTATCATGATTGACCAATTTACAAAATGGTTGGTCGTTAAGTATATGACCTTAGGGGAGAGTATACCAATCATTGAAAACTTTCTATACATCACCTCGCACAGAAACCGAGGGGCGGCATGGGGAATTCTTCAGGGACAAATGTGGTTTTTTTACATCGTAACAACCGTGGTTATTATTGGAATTGTCTTTTACATAAGAAAATTCAGTACCGATAAGTTGACGGGGATATCCCTTGGACTTATTCTTGGGGGAGCGATTGGTAATTTTATTGATCGGATTTTCCGCAATGAAGTGGTTGATTTTGTGCATACGTATATATTCTCATACAGTTTTCCTGTCTTTAATGTGGCAGATTCTGCTCTTTGTATAGGAGTTGGATTATTGGTTATTGCTATGTTTATGGAGGAAAAAAGAGCTAAGGAGCTAAAGAATGGATAGTCAAAGACTGATAGTAACAGAAGAACAAAAAGGTGAAAGGCTTGATAAAGTCCTTTCCGTTTTAAATGAAGAATGGTCACGTTCTCAAGTCCAGCAGTGGATAAAAGAAGGGAATATTCTGGTGAATGACAAACAGATAAAGGCAAATTATAAATGTCAGCCTGGTGACTCTATTGAAATCACACCATCAGAGCCAGAGGAACTTGATGTTGTAGCTGAGAACATTCCTCTTGATATTTATTATGAGGATGCGGATGTCATTGTTGTCAATAAACCAAAAGGCATGGTTGTACATCCGGCAGCAGGACATGGATCAGGTACACTTGTAAATGCTTTAATGTACCATTGCAAGGATTTATCAGGGATCAATGGTGTGATGCGTCCAGGTATCGTCCATCGTATCGATAAGGATACTTCAGGATTGCTCATGGTCGCTAAAAATGATTATGCGCATGAGAGACTTGTAAAGCAATTAACTGAAAAAACAGTTACCCGGAAGTATAAGGCACTTGTCCACGGTATCATTCCACATGATGCAGGAACGGTAGATGCGCCGATAGGCCGTGATAAACGAGATCGTCAAAGCATGACAGTAACAGACGATAATTCTAGGCATGCAGTTACACATTTTCATGTACTGGAAAGATTTAAAGACTTTACTTTTATTGAATGTCAGCTTGAAACAGGACGCACTCATCAAATTCGTGTCCATATGAAATATATTGGTTATCCTCTTGCTGGTGACCCTAAGTATGGACCAAGAAAAACTCCTGATTTAAATGGACAGGCTTTACATGCAGCAGTTCTGGGATTTGTCCATCCTAGAACAGAGGAATATTTGGAATTTGAAGCTCCATTACCAGCATATTTTGTCGATTATTTGGAAACTTTAAGAATTGACTGTTGACAAGGATAACAATCCTAAAGTAATATAGATACAACTGAATAGGGTCCTTTAAATACAGTCCCGTGAGGCTGAAAAGGTACGTGAAAACTAATGGAAGATGTATGTCTTTTTCTATGGTTTATTATATCCTTTTGCCTACACGGCAAAAGGATTTTTTACGTTTTTTAGGAAAGGGACGATGATATGTTAGAGAAAGCAATCTTGCTTGATGAAAAGGCAATCTCAAGAGCGTTAACAAGGATTTCTCATGAAATTATCGAGAAAAATAAGGGTGTGAGTGATTGTGTGTTGATCGGTATTCGTACCCGTGGTATTTTTCTTGCTAAACGTCTGGGAGAAAGAATTCACGAAATTGAAGGAGCGGAAATTCCTGTTGGTGAACTGGATATTACCTTGTACCGGGATGATTTAAGCACAAAGACAAAAAGTGGGGATCCACAGGTAAATGGATCAGATGTATCATTTAGCTTAAAAGATAAGAAAGTCATTCTGGTTGATGATGTTTTATATACTGGCAGAACGGCGAGAGCAGCTCTTGATGCTCTTATAGATATTGGCAGACCGGCTCAAATCCAATTAGCTGTCCTGATCGACAGAGGGCACAGAGAGCTTCCAATCCGAGCTGATTATGTAGGCAAGAATATACCTACTGCAAAAAATGAAAAGATTGTCGTCAAATTAAAAGAAATGGATGATGGTGAACAAGTCTCCATTTTTGAATAAAAAAACCTTTTTAATTCAGTCCTGTGAGGCTGAAAAGGGGAGCATGCGATATTTGCTTATGCAAATAATCATCTCCCTTCGAAACCTATTAATTTCATCAGGGAGGCAATAATTATGACTTCTACAGAAATAGCAAACAATCCTCAAATAAGGTACGATGTCAATGAAAAACCTACTCCGAAGCAATGGTTTATATTAAGCCTGCAGCATTTATTTGCGATGTTTGGTTCAACCATTCTTGTACCGATTCTAACAGGGCTGGATCCTGGAATTGCCCTATTGACAAGCGGTATAGGTACACTGGTTTACATTCTGATCACCAAAGGGCAAATACCTGCTTATCTTGGTTCATCCTTTGCCTTTATCTATCCGATTACTTTACTAAATGAAAGCAGCGGTGTTGGTTCTGCTTTAGTAGGCGGCTTTTTGATTGGACTTGTTTATGCACTCGTTGCTTTATTAGTTAAAAAACTAGGCACTAAAACCATCCTAAACTTTTTACCGCCTGTAGTCGTAGGTCCTATCATTATGGTAATTGGTCTTGGTCTTGCCTCAACAGCAGTCAATATGGCCATGTATGAAAATCCGAATGCAGAAGTGCTTGTTTACAGCACAAAACATATTACGGTTGCCTTAATTACACTTGCCATCACGATCATATGCAGTGTAGTCTTAAAAAACTTTTTTTCACTGATTCCAGTATTAATCGGTATTATTGGTGGTTATATTACAGCCCTCTTCTTTGGAATTGTAGATTTCACTCCGGTAAAAGAAGCAGCCTGGTTCCAGCTTCCAAACTTCACGATGCCATTTGTTGATTATACGCCAACGTTAAGCTGGGAGATTATTCTGGTTATGATTCCGATTGCCATCGTCCCTATATCAGAACATATAGGTGATCAATTGGTTATTAGTAAAATCGCAGGACGTAATTTTGTTGAGAAACCAGGATTGCATCGCTCATTGTTAGGAGATGGAGTATCCATTATGATTGCCTCTTGTCTTGGTGGTCCTCCGAATACAACCTATGGAGAAAATATAGGTGTTATGGCTCTTACACGGGTATTCAGTGTGTATGTTATAGGCGGAGCGGCAGTCTTTGCAATCCTGTTCGGATTTATTGGAAAAATTTCAGCCCTTATTCAATCCATTCCATCAGCTGTGATGGGTGGGGTATCCATTCTTCTGTTCGGTATCATAGCATCAAGTGGTTTACGGATGTTGATCGACAGCAAAATCGATTTATCTAAAAATAGAAACTTAGTCATATCCTCTGTCATTTTAATCATTGGTGTAGGTGGTGCAATGCTCAAAATCACCGATCATGCCTCCATTTCAGGAATGGCATTAGCCGCCATTGTAGGTGTCATCTTAAATCTTGTACTTCCCGGTAAGGAAACCAGCGAAAGTCAGGGTTGATAGTAGATCCAACAAGTAAAATACAGGGATTAGGTTAAGTACGACAATTCCAGTATGCGATATTGGGATGAATCGACTAAATAAACTAAAACCCTGATTCGTAAAAAACGAATTAGGGTTTTTTTTAGAATATGGGAGGCTGGTTGATTGTGAAACATTTACTTACGATGACAGATTTGTCGATTGAGGAAATTACAGGCTTGCTTTTAGATGCTGAGGCATTTGCTAATGGGGAAACGTGGATGCCAGCAAAAAGACACTTTGTAGCAAATTTATTTTTTGAAGCGAGCACGCGTACTAAAATCAGCTTTGAAATGGCACAGCGGAAGCTTGGGCTGGATGTAATCCCTTTTGAAGTGCAAACATCAAGTGTATTAAAAGGCGAAAGCCTATCCGATACAGTGAAGACTTTAGAAGCAATTGGAGTGGAAACCGTAGTAATTCGTCATTCAGAAGATAATTTTTTTGCAAATTTAATACAAAGTGGTGTATATTTATCCATAATGAATGCTGGTGATGGATGCGGGCATCATCCTACACAATGTTTATTGGACTTGATGACCATTAAACAGGAATTTCAAACGTTTCGAGGTTTAAAAGTGGCAATCATAGGAGATATCAGGCATAGCCGCGTAGCGCGATCAAATGCGGAAACACTGACCCGATTAGGCGCAAAGGTTGTTTTCTCAGGCCCACAAACTTGGGCGAATCCTCCGGGAAGTAATGTGGCCTATGAACCAATTGATGACGCTATCGAAAACGCAGATGTAGTTATGTTGCTCCGGATCCAGCATGAACGTCATTCAGTGGAAATGCCAATGAGCAAAATAGAATATTTGAACAGATATGGCTTGACGATTGAAAGGGAGAGACGGTTGAGGAGTAATTGTATAATTATGCATCCTGCGCCAGTGAACAGAGGTGTGGAAATTGATGATTCTTTAGTTGAATGCGCACGTTCGCGAATATTTAAACAAATGACCAATGGAGTATATGTGAGAATGGCTGCTTTAAAAAATAGTATCGAGCAAAGGGGAGGAGCGGCAAATCATGAATACAATTATAAAAAGTGCGCAATTTTATCTTGAGGATGGAACACAGGTCACAAAGGATATTTTAATTCAAAACGGAGTGATTTCCGATATCCAGGATGAATTGCAAAATCAGCAGGCAAACATCATTCATGCTAAAGGATTTTTATTGGCACCTGGTTTTATCGATTTGCATGTTCACCTAAGAGAGCCGGGAGGAGAACATAAAGAAACGATTGAAACAGGTACACAGGCTGCAGCAAAAGGCGGATTTACCACTGTAGCTGCTATGCCGAATACACGACCCGTTCCGGATACAGCCGAACATTTACGTTCGTTAAATAATAGAATAAGAGAAACGGCGAGCACAAGGGTATTGCCCTATGCATCAATTACAGTCAGGGAGCTCGGAAAGGAATTAACTGATTTTGAATCTCTGAAAAAATCCGGAGCATTTGCCTTTACAGATGACGGAGTCGGCATCCAGTCAGCTGGTATGATGCTTGAAGCTATGAAAAAAGCTGCAAAACTGGATATGACCATTGTCGCTCATTGTGAGGATAATTCGTTAATTCAAAGTGGATGTGTACATGAAGGAATCTATTCGAGAGAACATGAATTACCCGGCATCCCTTCAGTATGTGAAGCGGTCCATATTGCCAGGGATGTATTACTGGCCGAGACAACAGGGTGCCATTATCATGTTTGCCACATAAGCACGAAGGAGTCTGTAAGAACGGTTCGTGATGCCAAGAAAGCAGGCATACATGTAACAGCAGAGGTAACCCCCCATCATTTGTTACTGTCCGAAATGGACATTAAGGAGCTGGATCCTAATTTTAAAATGAATCCGCCTTTAAGAGGTGAGGATGACAAAAAAGCATTGCTAGAAGGCCTGTTAGACGGGACGATTGATTTTATCGCTACGGATCATGCCCCCCATTCAGAAGAAGAAAAATCACAACATATCAGGCTTGCACCGTTTGGCATAGTTGGATTAGAAACAGCTTTTCCGCTGTTGTATACATATTTGGTGAAAAAGGGAGCGATGACCCTGAAACAATTAATTGATTTCTTGACGATAAAACCAGCTCAAGCATTTAAACTTAACTACGGAAAAATAGAAATAGGAAGACAAGCGGATCTAGTTCTGATTGATTTAGAAGAAGAGCAAGTAATTAATCCTCAAACCTTTCTTTCCAAAGGAAAAAACACACCATTTGCTGGCCTGAGCTGTCAAGGATGGCCGGTTATGACGATTGTGGAAGGTAAAGTAGTTTGGCAGAAAGGAAGTCTAACTGAATGAAGAGACAATTAATTTTAGAAGATGGAACAATTTTTATTGGTGAAGCATTTGGAGGAGAAAGCGATAAAATTGGTGAGGTTGTATTTAATACGGGGATGACCGGTTATCAGGAGATTTTATCTGACCCTTCTTATTGTGGTCAAATTATTACGATGACTTATCCTTTAATCGGCAACTATGGAATCAATAGGGATGATTTTGAGTCAATCGCTCCGAGTCTCAGTGGCCTAATTGTAAAAGAAGTGGCTGATTTTCCTTCGAATTGGAGAAGTGATTTTTCTCTTGATGAATACATGAAAATAAAGAATATTCCTGGCATTGCAGGGATTGATACTCGGAAATTGACAAGAATGATTCGTGAAAGAGGTACAGTAAAAGGTGTAATTTGTTCAATAACTAAAGATGCTGAAACGATGCTCCACCAAGTGAAAGCAACTGTGCTGCCTCGTAATCAGGTTCAAAAGGTATCTACAAAAAAAGCGTTTCCCAGTCCAGGACGCGGTTATCGAGTAGTCGTGGTGGATTTCGGAATGAAGCATGGAATATTAAGAGAATTAAATAATCGAGGCTGTGATGTAATCGTTGTTCCTTATAATACTACCTTTGAAGAAATTATGACGCTGCGTCCGGATGGTATCATGCTGACAAATGGACCGGGAGACCCTGAAAATGTTCCGGAAGCGATTGAAATGATAAGAAAAATTATCGGAAAAGTGCCAATGTTCGGTATTTGTCTCGGTCACCAGTTGTTCGCTTTAGCATGTAATGCTGAAACTAAAAAAATGAAATTTGGGCATCGCGGTTCCAATCACCCAGTTAAAGATTTAAAAACAGGTAAAATTGCACTGACCTCGCAAAACCATGGATACACAGTAAAATATGACTCTATTGAACAAACAGACTTGGAAGTTACGCATATTGCATTAAATGATGGAACGATTGAGGGATTAAGACATAAATACTACGATGCTTTCACCGTCCAATATCACCCGGAATCATCGCCTGGCCCGGAGGACGCAAATTATTTATTTGATCAATTCATTAGCATGATTGAGAGATCCAAACTGAAGGAGGCAGTAAAATGAGTAAACGTACAGATATTAAATCCATCCTGGTTATTGGATCCGGACCGATTGTAATCGGCCAGGCAGCAGAATTTGATTATGCGGGTACACAAGCTTGTCTGGCATTAAAAGAAGAAGGGTATCGTGTAGTCCTGGTAAATTCCAACCCGGCTACAATTATGACAGACACGGAAATTGCAGATGCGGTTTATATTGAGCCATTAACGTTAGAGTTTGTCAGTAAAATCATCCGTAAAGAACGCCCTGATGCTTTATTGCCCACACTTGGAGGCCAAACTGGACTAAATCTGGCTGTAGAACTGTCCAATTCTGGAGTGCTCGAGGAATGCAGTGTTGAAATTCTGGGAACAAAGCTATCGGCAATTGAGCAGGCTGAGGACCGTGATCTATTCCGAACCTTAATGAACGAATTGAATGAACCGGTTCCTGACAGCGCAATTATTCATAATCTGGAAGAAGCCGAGGCTTTTGTTCAGACTGTAGGATACCCTGTAATTGTACGACCGGCTTATACACTTGGAGGGACAGGCGGCGGAATCTGTTCAAACGAAGAGGAATTACGCGAGATTGTAGCCGGTGGTCTCAAGAGCAGTCCTGTCACCCAATGCTTGCTGGAAAAAAGTATTGCAGGGTTCAAGGAAATTGAATATGAAGTCATGAGAGATTCGAATGATAATGCAATCGTGGTTTGTAACATGGAAAATATCGATCCTGTCGGAATACATACGGGAGATTCGATTGTAGTGGCACCGAGCCAAACATTGAGTGATCGAGAATATCAATTATTGCGCAATGCGTCGTTGAAAATTATTCGTTCTTTAAAAATTGAAGGAGGCTGTAATGTTCAGCTTGCTCTTGATCCAGATAGCTTCAATTACTACATTATCGAGGTTAACCCAAGGGTGAGCCGTTCGTCTGCACTTGCTTCTAAAGCAACCGGTTATCCCATTGCAAAGCTTGCAGCTAAAATTGCAGTTGGTTTGACACTTGATGAGATGATCAATCCCGTAACTGGAAAAACATATGCGAGCTTTGAACCGGCACTTGATTATGTCGTAACCAAAATACCACGCTGGCCTTTTGATAAATTTGAGGAAGGGAACAGAACCCTCGGAACGCAAATGAAAGCAACTGGTGAGGTTATGGCAATTGGCAGAACGTTCGAGGAATCTCTATTAAAAGCAATTCGCTCCCTAGAGGTTGGAATCTTACACTTTGAATTGCCCAAGGCTGAGATGATTATGGATGAAGAGATTGAAAAACAAATTAAAAAAGCAACAGATGAACGTCTATTTTATATTGCTGAAGGGCTGAAGCGCGGATTAACGATTCAGTTGATCCATGAATGGTCTCGGATTGATTTATTCTTTCTGCATAAATTTGCAAAGATTGTTGAGATGGAAGCTAAACTATTAGAAGCCCCCTTCCATCCGGGATATACATTAATAGCCAAAAAACTTGGTTTCTCTGATTATATCTTAGCAAAGCTTTGGAATAGCTCTGAATTGGAAGTGTATCAATGGCGCATGGACAATCAAATTAAACCGGTATTTAAAATGGTCGATACCTGTGCTGCGGAGTTTGAATCTGAAACACCATATTTTTACTCCACTTATGAGGATGAGAATGAATCAATCGTAACACCAAAGAGGAGTGTCGTCGTACTTGGTTCAGGACCCATTCGAATCGGGCAGGGAGTTGAATTTGATTACGCAACTGTTCATTCTGTCTGGGCGATTAAAGAGGCCGGCTATGAAGCGATTATTATAAACAGCAATCCGGAAACGGTCTCAACTGATTTTAGCATATCAGACAAATTATATTTTGAGCCCTTAACGATTGAAGATGTGATGAATGTCATAGATTTAGAAAAACCAGAAGGGGTTATTGTACAATTTGGCGGCCAGACTGCCATTAATCTTGCCTCAGCCCTTGTAGAAAGAGGAGTTAAGATACTGGGAACGTCTTTAGAGGATGTGGATCGATCTGAAAATCGCGATATGTTTGAGCAAGCCTTAACGGAACTGAATATCCCGCAGCCTAAAGGGAAAACAGCCTTGTCAGTGGAGGAAGCAGTCGAAGTGGCTGATGAGATTGGATACCCTATTTTGGTAAGGCCGTCCTATGTTCTCGGTGGAAGGGCAATGGAGATCGTGGATGATCAGGAGGATTTACTGCATTATATGGAAAATGCCGTAAAGATAAATCCGAAGCATCCTGTATTAATCGATCGTTATTTAACAGGGAAAGAAATTGAAGTGGATGCGATTTCTGATGGTGAAACAGTTGTTATTCCGGGAATCATGGAGCATATTGAACGGGCTGGCGTCCATTCCGGCGATTCTATAGCAGTCTACCCTCCACAGAATCTATCAGAGAGTATGAAAGAAAAAATCATAGATTATACGATTAAACTGGCAAAGGGTTTAAATATCATTGGCTTGTTTAATATCCAATATGTAGTCTCCAATAATGAAGTGTATGTAATTGAAGTTAATCCCCGTTCAAGCAGGACTGTGCCGTTCTTAAGCAAGATCACTAATGTTCCAATGGCAAACTTGGCTACTAAGGTCATTTTGGGACAAAAGCTTAAAGATTATGGTTTCGAAAATGGTCTTGTATCTGAAAAGACGGGTGTTTACGTAAAAGTACCGGTATTTTCATTCGCGAAGCTACGCCAGGTTGAAATTACGCTCGGACCAGAAATGAAGTCAACAGGTGAAGTGCTGGGAAAAGACGATACATTACAAAAGGCTTTGTATAAAGGGTTAATTGCATCAGGAATTCAGATAAAGCAATATGGAACTGTCCTCTTGACTGTTGCGGATAAAGACAAAGAAGAGGCCGTTTTACTTGCGGAACGTTTCAATGAAATCGGCTATCAAATCATTGCTACAGAGGGAACGGCTCAAGCGTTAGATCAAGCGAATATTCCATGTCGAATTGTTGGAAAAATTGGCAGTGAAGAGCCGAACTTATTGGATATGATTCATAATGGCAAAGCACAGCTGGTTATTAATACGTTAACCAAGGGAAAACAGCCTGAACGTGATGGCTTTAGAATTCGTCGTGAGTCGGTTGAAAATGGGATTCCTTGCATGACTTCCTTGGATACGGCCAATGCCATTTTAACAGTACTGGAATCGCTAACGTTTTCGACAACTAAAATGAACCATATGCAAACAGCCAAGGAGGCAATCAGCTTATGATTCAAAAAGAGATGATGACAGTCGTCAGCCATCGAATGATTGTACCGAAAATATTTGAAATGACTATGGAGGGGACGCTTGTCTCCTCCATGACAATGCCCGGACAATTTGTACATATCAAAGTATCGGATGGGATAGGTCCTTTGCTGCGCAGGCCAATCAGCATATGTCAGATTGACCCTGAGCAATCTCGTTTTACAATCGTTTACAGAGCGGAAGGAAAGGGAACCAGCATTCTTTCTGAAAAAAAGCCGGGGGAAAAAGTCGATGTGCTTGGTCCGCTTGGCAATGGGTTTACGATTGAGGAAGTGAACCCGGGAGGAAAAGCACTTTTGATTGGCGGAGGAATTGGAATACCACCTTTATTACAGCTATCAAGAGATTTAACGGCAAAAGGTGTATCTGTCATTCATATTTTTGGTCTCCGTACCAAAGCTGATATTTTTTATGAGAACGAATTTGCTGAGCTCGGGGAGACCATTGTCACAACTGAAGACGGGACGTACGGAATAAAAGGATATGTAACAAATGCTTCAGCTCCGTTGGACATTGATGTGGTTTATGCATGTGGACCAACACCGATGCTAAAGGCCGTTAAGGATAAATATGAAGGGAAAAAGGTGTTTATTTCGCTTGAAGAGAGAATGGGCTGCGGAATAGGAGCCTGCTTTGCCTGTGTGTGCCGTACCCCGGAAAATGGTTACCGGAAGATATGTACGGATGGCCCGGTATTTCGTTCAGAGGAGGTGGTCATATGAATAATCAATTACGTATGCAGCTGCCTGGATTAGCCTTAAAAAATCCGATTATGCCGGCATCTGGTTGTTTCGGGTTTGGCAGGGAATACAGCCAGTTCTATGATCTCGGAAAGTTGGGTGCCGTCATCATTAAATCAACGACTCTTGAACCGCGTTTTGGAAATCCGACCCCAAGAGTAGCGGAAACAAATGCAGGGATGCTAAATGCTATTGGACTTCAAAACCCTGGCTTGGAGCATGTGATGAATGAGGAACTTCCATGGCTTGATACGTACGATGTACCGATTATTGCTAATGTGGCAGGAACCTTGATGGAGGATTACGTGGAGACGGCGAAACGGATCAGTACAGCTCCGAATGTGCATGCTCTTGAACTAAATATTTCCTGTCCGAATGTAAAATGCGGCGGTATTCAATTTGGTACCGATCCGTCTGTGGCTAAAGAATTAACTAAAGCGGTAAAAGAAGTATCTTCAGTGCCAGTCTACGTTAAATTGTCTCCGAATGTCAGCGATATAGTTTCCATTGCGAAGGCAGTCGAAGAAGGCGGTGCTGATGGACTGACGATGATTAATACACTAATAGGAATGCGTATTGATCTCAAAACAGCCCAGCCGATTTTAGCGAATCGGACAGGCGGTTTATCAGGGCCGGCTATTAAGCCGGTTGCGATTCGAATGATTCATGATGTTAGCTCACAGGTTTCGATTCCTATCATTGGCATGGGCGGCATTGAAACAGCAGAGGATGTAATTGAATTCCTATATGCAGGTGCGAGTGCGGTTGCGGTTGGAACAGCAAACTTCATTAATCCGTTTGTAATGCCAGAGATTATTGACGCTCTGCCAGATCTTATTTTATCACTCGGGTTTGATCATATATCTGAATGTATAGGAAGGAGTTGGAATAAGAATGCGCAGTACACCGGTTATCGCGCTTGATTTTCCTAATAGAGAGCTTACCTTGCGTTTTTTACATAAATTTAATGATGAAAAACTGGCTGTTAAAGTAGGTATGGAGCTTTATTACGGAGAAGGTCCTTCTATCATCACTGCAATTAAAGGATTGGGACATGACATTTTTTTGGACTTGAAATTGTACGATATTCCTAATACGGTTGGAAAAGCAATGGAGACAGTGGCAAGACTGGGAGTCGATATGGTTAATGTTCATGCAGCAGGCGGAAGAAAGATGATGGAATATGCGCTTGATGGTCTTGAAAAGGGTACCTCTACTGGAGAAAAAAGACCGCTATGTATAGCGGTTACGCAATTGACAAGCACAAGTGAAGAGCAGATGCAAAGAGAGCAATTCATTCAGACAACCCTGGCTGAAAGTGTCATTCATTATAGTCAATTAGCAAAAGAATCAGGTCTTGATGGAGTAGTTTGCTCCGTACATGAAGTACAGCAAATTAAAAATCAGGTTGGTCGAAATTTCGTAACAGTTACTCCGGGAATTCGTCTGGCCAGTGATGCAGCAGGAGACCAACAAAGGGTGGCTACACCGTTTATGGCTAGTAGGCAGGGCAGTGATTTTATCGTTGTGGGAAGAAGTATTACAACGGCAGAGAATCCAATAGAGGCCTATTATAAGATAGTTGAAGAATGGGAGAGACCGATATGAAAAGAAAAATAGCAGAGCATTTATTATCTATTCAAGCTGTAGCCTTACAGCCAAGCAATCCATTTACTTGGTCATCAGGTATCAAATCCCCGATTTATTGTGATAATCGATTAACGATGTCTTACCCGGAAGTACGGAGGGATGTAGCGAGAGGCCTAGCTCAATTAATAAAAGAAAAATTTCCTGAAGCTGAGATTATTGCAGGAACAGCTACAGCAGGCATTCCGCATGCTGCCTGGGTAAGTGAACAGCTAGATTTGCCGATGATTTATGTTCGTTCCAGTGCAAAAGGGCATGGAAAAGGAAATCAAATTGAAGGGAAAGCGGAAAAGAATGATAAAGTAGTCATCGTGGAGGATTTGATTTCAACAGGAGGAAGTTCGATCACATGTGCCAAGGCATTACGTGAAGCCGGTTGTGATGTACTAGGGGTTGTATCGATCTTTACATATGAAATGGATAAAGCAAGAATTGCATTTGCTGATAGCGAGGTTCCATATTACCCCTTAAGCGATTATTCAACTCTTATCGAAGTTGCGGAAGAACATCAGTACGTGACAAAGGAGGAGCTGAATAAGCTCCGCAAATGGAAGCAAAACCCTTATGATGAGAGCTGGGTTAACTAAAAACATAAAGAATCAGTGGGATAAAATCTGAAATAGTTGGATTTTATCTCTTTTTATTTGTGTCTGTTAAACTTAGATGTTGATAAATATATAATCTGATTGACCGATTGCTAGAATTAGAGGAAGAGTATGCAGCAAGCTGCCAACAAGAAATATCATAATGAAAAAGACTGAGTGGTTATATTCAGCCTTTTTGTTCGTTCGGTTCTTCGGAATAGTCTCCGATGAGGTAAATTTGCATAAAAGGGGGAATGGAGAATGGCAGAGTTACCCGAAATCTATCAATTAAGTACCCAGATGAATGACTCTCTCTCGGGCAAACAAATCGAACGGGTGGAAATAAAGCAGGAAAAGTGCTGCAATGTTTCGGGGTTGGTATTTTCATCACGAGTAATAGGATCAACGGTTAAAGCGGTTCAAAATAAAGGGAAAGGGATCATCGTTTCCCTATCGAATGGAGAAAACATGTTAATTTCGCTCGGGATGGGAGGGGATTTGCTTTATTTTGAACCTATTTCATCCAATCCCGTTCAGGAAAAATATCAATTCCTCATCCAATTTCAAGATGGGACAGGGTTTTCCATCCGATTTTGGTGGTTTGGAAAAGTGTATATCGCCAATGATCAAGAAATCAAAGAAGAAAAAATAATTAAAGCTATTGCTTTCACCCCATTCGATAAGGAATTTACCTATGACTATTTCAGACAGTTGGTTAACGGGAAAAAAAGCGGGAATTAAATCCTTCTTGTTGAATCAAAAAAACGTCGGCGGAATCGGCAATATGTATATTCACGATATCTTGTTTGAAAGCGGAATCCATCCTCAGAAGAAAGTATCCGACCTATCGGAAGAAGAGGTCAAAAACCTCTATAACAATATGCATAAACAATTGCATCATTCTTTATCCAAGGGGAGTTTTTCTCTTGAAAAGGATTTTTACGGACATAACGGTGAGTACTTGACGAGTGATTTTCAAATTGCGTATAAAAAAGGGGAACCTTGCCCTAGATGCGGGGAGACCATTCAATCAATCAAAACAGGGAGCACCACTTCATACATTTGCCCTGCGTGTCAGAGGTTATCAAAGACGGAATGAAATATTCTGTCTTTTTCTTGATCGTATTCATCCAGGGAACATCCGTTTTAGTTAGACAATCCCACTTGAAAATGCTTGGAAATACCAAAATTGGGTAAAGGTGTGAGTGTGAATGTGAATAAAAAGGAGGAAAGATCATGGGGAGACTGGATGGAAAAGTGGCAATTATCACGGGTGCATCACGAGGAATGGGTTCTGAACACGTTAGAGAGTTTGTCAAAGAAGGAGCTAAAGTAGTGATTACGGATATACTCGAAGCGGAAGGAAGGACGTTATCGAAAGAGCTCGGGGAGAACACACTATTTGTGAAACACGATGTTACCAATCCAGACGATTGGAAACATGTCATAAACCAAGCGGTTGAAGCCTTTGGCCCTGTTACGGTTTTGGTGAATAATGCTGGATATGCTGGCCCTGTGTCTTCGCTGACCGATTTGGCAGATGAAGACTACCTCAAAATCATAAGTATAGACCAACATGGAACCTTCTATGGGATGAAAGCGTTAATTCCGCATATGATTGAGGCGGGGGGAGGCTCAATTGTGAATATTTCATCTACCGCAGGATTAAGACATGTCAATGGAACCCCCAATGTGGCGTATACGGCAGCCAAACATGCGGTTAACGGTTTGACGAAAGCAGCAGCCGTAGAATACGCCGACAAGAATATTCGAATCAATGTGATATGTCCAGGGGGTGTATTAACCCCACTGCTAAAAGAAACCTATACGCAAGAACAACTGGATATGTATGCTACATCTCCGATAGGGCGATTATCAGACCCACAAGAAATCTCTAAACCAGTCTTGTTTTTAGCCTCGGACGACGCCTCCTATATAACGGGAGCGGAATATGTCGTGGATGGGGGACTATTAGCTAGATAGCTCAATCGGGGACAGGTGAAAATCAACCGACTGGCCGTCTTCAGAGGCTCAAAAAAATATCAGGGAAGATCCCTGATATTTTTTATTGGCAGTCTTTTTCTCCCCCCACTTTAGCAAGTGTGTATAAGGAGGAAATTTAAGAAGATAACAAAACAGGTTAATATAACTGTGGATATACTTTGATCCTGTTCATAATTAAATTTTTTAATTCTTAGGTTGCTACCTATTTACAAGGCTATCTTTACCGTTTATTATTTAAGTAATTACTTAATTACTTATACATCATCAAATATTTATGGGGGTTATTGAAAATGAATGAGACTTTTAAAGCTTTATCGGACCCCACACGCAGAAAAATTCTTGATTTATTAAAAGATGGTGATTTAACAGCCGGGGAGATACATGAACATTTTGATATGTCCAAGCCAAGCATATCTCAGCATTTAAAAATCTTGAAAAGCGCAGGCTTAGTCCATCATATCAAAAAGGGGCAATATGTGTATTATTCTTTAAATACAACTGTTCTGCAGGATCTGATCAGTTGGGCATATGGGATTACTCAGCCCCAAAAAGATTAAAACAGATAAAGAAAGAGGGGAAAATTATGAAAAGGAATATTTTTCCAATTACTTTAATTGCCATATCAATCATTAGCTGGCTGGCCTTTTTCCCATCCTTACCTGCAGAGGTGCCGATTCATTGGGGTAAAGATGGAGCAGATGGATTTCAATCGAAGGGAGCTGCTTTTTTTACCTTGCATTCCATTATGATTTTTACTTATGTTCTCATGATGGTAATTCCTAAAATTGATCCGAAAAAGAAAAATTTTAATTATTTTTCAAAAGGTTATCTGATCATTAATTATGCACTTATTACATTGTTTTTTGTTATCAATATGATTACATTACTCATATGTCTGGGAATTGATATCCCAATGGAACGTTTGGCTGGGCCTATTGTAGGTCTGCTATTTATGATTCTTGGAAATTATATTCAGCAAGCAAGAACTAATTTTTTTGTTGGTATACGAACGCCCTGGACACTCAGCAATGATGAAGTTTGGAGAAAGACGCATCGTTTAGGCGGCAAGTTATTTATGGGTGGGGGCCTACTCATTTTCCTTACGATTTTCATGCCTGCAGATTGGGAGTATTATATGATCATGGGTGTAACTGCCATTATAGTGATTGTGCCAACAGGCTATTCATATTTTCTATTTAGAGCAATAACAAAAGAATGATATAATGAAAACGCAGCGGAAGATTTAGTCCGCTGCGTTTTTTCTATGCTTTTAAGGATAAAACCACTTCTTCATCCGGGGTAACATAGTAGGTTGTTTGATTATCATAGGTTACAAAGCCCGGTTTTGCTCCAGCTGGTTTTTTGACATGCCTGATTAGTGTAGAGTCTACCGGAACTTGGCTCGACTGCCTGGCTTTACTGAAATAGGCAGCCAGAATGGCGGCTTCTTTTATCGTTTGTTCGGTAGGGTTTGCATCGCGGATGACAACATGGGATCCCGGAATATCCTTTGTATGGAACCAAAGCTGATTTTTAGCCGCTAGGCGATTGGTTAAATATTCATTCTGCTTATTGTTTTTACCTACCAAAATTTCAATGCCATCACTGGACAAATAGGAATCAAGGACAGGTTTTAAATCTTTTTTCTTACCTTGCTTTTTGGTATATCTTTTTTTCACATATCCGCCTTCTTCAAGCTCTTCACGGATTTCCTGCAAATCTCTTGGTGAGGCAGTGTTCATTTGGTGGATTAAATTATCGAGATATTGAATTTCCTCATTTGTTTTTTCGATTTGATCGATTACAAAGGATTTGGCGTTCTTTGCCTTTTGGTATTTAGAAAAATACCATTGAGCATTTTCAGAAGGGGTTTTTCGGACATCGAGCTCAATCAAAAGAGTAGGTTGATTTTCATCATAATAATCAATTACTTCAGCACTCTTCATTCCTTTGTTCAAAGCGTAAATATGACCGGTTATCAGTTCCCCGTATTTCTTGAATATTTCTGCCTTCTCTGAATCCTGCAGAGTCTCTTCTAATTTTATTAGTTTCTTTTCATTTTTTTCTTTTTCATTTGAGAGAATTCTCTCCAGGTCATGCGCTTGCTGCTTGACGCGATCCCGATCCGCTTTTTGATAATAAAAGCGATCTAACAATAAGCTTAGCGAAGGGAATTCCTTCTTATCACCTTTCAAATGCTGAAGGGGGATGAGGTAAAAAGCTTCCTTATCACCTGTAACCAATGTTGGCTGATAATTATGTGATTTTAATTGCTCCATTATTATATTGAAGCTCTCTGGAACGGTCTCCCTGTTTACGAGTCCAGCCCTGTATGTTATTTCTTTCGCAAGAAGAGGAGAGATACCAGCAAACTGTGTGACCAATTGTTTATCAATTTTGCCAGCAAAATAATCAATATGTGTCAAGCCTTTATCTATATCTGATAGCGGATTGATTTTATTCTGAGCTGGCGGCAAAACGTAGGAATGACCTGGCAATAATGTCCTGTAGCTGTTTAAAGCAGGCGGTACATGCTTGATACAGTCTATGATCATATTTCTTTCTTTATCAACAAGAATAATATTGCTGTGTTTGCCCATTATCTCTATGATTAATAATTTTTGAGTTATGTCGCCGATTTCATTGCGCCCTCTAATCTCAAATTTAATGATTCTTTCCAATTCAGGCTGTTCGATTTTCTCTATAAAATAGCCTTCCAAATGTTTACGAAGCAGCATGCAAAACATGGGTGCTTCTGAAGGGTTATCCGTGTTTTCTTCTGTTAGTTGTACACGAGCATAGCTGGGATGTGCAGACAACAGAAGCTTATGATTGGTTCTGCCTGCGCGAATGACTAGCAGTAATTCATTTTTATAGGGCTGATGAATTTTTGTTATTCGTCCACCAGTTAACGTCTCTGATAATTCTTCGGTCATTGCTCTTGTAAAAAAACCGTCAAAGGACATATATGTGACACCTTCTTTAGTAAGTATTCGAATTATAAATCTCCATTCAAACAAGTATAGCATTTTTTAGGACAACTCTGAATAAACATGTACCAAAGAAAGTTATTCGGATTGTTAAGGAGGTTGTATCCGTCACATGAAACTTGCAGAAATGGACAAAGAAAAGCTACAATCCGCTTTTGGAGTACATACAAAAAAAGGGTTAAGTCATCAGGAAGCAAAAAAAAGGTTAAACCAATACGGAGAAAATGAATTAGCAGAAGGAGAAAAGCAATCTGCTTTAATTCTGTTTTTTCAGCAGTTTAAAGATTTTATGGTCCTTATCCTGCTTGCGGCTACTCTCGTTTCAGGTTTGCTGGGAGAGTATATTGATGCAATTGCCATTATCATGATCGTATTGATTAATGGTTTATTAGGGTTCTTTCAGGAAAGGAAAGCAGAAAAATCGCTGTCGGCTTTAAAGGAAATGGCTGCACCTCAAATGATTGTATTACGTGATGGGTTATGGTCGAAAATTCCGGCTAAAGAATGTGTTCCGGGAGATATAGTAAAGTTTTCAAGTGGCGACCGTATTGGTGCAGATATGAGGATTTTCCAGCAGTATAATCTTGAAATAGAAGAATCTGCATTGACAGGTGAATCGCTCCCTGTTGCTAAAACGGAAGAACCAAAAAGAGATGGGCAAGACGGAATCGGCGATCAGGTTAATATGGCATTTATGGGAACGATGGTAACACGTGGGTCAGGTGAGGGTATAGTTGTTGCGACAGGAATGAAAACGGCAATGGGCCAAATCGCAGATCTGCTGCAAAATGCCAATACGCAACAGACACCTTTGCAGCTTCGCCTGGAACAACTGGGAAAGATACTCATTGTTGTTGCATTACTGCTGACTTTATTGGTTGTAGGAATTGGTGTTTTACAAGGAAATAACTTATACACCATGGTTCTTGCGGGAGTATCTTTAGCCGTAGCTGCTATTCCGGAAGGTTTACCGGCTATTGTTACGGTAGCCTTATCCCTGGGAGTCCAGCGAATGATTCGACAGAAAGCAATCGTAAGGAAACTGCCTGCTGTAGAAACATTGGGCTGTGCATCAGTCATTTGTTCTGATAAAACAGGGACGATGACTGAGAATAAGATGATGGTGACTAAGGTTTGGGTTTCAGGGCAGCAGTGGTCAGTGTCTGGGAAGGGGTTTGATCCAACCGGTAAGTTTGAATGTGTGAGCGGTCATCAGGATGATACAGAGCTGAAGCAATTGCTAACCTATGGTATCCTCTGTAACAACTCTGAGCTTAAGCTTAAAAAGAAAAAGTATTATATAGATGGGGATCCGACTGAAGGAGCTATGCTTGTTGCCGCTATGAAGAAGGGAATTGACCGCCAGCTTTTATTCGAAAAGTATAAGATTTTAAAGGAGTTTCCTTTTGAATCAGAACGTAAATTAATGAGTGTATTGGTAAAGGATCATAACGGAAGGCAATTTGTCATTACTAAAGGGGCACCTGATGTTTTACTTGGGAAATGTACAACGGTTATGTCCAATGGAAGAGTGCAGCATATGGACGAGCAACTTCGTGAGTCCATAGGGAATACAACTGAACATATGGCTGAACAAGCATTAAGGACAATTGCGGTTGCCTACAAAAGTGTACCAGCCAATCAAGCAATTCTTGACCAAACGGATGCTGAAAATGAATTGATATTCCTTGGCCTTGAAGGAATGATGGATCCACCGCGTCCAGAAGTAAGGAAAGCGGTGCTGGAATGTCGCGATGCCGGTATTAAAACGGTGATGATAACCGGCGATCACTTAATAACAGCAAAGGCTATCGGTAAACAATTGGAGATATTCCGCGAAGGAGACCGTGTGCTGACCGGTAAAGATTTAGATGCGATGTCTGTGGATGATTTGGAAAATATCGTTGATGAGACGACTGTTTTTGCCCGTGTTTCACCAGAGCATAAATTAAAAATAGTCAGTGCCTTTCAACGAGTAGGACATATAGTGGCTATGACAGGAGACGGAGTGAATGATGCACCTGCTATAAAGGCTGCAGATATTGGAATAGCGATGGGTATATCCGGTACAGATGTGGCCAAAGAAACATCTTCTTTAATTTTATTGGACGATAATTTTGCAACCATAAAATCGGCCATAAGAGAAGGCAGAAATATTTACGAAAATATTCGTAAATTCGTACGCTATTTATTAGCATCAAATGTAGGAGAGATTTTAGTTATGCTATTTGCGATGGTCATAGGATTGCCCTTGCCTTTATTGCCAATCCAGATTTTATGGGTAAACCTGGTTACCGATGGATTGCCGGCTATGGCACTGGGACTCGATCAACCTGAAGAAAATGTGATGAAGCGGGGTCCGCGTCATCCAAAAGAAGGCGTATTCGCTAGGGGATTGGGGTGGAAAATCATATCAAGAGGATTCTTGATTGGTATCGCCACATTGCTCGCGTTTATAACTGTATATAAATCAAACCCTGATAATTTACAATATGCTCAGACCGTAGCCTTTGTAACTTTGGTTCTTGCACAATTAATCCATGTATTTGACTGCAGAAGTGAAAAATCAATCTTTTCAAGAAACCCATTTGGCAATATGTATCTTGTATGGGCAGTCGTTTCTTCTTTAATTCTTATGCTGATTGCCTTGTACTATCCACCTTTACAAACCGTTTTCCATACGGTGCCGATTGCCCCTCGTGATTGGCTATTAATTGTCGGAATGGCGTCTATTCCAACTTTTTTATTGGCGGGTACATTTTATGTAAGTAAATCTAAATAAATTGTGATATAATTTTTAAGGTAGTAGAGTGAGCTCTATTACCTTTTTATTTTATATTAGCGTGTATAATGTTACTGATTGGAGCTGGGGCCGGATGATTTTAAGCATGACAGGGTATGGAAGAGCGAAGACAGAAAACGATTCTTTATCCATAACCATTGAGATGAAAAGTGTGAATCATCGTTTTTTTGAATGCAGTATCCGATCACCTCGTCAACTGCTCATGTATGAAGACAGGATTAAAAAGATTATTCAGCAAAAGCTGCATAGAGGTAGAATAGAAGTATTTATCAGCCTTCAGGGTGAAGGAACCGTTAAAAGAACGATGACACCTAATTGGGATTTAATTGACCAATTCATGAATATATCTACTGAATTCAATAATAAGTACAGTGCGTTTGCAGAACCGGAGATGACTGATTTGCTTCATCTCGAACATATTATCTCTATTGATGAGAAGGAAGAAGTTAATGCCGATCTTGAGAAAATGCTGCTTGGTACGGTAGAAAAAGCTGCTTCTCGCTTGTCAAATATGCGGGAAACAGAAGGTGAGTTCCTAAAGAGCGATTTAACTGAGCATATTAAAAAATTTGATGCAGAGGTTGAGGATGTCAGGGAGCGTGCACCGGAAGTTGTTAAGCAATATAGCAGCCGTCTCAAACAAAAGCTTGAAGAAGCAGTTGGAGATATCTTTGATCCAAACAGGCTGTTAACAGAAGTAGCTTTATTTACAGATAAAGCAGACATACATGAAGAAGTTTCAAGGTTGAAAAGCCATATTGCACAATTTCTAGAATCATTGGAGGCAAGCGGTCCGATTGGAAGAAAGCTTGATTTTCTCATCCAGGAGATGAATCGGGAAACAAATACAATCGGCTCTAAAGCAAACGATGCAATAATTGCAAGAAAAGTTGTCGAGATGAAAACAATTCTTGAGAAAATGAAGGAACAGGTTCAAAATGTAGAATAATACAGTTTATGACAGTACATACAAGCATACACTAGGTAAGAGGGATGGAGGCTGCTTCAATGTCCATAAAGTTGATTAATATTGGATTTGGGAATATAGTTTCTGCTAATCGCATTGTTACCATTGTAAGTCCTGAATCTGCACCTATTAAAAGGATTATTCAGGATGCCAGGGACAAGGGTTCGCTTATAGATGCTACATATGGAAGAAGAACACGCGCAGTGATTATAACCGATAGTGACCATGTGGTTCTTTCAGCGGTACAGCCGGAGACCGTGGCTGCGAGGTTACATGACCGTGATGAGAGCGTGTTGGAAGGATAGGTGATTGTTTTGGAGGAAAAAGGGTTATTAATAGTTTTATCAGGTCCATCTGGAGTGGGGAAAGGTACAGTCAGAAAGGCGATTTTTTCTCAGCCGGATGTTGATTTTCAATATTCAATTTCAGCAACTTCCAGAAAACCTCGTGAGGGAGAAGTTGATGGGGTGGATTATTTCTTTAAATCAAAGGAACAATTTGAAGATATGATTGCCAATGATGAACTTTTGGAGCATGCTGAATATGTGGGAAATTATTATGGCACACCAATTGAATACGTTCGCCAAACGTTAAATGAAGGCAAGGATGTATTTCTTGAAATAGAAGTACAAGGAGCGCGTCAGGTTCGTGAGAAGTTTCCTGACGGTTTATTTATTTTCCTTGCTCCGCCAAGCCTTAAGGAGCTTGAAAATCGAATCGTAACAAGAGGCACGGAAACAGATGAGTTAATCCGTAACCGAATGAAAGCGGCTCGGGAAGAAATCGAAATGATGAATCTTTACGATTATGTAGTTGAAAATGATCGTGTAGAGCATGCGTGCGAGCGCATCAATGCAATCGTGGTGGCTGAACATCTACGCCGTGAACGAGTAGAAAAAAGATACAAAAAATTATTGGAGGATGATAAATAATATGTTATACCCATCTATTGACTCACTATTGACAAAAATTGATTCTAAATATTCTTTGGTATCCGTTGCAGCTAAACGTGCACGTTATATGCAGGAATCTGGAGAAAGCACAAAAATTGCAAAGCCGGTATCTCATAAATATGTTGGAAAAGCGCTTGAGGAAATCCATTCTGGTGACTTAACGTATCGAGTGGTAACTGAAGGTCGTCAAGACTTTTAATAGGCAATGCTTTCGAAAAAACAACCTTACGATTGATAATAAGGTTGTTTTTTTTTGCTGGCTGATGATATGTTTTCGAATTATAGTAAAACATATTAGTGCAAATTTAATAGATAATATATGATATAAAAGATGTATATAAAGGAATTCTCAAGAATACCAGTTATGGAGTGATTAGATGCTTGATAATAAGAAGATACTTGTTTGTGTAACAGGAGGTATTGCTGTATACAAATCGGCCGCCTTAACAAGTAAACTTGTTCAGGCCGGTGCGCAAGTAAAGGTAATAATGAGTGAATCAGCAACTAAATTCGTGATGCCGTTAACTTTTCAGGCTTTATCCAAAAACGATGTTTATATAGATACATTCGACGAGAAAATCCCTGGTAAAATCGCACATATTGAGCTCGCTGACTGGGCGGATGTCATTCTGGTTGCACCTGCTACAGCCAATATTATAGGGAAATTGGCAAATGGAATTGCCGATGATATGATTTCAACTACCTTGCTGGCAGCAACGGCGCCTGTTATGATTGCCCCGGCTATGAATGTCCATATGTATCACCATAAAGCTGTACAGCGAAATATGGCGCAGCTACGGGAAGATGACTATTTATTTATGGAGCCTTCAGAAGGCTATTTAGCCTGTGGGTATGTTGGTAAGGGAAGGCTGGAAGAACCCGAAACAATTGTTGCTAATTTAGAAGATTTTTTTGCTGAAGAAAAGAAATCATTAAGTGGCAGAAAAGTCCTGATTACAGCTGGTCCAACCCGTGAACGAATCGACCCGGTACGTTATATATCCAATTTTTCGAGCGGTAAAATGGGATATGCTTTAGCGGAGGTGGCAAGAAGCATGGGAGCTGAGGTTACATTGGTGTCAGGCCCGGTGTCATTGGACGCTCCTGCAGGTGTCAAAGTAATTAAAGTAGAAAGTGCTTCCGAAATGTATGAAGCGGTAATGGATGTAATGGATGAGCAGCATATTATTATTGGTACAGCTGCTGTAGCTGATTATAAACCAGCTGTTTATGAGAATCAAAAGGTGAAGAAACAAGCAGGCGACAGTACGCTTGAACTGACTCGTACAAAGGATATTCTCCGAGAGGTTGGTAAGAGAAAAACAAACCAAATCTTGATAGGTTTTGCAGCTGAAACGAATGATTTGGATGAGTATGCAAAGAAAAAGCTGGTTAAGAAAAATGCTGATATGATTGTCGCTAATAATGTGACCCATGAAGGTGCCGGGTTCGGAACGGATACCAATATTGTTACCTTATATAAAAAGGATGGCAGTTTCAGAGAACTTCCTTTACTAAGTAAAGCTGAAGTTGCCAAAGAAATATTGAAAGAAATAGAATCACTGCAAGTAAATGAGGATCACTCTTTATGATAGCAGAAGTAATCGTAGATGTACCGGCCCAGCAAACGGACCGTCCATTCGATTATAAAATCCCGGAAAAATGGGCCGGCATTATTCGTGAGGGAATGCGAGTGACAGTTCCTTTTGGCCCAAGGAAGTTGCTTGGCTTCGTCGTAAGAATAAAGGAGCATACAGAAGTAAAGGGCTTAAAATCAATCAGCAGTTTATTAGATATTGAACCAGCGCTAAATAACGAATTATTGGATGTAGGACATTGGCTCGCGGATGAGACGATGTGTTTTAAAATATCAGCATTCCAGGCAATGCTTCCAGCAGCATTGAAAGCAAAGTATGAAAAACAAATCCGGCTTGCTCCAGGTAAGCAGACAAATGATCTCCCAATACAAATCCAGTATTTGTTCAGTAAAGCGGAAGCCGTCAGCTGGATTAAGATTCAAAATGACGAGCTTTTGTCCTGTATAAAGACTGAAATTGACAATGGAAATCTTGAAATTACTGTTCAGGTATCTGATAAAACAAAAATAAAAAAGCAAAAATATATAGCGTCATTGCTAACAAGGAACGAGTTGCTTGAACAATTAGACCACTTAAATGCGAATGCCAGCAATCAGAAAAAACTAGTATCCTATCTTGTAGAACATCCTGGAGAGCAATTGCTGGCAAAAGTGCTGGAAGAAACGAATATTAACAGTTCCTCTGCCATCAAACCTCTTGTTTCAAAAGGAATCGTTCAGATTACTGAGAAAGAGGAATATCGTAATCCATATGCGGAAGGCCAATTTACAAAGGATCAATGCCTGAAGTTAACAGATAACCAACAGGCAGCTATTAATCCGATTAAGTTAGCTATAAAGGAAAATCGAAATGAAAATTTCCTATTGTATGGTGTAACGGGAAGCGGCAAAACGGAAATCTATTTACAATCCATCAAGCAAATCGTAGATAAAGGGAAGGAAGCCATTGTTTTGGTGCCCGAAATTTCTTTAACACCCATGATGGTGACTAGATTTAAGCGACGATTTGGAGATTTGGTAGCCGTATTACATAGCGGCCTGTCTCATGGTGAAAAATATGATGAATGGCGCAAAATACAACGCGGAGAAGTTAAGGTTGTAGTTGGTGCCCGTTCCGCTGTATTTGCACCGTTTACTAATTTAGGTCTGATTATTATTGATGAGGAGCATGAGGGTAGTTATAAACAGGAAGAAACACCTCGTTATCATGCACGCGATGTAGCACTTAAACGGGCGGCCTATCACAATTGTCCGGTTGTCCTCGGCAGTGCTACACCGTCTCTGGAGAGTTTTGCAAGAGCGAAAAAAGGTGTATATACGTTGTTAACATTAAATAGCAGAGTAAACGATCAGGCTTTACCAGCTGTTTCAGTCGTTGATATGAGGGATGAAATGAGAGGGGGAAACCGCTCGATGTTCTCCGGCCTATTATTTGAAAAGCTGAAGGATCGTGTAGACAAAGGGGAACAGACTGTTCTCTTGTTAAATAAAAGAGGACATTCATCCTTTGTGATGTGCCGAAACTGCGGACTAGTAGTTACATGTCCAAATTGTGATATATCAATGACATATCATCGTGTTCAAGCGCTTATGAAATGCCATTATTGCGGTCTTGAAGAACGGGTTCCAGAGGTTTGTCCTGACTGCGGCAGTGACCATATCCGTTTTTTTGGTACAGGAACTCAAAAGGTTGAGGAAGAGCTGGGGAAATTGCTGCCGCATGCCAGAGTCATTCGAATGGATGTGGATACAACCAGACGCAAAGGAGCACATGAAGCGTTGCTGAAAAAATTCGAAGATGGACAAGCAGATATTCTTCTTGGTACGCAGATGATTGCCAAAGGCCTCGACTTTCCAAGAGTGACTTTGGTAGGGGTTCTTACTGCAGATACAATGCTGCACTTACCTGACTTCCGCTCATCAGAACGTACCTTTCAGCTACTAACGCAGGTCAGTGGGCGTGCCGGAAGACATGAATTGCCAGGCGAAGTGGTAATTCAAACCTATACTCCTGAACATTACAGCATTCAACTGGCATCAGAGCAGGATTATGACGGTTTCTTTATGAGAGAGATGTTCTTACGGAAACAAAATGACTATCCTCCCTATTATTATATCGCGCTTTTAACAATTTCTCATGAAGATGTGATGAAAACGGTGGAAGCAGCCGAGAAAATAGCAGCATTTATTAAGCGGCAGGTAGGGCCGGAAACGGTTGTATTTGGACCATCTGCTTCCCCAATGTCTCGAATCAACAATAGATATAGGTACCAATGTCTGATAAAATACAAGCGGGAACCTAATCTAAGTACAATTTTAAAAAAATTGAATGAAACATATGGACGTAATGCCACCCAATCAGGGTTACAATTATCGATTGATGTCAATCCGTTCATTATGATGTAAATAGAAAGGCGGAAAAGAATAAGTGGCAGTATTACCTATAGTAAAACATCCGGATAAAATTCTTGAAACTCCCTGTAAAAAGGTTGAAGTTTTTGATCGTAAATTAGCGAAGTTACTTGATGATATGTACGACACAATGATAGACGCGGATGGCGTGGGATTGGCTGCGCCGCAAATCGGCAAAAATATTAGAGTAGCGATTGTTGATGTAGATGATGAGTCTGGAACATTTGAATTAATTAATCCGACAATTCTTTCCACGAAGGGTAAGGATCGTGATGTGGAGGGCTGTTTAAGTTTTCCCAATCTGTATGGAGAGGTTGAACGACCTGCATATGTTAAGATACAAGCACAGGATCGTCAGGGACGAACGTATATTTTAGAAGCTGAGGATTACTTGGCCAGAGCTATTCAACATGAAATGGATCATTTGGAAGGAATCTTATTTACTTCAAAAGTTGTGCGTTATATAAGTGAAGAAGAGTTAGAAGGGTATGAAGTAGAATGACTAGAATAATATTTATGGGAACACCTGATTTTTCTGTCGGTGTATTAGAACGTTTAATAAATGATGGATATGAAATCGTTGGTGTCGTAACCCAGCCTGACCGTCCGGTTGGACGGAAACGCATTTTGACACCACCTCCTGTAAAGGTGACAGCCGAGAAACATGGTATTCCAGTTCTCCAGCCAGAAAAAATTCGTGTGGATTCAGAAGTTGACAAGGTACTTGCTTTAAATCCAGACTTAATTGTTACCGCGGCATTTGGACAAATCCTGCCGAATCGTTTATTAGAGGCTCCAAAGTATGGTTGTATAAACGTTCATGCCTCCTTACTGCCTGAATTACGTGGTGGTGCACCTATTCACTATGCAATCATGCAAGGGAAAGAAAAAACAGGTGTAACCATTATGTACATGGTAGAAAAGCTGGATGCAGGTGACATGCTGTCAAAAGTAGAAGTTCCAATTGAGGAAACTGACCATACAGGCAGTTTACATGATAAATTGAGTAAAGCTGGTGCACAACTGGTTTCTGAGACCATTCCAAAATTATTGAATGGAGAAATCACTCCAATTAAACAAAATGAGGAAGATGCTACCTTCGCTTTCAATATTAAAAGAGAACAGGAATTAATCGATTGGGCACAAGGCGGAGAAGAGGTTTATAACCATATCCGCGGTTTACATCCATGGCCTGTAGCCTATACTTTGTTAAATGGAACAGTTTTAAAGGTTTGGTGGGGCGAAAAAGTGAAGACCGCCAAGCAAGGTAGTGCCGGTGAAGTGCTTGATATCGAAAAAGATGGTTTCGTTGTGAAGACAGGAAATGATACAGCAATCAAAATTACTGATTTACAACTAGCTGGTAAAAAGAGAATGACTGCTGAACAGATGCTCCGAGGTACTGCAATCATATCAACAGGAATGAAATTGGGAGAATAAAGAATGCCACAAAAAAAGAATGTAAGAGAAGTTGCGCTTGATATTCTGGTGTCTGTCGAAAAAAGCCAGGCATACAGTAATCTATCATTAAACCATGCCATAAAAGAAAATGAACTCTCCCCACAGGATGTAGGGTTGTTGACCGAGCTGACGTATGGAACGATACAACGGAAAATGACATTGGAATACTATGTTAAACCGTTTATCAAAAACCCTAAAAAGCTTCAATCCTGGGTGTTATTGCTCATTGAAATGACAGTTTTTCAAATGTTTTATCTTGATCGGGTTCCTGATCGGGCTGCTATCCATGAAGCAGTGGAAATTGCAAAAAAACGCGGCCATCGCGGAATTGCCTCATTGGTTAATGGTGTACTGAGGTCTATCCAACGTGAAGGAGTTCCATCATTGGATGACATAAAAGATCCCCTGGAAAAAATCTCAGTCTCAACAAGCCATCCATTATGGCTTGTAAGAAAGTGGGCAGAGGACTTTGGAGTGGCTAAAACCAAGGAAATGTGTGAGGAGAACTTGCACGCTCCTGTTCAAACCGGCAGAGTAAACCTGACGAAAATCAGCAGGGAAGAATTGATGGAAAAGCTGAAAAGCGAAGGATACATGGTTGAACCAAGTCTTTTAATAGAAGAAGGAATTCGCTGCCTCAAAGGTAATATGGCTTTGTCAGCAAGCTTTAAAGAAGGGCTTTTTAGTATTCAGGATGAGAGCTCCATGCTTGTGGCTTATGCTTTAGCACCGAAAGAAAATGATACGATTCTTGATAGCTGTGCGGCTCCAGGCGGGAAAACCATGCATATGGCAGAAAAGATGAACGATACCGGGCAAATTTACGCACTTGACCTTCATGCACATAAAACTAAATTAATTGATATGCAGGCAAAACGTCTTGGTTTATCGAATATTGTAACCAAACAAATGGATGCCAGAAAAACTCAAGAATTTTTTGAAACAGAGATGTTTGATAAAGTCCTTGTGGATGCTCCTTGTTCAGGACTAGGAGTGTTAAAGCGTAAACCGGATGCCAAGTATACAAAAAGCGAGAACGATTTGAGCGCGCTTGCGAAAATTCAATTTGATATTTTACATCAAGTATCCCAATTGGTAAAAAAAGGCGGTACAATAGTTTATAGTACTTGTACTGTTGGCAATGATGAAAATAATGATGTGATTGATGCGTTTATACAGGCGCATCCTGAGTTTGAAAAGGATCTTACCCTAAAGGAAAGAATGCCGGAACCGGTAAGACCTTATATAATGGATAATAGTTTGCAAGTACTACCTCAATATTTTGGAAGCGACGGATTTTTTATTGCTTCTATTCGAAAGAAGGCATAAGGAATGGAACAAACAACAGCTAAGGAAGTAAAGAAACAGGAGCAACTCCCATCTATATATTCCTTACAATTAGATCAACTGAAAGAATGGCTTGAAGAAAACGGAGAAAAAGCATTCCGGGCAACACAAATTTTTGAATGGTTATATGAAAAAAGGGTTTCTACTTATGAAGATATGACGAACCTTTCCAAAAATTTACGTACAAAATTGGAAGAATCATTTACATTAACCACTTTAAATACACTAATCAAGCAAACATCAAAAGACGGCACGATTAAATTCTTATTTGAATTGAAGGATGGTTATTCAATCGAGACCGTATTAATGCGCCATGATTATGGAAACTCAGTCTGTGTAACCACACAGGTTGGCTGCAGAATAGGCTGTACATTCTGTGCATCCACTCTGGGCGGGTTAAAGCGAAATCTTGAAGCAGGTGAAATTGTTGCACAGGTTGTAAAAGTGCAGCAGGCCCTTGATGAAACTAATGAGCGTGTTAGTTCCGTAGTAATCATGGGTATCGGGGAACCATTCGATAACTATGATAATATGATGGGATTCTTACGAATCATTAACCATGATAAAGGGTTAAATATCGGAGCGCGTCATATAACGGTTTCAACTAGCGGAATCATTCCTAAAATATATAAATTTGCAGATGAAAAATTACAAATTAATTTTGCGATTTCCCTGCATGCGCCAAACACTGAGCTTCGCAGTAAGCTTATGCCTATTAACAGAGCCTACAAGCTTCCGCAGTTAATGGAAGCTGTTAAGTATTATGTTGAAAAAACGGGCAGAAGGATTACATTTGAATATGGTCTCTTTGGTGGTGAAAATGACCAAGTAGAGCATGCGCTTGAACTTGCGGCACTTATCAAGGATATAAAATGCCATGTGAATTTAATACCGGTCAACTATGTTCCAGAACGGGATTATGTCCGGACACCAAGAGAGCAAATCGATCTGTTTGAAAAAACATTGAAGGATCAAGGCGTTAATGTTACTACGAGAAGAGAGCAAGGGCATGATATTGATGCGGCTTGCGGACAACTAAGAGCAAAAGAGAGGAAAGAAGAGACGAGGTGATGGGATGAAGGCAGTTTTTAGGACAGACCGGGGCAAGGTGAGAATCCATAATGAGGATCAGGGCGGTATATTTTACAAGGAAAATTCTCAAATGGTTTTTGCTGTCATTGCCGATGGAATGGGTGGTCACAAAGCTGGTGATGTAGCAAGTGAAATGGCTGTTTCCAAACTAAAAGAAGCATGGGAAACCGAGTTGCAGTCTGATTCACCAAGTTCAATCGAATTGTTTTTGGAGGAGCAGGTTAAAAGGGTTAACCATGAAATTTTTGAGCACTCCATGGCACACGAGGAATGTGAAGGAATGGGGACAACAATAGTTGGCGTAGTTTGTACAGACAAATCAGCCACCATTGTGAATGTTGGAGATTCGAGATGTTATCTGCTGAATGATAGTGGGTTTAAACAAGTAACTGAAGACCATTCCCTGGTTAATGAGCTTGTCCGTTCCGGTCAAATATCTAAAGAAGACGCCGCACATCATCCTAGAAAAAATGTCATCCTTCGCGCTCTTGGAACAGAAAATAGTGTGGATGTAGATATTAAAACAATCAGTTTTGAGGAAGGGGACCGTCTGTTATTATGCTCAGACGGCCTCTCTGATAAACTATCTGAAACTGAAATAGAAACCATTATTACAGGCAATGATTCTTTAGACCATATTGCAGATACATTTATTCAAAAAGCTAATGAAAACGGAGGAGAAGATAATATAACTCTAGTAATCCTTCTGCACAGCTTTGAAAGTGAAAGAGGGTGAGTTATATGTTGACCGGCAAACGAATTAGCGATAGATATAAAATCCTCCGTATGATTGGCGGAGGCGGTATGGCTAATGTTTATCTGGCAAGAGATATGATTCTTGATCGTGATGTAGCATTAAAAATTCTTCGTATGGACTTTTCCAACGATGAGGAATTTATCAGGCGCTTTCATAGGGAGGCACAATCAGCCACAAGCCTGACTCACCCAAACATTGTTAGTATTTATGATGTTGGAGAAGAAGGCGATATATATTATATTGTGATGGAATTTGTCGATGGTATGACCTTAAAGCAATATATCCAAGCCTATTCGCCAATTCCGGTTGAGAAAGCCTTGGATATTATGAAACAAATTACATCAGCGGTCACACATGCCCATCAGAACCATATTGTACATAGAGACATTAAGCCGCATAATGTATTAATTGATCATGACGGCAATGTGAAAATCACTGACTTTGGGATTGCAATGGCTCTTAGTGCAACGTCCATAACTCAAACGAACTCTGTTCTTGGGTCGGTTCATTATTTGTCTCCTGAACAAGCAAGAGGCGGTATGGCGAATAAAAAGTCCGATATCTATTCTTTGGGGATAGTGATGTTTGAATTACTTACAGGCCGATTGCCTTTTTCCGGTGAGTCTGCTGTTTCGATTGCCCTGAAGCATCTGCAATCAGAGACACCGTCTCCAAGACGATGGAATCCAGCTATACCTCAAAGTGTGGAAAATATTATCCTAAAGGCAACCGCAAAGGATTCATTTCACCGATATTCGAGTGTGGAGGAAATGGAACAAGACATAGAAACGGCCTTGAATCCAGACAGATTAAATGAAAGCAAATTTATCATCCCAAGTGATGATGACGCGACAAAAGCGATTCCGATTATTACAAACGATGAAATGTTTGGAAATCATGATGAGACGAAAATCCTGACTCTGGACGAAGATACCGTGATGATGGAACCAGCGGAACAATCAAGCGGTAAAAAGGGATTGTTAAAAAACAAAAAGCAAAAACAAAAGCAAAAGAAAGATAAAACAAAAAAGCAAAAGCAACAGCCTAAGAAAAAGAAAAAATGGCCTAAAATAATTGGGGTTATTTTAGCCAGTCTAATTTTGATTGCTGTTCTGGCTGTCTTGTTTTTGCCGGGAATGCTCGCAGCAAAGGATGTTAAAGTACCTGATGTAAGGGATGAACAATTGGAAAACGCTCTGTCGACTCTAATTGAGCAAGGTTTTGAAATCGGTGAGACGGTTGAAAAGCCTGATGAAGAAATCGCCGCGGGAAATGTTATAAACACTGATCCTGAAGCAGGTGATACCGTTAAGGAAGGTTCAGTTATTAATGTATTTTTCAGCAGTGGCAAAGAGCAGGTAGAAGTTCTCGATTATGAGGATCGGAATTATGAAGATATTAAATCACTCATTGAGGGTTTCGGATTCAAAGATATTGAGATAGAGCGGGTAAATGATGATTCAGAAGTAGGGACTGTACTTGAACAGGATCCTAGGCAAGGGGATGAGGTCATCCCATCGGAAACCATTTTGAAATTAACGCTAAGCAGCGGCCCAGCCAAAATCACCCTGAAAGATTTAACGGATTACAACCAGAGAGCACTGGATGATTATGAGGCTGATACCGGGTTAAAGATTACAATCGCAAAAGAGGAGTACAGTTCGAAAATTAAAGAGGGACAAGTCATTTCCCAGGAACCGGCTGCCGGCACTGCTGTTGAGATTGGGTCGGAAGTCAAAGTAACAGTTTCAAAAGGAGAAGAAGAAATTCCTCCTAAGGTTATGAGTAAAGAGGTTACCATAACGTATGATGAAGAATTAGCCGGTGTGCCACAAACCGTGACCATCCTAATTGAGGACTTAAATAACAATATGACAGAACCTGTTGAAACGTTTGAAATGACTTCAACTGTCAAAAAAACGTTGCAATTTACTATCCCGCATGATGGAAAAGCAGGGTATAAGATTATAAAGGATAACAGTGTTTATGATGAGGGCGTTATTAGTTATTCGGATAGTTAACTTTGAAGGAGGGAATATATGCCTGAAGGAAAAATTATTAAAGCACTGAGCGGCTTTTATTATGTAGCGGATGAAGGTCAAATCATTCAATGCAGAGGCCGAGGTGTTTTCAGAAAACAAAAGGTAACTCCGCTTGTTGGAGATACAGTTATTTATCAAGCGGAAAATCCAACAGATGGATATATAATGGAAATTAAAGAACGCCAAAATGAATTGGTACGTCCGCCTATTTCAAATGTGGATCAAGCGATTCTCGTATTTTCCGCTGCAGAACCGGATTTCAGTACGAGTTTATTGGATCGATTTTTAGTTTTGGTTGAATCGAAGAATATTGCTCCAATTATTTGTATCAGTAAAATGGATTTACTGGAACCTGAAGAAAAAAAAAGGATTCATGAATATGCCGATCAGTACAGGGCAATTGGCTATGATGTTATATTAACGTCTTCCTTGGAAGAAGCAGGAGTATCAGAGTTAATGCCTTTCTTGAGGGGGAAAATCTCAGTATTTGCAGGACAATCCGGAGTAGGCAAGTCTTCTTTGTTGAATGTGCTTGATCCTTCTCTTAATTTGAAAACTAATATCATTTCCTCCCATTTGGGCAGGGGGAAGCATACAACAAGACATGTGGAGCTTATTGACCTTGGTGATGGGTTATTAGCTGACACACCTGGTTTTAGTTCGCTTGAATTTACTGAAATTGAAGCAGAGGAGCTGCCAGGCTGTTTCCCTGAAATCAGGGAAAGAAGCTCAGAATGCAAATTTAGAGGCTGCTTGCATGTAAAAGAGCCAAAATGTGCTGTAAAGCATGGTGTTGAAATTGGGGAAATCCAGAAATATAGATACGAGCATTATTTGCAGTTTCTGGAGGAAATAAAAGATAGAAAGCCGAGGTATTAACGATGGTTAAAATTGCTCCATCCATATTATCAGCTGATTTTTCGAAATTGGGAGAGGAAATACGGGATGTAGAAAGAGGGGGAGCAGATTGGATTCATATCGATGTTATGGATGGTCATTTTGTTCCTAATATAACGATTGGTCCACTTATTGTTGATTCTGTACGCCCCATCACTAAATTAATGCTTGATGTTCATCTCATGATTGAAAATCCTGACCAATATATTGAAGCATTTGCAAAGGCCGGTGCTGACTATATAACAGTTCATGCGGAAGCCTGTACACACTTGCATCGTACGATCCAATTAATTAAATCCTATGGGGTTAAGGCAGGGGTAGTATTAAATCCAGGGACGTCACCTGCCGTTTTGGAATATATTTTGGATGATCTTGATATGGTCCTCTTAATGTCGGTCAATCCTGGCTTTGGTGGACAAGCCTTTATTCCAAGTGTCCTTGATAAAATCGAGCAGGTGGATAAAATGATCAAAGAAAAAGGCTTGTCTATCGAAATTGAGATTGATGGCGGTGTAAATGAGGAAACTGCCAAGTTGTGCATTGAAAAAGGTGCAACAGTTCTTGTGGCAGGTTCGGCTATATATAATAAGGATGATAGAAAGAAAGCAATCGCTGCCATTCGTGGGGAATAATTTTGTGTGAGTTTTTTCCCTGTTATAAATTCAGTTAGAAGAGCAGTTTATGTGGTCTATAAATGATTCTAAGTCTATTAGCCAGATCATTGTAAGTATAAAAGAAGTGAGCAGGATTTGTATACCAGGGGGAAACCGATCTGGTATCTGAATTAGTAAAGAATCATATAATAAAAAAGTAAAGGGTTGTCCATTCGCTAAAAGAGGATAACCCTTTTTTTGTGAAAATAAGTAAAGGAGCTGACTTTATGGAAATAAATATCGTCGCAGGCGGTCCTGATATATATATTCCGGATTTAAGGAAGTTAAATAGCAAAGAGATGATTTGGGTTGGTGTTGATCGGGGCTCGCTACAAATTTTAGAGGTGGGTATTCATCTACATAGTGTGTTTGGTGATTTCGATTCAATCTCTAAGGATGAGCTCAACCGTGTACGAGAGCACAGTGAACACTTTTATGAGTATCCTCCTGAAAAAGATGCTACCGACCTGGAATTAGCTCTTGAATGGGCTTATAAGCAAGTGCCGGACAGAATCACGATTTATGGGGCAACGGGCGGCAGAATGGACCATACATTGGCCAATATCATGATGCTTGCAGATGAGAAGCATATGAAAGAAGGAATTCCTACAAGAATAGTGGATCGTAACAATGAGATCAGACTTTTTAAACCTGGTTCCTATGTATTGGATGAGACTGAGTTTAAATACATATCGTTTATACCAATAACAGAAGAAATAGAGGGAATCACCCTTGTAAACTTTAAATATCCATTATCAAATGTCACTCTTTACCGTGGCCGGACATTATCGGTTAGCAATGAATTAAATTTTAAAACTGGTACTTTTTCGTTTTTGAAAGGCATATTATTGGTGGTAAGAAGCAGAGATTGATTTATGTGTTGGAATTTTTACTATATAAATGAAAATGTATAATGAGAACCGGGCAGAGCTAAGGAGGGACACAATGAAATTTTATACAATTAAATTGCCCCGCTTTTTGGGAGGAATCGTCAAGGCGATGTTGGGAGCTTTTAAGAAAGGATAATTAAATATATGGCACCCTGTAAAAGGGTGTTTTTCTTATGTTTAATTTAATTCTTTATAAAATTTCTTGTCTTAGGCTAAGTCCTGGAAATTATAAAAATTTTCCTTCGGTGGTTTTATTTTCATAAAAATATTCAAGAACACAAGACTAAACAGGGGTTATGATGGGAAAAATAAACAAGCATCCTTTAAAAGGATGCTTGTTTTCGTTTATTATACGCGTTCAACTTTACCAGATTTTAACGCTCTTGTAGAAACGTATACTCTTTTCGGTTTTCCGTTAACAAGAATACGAACTTTTTGAACGTTAGCTTTCCATGTACGTTTGTTAGCGTTCATGGCATGAGAACGATGGTTTCCGGAAGTTGTTTTTCTGCCGGTAATAACACATTTGCGTGACATAGCCCAATTCCCTCCTTACTGCCTATATTAATCATTTCTTTTTTAGTCGGTCTCTTCAAAAGATACTTTAATAATTTAACATACCTATCGCTATAATGCAATACAATTGAAAGGGTCTTTCAAGAAAAAAACCTTGACATACTATTTTATCTTTGATTAATTGGAAAAGGATAAAGGCTTTCCATTCAAAAGTGATTATAGTAAAATGGATTCTAGCTATGGTTACTATAAAGGGGGAACAAACATGTCCATTGAAATGAGTACAAAATACGGACAAATAGATATTTCTAATGATGTATTAGCAATCATTGCTGGTGGAGCAGCCGTAGATTGTTACGGGATCGTCGGTATGGCTTCAAAACATCAGATTAAAGACGGAATCAGTGAGATACTGCGTAAAGAGAACTTTTCCAAAGGAGTCGTAGTCAGACAGGTTGAAGATGAATTACATATTGATATGTATATCATTGTAAGCTACGGAACAAAAATTTCCGAAATAGCTCATAATGTTCAATCTAAGGTTAAATATACATTAAGCCAAACTGTTGGACTTTCGGTAGAATCCGTTAATATCTTTGTTCAAGGGGTTCGTGTTACGAATCCGTAATTTAAGGAGGAAATTTGAGTGGCTATAACATCTATTGACGGCAAAAGATTCGCCGAAATGGTCATACAGGGTGCGAACAGGCTGTCTGCCAACGCTAAATTAGTTGATTCATTAAACGTATTTCCTGTGCCTGATGGTGATACAGGAACAAATATGAATCTTTCCATGACATCAGGTGCTAAAGAAGTGAAAAATAATGTACAGGACCATATTGGTAAGGTTGGTTCTTCTTTAGCTAAAGGATTGTTGATGGGAGCGCGTGGAAACTCAGGCGTTATTTTATCCCAATTATTCAGGGGATTTGCAAAAAATATTGAGCCAAAAGCGACCATTGATGGTAAAGAATTTGCTTTGGCATTTGAAGCTGGTGTAGAAACTGCCTACAAAGCGGTTATGAAACCTGTTGAAGGAACGATCCTGACGGTTGCTAGAGAAGCATCAAAAGCAGGCCTTGCAGCTTCTGAAACGGAAACAAATATCATTGCAATTATGGAAGCTATTTTGAAAGAAGCTAAAGCTTCATTAAAACGTACTCCAGATTTATTGCCAGTGCTTAAAGAAGTAGGCGTAGTAGATAGTGGTGGTCAGGGATTAGTTTTCGTTTATGAAGGATTTCTGGCTGAATTAAAAGGTGAAAAGCTTGCTGAAACACCTGAATCCATGCCTAAGATGGATGAGCTTGTAAAAGCAGAGCATCATATCAATGTTCAGGGACATATGAAAACAGAAGATATCGAATTTGGATATTGCACAGAGTTCATGGTCCGTTTTGAACCTGAAAAGATTGCTGAGAATCCTTTCAATGAAGAGCAGTTCAGAAATGACTTGAGCCAGTACGGTGATTCCCTGCTTGTCATTGCAGATGATGATATCGTAAAAGTCCATGTTCATGCAGAAAATCCTGGGAACTGTTTAAATTACGCTCAACAATACGGCAGCTTGATTAAAATCAAAATCGAGAATATGCGTGAACAGCATTCAACGATTTTAAATGAAACTGCGAATGACTTACGAGAAACTGCACCTGTAAAAACAGAGAAGAAAGATTTTGGTGTAGTAGCGATTGCTATGGGCGAAGGAATTGCTGATTTGTTCAGAAGCATCGGTGCAGATGTGGTGATTGAAGGCGGACAAACTATGAACCCTTCAACTGAAGATATCGTAAAAGCAATTGAATCTGTTAATGCAGATCATGTATACATCCTTCCAAATAATAAAAATATTATTATGGCAGCTGAACAGGCTTCCGATGTAATGGAAAAGGCTGTTACAGTGATTCCAAGTAAGACGATACCTCAAGGGTTAACTGCCTTGTTGTCCTTTAATCCTGCTGCTTCAGCAAGCGAGAATGAAGGTATAATGAAAGACGCGCTGGAGAGTGTTATAACAGGACAAGTTACGTTTGCGGTACGTGACACAAACATTGAAGGTCTTGAAATCGAGAAAAACGACTATATGGGCCTAATTGATGGTAAGATAAAAGTGAAAAACAAGGATAGAGTGGAAGCGGCTAAACAGGTGCTTGAAAACATTCTGGATGATGCTGAAATCTTAACGATTCTTTATGGTGAAGAGAGCTCACAGGATGAAGTGGACCGTCTAGTTCAATACTGTGCGGATAGCTACCCAGAAGTAGAAGTTGAAGTGCATAACGGAAAACAGCCGTTGTACTCCTATATTTTTGCTGCTGAATAAAAAGCATATATAAATCATCACATTAATAGAAGGGGGATACCCCTTCTATTTCAGTATGTAAAGATTTTTTTTGATTTTACTGGGAGAGGATAAGAAATGAAATATAAAAGTGGATTTGATATAATCGGCCCAATAATGGTTGGTCCTTCCAGTTCTCATACGGCTGGGGCTGCACGAATAGGACGGGTGGCGAGAAGCCTGTTTAATAGAAAGCCTAAATGGGCGATTATTTCATTTTATGGTTCATTTGCCAAAACGTACAAGGGACATGGAACCGATGTCGCCATTGTGGCTGGGTTATTAGATTTCGATACTTCGGATACACGTCTTATTCAATCTCTTGACATAGCAAAAGAGCAGAACATAGAAATCACATTTGTAGAAGAAGATGCTGTAACTGATCATCCAAATACAGCCAGAATTAGAATGGGCGATGATACCGGAGAAATGGAATTAGTCGGCATTTCGATAGGCGGTGGAAAAATAGAAATACTTGAACTGAATGGGTTTGAATTACGTTTATCAGGCCATCACCCGGCCATTTTAGTTGTACACGACGATCGTTTCGGAGCTATAGCAAGTGTTTCTAATGTCCTAGCCAAGCATGAAATTAATATTGGTCATATGGAAGTATCGCGAAAAGATGTAGGAAAAATGGCTCTAATGACAATTGAGGTCGATCAAAATATCGGTGATGATATAGTAGAGGAAATTTCATTGCTGAATCATGTGACACAAGTTACAAAAGTTTCAGATTAAAAGCAGACTACCCTTTATTAGGAGGTTACTGTATGTTTCGCAATGTTGCCGAATTAGTTAAACTTGCTGAAAATAAAGGTGAGAAGATATTTGACATGATTCAGCAGGGAATGAAGTGCATCGTCATATCAAAGGAAACGCTTATCAGGCAGATGAATCAAATTCTAGCCGTTTTGGAACAAGCTATCGAAAGAGGATGGGATGACATTCGTTCTCATATACGGTTTAGCATCCTCTGTGATGAAAGAATTAAAGCAATGGTTAACATCATACAAATGTTGCCGATATCATTGCATGAAACAGCTCAAGGTGGATTAGCTGCTACACCAACGGGCAAAGAAATAAATGAAAAATACTTAGGATTTCAAAGGATATAAAATGAGTAGACTAAATGATTTATCAGTAGATACAGTAAAGGGGATAGGACCTGAATCCGCTCTGCAGCTTAATAATCTTGGCATTTATACAGTTGCGGATTTGCTTGAATATTTTCCGTATCGCTATGAAGATTTTCGAATTAAAGATATCGTGGAAGCAGCCCATGATGAACGTCTAACGATTGAGGGTGTTATTCAATCAGCCCCAAATTTAACCTATTTCGGACGAAAAAAATCCCGCTTAAATGTTAAACTTTTAACGGGACGCCACATTATTACTGTTACATTCTTCAATCAACCCTATATGAAAAACAAATTAAAACTGAATGAAACGATAACGGTAACAGGGAAATGGGATAAAAACCGTTTAACCCTGACGGCATCTGAATATAAACTGGGTTCAGAGGCGAGGGAACAGGAATTTGAACCAGTTTATCATACAAAAGGTGATATCTCTGTCAAATCACTGCGCAAATGGATTAAAAATGCGTATCTTGCTCATAGAGAAGATCTTGTAGAAATTTTACCTGAACATTATCTTACCCAATATAAATTACCGGAAAGAGGTCTTGCTTTACGTTACTTGCATTTTCCTCAGAACGCCGCTGAAGTAAAGCATGCACACAGGAGATTTGTCTACGAGGAATTTTTATTGTTTCAAATTAAAATGCAGGCCCTTAGGAAAGTTAAAAGGGAAAATTCAAATGGACAGTCTCATATGTACGATAATACGAAATTGAAGAAGTTTATCGCTTCTTTACCATTTGAGCTGACAGATGCTCAAAAAAAGGTCGTAAATGAAATTGCGCAGGATTTACGGTCTCCTTATCGTATGAATCGACTGCTCCAGGGGGATGTTGGTTCTGGAAAAACGGTAGTGGCAGCAATCCTTCTTTATGCTGTAGTGACTGCCGGGTATCAAGGCGCCTTAATGGTACCGACTGAAATTTTGGCAGAGCAGCATGCCAATTCCCTGTTTGAACTTCTGCAGCCCTTTGGTGTAAATGTAGCTCTGCTAACATCGAGTGTGAAGGGAAAACGCCGGAGAGAAATGATGGAGATGCTTGAACAAGGTGAAATCGATATATTAATAGGAACACATGCTTTAATACAAAAGGATGTTAATTTCAAACACGTCGGCCTTGTCATTACAGATGAACAACATCGGTTTGGTGTGGAGCAACGTCGTATATTGAGGGAAAAAGGGGAGAGTCCCGATGTATTATTCATGACCGCTACGCCTATTCCCAGAACTCTTGCGATAACGGTGTTTGGTGAAATGGATGTATCAATCATTGATCAAATGCCATCTGGAAGGAAAAAGATAGAAACGTATTGGGCCAAGCATAATATGTTAGACAGAATTCTGGCATTTATGAGCAAGGAATTGGACAATGGACGGCAGGCATATGTGATTTGTCCACTGATTGAGGAATCAGAAAAGCTGGATTTGCAAAATGTATTGGATGTTCATACGGCTATGACACAGTATTTTAGCCCGAAATATTCTGTTGGGCTTATGCATGGTAAGCTCCATTCAGATGAAAAGGATGAAATCATGCGCGGTTTCGGAAATAATGATATTCAAGTCCTCGTATCAACGACCGTCGTGGAAGTGGGGGTGAATGTGCCTAATGCGACTGTGATGGTGATTTATGATGCCGAAAGATTTGGTTTGTCGCAGCTTCATCAATTAAGAGGCCGTGTAGGACGGGGTGCAGAACAATCCTATTGTATCTTAATAGCAGACCCAAAAACAGAGGTGGGAATTGAACGGTTGAATGCAATGTGCGATACAACTGATGGTTTCGCATTGAGTGAGAAGGATTTAGAGTTAAGAGGACCAGGGGACTTTTTTGGCAGAAAGCAGAGTGGGGTACCTGAATTTAAGATAGCAGACATGGTGCATGACTACCGCGCGCTTGAAACGGCCAGGAAGGATGCTGAAGAATTAATTTCCGGAAATGAATTCTGGACTGACGAAAAGTATAAATATCTAAGAGATTATCTGGCTGGCTCTGGGGTTCTAGAGGGAGAGAAATTAGATTGATTAACAGATTGCATGATAACCCGAAAAATTCTTGCAATCTGGTTTTTTAAATTATATACTACTATTAGTACCTAGTCATAATACTTCGGAAGGTGAAGGTTTTTGAAAAGAAACAAGAAGGATAGACAAGCTATATTAAAGGATATGATACAGGATAATCCTTTTATTACCGATGAGGAATTGGCTGAACAATTAAAGGTTAGTATCCAAACGATTCGTCTGGATCGCCTCGAACTATCCATCCCGGAATTGAGAGAAAGAATAAAGTCTGTCGCCGAGAAAAGAATGACAGACGAGATTAAATCTTTACCTGTTGATGAAATAATCGGGGATATTATTGATCTTGATTTAGATAACAGTGCTATTTCCTTGTTGGATATAAAACCTGAACATGTATTTAAGAGAAATAAAATAGCCAGAGGGCATCATTTATTCGCACAAGCCAATTCATTGGCCGTTGCGGTAACTAATGAGGAACTGGCGTTAACAGCAAAAGCTGCCATCCACTTCACAAAATCTGTGTATGAAGGCGATCGTGTGATTGCCAAAGCCAAAGTTATTGAAGTGGATAACGATAAAGGAAGATCCCTGATTACTGTGCATAGCTATGTAGGTAAGGAGCTTGTATTTAAAGGGGAGTTTTCCATGTACCGAACGACTACAGAGAAAAAGGATGAACAAGAATGAAAATTGCATTAGATGCTATGGGTGGAGACCACGGACCAAAAGAGTCTGTGAAAGGCGCAGAAAAAGCGATTAACTCTTTCCCGGAACTAGAAATTATGCTTATTGGCGATGAAGCTGAAATTAAAAAGCATTTAACTTCAGATGAACGGATAACCATTATCCATACGAATGAGGTTATAACTGGTGATGATGAACCGGTAAGAGCCGTGCGAAGAAAGAAAAATGCCTCTATGGTACTTGCTGCTCAGTATGTAAAAGATGGACAGGCCGATGCGTGCATCTCAGCAGGAAATACGGGAGCTCTAATGGCCGCAGGTCTCTTTGTGGTTGGAAGAATTGATGGAATTGATCGACCTGCACTTAGCCCAACATTACCGACAATTGATGGAAAAGGATTTGTTCTGTTGGATGTGGGAGCCAATGCTGATGCGAAGCCGGAGCATCTTTACCAATATGGCTTGATGGGGTCTGTTTATGCTGAGAAGGTCCGCAATATTGAAAAACCGCGAGTTGGTTTATTGAATATTGGTACCGAGGATAAAAAAGGAAATGAGCTTACCAAGCAGGCATTTGCTTTATTGAAGGATGCTGACTTTAATTTTATCGGTAATGTGGAAGCTCGGGATTTGTTAAATGGAGTAGCTGATGTTGTCGTAACCGACGGGTTTACCGGAAACATGGTTTTAAAAACAACTGAAGGTACGGCTTCTGCTTTATTTAAAATGTTAAAAGAAGCGATGATGGTCGATCTAAAGAGCAAACTGGCCGCAGCTGTTTTAAAGCCAGGGTTTAAAGAACTGAAAAATAAGCTGGATTACTCTGAATACGGTGGTGCAGGTCTATTTGGATTAAAAGCTCCTGTCATAAAAGCACATGGTTCCTCAGATGCAAATGCATTCTATAATGCCATTCGTCAGGCGAAAATCATGGTAGAACATCATGTTGCAGAAACGATTCATGAGGCAATAAAATAAACGAAGAAAAGGGAACGAATGTAAGGGGACGAATAGTAAGGGGGATATGATGACTAAATTTGCTTTTATTTTTCCGGGTCAGGGCTCACAAACTGTAGGTATGGGAAAAGATGCTTACGACAATTATCAAAATGTGAAAAATCTCTTTTTAAAAGCAGATGAATGCTTGGCTGAAGAGTTCAGTAAGCTTATTTTCGAAGGACCGCAAGAGAAATTGACACGTACATACAATGCTCAGCCGAGTCTGTTAATTACAAGTTTAGCGCTTCTTAGCGTATTTCGTGAAATGTCTGATTTAAAACCTGATTATATGGCAGGCCACAGCCTGGGTGAATATACGGCTTATGCTGCAGCTGGGTCCATTCAATACGAGGATGCGGTAAAACTCGTACGAAATCGAGGCTTATATATGGAGCAGGCTGTTCCATCTGGGATAGGCACGATGAGTGCTATTCTTGGTATGGATGAGTCAAGTCTAGAAGAAGTAACGAAAACGATAACGAATCAAGGTGAACCTGTACAATTAGCAAACTTAAATTCCCCAGGCCAAATTATTATCTCTGGAACAATGGATGGGGTAAGATTGGCAGGAGAGCTTGCAAAGGAAAAAGGAGCAAAGAGAGTGCTTCCCCTGGAAGTCAGCGGTCCTTTTCACTCTTCGTTGATGAAACCCGCAGCGAGTAAGCTTGCGGATACACTCAATACAATAGAAATTAGGACTCCTGATTATCCAATCATATCGAACTATACGGGAACCCTAGCTGGAACAGGTAATGAAATAAAAGACAGTCTGGTCAAACAGCTGTATTCTCCAGTGAAATGGCAGCAATCTGTTGAGTATATGATTCATGAAGGTGTGACAACCTTTATCGAATTTGGTCCTGGAACTGTTCTTTCAGGCCTAGTTAAGAAAATCAACCGCGGTGTTAAAGTATACTCAGTCAAAGATATTGAATCATGTAAAAATGTGGTCAGTTCACTTGATGCGGAGGTTAAAGCAAATGGGTAAATTGGATGGGAAAATTGCGCTTGTGACGGGCGCATCTAGAGGAATCGGTCGTGCCATTGCTATTGCTCTGGCAAAAGAAGGGGCTTCAGTTGCTGTTAATTATGCCGGGAACAGCGAAAAAGCTGAAAATGTTGTTAAAGAAATAACGGAGATTGGCAGAGAAGCAATATCCATCCAGGGGGATGTGACAAATGCTGAGTCTGTTACTGATATGGTGAAAATTGTAACTGAAAAATTTGGCAAGATTGATATTTTGATAAATAATGCAGGAATCACACGTGACAATTTGTTGATCCGTATGAAGGAAGATGATTGGGATTCTGTCATCAATACAAACTTAAAAGGTGTTTTCCTTTGTACAAAAGCTGTATCCAGGCAAATGATGAAGCAAAGGCAGGGACGGATTATTAATATTTCGTCTGTGGTGGGTGTGAGCGGAAATGCCGGTCAGGCCAATTATGTAGCTGCTAAATCAGGAGTCATAGGGTTAACCAAAACATCGGCTAAAGAATTGGCAACACGTGGGATTACTGTAAATGCGATTGCCCCTGGATTTATTGAAACAGATATGACCAATGCATTAACGGAGAATGTTGGAGAGCAAATGTTGAAGCAAATACCATTGGGCCGATTTGGTAAGCCGGAAGACGTGGCTAAAACAGCTGTTTTCCTGGCTGCGGAAGATTCCGGATATATTACTGGCCAAACGATTCATGTCGATGGCGGAATGGTTATGTAATAACTCAAAGATTGAATATGTCGATTAACCCTTGTACAATATACTAGATGCAATCTTGAAGGGAGGTGAAGTTGTGTCAGACGTATTAGAGAAAGTATCTAAAATAATCGTAGATCGCCTTGGTGTAGATGAATCCGAAGTAACACTTGAAGCTTCTTTTAAAGATGATCTTGGTGCTGATTCCCTTGATGTTGTGGAATTGGTTATGGAACTTGAAGATGAATTCGGTATGGAAATTTCAGATGATGATGCTGAAAAAATTTCAACAGTTGGCGATGCTGTGAACTACATAAAAAGCCAAAACTAATTAGTTCTTATGAAAAGCTCCGTATAAATACGGGGCTTTTCATGCTATTATAATAAAAGTCTGTATATATCAAAGAATTTCGTTATCAATTTGTACCTTTTCCAATTCTTTGGATTTATATATACTAAAATGTGAGAAACTTTTTAGTCAGATTTAGCAGGGGGTCAATATGCAGAAGAGTAAAAGAAAGATAAACAATGATGCAGATTTTATCGCATTTCAGGATCGGCTTGGTGTTTCATTTGAAAACATCAATTTATTAAAACAAGCATTTACACATTCATCCTATGTGAATGAGCATCGTCGCAAGCCATATGAAGATAACGAACGATTGGAATTTTTGGGGGATGCGGTATTGGAATTGACTGTATCACAATTTTTATACAAAAAATTCAATACGATGAGTGAAGGAGAATTAACAAAGCTTAGAGCTGCTATCGTTTGTGAGCCTTCACTTGTTAAGTTTGCCACTGAATATTCCTTTGGTCCTTTAATATTACTTGGAAAAGGGGAAGAAATGACTGGAGGAAGGGAACGTCCGGCTCTTCTGGCAGATGTCTTTGAGGCTTTTATCGGGGCATTATATTTAGACCAGGGGTTAGATGTCGTAATTGAGTTCCTCAAAAAATCAGTCTATCCAAAAATAGATAACGGTGCTTTTTCTCATGTGATGGATTTTAAGAGCCAGTTACAGGAATTGGTTCAGAAAGACGGAATTGGTACATTGGAATACAAAATTCTTAATGAAAAAGGTCCTGCACACAACAGAGAATTTATCGCCAGAGTATCCTTGAATGGGAAGGAATTTGGAGCAGGTAAGGGCAAATCGAAAAAAGAAGCAGAACAACATGCTGCGCAGCAAGCATTGATGCACTTGCAGAAAAGCAGTAAATAAATGATTAAAAGGCAGTTGGGTACCATGTCAGAAGATAAACAATTGTTTTTGAAACGATTGGATATAGTAGGTTTCAAATCTTTTGCTGAACGCATTTCCGTTGAATTTGTTTCGGGTGTAACTGCTGTAGTAGGTCCGAATGGAAGCGGAAAAAGCAATATCACAGATTCAATCCGTTGGGTGTTGGGTGAACAATCTGCAAAATCGTTGAGGGGCTCCAAAATGGAGGATATTATTTTTGCTGGAAGTGACTCCAGAAAGGCTCTTAACTTTGCAGAGGTTACACTTACATTAAATAATGAAAGTCAGTTCCTTCCGATTGATTTCCATGAAGTTAGTGTCACAAGAAGGGTGACCCGTTCTGGTGACAGTGACTTTTTCATTAATAAAAAACCATGTCGTTTGAAAGACATCGTTGATTTATTCATGGATTCAGGACTTGGGAAGGAAGCTTTTTCAATTATAAGCCAAGGGAAAGTAGAAGAGATTTTAAGCAGTAAAGCGGAGGAACGCCGCACTATATTTGAAGAAGCAGCTGGTGTATTAAAATATAAAACAAGGAAGAAGAAAGCGGAGGTTAAGCTTGAGGAAACAAGGGCTAACCTGAACCGTGTTCATGATATTTTACATGAACTGGAGGGACAGGTGGAGCCACTCAAGATACAGGCATCCATTGCCCGCGATTATCTTCAGCAAAAAGAGGAACTTGAGGAATTTGAAGCTGCCTTGCTTGTATATGAAATTGAAGTCCTTCACGAAAAATGGACTTCATTATCAAAGCAGCTTGAAGAGCATCAAATAAAGGATTCTGAATTCAGTTTATTAATTCAGAAAAAGGAATCCGCAGTAGAAGCGACTCGCTTGCAGTTGACTGAGCTAGATAATCGTATTCAGTCTTTACAGTCTACTTTGTTATCTGTCAGTGAAGAACTTGAAAAGGTAGAAGGCCGTAAACAAGTTTTAATTGAAAGAATGAAGAATGCAAGCCAAAACAAGCAGCATCTTGAAAAAAGTCTGCAAAACTGGCGAGATAAATTGATTCAGGTCTCACGTATCCGAGATGAAAAAGTGGGTACATTGCATCTTCTTCAGGCAGAAACGAAAAACTTTAAACAAAAATTACAGGAAAAACAAAATTTGCTTAGTAACTTTGCGGGAGACCTGGAAGCTAAAATTGATGCTCTGAAAAGTGAGTATATTGAACAGTTAAACCAACAGGCTGCGGCGAAACATGAGCTGACCTATTTAGAACAGCAATTAAGCCAACAGCAAAGTAAGCATGCAAAATTAAATCTTGATAATGGGAAATTATTGTCTTCTAGGGAACAGGTGACGGCTCGCTTGAAAGAAACGGAAATCCGACTCCATGCCGTTCAGCAGGATCTAGAGAATCAAATTTATCGTTATCGTGAATTACAGCATTCGCATGAAAATTTAAAAACCCAATATGAAAAACAGGAAAAAACTCTTTATCAGGCATATCAATATTTGCAAAAAGCAAAATCAAGAAAAGAAATGCTTGAAGAAATGGAAGAGGATTACTCCGGATTTTTCCAGGGTGTAAAAGAAATTCTTAAAGAAAAGAATAAAAACTTACATGGAATTGAAGGCGCTATTGCTGAATTACTTAATGTGCCGAAGGATTATGCGGTTGCCATTGAGACTGCTCTGGGTGGAGCCCTGCAAAATATTGTGGTGGAAGAAGAACATCATGCACGTACAGCGATTGCTTTCTTAAAACGCAATCGACTTGGAAGAGCTACGTTCTTGCCTTTATCCACAATAAAAGGTAAGTCTGTCCCATCTCAGGTTTTACAGACTGCTGGGTCTCATCAGGCTTTTATTGGGCTTGCTTCTAATCTTGTTCAGTATGATGAGAAGTATAAAGAAGTCATGACGAGTCTTTTGGGAAATGTTTTTATTGTTCAGGATTTGGTCGGAGCTAATGAAATCGCAAAGCTTACAGGATATCGATATAGAATTGTTACCCTGGAAGGGGATATTGTCAGTCCAGGTGGAGCAATGACAGGTGGAGCGAACAGACAGTCGGGTTCATCTATTCTTTCACGTAAGGGAGAAAAAGAGGAGCTTGTTGAAAAAATCGCCCAAATGGACGAGCAGACAGCCAAGCTGGAAGCTCATGTAAAGAAAATAAAAGCCGATTTGGCTGATTCTGAGAAACAAGTCACCCGTCTTCGTGAAGCTGGTGAAACGCTTCGTTTGAATGAAGAATCTATTAAAGGGCAAATAAGAGAGCTGCAGCTTGAAGAACGCAATGTCAATGAACGATTAACGATTTATGATATGGAAAAATCGTCACTTGATGAAGAACGCCATATGAAAGAAAGTCGTATAAAGGAATTGGTAAACAGTCTCTCCTCCTATGAACAATCCATTAAACAAATGGATGCTGATATTAGCAGGTATACCGAGCAAAAGCAGATGGATCAATCTAGCAAGGACTCCCTTGTAGAGGAATTGAATGAATTAAAGATTCAATTAGCATCAAAAACCGAACAGCTTCAGCATCAGCAAAATGAAGTAGAACGGTTGACATCAGAATTAAATGAGGTAAAACAAAACATTCGTGATAATGAAGAAGATCTTTCCCTGTTAAATGGTGAAATGTCATCAAGCTCCACGGGTGAAACAAATCTGGAACAAACTGCAGCAGAGAAGCTAGAACAAAAAGAACAAGCGGTTCGTGAAATTGAAGCTTCACGAGCAAAGCGACAGGAACTATTAGAGCTTGTTGAAGAAAATGAAATGGAACTAAAAGAGTGGAAACGCCAGCATAGAGGGTTATCAGAAACATTAAAAGACGAAGAAATCAAACTCAATCGTTTAGATGTGGAAATGGATACCCGTTTGGATACGCTTCGCGAGGAATATACACTCACCTTTGAAGCAGCTAAAGAACAATATCCACTTACGATTGAACCTGAAGAAGCAAAACGGAAAGTGAAATTAATTAAGCTTTCTATCGAAGAGCTTGGTACAGTGAATATTGGTGCGATTGAAGAATATGATCGCGTTTCGGAGCGATATGAATTTTTAACAGCTCAAAGAGATGATTTGCAGGAAGCAAAAGATACATTGTTTGATGTGATTGATGAAATGGATGAAGAAATGAAGCGCCGTTTCGAGATTACCTTTAATGCAATTAAAAAAGAATTTAATTTGGTGTTCCCTTCCCTGTTTGGCGGGGGTCGAGCAGAGCTCAAGTTGACAGATCCAGAGGACATACTAAATACCGGTGTGGATATCATTGCACAGCCTCCTGGTAAAAAGCTGCAAAATCTCAGTTTATTATCAGGTGGGGAACGTGCACTAACAGCCATCGCTCTCTTGTTCGCTATTTTACGCGTAAGACCGGTTCCGTTTTGTATATTGGATGAAGTGGAAGCGGCGCTTGATGAAGCAAACGTGTACCGTTTCAGCCAATACTTAAAGCAATTCAGTAAAGAAACGCAATTTATCGTAATCACGCACCGCAAGGGAACAATGGAAGAAGCGGACGTCCTGTATGGTGTTACCATGCAGGAATCAGGAGTTTCGAAGCTTGTTTCTGTCCGGTTAGAGGAATCAAAGGAATTAATTGAATCAACTTAAAGGTGGTAAATACATGAGTTTTTTTAAGAAGCTAAAAGAAAAATTTAGTGAACAAACAACTAGTACATCTGAAAAGTTTAAACAGGGATTGACTAAAACAAGAAATTCATTTTCCGAAAAGGTCAATGATTTAGTTGCCCGCTACAGAGAAGTGGATGAAGACTTTTTTGAAGAGCTTGAAGATGTCATGATTCAGGCGGATATCGGTGTTGAAACCGTAATGGAATTGATTGATAAGCTGAAATTTGAAGTGAAACGCCGCAATATAAAAGATACAAAAGATGTACGAAGCGTTATATCTGAGAAGCTTGTTGAAATTTATCAGGCTGGTGAGGAGAAATCCAATGCTGTAAACATTCAGGAAGATCAACTGACAGTTATTCTGTTTGTAGGTGTGAATGGTGTGGGTAAAACGACAACGATTGGAAAACTTGCTCATAAATATAAGAGTGAGGGTAAGAAGGTCCTTTTGGCAGCGGGAGATACTTTCCGTGCCGGTGCGATTGAACAATTAGAAGTATGGGGCAATCGGGTTGGTGTAGAGGTCATTAAGCAGGGAGCAGGTTCAGATCCAGCTGCTGTTATGTTTGATGCTGTGCAGGCTGCTAAATCACGTAAAGCGGATATCCTTCTATGTGACACAGCAGGAAGACTTCAAAACAAGGTTAACCTTATGAAAGAGCTTGAAAAGGTTAAGAAGGTTATTGAACGGGAAGTACCGGGTGCGCCGCATGAAGTGTTGTTGGTTCTCGATGCCACCACTGGACAGAATGCGTTAATTCAAACCAAAACATTTAAGGAAGCCACAGATGTTTCCGGGATTGTATTAACAAAGCTAGATGGAACAGCGAAAGGCGGAATTGTCATTGCCATTCGCAATGAGCTCGGCATTCCAGTTAAATTCGCTGGCCTGGGTGAGCAAATGGATGATTTACAGGAATTCGATGCAGAACAATTTGTATATGGATTATTTGCCGAGTTAGTAGATGAAGCAGAAGAGTAAACCATTATTTTGAAGGGAAGAGCCTGTGTTTATACGGGCTCTTTTCTCTTTTACGGAGTCTATGTCGTAATTTTAGAGGATTTTTAGACAGGGATAATCATTCGGGAAAAGGCAGTTGGTTCGAAAGGAGCAAGGATAGAAGAGATTTACCATTGGCGTCACCTTAGATGAATCTATCTTTTTAAATAAAAACTGCGCTCTTTTGCATGTGTTTTTAAAACTGAAATATGACAGTAAAGCATTGGTAATACAAGCCTTGCCTCTTCAGGAAAGGGTTCTTGACATTCTTTGATTTTCCGATTAAACTTGTATATTGTAAAGGTATTTCACTTAACAGAGTTGGAGGGTCAGTAATGCTCGAGAAAACAATGCGGATGAATTACCTATATGACTTCTATCAATCATTGCTGACACCAAAGCAAAAAAGTTATATGTCTCTTTATTATCTGGACGATTATTCCCTGGGTGAAATTGCCGATGAATATGAGGTGAGCCGCCAGGCCGTTTATGATAATATTAAGCGAACAGAAGCGATGCTTGAAGAATACGAGGCTAAGCTTTTACTGTTTTATAAATCACAGGAACGCAGCCTTTTGCTCAATAAGTTAGGAAGTTTAACAGAACAGATGAATGAAAATGATGTTAAAGAACAACTGATTGAGATTATAGCATCTCTTGAAAAGTTAGATTAGGAGGCGGCATAATGGCATTTGAAGGTTTAGCCGACCGACTGCAGGGCACTTTGCAAAGAATCCGAGGCAAGGGTAAAGTGACGGAAGCTGATGTAAAAGAAATGATGAGAGAAGTAAAGCTCGCACTTCTTGAAGCAGACGTTAACTTTAAAGTAGTTAAGGATTTTATCAAACGTGTCAATGAAAGGGCTATTGGTCAAGAAGTTTTAAAGAGCTTGACACCTGGTCAACAGGTAATCAAGGTCGTTAAGGAAGAATTGACGGAATTAATGGGTGGCGAACAAAGCAAGATTGCTGTTTCAAATCGTCCTCCAACTGTTATCCTTATGGTTGGTTTACAGGGTGCCGGTAAAACAACAACCACAGGTAAACTGGCTAATCTGCTTCGCAAGAAATATAATCGTAAACCAATGCTAGTTGCAGCCGATATTTATCGTCCCGCAGCTATTAAGCAGCTTGAAACTTTAGGTGGTCAGCTCTCTATGCCTGTCTTTTCTTTGGGAGATCAAGTAAGTCCTGTAGAAATTGCCAAGCAAGGGGTTGCCAAAGCTAAAGAAGAGCATTGCGATTATGTTTTAGTCGATACAGCAGGGCGTTTGCATATTGATGAAAATCTGATGGGCGAATTGGCTGAAATTAAAGAAGCTGTAAAACCAGATGAGATTTTCTTAGTTGTAGATGCCATGACAGGACAGGATGCAGTCAATGTAGCTAAAAGCTTTAACGACCAACTCGAAATCACCGGTGTTATTTTAACCAAATTGGATGGAGATACACGCGGTGGTGCAGCATTATCCATTCGTTCAGTAGCTGAAAAACCGATTAAGTTTGTCGGTATGGGTGAAAAGATGGATGCATTAGAGCCATTCCACCCGGAACGAATGGCTTCAAGGATTCTAGGGATGGGCGATGTTCTCACGCTGATTGAGAAGGCCCAAACTGATGTTGATGAGGAGAAAGCACGCGAACTCGAGAAGAAGATGCGTACAAACTCTTTCACATTTGATGATTTCCTCGAACAGCTAGCACAGGTCAAAAAAATGGGACCGCTGGATGACATTTTAAAAATGCTTCCAGGTGCAAACAAAATTAAAGGGATGAACAATCTTTCCATTGATGATAAGCAAATTGCTCATGTTGAGGCAATCATTCAATCAATGACGAAGAAAGAGAAGGATCAGCCTGAAATTATTAATGCCAGCAGACGTAAACGGATTGCTAAAGGAAGCGGAAGACCGATTCAGGAAGTAAACCGACTTCTAAAGCAATTTGAAGACATGAAGAAGTTGATGAAGCAAATGACTGGCATGCAGCAAAAAGGTAAGAAAAAAGGCGGCTTTAAGCTACCTTTTATGTAAAAAAATATGGGTGTTAAGAAAAAACACTTTACAAGGGTATATTGATTTGGTAATATACTATCTTGTGTGATACTATTCGGAGGTGCAAGTATAAAATGGCAGTAAAAATTCGTTTAAAACGTATGGGAGCTAAAAAGACTCCTTTCTATCGTATTGTAGTAGCAGATTCTCGTTCTCCTCGTGACGGTCGTTTCATTGAGACAGTTGGAACTTACAACCCAGTTGCAAACCCAGCTGAAGTGAAAATTGACGAGGAACTTACTTTACAATGGCTTCAAAATGGTGCTAAACCATCTGACACAGTTCGTAACTTGTTGTCAAAAGAAGGCATCATGGAAAAATTCCACAACGCGAAGCAAAGCAAGTAATATAAAGGTCCGTTATGATAGAATTGATTGAAACAATCGTAAAGCCTCTTGTCGATCATCCGGATGACGTGACCGTAGCAATGGATGAACAAGCCAATAAGATTGTTTTTACCCTGTCGGTCAATAAGAAAGACATGGGGAAGGTAATCGGCAAACAGGGGCGTGTAGCTAAAGCTATTCGAACAGTAGTGTATACTGCTGCATCCAAGAATGACAAAAAAGTCTATCTGGAAATACGCGATTGAAAAAAGGAGGGAGCAATCCCTCCTTTTTCTTATATATTCATGCATACTCACTAAGGGCTGAGCAAGAGGGCAAGGAGATGAGGTAACGAAGATGTTGCCACAGGACGTGGCGTTTTTAGTCTTCGTTCCTTGAATTAGGCCCTTCAGCTTTTGGTTGTCATCCAGCTTCATGAGCTAGGAGCTCGGGACATAAGCATAGCCTCTACAGGAGGGCAACAGGATGTTGGACACAAAGACGTTGCGACACGATGTGGCGTTCTTAGTCTTTGTACCTTACCCCCCCTTCCGAGCCTCTGTCTTATGCTCCTCACTCCTGGGCGAGCTCTTTCAGCTTTTGGTTGTCATCTAGCTTCGACGGCTAGAAGCTCAGGACATAAGCATGGTCTCTTCGGGAGGGGAGAGCGCCTCCCTCCGAACCCCTGTCTTATGCTCCTCGCTTCTGGGCGAGCCGTCTCAGCTTTTGGTTGTCATCTAGCTTCGGCTCCTAGACCCTCGAGACATAAGTGTAGCCACTGCGGGAGGAAAGGACGCCTCCCTACGTGCCTCCTCTTATGCTTGTCGGGTCTGAACAGTCGCCTCAGCTTTTGGTTGTCATTTATTGTGGTTCGGGATAGTATTAAGTTATGAATTATGAGGGTTTTGGGTTGGTTAAAGTGTGAAGTGTATAATCTATACATAGTACCGTTATTTGAAAGTAGCTATAATGATGATGAGTTGATAAGTTTCAGGATTTCTTCAGTACCGTAATACAATTGGTGGATTGGTATGTATGAAAGAGGTGCCATAATGAAAATACTTCAAAATGTTATAGTGAAACAGGTATTAACTGAGAAGAGTAAAATACAGCTGTTGGAGCAGTTTGAATATAAAAAAAGCGTTTTGAATAAAGAATGTGATCAATTGCGCTTTGAATTAAAGAAGCTGGAAAAAACAAAGAAATTTCAACCCGCAAGCTTAAAAACGCATTTTGAGAAAGAAATCGATATGCGTAAGGAAAAAGTGAAGCTGCTGGACTTTCAAATTCAACAGCTTGATATTCTCCCCTATGGGAGTGAATTAAAGGAACGAGAAGTTCAGGCAATAATTGATGTTGAAGTCGGGCAAAATTGGGAAGAAGTTGTACAAACTAAAACCATCATTATTAAAGATGGAATCATTGATGAATTTAAATAGAGGTGAACAGAAAGAAATGCAAAAATGGTTTAAAGTTGGCAAAATTGTTAATACCCACGGAATAAAAGGCGAGGTCAGGGTTATTTCAAGCACTGATTTCCCGGAAGAACGATATAAAAATGGGAGCACTTTATATATCTTTAAAAAGAGCTCAAATGAGCCTATTGAAGTCACTGTTCAATCTTCAAGACAACACAAAAACTTTTATTTATTGACGTTTGAAGGGCATGGCACGATAGAATCAGTGGAGTCTTATAAAGAAGGCGTATTAAAGATATCAGAGGAACAAATGGGCAGCCTTGATGAAGGGGAATATTATTACCATGAAATCATCGGATGCACAGTACGTACTGCAGATGGTGCCGAATTGGGTGTGGTAAAAGAAATCCTTTCACCTGGAGCAAATGATGTATGGGTCATCAGCGGGAAAAACGGTAAAGAAGTATTGATTCCTTATATTGATGATGTTGTTAAAGAAATTGATGTAGATGCAAAAATGATCTCGATTGATCCGATGGAAGGACTGCTTGATTAATGAGAATCGATATCCTAACCTTATTTCCTGAAATGTTCAGCGGAGTGTTTGGATCCTCCATCCTTAAGAAGGCTGCTGAAAAACAGGCAGTTGAATACCATACCCATAATTTCCGGGAGTATTCAGATAACAAGCATCAATCTGTTGATGATTACCCATATGGCGGTGGGGCAGGAATGGTACTGAAACCTCAGCCGATTTTTGATTGCTTGGAGCAAATCACTCCAAAAGAGCAGAAGAAAAAGCCTCGGGTCATCCTTTTATGTCCACAGGGGGAACGCTATAACCAAGCTAAAGCAGAGGAACTGGCAAAGGAAGATCAGCTTATTTTCGTGTGCGGGCATTACGAAGGGTATGACGAAAGGATACGCGAACATGCGGTAACAGACGAAATATCAATTGGTGATTTCGTATTAACGGGTGGAGAGCTTGGAGCAATGGTGATCATCGATAGTGTAGTGCGGCTATTGCCAGGGGTGCTGGGGAATGAGGATTCACCTGTACTGGATTCATTTAGTTCAGGTCTTTTGGAACACCCTCATTATACGCGTCCGGCTGATTTTCGCGGGATGAAGGTCCCGGATGTTCTCATTTCGGGAAACCATAAATATATTGAGGAATGGAGAAAGAAAGAATCTTTGCGCAGAACCTGGCAAAGGCGTCCGGATTTATTGAATCATTATGATCTGACCAAAGAAGAAAAAAAATGGCTCGAAGAAATAAAAAATGAAGATAGATAGTTGCGCTTTAGGTGTTTTATATGATAAGATACATTTTGTGAGTTAGGCTGTAAAGCCTTGCTTTTATAACAATGTTCCGCTGTCATTATCTCGAGAAGGGGTGGCAAGAGCATTGGGTGGAAGGAGTTGAATACGATGCATAAATTAATCGAAGAAATCACGAAGGATCAATTAAGAACTGATCTTCCTACTTTCCGTTCCGGTGATACTGTAAGAGTACACGTTAAGGTTGTTGAGGGAACTCGTGAACGTATTCAGGTATACGAAGGCGTAGTAATCAAGCGTCGTGGAGGCGGAATCAGTGAAACTTTCACAGTCCGCAAAATTTCCTATGGTGTAGGTGTTGAACGTGCATTCCCATTGCACACACCACGTATCGCTAAATTGGAAGTTATCCGTCGCGGTAAAGTACGTCGTGCTAAGCTTTATTACTTGCGTAACCTACGCGGTAAAGCAGCACGTATTAAAGAAATCCGATAATTACGTGTTTAACGTGAGTGGATACAAGGAGCTTGTGCTGACACAAGCTCCTTTTTCACATTAAACATCAAATTATTGCTTTTTTATGTGAAAAGTATATATTTATACATATATAGAGAAGATATAGGCGGTGTACGAATATGGCTAAGTCTAAAGGGAAAAGTGAAATCCTCGAGTGGGTTAAAGCTTTAGTTATTGCAATAGTATTGGCAGCAATCATCCGATATTTCCTATTTGCACCTATATTGGTTGATGGTTTATCGATGATGCCAACCCTTCATAATGAAAATAGAATGGTAGTCAATAAAATGTCCTATAAAATCGGTGAACCTGAGCGATTTGATATAGTGGTATTTCACGCTACAGAAGAAAAAGATTACATTAAAAGAGTAATTGGCTTACCTGGAGATAAAATAGAATATAAAGATGATACTTTATATATTAATGGCAAGGCATATGAAGAGCCTTACCTGGATGAAGCCAAGGAACAAATGATTGAAGGACCTTTGACAGAACCATTTACACTGGAAGAAATTATTGGCCAGGAAACGGTTCCCGAGGGTGAAGTGTTTGTGATGGGGGATAATCGAAGATACTCGAAAGATAGCCGCCATATTGGAACGATCAAGCAAAGTGAGATTTTGGGCAAAACCAGTCTAGTGTACTGGCCGTTAAAAGAATTTAGAATTGTTGACTAATGACTGAAAAGGTGAAAGTATGACGATACAATGGTTTCCCGGGCATATGGCTAAAGCTCGGCGTGAAGTAACAGAAAAATTAAAGCTGGTAGACATAATATTTGAGCTAGTAGATGCTCGGCTTCCCCAATCATCTAGAAATCCTATGATTGATGAAATTATTCAGCATAAACCGCGGCTGGTGATTTTAAATAAGGCAGATATGGCAGATCAAAGTAAAACAAATCAATGGTTAGCCTATTTCGAAGCTAAGGGAATTAAAGCCGTAGCCGTAAATGCACATCAAGGGACAGGCTTGAAAAGTATTATGGCGGGAGCTCAAGAAGTTCTTAAAGAAAAAATAGAAAAGATGAAATCTAGAGGAATAAAACCACGTGCAATCCGTGCCATGATTGTCGGAATTCCCAATGTTGGGAAGTCTACATTAATAAATAGGCTTGCTGGAAAAAATATTGCCAAAACCGGTAATATGCCAGGTGTGACAAAAGCGCAGCAATGGATTAAAGTTGGTAAGGAGCTTGAACTATTGGACACTCCTGGTATCCTATGGCCGAAGTTTGAGGATCAGGAAGTCGGCTGTAAACTAGCTGTAACAGGAGCTATTAAGGATACCATTTTAAATCTTCATGATATTGCAATCTATGGATTGAAATTTTTGGAGAGGGAATATCCAGCGCGTTTGCTCGATGGGTATAAGCTTGAGGAAATTCCAGAAGAAATTGTGGAAGCCTTTGACCAAGTAGGGAAATTGCGAGGATGTTTAGCTGGCGGTGGCATAGTGGATTATGATAAAACTGCTGAATTGATTATAAGAGATATCCGTACACAAAAATTTGGAAGATTAACGTTTGAATCTCCATTTGAATTGGAATCTGATATATAATAAAAAACTAGAAGGCCCCCTTGTTTGGGGGTCTTTACATTTGTGTGCCAAAACCGATATTAATTAGGAAGGATAGCAGAAATGACGAATTCACTTACCATTTCAGAAATAAAAAATAAGCTTAAAGAGCTAGAAACCATCGAGGATCCGTTTGTTCAGGAATGCCGCAAGGATCAGCGTAAAGGCGTCCAGGTTGCCCTCTCAGGCTTTGAAAGAGCAATTGCCAGGAAAGTAGAGGAAAGACGCCATTTCGACTCCATATCGGTTTTTGAGAACCAACTAAGGGATGAAGGATATCAATATATAGTGGGCATAGACGAAGCTGGCAGAGGGCCGCTTGCTGGTCCTGTAGTAGCAGGGGCTGTGATTTTGCCTGAAAACTTTTATTTAGCCGGCCTTACTGACTCAAAGAAACTCTCTGCTGCAAAAAGAGAGCAATACTACGAGTACATACTGGAAAATGCGCTTGCGGTTGGGGTTGGCATTATACACAGTGAGGAAATCGACAAAATAAATATTTATGAAGCTGCCAAAAAGGCGATGCTTTCAGCAGTGAATCAGTTAAAAGTATTCCCGGAATATGCATTGATAGATGCTATGAAGTTAGATTTGCCTATACCACAGATGTCGCTGATTAAAGGGGATGCCAAGTCTATCTCTATTGCAGCTGCTTCAGTCATTGCCAAAGAAACGAGAGACAGACTTATGAAGGAATATGCAGAAATCTATCCACAATATGGATTTGATAAGCATATGGGGTATGGAACGAGCAGTCATTTAGAAGCTATCGAAAAGTATGGTCCGGTTGATTGGCACAGGATGACATTTGCTCCTTTAAAGAATAATTACTGATAAGAGAGGTGTGATTTTTTGCAGCCTGTCATAAATATAGATTCATAGATCAATAAACTGGCTTATAGCAAGGTATCAACAGGCTTCAGAGATGGCCAAATATTTGCTGGAAAAATCACGAAATTTTATCCTCATAATATGGCGGAAGTTCTCGTAAATGGAACAAAAATGATAGCGAAATTGGATGTATCAGTGGAAGCGCATGTGCGCCAATTATTTCAGGTCAGGCAAACAGAAAATGGTTTGATGCAATTAAAGGTATTGCCTTTTGGCAGTGGAATATCAAAGCCCGATTTGCCCGCTCAACTATTAAGTGCATTCCAGATAAAGGCATCAAGGGCGGGGGAAATCTGGCTGAAATGGTGATTGCCAACCAGCTGGCTGTGACGAAAGATAGCTTTACCAGGGCTTTAAACTGGCTGAATTCAACAGGCGATCCATCAATAGGAATGCCAACCATTAAATTAGCGTACATGAACCAGCTTCCGATACATAAAACTGTGTTGGATGCTCTTTTATCACTGAAAACTGGAGAATCATTAACTAGTATGCTTGATTCCCTGACAAAATATCTTAAGACTTCCGACAATCTAGGTAAATATGCTCATATAATAAATAGATTAGAGGAATTTCTTCAGACAGGTAAGAGGGAAGCCTTTCAAGGGATAGCTATGTCTCTTATGGACGAGAATATGGAAATTTTTCAAAAGGCTGGGTTGATCCTTAAGGAAGGAGAGGTAATTTTATCGAATTCTAGTCATAATAGATTACAGGAATGGATAGAAAGGGTATTTAGTGGAAATAGCACACGTCCCCCTGAACTAACAGCAGAAGAATGGCAAAAGGTTCAGGAAAAAATTTTGAAAAGTGATCTGTTTAGTCATCTTGATAAGAATAACACCTTATATAAAGCGATGAACTCCATCATGCAATCACTAGGAATTAAGGATCAATCAAAACAGCCTGAGACAAGTATAGTAAAGGATACATTGATACAATTGACGGCCGAAAAAACACCCATCCAACTAAAAAACCAGGCTGAAGCCATTCTGACAAGGTTAGCCGCGTTTCAATTATTATCCCAGGAAACCGGACCACTGCAGAATGTATTTATGCAGATTCCAGTTCCCTTAACTTCGGTTAAAGGTGATTTGACATTGCAATGGACTGGTCGAAAACGAGAAGATGGGACAATTGATCCAGCATATTGCCGAATTGTATTTTATTTAGAGCTAGCCCACTTAAAAGAAACCGTTATTGATATGAATATCCAAAACCGGATCATTAGTTTAAAGATATGGACTGGGGAGAAAAAGGAGGCAAATATTGCTGCCAGTTCCCTGGTGACCATACTGAAGGAAAATTTAGAGGAGAAGGGGTATATTCTATCAACTGTAAAAATTGCTGATTTTTCGCAGGAGAAGTCTGTAAGTTCTGAAATAAGTAAATCATATTATCCCTCTTTTGGGTATACCGGGGTTGATTATAAAATATGAAAAAAAGCAGAAAATCTGCCTCTGTTTTAAAATATGAGGAAAATCAGGATGTCTCCCCAAAATTAATAGCTAAGGGAAAAGGTATTGTAGCTGATCATATCTTAAAGGAAGCTGTAAAACATGAGATTCCTGTCCGAAAGGATCCTAGTCTTACAGAATTACTATCACAGCTTGAGATTAATCAATTGATTCCTGAGGAACTTTATCAGGCAGTTGCAGAGGTTTTTGCCTTTATATATAAGGTTGACCATAAAACTAGTAAATAATTTATAGAAAGGGTTTCCTAAGAGATAGAGAATTTCGCCATAGAATACCTGTGTATTGTGGACAGGTCTTTTAGTTTGAAAAATATGGGTAAATAAGGAGTGGGCGTGATCGATTTTTTTCTGTTTCTAATGATTATTTTCATTCTGGCAGCGAATTTAATTGCGTTCTTTGTTTTTAATAAAAAGCGCAATTTGTATCTAGCTGCATTAGTCACTTTATTATTGGCCGGTGTGTTTGGTTTAGTCGCTGGAATGTTAGCCGTCTGGCTGATAGAAGATGGATTTGCGTTCTTTTACGGATTTAACATAGCAGCTATTTTGCTGTGGAATAGTATCGCCGTCTTTTTGATTGCCATCATCGTTTCGCTTGTTAAATTGTATCGAAAACAAACCTAATGGATATAGCTCCAGAAGTTGGGATGAAGCGAAAAGCTAAAAAGAAAAGTTATGAGATTTTGAGGGAGTAGTGGATAGAATTATCTTCTATTACTATAGTAACTTATCCGAAGAAGTTTTCTACGGAATGCCAAAATATATATCTTTTTTGAAGGCTGAAAATGATGATTTCAGCCTTTCTTTTAGTATGCTTTCTTTATCATTTTATGTAATAAGTGTAAAAAAATTACCGATATTTGGTGAAATTGCTTTAAATTATTGGACTTTGAATACTAGTTTTAATACAATGAAAACGCAATATATTTTTTATAGTCTGAAAGTTTTGATGGGAGGATAAGAAATGAATATCCATGAGTATCAAGGTAAAGAGATCCTCAGACAATACGGGGTAAATGTTCCAAATGGAAAAGTCGCTTTTTCTGTTGAGGAAGCAGTTAACGCAGCAAGTGAACTTGGAACTGCGGTTACTGTTGTGAAAGCTCAAATCCATGCGGGTGGAAGAGGGAAAGCTGGCGGTGTCAAGGTTGCCAAATCGCTGGATGAGGTTCGTACATATGCTGGTGAAATACTCGGCAAAGTATTGGTAACGCATCAAACGGGTCTGGATGGTAAAGAAGTAAAACGCTTACTTATTGAAGAAGGCTGTGACATCAAGAAAGAATATTATGTTGGGCTTGTTCTTGATAGAGCAACTTCAAGAGTTGTGTTAATGGCTTCTGAAGAGGGCGGAACAGAAATAGAAGAAGTTGCTGAAAAGACACCGGAAAAAATCTTCAAGGAAGTTATTGATCCTGTAATCGGATTAACACCATTCCAAGCTAGAAGAATAGCTTTTAATATTAATATACCAAATGAATTAATCAACAAAGCAGCTAAATTTATGATTAGTCTTTACACGGCATTTATTGAAAAAGACTGTTCTATTGCTGAAATCAATCCTTTGGTCGTTACAGGCGACGGAGAAGTGATGGCTTTGGATGCTAAGTTGAATTTTGACGAAAATGCGCTTTATCGCCACAAGGATATTGTCGCTTATCGAGATCTTGAGGAAGAAGACCCAAAAGAAATCGAAGCTTCCAAATACGACCTAAGCTATATATCTCTTGATGGCAATATCGGCTGCATGGTTAATGGCGCAGGACTTGCGATGTCAACAATGGATATTATTAATCACTATGGTGGCACTCCAGCCAACTTCCTCGATGTTGGGGGCAGTGCAACGGCTGAAAAAGTTACGGAAGCATTTAAGATTATCCTTTCAGACAGCCATGTTAAGGGGATTTTTGTAAATATATTTGGCGGCATAATGAAATGTGATGTTATTGCTGAGGGCGTTGTTGAAGCAGCTAAACAGGTTAGCTTACAGGTACCGCTGGTCGTACGCCTAGAAGGTACGAATGTAGACCTTGGTAAAAAGATATTAGAGGAATCCGGTATTAATGTCACAGCTGCAGAATCAATGGCTGATGGTGCACAAAAAATCGTTTCGTTAATAGGCTAAGACTGGAGGATATATGAAATGAGCGTATTTGTTAATAAAGATTCAAAAGTGATTGTACAAGGTATTACAGGATCTACAGCCCGTTTTCATACGAAGCAAATGTTAGAATACGGCACGAATATTGTGGGCGGTGTAACACCTGGTAAAGGCGGCGCTGAGGCTGAAGGTGTTCCTGTCTTCAATACCGTAATTGAAGCAAAAGAAGCAACAGGTGCCAATGTATCAGTTATCTATGTACCAGCTCCTTTTGCTGCAGATTCCATTCTTGAAGCAGTTGATGCAGAGCTTGATCTCGTCATCTGTATTACAGAGCATATCCCTGTATTGGACATGGTAAAAGTAAAACGTTATATGGAAGGGAAGAAAACACGTCTAATCGGGCCGAACTGTCCGGGCGTTATTACTCCTGAAGAATGTAAGGTAGGGATCATGCCTGGTTATATCCACAGAAAAGGGCATATTGGCGTTGTTTCTCGCTCGGGTACATTAACCTATGAAGCGGTGCATCAATTAACTCAGGCGGGCTTTGGACAGTCATCAGCAGTTGGTATTGGTGGCGACCCTGTCAATGGAACTGATTTCATCGACGTTTTAAAAGCTTTTAATGAAGATCCTGAAACGTATGCGGTGATTATGATCGGTGAAATAGGTGGTACAGCGGAAGAAGAAGCAGCCCAATGGGTGAAAGAAAATATGACAAAACCGGTTACCGGATTTATCGGAGGCCGTACTGCTCCTCCAGGGAAACGAATGGGCCATGCAGGCGCCATTATTTCCGGTGGAAAAGGAACAGCCGATGAGAAAATTCGTGTGTTGAATGAATGCGGTATAAAAGTGGCGGAAACTCCGGCTGTAATGGGTGAAACGATGCTAAGCGTATTAAAAGAAAAAGGGCTATACGATAAATGTAAAACGCATTAATAATAAGACAAGCCTCCCCTTATCCTTTTTAAGGGGAGCGTCTTTATATATTAAATATTAAGAGGTGAAGCTGTTATGGATGAATGGAAGAATAGGCTTGTGCACCTGGATCATTGTCGGGGTATGAGTTGGAAAGCTAAATTTCGCATATTGAAAGATGATCCGAACCTTCAGAAGATGTATGATCAGCCCTACCGTTATTGGGTGGAAACATTGGAGTTACCCTCGTCAAAAATCTCCTTATTCATGAAAGACCTCCACAATGAAGATCTTCAAAAAATGCCTTCTATATATGAGAAAAACCACATCCGTTGTATAACATTCCTCGATGACCTATATCCCGGACAACTTTCTGTTATTTATCAACAACCATGGATTTTATACTGCAAAGGAAATCTTGAACTCTTGCATAATTCAAGGATATTAGCCATAATAGGTAGCCGTGCCCCTACTGAATACGGAAAAAAGATGGTTAACTATCTAATTCCCGATTTAGTTAAGGCGGATGTATGTATTGCAAGTGGATTAGCAAGAGGGATCGATTCACATGCACAAATTAAAGCTCTCCAAAGCGGTGGAAAGGTTATAGCTGTTATTGGTGGTGGGCTTTTTAATATTTACCCAAAGGAAAATACAGCACTTGCTGAATTAATTATGAAAAATGGTGTAGTATTGTCTGAATATCCACCCATCATGAAACCGGAACCCTGGCATTTTCCTATGAGAAACAGAATTATTAGTGGTTTATCACGGGCGATACTAGTGGTAGAAGGAAAACAAAGAAGTGGGACATTTATCACAATCCAGCATGGATTAGAACAGGGTAAAGATATCTATGCGGTACCGGGAAGTGTGTTTTCTGAACTGTCTGCAGGTCCGCATGAACTGATTAAAGAGGGTGCCAAATTAATCAATCATGCGAATGACATTCTCTATGAGTGGTGACATTAAACAGAGCTTCGGGACATGATGGATGAAGATTACCATTTTGTTAGTTAGGCTATTTTAAAACTATTTAAGTTGCAAAATTATAATTTCTGTTATACATTGTGCTTCAGACAAGGTTTTTTGGTCAGGGTAATTATTCAGATTATATTGATTGTTGTTAATAGTAAAAAAATCATTAGAACATACCATTGACAGAAGTAAATCTAAACCTTCATAATCATACATGCATGAATATAGAGAATGATACCCTCTTAAGGAGGAAAGAAATGGCGGATTATTTAGTTATAGTGGAATCGCCTGCTAAAGCGAAAACCATTGAAAAATATTTAGGAAAAAAATATAAAGTGAAAGCATCCATGGGCCATGTACGTGATTTACCGAAGAGCCAGATGGGTGTAGATTTTGAACACAATTATCAATTGAAATATATCACCATTCGCGGTAAAGGTGATGTACTAAAAGATTTAAAGACAGCCGCAAAAAAAGCTAAGAAAGTCTATCTCGCGGCTGACCCCGACAGAGAAGGGGAAGCAATCGCGTGGCATTTAGCTCATAGTCTCGGTGTGGATGTAAGCTCTGATTGCCGTGTCGTATTTAATGAAATAACAAAAGACGCAATTAAAGAGTCATTTAAACATCCAAGGCCTATTAAAATGAATCTGGTAGATGCACAGCAAGCGAGAAGAGTATTAGACCGTATTGTGGGATACAGCATAAGCCCAATTCTATGGAAAAAAATAAAAAAAGGCCTAAGTGCCGGACGTGTTCAATCCGTTGCTGTACGTCTAATTATCGATCGTGAAAAAGAAATAGCGGCATTTGAACCGGAAGAGTATTGGTCCATTAATGGATCGTTTCTGAAAGGCAAGAAGGATTTTGAAGCTAACTTTCAATCTTTGAATGGCAAGAAAGTTCCGTTGCAATCCAAAGACGATGTAAATAATATACTTTCAAAATTAAATGGAAACGAATTCTTAGTACAATCGGTAACGAAGAAGGAGCGAAAACGTAATCCAGCTCCTCCGTTTACAACATCATCCCTGCAACAGGAAGCAGCTCGTAAACTTAATTTCAGAGCAAAGAAAACCATGATGATTGCTCAGCAACTGTATGAAGGTATTGAGATTGGCAAAGAAGGAACTGTGGGTCTTATTACGTATATGAGAACGGACTCTACCAGGATTTCAGAAACTGCTCAAAAAGAAGCAAGCGGATGGATTACATCTCAGTTTGGGGAAGAGTACTTACCAAAGACCCAAAGGAAGGATAAGCAAACATCTGGAGCACAGGATGCCCATGAGGCAGTAAGGCCGACCGGGGTGATCAGGGAACCTTCTATGATGAAGCAATATCTCTCCAGGGACCAATACCGCTTATATAAATTAATATGGGAACGATTTGTTGCCAGCCAGATGGCGCCTGCCATTATGGACACGATGGCCGTAGATTTAAAAAACGGTGATGTCGTATTCAGAGCAAATGGGTCAAAAGTAAAATTTGCCGGTTTTATGAAAGTATATATTGAAGGCAATGATGATAATAATGAAGAAAAGGAAAATTTACTGCCAGATCTGAAAGAAGGGGATGTTGTATTTTCGAAGGACATCGAGTCAAATCAACATTTTACTCAGCCGCCTCCTCGTTATACAGAAGCAAGGCTGGTTAAAACCCTTGAGGAATTAGGCATTGGCAGACCATCAACCTATGCGCCAACACTTGACACTATCCAAAAGAGAGGCTATGTAGCTCTAGATAATAAGCGCTTTGTTCCGACAGAGCTTGGCGAGATTATTATTGAAGTTATGAGTGAATTCTTCCCTGACATCCTGGACGTAGAATTCACAGCTAAAATGGAAAACGAACTGGATAATGTAGAAGATGGTGAAGTTGAATGGGTTAATATTATCGATCATTTCTACAAAGAGTTCGAAAAGGATTTAGCCAAGGCTGAAGAAGAGATGAAAGAAATCGAAATAAAGGATGAACCAACAGGCGAATCATGTGAGGAATGTGGATCGGCGATGGTGTATAAAATGGGACGTTACGGAAAATTTGCTGCATGCAGTAATTTCCCGGATTGCCGGAATACCAAGCCGATTGTCAAAGAAATCGGTGTGAAATGTCCTAAATGTCATGAAGGCAATATCGTTGAACGAAAAAGCAAAAAACGCCGCATCTTTTATGGCTGTGATCGTTACCCGGCCTGTGAATTCATTTCTTGGGATAAGCCAATACAGCGACCTTGTCCAAAATGTCAAGGACCGTTAGTTGAGAAAAAACTTAAAAAAGGCATTCAAGTTACATGTCTTGATTGCAATTATAAGGAAGAACCACAAAGTTAAAGGAAGGAAGAGCTGAGGCTCTTCCTTCTTAAATCTCAATAAAATACGTGAAATATCCTGAAACTTTTTAATAACAGATACGTATGACTTATAAAACATATTGTTTTTAAATGTGTTACATGATATAACGATTTACGTAATAAATATAGCTGGAGGGTATACATAATGCAAAGAGTAATAGTAGTAGGTGCCGGATTAGCTGGCAGCGAAGCGGCCTGGCAATTGGCCGAGAGAGGCATACAGGTTGATTTATATGAGATGAGACCTGTGAAACAAACTCCGGCACATCATACAGATAAGTTCGCTGAATTGGTTTGCAGCAATTCTTTGCGAGCAAATACTTTAACCAATGCGGTTGGAGTATTGAAAGAGGAAATGCGTCAATTAAACTCACTTATTATTGATTCTGCAGATCACTGTTCTGTACCGGCTGGAGGAGCACTGGCTGTTGACCGCCATGAGTTTGCAGGCAGAGTAACAGAAACATTAAGAAATCATCCAAATGTAACGATTCATAATGAGGAATTAACGGAAATACCAAAAGATGAGATAACGATTATTGCGACGGGGCCTCTTACCAGTGAATTATTATCACGTGAAATCAGCCAATTAACAGGAGAGGACTATTTTTATTTTTATGATGCGGCTGCACCGATTATTGAAAAAGACAGTATTGATTTAGACAAAGTTTATTTGAAATCACGCTATGATAAAGGGGAAGCAGCTTATTTAAATTGCCCAATGACTGAAGAGGAATTTAATACTTTTTATGACGCGCTAATTGAAGCAGAAACTGTTCCGTTAAAAGAGTTTGAAAAGGAAATTTTCTTTGAAGGATGCATGCCTATTGAAGTGATGGCAAAGCGAGGAAAGAAAACCATGCTGTTTGGCCCGATGAAGCCGGTTGGCCTAGAAAATCCTAAAACGGGAAAACGACCGTATGCAGTTGTGCAGCTTCGTCAGGATGATGCAGCTGGAACATTGTATAATATTGTTGGCTTCCAAACTCATTTAAAATGGGGCCCGCAAAAAGAAGTGATTAGATTAATTCCAGGTCTGGAAAATGCTGAAATTGTAAGATATGGTGTTATGCACAGAAATACCTTTATCAATTCGCCTAAAGTGCTGGAAGCTACATATCAGCTAAAAGAAAAGCCTAATTTATTCTTCGCAGGTCAAATGACAGGTGTAGAGGGATATGTAGAATCGGCAGCGTCAGGCTTAATTGCAGGTATTAATGCAGCTCGGATGGCTTCAGGACAGGAACCATTAACCTTCCCTCAGGAAACAGCAATGGGAAGCATGGCTCACTATATCACCTCAACCAATTCCAAAAACTTCCAACCTATGAATGCTAATTTTGGCTTATTCCCGGATTTAGGAAGGAAAATTAAATCCAAACAAGAACGAGCTGAAGCTCACGCTGAACGTGCTTTACAAACAATTCGGAACTTTTTGAATAGTTTGTAAAATAATTGCAAGGGTTACTATTATATGTTAGTATTTAGTAGCCCTTGATAAGGAGTGACTTTTTTGAATAATGGAACTTCTTTAGAATTTTATATAAAGTATTTACAAATCGAAAAAAACTATTCAAAATATACTATTGCATATTACAAACAGGATATAGAGGAATTTTTCTTGTTCATGAGTGAACAAGTTATTTCCAGTTTGAAAACAGTCACATATCCCGATGCTCGATTATATGTTACGAATCTCACTGAACGTAATTTGTCTAAAAGAAGTATCAGCAGGAAAATATCTTGCTTACGATCGTTTTATAAGTTTCTCATGAGGGAAAATATGGTGGATGAAAATCCATTTGCAATGCTTTCATTGCCAAAAAAGGAACAGAGGCTGCCTAGGTTTATGTATGAAGAAGAGATGGAAGCGATATTTTCAGCTATCGATCATACTTCGACCATAGGAAAGCGGGACTTGGCTATATTAGAACTTTTGTATGCCACAGGTATGAGGGTAAGTGAATGTTGCAGTGTGGAACTGGGGGATTTGGATTTTTCTCTTATGACTGTTCTTGCTCATGGGAAGGGGAAGAAGGATCGTTATATTCCTTTTGGTGAACATGCTAAAAAAGCATTGCAGGAATATATTGAAGGACCCAGAAATGAATTGATACAAAAATCTTCACAACAGCACACGTTTCTGTTTGTTAACCAAAGAGGTAACCCTTTAACTCCAAGGGGTGTTCGGTATATTTTAACGAATATTATAGATAAAGCTTCCGTTAATAAACATCTATATCCACATATGCTGCGGCATAGTTTTGCGACACACCTATTAAATAGCGGTGCGGATATACGCTCTGTACAGGAACTTCTCGGTCATTCCTCCATACAGGCGACGCAGGTTTATACGCATGTCAGTAAGGAAAGACTAAGAGAAGTTTATAGAAACAGCCATCCGAGAGCTTAAAGATATTTGCCTTAATTTTAGTAAGGGAGAGTTGTATTATGGAACAATTTCATGCTACTACCATTTTTGCAGTGCAACATAATGGGGAATGTGCTATGGCTGGTGATGGTCAGGTAACAATGGGAAATGCCGTTGTAATGAAACACACTGCAAAAAAAGTGAGAAAATTATTTAATGGAAAAGTGTTAGCCGGTTTTGCAGGCTCAGTTGCGGATGCTTTTTCATTATTTGAAATGTTCGAGAATAAGTTACATGAATATAATGGAAACTTACAGCGTGCAGCGGTTGAACTTGCTAAATCCTGGAGAAGCGATAAAGTTTTACGTAAGCTTGAAGCTATGTTAATCGTAATGGATACCAATCATATGCTGCTGATTTCAGGTACCGGAGAAGTGATTGAGCCTGATGATGGTATATTGGCGATTGGTTCCGGTGGGAATTATGCGCTGGCCGCTGGACGTGCCCTGAAACGTTTTTCCGGTGAAAATATGACAGCCCGAGAAATTGCTCATGCTTCGTTAACAATTGCATCTGAAATTTGTGTATATACGAATTCTAATATTATTTTGGAAGAGCTATGAACAAAGGAGGGTCATAATGAAACAGGACATCAAAAATCTAACACCGAGACAAATAGTTGAGAAATTGGATCAATACATAATTGGGCAAGCGGATGCTAAAAGAGCAGTCGCTATAGCATTAAGAAATAGGTATCGACGCGGTCTCTTAAAAGAAAACATGCGTGATGAGGTTGTACCGAAAAATATCCTTATGATTGGACCGACTGGTGTTGGGAAAACTGAGATAGCTCGTCGAATTGCTAAAATTGTTAAAGCCCCTTTTATTAAAGTGGAAGCAACAAAATTCACAGAAGTTGGCTATGTCGGACGTGATGTAGAAAGCATGGTGCGTGATTTAGCTGAAACTTCTGTTAGACTTGTAAAAGAAGAAAGAATGCTGGAAGTGAAGGATAAAGCATTAGAAAATGCTAACAATCGAATTGTAGAATTGTTAGTACCTTCAGGCAAAAAGTCGTCTTCCTTTAAAAATCCTTTCGAGATGATATTCGGCGGTTCAGGTGATACTTCCAATCCATCTGATCAAGATAATCAGGAAGATGAAAGAAATATATATGAAAAACGCAGATTAATCAAAGAGCGTTTATTAAAAGGTGAGTTAGAAGAAGAAGTAATTACTGTAGAGGTAGAAGAACAGCCTCCATCAATGTTCGATATGCTTCAGGGATCCGGTATGGAACAAATGGGTATGAATATGCAGGATGCATTCAGTAATCTAATGCCTAAAAAGCAGAAAAAACGAAAACTAGCTATTAAAGATGCACGTAAGGTATTGGCAAATGAAGAAGCGCAAAAATTGATTGATATGGATGAGGTAACACAGGTAGCTATTGAACGAGCTGAACAGACTGGTATCATCTTTATTGATGAAATCGATAAAATAGCGAGTAAGAGCGGCGGTGCCTCTTCAGCAGACGTATCGAGAGAGGGAGTCCAAAGAGATATTCTTCCTGTTGTTGAAGGTTCGACAGTCGTAACGAAATACGGTACTGTTAAAACGGATCACGTGTTATTTATTGCTGCAGGTGCTTTCCATATTGCAAAGCCTTCTGACCTTATTCCTGAACTGCAAGGTCGTTTTCCAATCAGAGTAGAACTTAAAAAATTATCTGTGGATGATTTTTATAAAGTGTTAATAGAACCTGACAATGCTTTGATTAAACAATATATAGCATTATTAGAAACAGAAGGTATAGAAATTGAATTTTCAGACGAAGCTATTCGTAGGATAGCCGAGGTTGCCTTTGAAGTGAACCAAAACACGGATAACATTGGAGCAAGAAGATTACATACTATTATGGAAAAGCTTTTAGAGGACTTATCATTTGAAGCTCCTGAAATTTCTATGGGGCATATTATGATTACCCCTAAGTATGTGGATGAAAAACTGGGCGCAATATCTAAAAATAAAGACTTAAGTGAGTTTATATTATAAGTAGTTTGATGTTTCAGATTATTGCTCAAGGGTACAACTAATTAGTTACATTTTACTCTTTTCCATTATCCTGTTCACTCAATAAACTTGATAAATATCCATAAAAGAAGACATTATAGGAGGAAGTAAACAATGGATTTACTGAATAAAACAAGAAAAATAAACTCGATGCTGCAACAAACAGGCGGAAAGCAAGTTAACTTTAAAGAAATGGCTGAAAGCTTAAGCGAAGTAATTCAGGCGAATATCTTCGTAGTTAGCCGCAGAGGAAAATTACTTGGTTTTCAAATAAACCAACAAATTGAAAATGAGCGTATGAAAAAAATGCTCGAAGATCGTCAATTTCCTGAAGAATATACAAATAATCTTTTCAATATTAAAGAAACATCTTCCAATCTTGATGTTGAAAGCGAATATACAGCTTTCCCTGTAGAAAACAAAGAGTTATTTAAATCAGGCTGGACTACAATTATTCCTATCGTAGGCGGCGGTGAGCGCCTTGGTACATTAATTCTATCCCGTGTAGAACAAAAATTCGCTGACGATGATTTGATTCTAGGTGAATACGGTGCTACTGTTGTTGGAATGGAAATTTTGCGTGAAAAGGCAGAAGAAATTGAAGAGGAAGCTAGAAGCAAGGCTGTTGTTCAAATGGCTATCAGTTCATTATCTTACAGTGAATTAGAAGCTATTGAGCATATCTTTGAAGAATTAAAAGGTAATGAAGGTTTATTAGTTGCTTCCAAAATAGCTGACCGAGTAGGAATTACGCGTTCTGTTATTGTTAACGCATTAAGAAAGTTAGAAAGTGCCGGTGTTATCGAATCTCGCTCTTTAGGTATGAAAGGTACTTATATCAAAGTATTGAATGCTAAATTCTTAAACGAGCTCGAAGGATTAAAACGCTAATACAGCAAATAGAAAGACCGAAGTCAAAAAGTGACTTCGGTTTTTTTGTTACTGGATAAAAGAAGTCGGTTGGACTTGTAATTAACATCAATACAATATCATTTAACGTAAGATGTTGATAGTAATTGTTATTGCACTCTTATTACTTAATAATGGGAAATCAATGAAGGGTTTTCAAACTTACTTTATTTACTTCTATTAGTAATGAAAAAAAACGAACTCCTAAAAATGGGTTCGTTTTTTTGTTAGTTGAAATTTGAACAAAATGTGAAAATAGCCAGGTAAATTCAAAAACTCTTGGTCAAAATAGGACTATTGTACTTATCATTTTATGTTAATTTTCTTTAATATAAATTATGACAAATAATTTATAAATGTGACTATTTTGTCTTATTTATACTTAAAATAAAGAAATATGTAATATTACTCTGTAAAATAATAGTGAATATAGTAGTATATTGGATATATGTTCAATATATAGAAGGATTTGTCGTAGAAAATGAATTAACTAATAGAGTAGGGAAAACTCTCTAAGTATGAAAGGGTGATAAAATGAAGCTTTTTTCCAACACAGTCAGCTTGCTTGAACAAGGGTTGAATTACTCGTCATTAAAATCAAAAGCTATCTCCCAAAATATTGCAAATGTCGACACGCCTAACTATAAAGCAAAAAATGTGAGTTTTAAATCTGAATTAGATCAAGCAGCACAAATAAATAATCAATCCTTTAAAACCGATAGCAGGCACTTTGAATTTAAGAAAACAGGAAGCAGTGCCATTCAAGTAACCAGTAACAGTCGGAATTACAATAGTACAGGAAACAGTGTGGATATGGATAGTGAAATGAGCGATTTGGCTACTAACCAAATCTATTACAATGCATTGATTGAACGGCTGAATGGCAATTTTCAAACATTAAAAAGTGTTATACAGGGAGGTAAGTAGGTATGGGTTTGTTCACTGGCATGAACATTACATCCAGTGCGTTAACAGCACAGCGACTGCGTATGGATGTGATTTCATCCAATATGGCCAACGCTGAAACAACAAGAGGCAAGTATGTTGATGGTGAATGGCAACCTTATCAAAGGAAATCAATTGAATTGCAAACAAAGGATAATGGGTTTTCTAATTTTTTGAATACAGCTATGAATAAAACAAATAATTCTTCTGTTGGTAATGGTGTTAGAGTTGCTGCGATTAAGGAAGATGTCAATATGGTTTACGACCCTGGCAATCAGGCAGCCAATGAAGCTGGTTATATCGAGGAGCCCGATTATAAACTGGTCTATGATCCAGCCCATGCAGATGCTGATCCAGACACGGGGTACGTTAAAATGCCCAATGTTGATCCATTGCGTGAGACAGTTGATTTAATCAGTGCAACAAGGTCATATGAAGCGAATATTACAGTATTCAATGCATCCAAAGGGATGATGATGAAAGCACTTGAAATAGGAAAATAAAATTAGGGGGCTATAAGGGATGGAACCAATTCAATTAAACAACTCTGTTTCTTCAATTTTTACTCAAAAACTACCTAACTCACCCAATACTACACCATACGAATCTCAAAAATCTTTTGCGTCCGTCCTAAAGAAATCTATTGAAGAAATTAATACGACTCAGCAAGAATCAGCTACGATGACACAAAAATTAGCACTTGGTGAAAATGTTGATTTGCATAATGTAATGATTACATCCCAAAAAGCGAGTATAACGCTGCAGGCGGCTATGGAAGTCCGCAATAAAGCAGTCGAAGCTTATCAGGAAATAATGAGAATGAGCATGTAGAAAAATAATATATGCATTGTCCCAACGAAATTAATATTCCCTACATATGACAGGGAAGTCTCTGTGGACGTTAATATTGATGCAAAAGCTAAGTTCGGGGGATCACGATGAAGGAAACGTTCATAAAAATTGGAAATCAAATAAAAGATTTTTGGAAGAGCCGTTCAAGTAAACAGAAAACACTCTATATCAGTATGATGGCTGCAGTAATACTAATTGCTGCAGCGGTTGTTTTTCTTACTTCAAGAACAACGCTCGTTCCTCTATATAGTGATCTTTCACCAACAGAAACTGGATCTATAAAAGAGAATCTGGATGGCAGAGGAATCACGTCGGAAATCGCTGATAATGGCAGTACGATACTAGTTCCAAGTGAAATGGCAGATACGTTGCTAGTTGAGCTTGCTGCAGAGGGTATTCCGAAGTCAGGAAGCATAGATTATTCATATTTCAGTGAAAATGCAAGCTTTGGTATGACTGATAATGAATTTAATGTCATTAAACAGGATGCTATGCAGAATGAAATAGCAGGCCTTATTAAAGGGATAGAAGGAGTTCAAGGTGCTGAGGTTATTCTCACCCTCCCTGATAAGGGGGTATTCGTTAGTGATACAAAAGAGGAGGCCTCGGCTTCCATAGTATTAAATACAAAGCCTGGACAGGAATTTGAAGAGAAGCAAATACAAGCCTTATATCATTTAGTATCAAAAAGCGTCCCAAATCTTCCTACAGATAATATCGTCATTATGAATCAATACTTTGAGTACTTTGATTTAAATAATAGTGGCAGCAATAGTACGGATAGTTTTGCATCCCAAAATGAAATAAAGAAAGAGATTGAGAAGGATATACAACGCAGAGTTCAAAGTATGCTTGGAACGATCATGGGTAACGATAAAGTTGTTGTTTCTGTAACAGCTGATGTGGATTTTACCCAAGAAAATAGAGAAGAAAATCTTGTGGAACCCGTGGATGAAGAGAATATGGAAGGCCTGACGATCAGTGCCCAAAAACTATCAGAGACCTATACAGGCGAAACAGGAGCAGAAGGCGGTACACCTGTTACTGAAGATCCTTCAGACTCACTGGGATCGCAGTATCTTGAAGGATCAAATGGAAATGGTGATTATGAGAAGACTGAGGAAACAGTAAACACAGAGGTTAACCGAATACGTAAAGAGATTAGTGAATCTCCATACAAAGTAAGAGATTTGGGGATTCAGGTTATGGTTGAACCACCTGATGCTAATGACACCAACTCTCTCCCAGAAGAAAGAATAACTGATATAAGAGATATTTTGGGGACGATTGTGCGAACAAGTATCGATAAATCAGAAAATGAAAATCCTCTAACAGATGATCAATTAGAGGAAAAAATTGCGATTTCCATCCAGCCATTTAATGGGAAAGTTACATTTGACGAACAGCAGGAAAACAGTACTCCGTGGTGGATTTATGTAATTGGCGGTGTATTATGTTTAGCGATTATTCTGCTTTTGATTTTTATTATCAAATCCAGAAAAAATAAAGAAATTGAGATAGAACAATATGAAGAACCGATCCCTCCTGTTTTGGTAGCCGATATTGAAGACGAAGCAGAATCAGAAGCCACTGTTAAAAGAAAGCAACTAGAAAAATTGGCGAAAGAAAAGCCTGATGAATTTGCGAAACTCTTAAGATCATGGATTACGGAAGACTAGGGGGTAAGAAGACATGTCTATCAGAGATAAAAAAAGTGGTCTAACGGGAAAACAAAAGGCTGCAGTCCTGCTCATTTCAATGGGGCCGGATGTATCTGCAAATGTTTATAAGCATTTATCGGAAGAGGAAATTGAAAAGCTGACCTTAGAAATTTCAGGCGTACGAAAGGTAGGCCCAAAAGAGAAGGAAGACATCGTAGATGAATTCCATACGATTGCGCTGGCACAGGATTACATTTCTCAGGGTGGAATTGGTTATGCCAAAACTGTATTAGAAAAAGCATTGGGCAGTGACCAGGCACAGGCCATTATCAATCGCTTAACATCATCTCTGCAGGTGAAGCCCTTTGATTTTGTTAGAAAAGCAGATCCAGGTCAAATTCTGAATTTTATACAGAATGAGCATCCTCAAACGATTGCCTTAATACTATCTTATTTGGAAGCGGGACAGGCAGGACAGATTTTATCAGAGCTTCCTCAGGATATGCAGGCAGATGTAGCGAAACGGATTGCCTTAATGGACAGCACCTCGCCTGAAATCATCAATGAGGTAGAACAAATTCTAGAACGAAAGCTATCTGCTACTGTTACGCAAGACTATACGCAAACCGGTGGAATTGAAGCCGTTGTAGAAGTGTTAAATGGCGTTGATCGTTCAACAGAAAGAACCATTTTGGATGCTTTAGAAATACAGGATCCTGAATTGGCTGAAGAAATTAAGAAACGAATGTTTGTATTCGAAGACATTGTCACCTTGGATAATAGAGCCATCCAAAGGGTGATTAAAGATGTAGAAAACGAAGATTTAATGCTGTCTCTTAAAGTCGCCAGTGAAGAGGTTAAGGAAATTGTTTATAAAAACATGTCCAAACGGATGGTCGATACATTTACAGAAGAGATGGAATTTATGGGACCGGTTCGTTTACGGGATGTAGAAGAAGCGCAGTCAAGAATTGTTGCGATTATTCGACGCCTTGAGGATGCCGGTGAAATCGTCCTAGCCCGTGGTGGGGGAGATGACATTATTGTCTAGAATTATAAAGTCCCATTATACAGAAACACATATGCAAGAGAAGAAAATAATCCAGATTAAAAAAATAATGAATGAACAGAATGAGTCCCTTTTTCAAGAAGAGTCAGTAGCTTCTGATCTAAATCGGCTCTTGATGGAAGCTAATCAAAAAGCTGAGGCAATTGTTTTAGAAGCTCAGAAACAGGCTGATCAAGTTTATCTAAAGATACAGGAAGAAGTAAAGCAATGGGATAAGGAAAAACAAATTCTCATTGAAGAGGCCAGACAGGAAGGGTATCTCATTGGCAAGGAACAGGGTGCTTCGGACTCAAAAAGAGAATATCAGCACATGCTGAACCTTGCACAAGAGACAATGAACCAAGCTAAAAAAGAATACCAATCTGTTGTGGAAAAGTCTGAGTTTACCATCCTCAACCTCGGAATAAAGGTAGCTGAAAAAATTATGAATCAGCACTTAGACGAAAATGAGGAAGATTATTTATTTATTGTGAAAAAAGCAATTAAGGAAGCGCGAGAATATAAAAATATTGAATTACATATTCCTCCGCTTCATTACTCTTTTGTCTTAACACATAAAAAAGAATTAATGTCCTTATTTCCAAGAGAAACAGAGTTTTATATCTATCCGAATGATGAGTTAGAAGGAAATGGATGTGTAATTGAATCATCCAATGGACGTTTGGTAGCAAGTGTGGATGAACAGCTGGAACAAATCAGAATTAAGCTTCAGGAAATCCTTGAGGAGGACCTCTCATGAAAGTCTCTCAATTAATAGATCAAATTGATACTCTCGATACGTTTAAGAGATATGGGCGAATTAAAAGAGTGGTAGGTCTTATGATTGAGTCTCAGGGGCCGGCCAGCTCAATTGGAGATGTATGCTTGATCCATACCGGCAAAAAGAACAAGGTAAAGGCTGAAGTAGTAGGATTCCGGGATGAGATTGTCATTTTAATGCCCTATAGTGTTGTAAGTGAGATAGCACCCGGCTCTATTGTCGAGGCGACTCGTAAACCGCTCGAGATCAAAGTAGGAACAGGTTTAATAGGCAAGGCACTTGATGCTATCGGAAACCCACTTGATGGAGGGTCACTTCCATACGGTTTATCCTCTACAGCAACGGAGCAGGATCCTCCAAATCCAATGTCACGTCCGCCTATTAATGAGGGAATTGAAACAGGTGTCCGCATGATTGATAGTTTACTAACGGCAATGGGTCAGCAGGCAATGGTTATTGATGCTATTCAGGCAGGTGCAAAGGATTTTATTGTAAAACCTTTTGCAGCTGACCGAGTTTTGGAGGCAATCAGCAAAGCTTTATCGTAAAGAGGGGAAGTAAACGTGCAACGGATGCCAAGCTATATAAAGGTTATTCTTTTCTTCATTTTGTGTTTTGCCATTACTGCACCATTCAAAGAAATTGCAGTAAATGCAGCGCCAGACAATGGCAGCCAAAGTGTGGACAGTTATTACAATACTAAAGATCGTAAGACAGAGACAGGGGATATCGACCAGACCAATAATAACAGTATCTCTGATTCAGCTGAAAATGAGACAAATGACATTGGAATTACAATTGGAGATATCTTTAGAATGGTATTCGCCCTACTATTTGTTGCTGGATTAATGTACATTCTTCTGCGCGTCATTAATAAAAAGAATCGTGGATATCAGCACGGCCAAACTATTGAAAACCTGGGAGGGACTCCGTTAGGTGGAAATCGCTCTGTCCAGATGGTAAGGGTTGGGGAGAAAATCTACATTGTAGGTGTTGGAGACTCGGTTCAATTACTCAATGTGATTGATGATAAGGAAGAATACAGCAAGCTAATTGAAGAACATAATCAGAAATTAGAAACTCAGATTGCCCCAATGGACCTTGCAGGCAAGCTCATTGATAAATGGAAAATAAAAACTTCCAGGCAAACGGAGAAGTCGTTCAAAAGTCAATTTAATGAACAGTTGAAACAACTAAAGGAAGACCGCAAACAGATTACAAAAGAAATAAGCAAGAAAGGAACACACCGAGATGAATGACTTAATGACTCTCTTTAGCAGTGGGGATGCCGATACCGTTTCTACATCAGTTAAGCTGCTCCTGTTATTAACGGTTCTTTCTCTTGCACCAAGCATTTTAATTTTAATGACCTGTTTTACAAGAATTGTTATTGTTCTGGGCTTTGTAAGGACAGCTTTATCGACACAGCAAATGCCCCCTACACAAGTGTTGATCGGATTATCGCTCTTCATTACATTTTTTGTAATGGCACCGGTTTTATCTGAAGTGAATGATGAGGCGCTTCAACCGCTTTTTAAGGATGAAATAAAGCTGGAAGAAGCATATGAAAAGGCAGCAGGGCCCTTTAAGGAGTTTATGAGTAAACATACAAGGCAAAAGGATTTACAGCTATTCCTGGAATATTCTAAGGCGGATACACCTGAATCAATTGAAGATATTTCTTTAACTACGCTGGTACCTGCATTCGCGATCAGTGAAATGAAAACAGCCTTTCAAATTGGCTTCATGATTTTTATCCCATTTCTGGTGATAGACATGATTGTGGCGAGTGTTCTAATGTCCATGGGTATGATGATGCTACCGCCGGTCATGATCTCATTACCCTTTAAAATCTTACTGTTTGTGATGGTCGATGGATGGTATTTAGTTGTTAAATCTTTATTACAAAGTTTTTAGGCAGGTGAGAGAAAGATGACATCAGAAGCAGTAATTTCATTGGCTGAAAAGGGGATTTATACTGTATTAATCATAAGTGCTCCCTTACTGATCCTAGCTCTTGGGATTGGTTTAATTGTCAGTATTTTTCAGGCGACCACACAAATCCAGGAGCAAACGTTAGCTTTTATTCCGAAAATCGTCGCTGTTTTGTTGGGCATTGTATTTTTTGGGCCATGGATGCTGAGTAAAATGCTCTCTTACACGGCTGACATTTTTAATAATCTAACGAAGTTTGTAGGATAGGCTATGGAAGAGATTGTTCCCAAATTTAGTGTATACTTATTGATTTTTGTACGTCTTGCATCCTTTTTTATTACAATGCCTATCTTTTCATATAGAACGATTCCTGCACAGCATCGCTTAGGAATCAGTGCTCTGCTCGCCTGGATTATGTATTATACGGTATCTTCTCCAGGCTTTGAAATTGACGGTTTATATCTTTTATTGGTGTTAAAAGAAGCCTTAGTCGGATTAATGATTGGCTTTTTTGCGTATATGATGTTCTCAGCTGTTCAAACAGCCGGAGGATTCATTGATTTTCAGATGGGCTTTTCAATGGCTAATGTCATTGATCCGCAGACAGGGGTTCAAAGTCCCTTAATGGGTCAATATCTTTATACATTTGCACTCCTTTTTTTGCTGGCGATTGACGGACATCATTTGTTATTGGACGGAATTTTTTACAGCTATGAATTCATCCCTTTGTCAACAGATTTTCTTCCGTTTGGAAATGAGCAAATCCTCACATTGATGATTCAATTCTTTACACAGTCATTTATCATTGCTTTTCAAATGTCTATCCCAATTGTTGGAAGTTTGTTTTTGGTAGATATAGCACTAGGTATTGTAGCAAGAACGGTGCCGCAAATGAATATATTTGTTATTGGTTTTCCAATCAAAATATTTGTCAGTTTAATTTTGTTAACTATTACGATGGGAACCATCTTACTTCTGGTAAAAGGGCTTTTGAATACAACATTGGAAGGAATGCGTTCGCTTATGCATCTGCTTGGAGGAAGTTAGAATGAGCCTACTAAAACTGGATTTGCAATTTTTTTCAGGGGAGAAAACAGAGAAGGCTACTCCTAAAAAAAGACAGGATGCAAGGAAAAAAGGGCAGGTTGCCAAAAGTCAGGATATCAATACAGCAGTTGTTTTGTTAGGGGTATTTCTCATTTTATATATAGCAGGTGGTTTTTTAAAAGATAGATTACTAGTTATTTTTAAGTATCCAATCAATCTATCTGCTACCTTCTCATATTCAGAAGCGGATTTATATTTAATGCTTATTGAACTTCTTAAACAAATGGCTATTATCTTGGGACCTATTATGTTAGCGGCTTTTATAGCCGGAATTATCGCTAATTTTGCGCAGGTAGGAGCCATGTTTTCAACCGAAACTATACAATTTAAGCTTGAAAAAATTGACCCAATAAAAGGGTTTAAACGGATTTTTTCAATGAGAGCGCTCGTCGAAATGCTCAAATCTATATTAAAGATTACGGTCATTGGAGTTATAACCTTTTATTCTATTTGGTCGCGGTTGGATGAAATTATGATGCTTTCAACTAAAACGATGGGGGCATCCTTAATTACACTTGCAGATATTACAGTCAAAACCGGTTTGTTTGCTTCGGGAGCTTTATTGTTTTTAGCCCTGTTGGACTATCTTTATCAACGTTTCGATTTTGAAAAGAGCATTCGAATGTCCAAACAGGAAATTAAACAAGAGTATAAAACAATCGAAGGAGATCCGATAATAAAGTCTCGAATCAAGCAAAAACAAAGAGAAATGGCCATGTCGAGAATGATGCAGGAGATACCAAAAGCTGATGTAGTAATTACGAATCCGACCCACTATGCGATTGCTTTAAAATATGACGAAAATCAGCTGGATGCACCATATGTAGTAGGAAAAGGGCTGGATTTTGTTGCCCAGAAAATAAAGCTTGTCGCTAAAGAAAATGATATTCCGATGATGGAAAACAGACCATTAGCAAGAGCATTGTATAATCAGGCAGATATCGGTCAGGCAATCCCTGAAGAGTTTTACAAAGGAGTGGCTGAGATTCTTGCGTACGTCTATAAACTGAAAGGCAAGTCGTAGGAAATATGATTAGCCTGATATCATTTTTGCCGTTTGATTATAGTTAGCATAATTAATCTAAGATATTGATAGATTCACGTTCTATTAATTACCCGTTAGGAGAGAAGTAGCATGCGAGCAAGAGATTTATCAGTTTTAATAGCCGTCATAATGATTGTAGCCATGTTAATTATCCCTTTACCAACATGGTTGATAAGTTTTTTAATCATGGTCAATATTTCTCTTGCCTTATTAGTATTATTGACTTCAATGAATACACAGGAACCTTTGCAATTTTCTATTTTCCCTTCCTTACTGTTGCTCCTCACGTTATTTAGACTCGGCCTTAATATTTCTACGACTAGAGCAATCCTGACACACGGGGATGCCGGTGGAGTCGTTCATGTATTCGGTGACTTTGTAGTTGGCGGTCAAGTGATCGTTGGATTGGTCGTTTTCCTAATCTTAATCATTATTCAATTCATTGTCATTACAAAAGGGGCTGAACGTGTAGCAGAGGTGGCAGCCCGATTTACGCTTGATGCAATGCCAGGTAAACAAATGAGTATTGATGCCGATTTAAATGCCGGAATGATTTCTGAACAAGAGGCGAGAACCAGACGTGATAAGGTGTCGAGAGAAGCTGATTTTTTTGGTTCGATGGATGGTGCCAGCAAGTTTGTTAAAGGTGACGCCATAGCCAGTATTATTATTGTCTTAATCAACCTGATATTCGGAATGATTATCGGTGTTATGCAAATGGATTTATCATTTGGTGAGGCGGCTGTGAAATTTTCACTTTTATCTGTAGGGGACGGGATTGTCAGTCAGGTGCCAGCCTTACTGATTTCAACTGCGACAGGTATTATCGTGACGAGAGCAGCATCAGATGGCAATCTTGCTTCAGATATTACATCTCAGCTTTTTGCTTATCCACAAATGCTGTATATTGCTGCCGGAACTATTCTGTTATTAGGGCTTTTTACACCGATTAATAATTTTCTAACATTATTTATTTCTGGTCTATTGGCTTTGGGGGCTTATAAAGCTACATCTATTCAACAAAAAGAAAGCACTGTTTCTGAACTGGAACCAGATGATACCGCAGAAGCGGAAGAAATGAAAAGTCCGGAAAGCGTCATTAGTCTTCTCAGTATTGATCCGATTGAGTTTGAATTCGGTTATGGGTTAATTCCATTAGCGGATGCCAATCAGGGCGGAGACCTTTTGGACAGGGTGGTTATGATTCGCAGGCAGCTTGCTATTGAATTGGGTCTTGTTATACCCGTTGTAAGAATCAGAGATAATATTCAGCTTAAGCCTAATGAATATAGGCTGAAAATTAAAGGTGCTGAAATGGCCAGGGGTGAGCTTTTGTTAGATCACTATTTAGCGATGGCTCCAGGAATGGATGATGATTCTATTGAAGGAATTGATACGATAGAACCTTCCTTTGGGCTGCCGGCCAAGTGGATTACGGAAGAGACCAAGGAATATGCTGAAATGCTAGGCTATACCGTTGTGGATCCACCATCAGTTGTTTCCACACATATTACTGAAGTCATTAAAACAAATGCAGCTGATTTGATTGGGCGTCAGGAAACAAAACAATTAATTGAGCATCTCAGAGAGTCTGCACCAATTTTAATAGAAGAAGTTACGCCTAATCCTTTATCTGTAGGTGATATACAAAAAGTTCTGGCTAAATTATTGAGAGAAAAGGTCTCAATTAGGAACCTACCAGTTATTTTTGAAACCTTAGCTGATTTTGGAAGGATGACAAATGATACTGACATTTTAGCGGAATATGTTAGACAGGCACTTGCCCGTCAAATCACAAACCAATATGTAACGGGTGATAATTTAAAAGTGTTAACTCTTTCTGGAAGAGTTGAAAAAATCGTTGCCGACAGTGTTCAACAGACAGAACAAGGTAATTATCTATCGCTAGATCCGACTAACTCACAGAAAATCCTTGAATCAGTAGCAGGAAAGCTGGAGGAGCATGCCTTACTTGATCAGGCACCTGTATTGTTATGTTCACCAGCTGTAAGGATGTATGTGCGCCAGCTGACAGAGAGATATTTCCCGCAGCTTCCGGTGCTATCATATAACGAATTGGAAGCAAATATAGAGGTACAAAGTGTAGGGGTGGTGAATGCTGAATGAATGTGAAGAAGTTTACAGGGATATCCATGCAAGAAGTGATGAGTAAAATACGGGCGGAATTTGGAAATGATGCCGTCATATTAAATTCAAAAGTAGTCAATAGCAATGGTATTCTTGGTCTATTTAAAAAGAAATCATTTGAAGTGATTGCCGCATTGGATACCGATTCAGTGGAAAGTAAAAAAACAACATTCACGAAGGTAAATAAAGATACGATTCCATCCATAAAAAAGGAATCAATTGAACAACCTGTTCAATTTTCCAATTCAACAAAAAAAGATATCGATAACCCATCTAATGAAATACTTAAAAAATTGCACGATATGAAACAAATGTTATCACTAGAATCCAAATACAATCACTTTCCAGATCCATTAAGAGAATTACACCATCAGCTTGTTGTAATGGAGTTGGATAAGCATATAATCGACAAACTGTTGGAGTATCTATTGGGAAAATGGAGGAATAATCAAAGGTCTGCTGAAATGACTAAGGCGGACCTATCAGAGCTGGTCCATATCTACTTACTTGAACAATTAAAGAATTTTGCCGTTAATGGTGAGCAATTATTTAAGAGAAAATATATAAATATTGTAGGTCCGACTGGTGTTGGGAAAACCACTACAATTGCAAAAATTGCAGCTGAATATGTGATTAAGCATAATAAAAAAATTGCGTTCATCACTACGGACACCTATCGAATCGCAGCTATTGAACAATTGAAAACATATGCAGAGATATTGAGAGTACCAGTCGAAGTGGCGTATAACAGTGATGATTTTAAACAAGCTGCTGAGCGTTTTGCCCATTACGATCATGTATTTATAGATACAGCAGGCAGAAATTTTCGAAATCAGGAATTTGTTGAGGAACTTAAAGGGCTGATTGATTTTAATATCGATATGCTGACATATCTTGTCCTTTCCGCTACTTCCAAAGAGTTTGATATGACAGCGATCTATAACCAGTTTTCCATAATACCCATTCACGGAGCTATTTTTACCAAATTAGATAAAACTGCCTATCATGGTTCCGTGGTGAATTTTATTCTTAAACATCATGTTCCAGTTATTTATATGACAAATGGACAAGATGTTCCCGATGATATTATTGCTGCCACCCCGGACAAAATTGTCAAAATGGTATGTGGAGGTCATTTATATGTATGACCAAGCGGAACTGCTTCGACAAAAGATACAATATAAAAAAGAAGAGCCATCTGCCAAAGTAATTGCAGTTGTAAGTGGAAAAGGCGGAGTCGGTAAATCCAATTTTTCATTAAATTTTTCAATTGGACTCGCTAAGCAAAATAAAAAAGTATTGATTATAGATATTGATGTAGGAATGGGAAATATCAATATCTTAATAGGCCAAACGGGCAGATATACAATAGCAAATCATTTTAATGAGGGGATCCCTCTAAGGATGGCTATTTCTGCTGGGCCTGAAGGAATCCATTATATTCCTGGGGGTACAGGTTTAACAAATTTTTTTAAAATGGATCAAAAACAATTTGCTCACTTTAGCCATCAATTTCAAAGCATTCTGGAAGAATATGATTTTATTATTTTGGATATGGGTGCGGGAATATCAGAACAATCCTTGCAATTTATCGTTTCTGCGAATGAATTGATTTATATTACAACACCAGAGCCAACGGCAATAACGGATGCTTATTCCATGATGAAATATCTTGTTAGCAGAACGGATGCACCGTTCTATCTTCTCTGTAACCGGGCTTCAAGCCGGAAAGAAGGTAATGAGGTCATTTTACGTTTAACGAGAGCTGCGCAACAGTTTTTACATAAAGAAATCGTGGCACTTGGGATTTTGCCAGATGATAAAACGGTACAAAAAGCAGTCATAAGACAAATTCCATTTATCCTCTTGAATTCTCGGGCTCCATCTAGTGAAGCACTAAACAAAATCATTGCTCAGTATATGGGAAGCGTGGATAAAGAGGGCAATTCACCTGCTTCGTTTATGAAAAAGATGAAGAATTTTCTTTTCGAAAGGCAGGCTTAAGATTTGGCTGCTATTAAAGTTCTAATCATTGAAGATTCACCTTTTATGAGAAAGTTGATAACTGAATTTTTACAAGAAGATGAACAAATTGAAGTGGTGGGCATTGCTAGAAATGGAGCAGATGGGCTTTTGAAAATGGAAAAGCTGAAACCTGATGTCATTACACTGGATATAGAAATGCCTGTAATGGACGGTATAACGACATTGCAGGTAATCATGGAAAAAAATCCAATGCCTGTGGTTATGCTTTCCGGTACTAACAGATCGGGTGTAGATATGATTATGGAGAGCATGAAGCTTGGTGCAGTCAATTTTATCGAAAAGCCCTCTGGTTCATTTTCACAGGATTTACACAGAATTAAGAGTCTAATGATTCAGAAAGTGAAAGAGGCTGCCAAAGTAAATATGAGCGTGTTTGACCAAAATAATCGCCTGATGAATGTGCCGCCAATCGCTGAAATTTCACAGGAACTGAATCTGACTGAAAATGTCAATGAAAAAAATACGGATGTTCCCTTCCAAAAAATTATTTGTATCGGAACCTCGACGGGAGGACCGCGAGCACTGTATACCGTATTGCCATTACTTAAAAAGAATACGGTACCTATTCTCATTGTACAGCATATGCCGGAAGGGTTTACAAAACACTTGGCTGAGAGACTAAATGAGTTGTCAGAAATAACTGTGAAGGAAGCTGAAGAGGGAGAAATTTTATGTAATGGAACAGCCTATATTGCACCTGGTGGATTTCATTTAAAAGCTTCAGTTCAAGCTGGTGTGCTGATTGCCAAATTGGATAAAACTAATTCCGTTAATGGCCACCGTCCATCGGTGGATGTCTTGTTTGATTCAGTTTCCGAACTGCCCCCTGTATACGAATGTGTAGCCGTTATTATGACAGGTATGGGATCAGATGGTACGAAGGGAATTATGAATTTAAGAAAGTTTAAAAAGTCCAGAATTATTGCTGAATCTGAAGAAACTTGTGTGGTCTATGGTATGCCAAAAGCGGCAATCGCTACGGGATTGGTGGATGAAATAATTCCTCTAGGTCATATAGCTGGAGTATTGAATGAAATTTGTAAGGGTGAGAGGTGAAGGTAAATGAGCTTGGATTTAGATCAATATTTAGAGGTTTTTATAGAAGAAAGCAAGGAACACTTACAAACTTGTAATGAACTATTATTGGAGCTCGAAAAAAATCCTGATGATGTCATGATTGTGCATGAAATTTTTAGGTCAGCCCATACATTAAAAGGAATGTCTGCGACAATGGGTTTTGATGATTTAGCACGATTAACTCATCAAATGGAAAATGTGTTGGATGAGATCCGAAATCAGCGAATAAAAGTTAATACCGACATTTTAGACATTGTATTTTTAGCTGTTGATGATTTGGAAGCAATGGTTTTATCGGTTGCAGATGGTGGAAACGGAAAAAGAGATGTCTCTTTAACAATAGAAAATTTAGAAAACATAGTAGCAGGTCAAATCGTTATGATAGGTTCTGCAGATAGAGAACATCCTGGTGCTCCGGTAGAAATGGAATCCCGTGCGGATATTTATGACGAATACGAATGGGCGGTCATGGAACAATCAATCGACCAAGGCTTTAAAGCTTACTCTGTTAAGGTAATTTTAAATGATGATTGTATCTTAAAAGCAGTCCGTGTTTTTATGGTTTATGAAATTTTTGCTGAACTGGGAGAAGTAATTAAGTCGGTTCCTCCCGTCGATGTTCTTGAGGAAGAAGATATTGGGCAGGAGTTTACGGCAACGATCCTATCAAAACAATCTGCAAAAGATATCGAACAGAGAATCTTAAAAGTATCAGAGCTTGAGTCTGTACGAGTTTCGCTGGTGCCGAATAAGACATCTAAGAATCAGGAATATAAAGCCACAAAGGATCTGGAAAATGCGAATCAGCTGCAGGTGCATTCAACAAAGCAGGTAAAGGGTAAGGAAGATGAAAAAGCTTCCTCTGTTAATACTGCAGTGGCTCATAGTAAGACGATACGGGTCAATATTGAGCGCCTTGACATATTAATGAATCTATTTGAAGAGTTAGTGATTGATCGCGGAAGACTCGAACAAATTTCGAAGGATTTAAAAGATGCAGAGCTGTTTGAAACAGTTGAACATATGACAAGAATTTCTGGTGATATGCAAACAATAATCCTAAATATGAGGATGGTACCAGTAGAAACAGTTTTTAATCGGTTTCCGCGTATGGTCAGGCAGCTTGCGCGTAATCTGAATAAACACATCCGTCTTGAAATTATTGGTGCGGAAACGGAGTTAGACCGGACTGTTATTGACGAAATTGGTGATCCTCTGCTGCATCTTTTACGAAACGCTTTGGATCATGGTATTGAAACACCGGAAGCTAGACGGGACAAGGGCAAGCCTGAAGAGGGTACAGTCATCCTGAAGGCTTATCATAGTGGCAACCACGTTTTTATAGAAATAGAAGATGATGGCGCTGGTATTAATACAGATGTGGTTGTAACAAAAGCAGTGGATAAAGGAATTATTACAGAAGAACAAGCTGAAATCATGACAGAACGTCAAAAAAACGAACTTCTTTTCGCTTCGGGTTTTTCCACAGTTAAGGAGATTTCTGATATATCAGGGAGGGGGGTTGGCTTAGATGTTGTGAAAAATACCATCGAATCTCTTGGTGGAAGTGTGTCTATTAATTCACGCCTAGGATATGGATCTATTTTTTCTGTGAAATTGCCACTTACCTTATCAATCATATCAGTCATGCTAGTTGCAGTTCAGGATGAAAAGTACGCAATTCCCTTATCTTCCATAATTGAAACGTATATCGTCCAAAGAGAAGAAGTATTAAGATCACATAATCAAGATGTCATTGACTTTAGAGGTAAGATTATCCCGCTCGTGTATCTGCATTCAATTCTTTCTATCCCTGGTTGTCGGGAGGAGGAAGACTTTTTGTCATTAGTAATTGTGCGTAATGGAGACAAGATGGCCGGGTTAGTTGTCAATTCATTAATTGGTCAGCAGGAAATCGTTTTAAAATCATTGGGTAATTACTTAAATTCTGTCTTCGCTGTTTCAGGAGCTACGATTCTCGGGGATGGTCAAGTTGCATTGATTATAGATTGCAATTCTCTTGTTAAGTAAGCAGGGCTGTAAGATAAGGAGGAGTTTATATGGCTGACAATGATAATAGACAGATGCAGAAAGTTATAGTCTTTGAGTTAGTGAATAAAGAATATGCAATACCTGTCGAGTATGTGATGTCTATCGAAAAAGTATCAACTATTACAAGAGTTCCGGGTGTAGAACCCTTTGTGATGGGAGTGATTAATCTTAAAGGGACGATTACACCGATTATTGACCTTCGAATGCGGTTTGGCCTAGAGCAAAAAGAATATGATGAGTCTTCAAGGATTATCATTATTTCCTTTAATGAATTTGAAGTGGGATTGATTGTTGATTCAGCCAGGGATGTTTTAGAGTTTCCGGCTGATTTAATTGAACCGCAGCCTAAAGTTATCGGTATGCAGGAGATTGATTTTATAAATGGCGTTGTTAAGGTTGATAAACGTTTGTTGATATTAATCAAACTCGAACGAATTTTACAAGTACTTGGAACAACACAATCTATATAGGAAGAAGGCGGGCAGGACATGTCATATCTGGATTCCATAACACATCTCCAACTGGATACCTTAAAGGAAATTGGTAATATCGGTGCAGGTAATGCTGCGACTGCTTTATCTCTATTAGTGAACAAACCGGTTATGATGAGTGTCCCTTCCGTGAAAATTGCAACATTTGACGAAACAATGGAGCTTGCAGGAGGAGCGGATAATGTTGTAGCCAGTGTTTACATGAGAATAGAAGGTGACATCACCGGCAATATGTATTTTATCCTTTCTTTATCGCAGGCAACCAGATTTATTAACCAAATGACCGGTTCCAATCAAATTTCCTTTGATCATTCATTGGATGATGAAATTTCTTTATCTGCCCTGACAGAAATGGGCAATATTCTATCTGGCTCGTATTTATCTTCCTTGTCTGATTTTACTGGTATGAAAATATATCCTTCTGTTCCTGTGCTGGGGATTGATATGGTGGGAGCCTTGCTCGGGTATGGATTACTGGAATTTTCCCAAGTTGGCGATTATGCGATTATCATTGATACGGATTTTACCGCGTCTGATAATAAAGAAGAAAAAGATGTAAATGGGCACTTTTTCTTACTGCCTGATCCTGAATCATTTGATACACTCTTTTCCACATTGGGAGTGAATATGGAATGAATCCTCGTCACGAACAGGAAATTATCCGCGTTGGAATTGCAGATATGAATTTTGCTTATAAGGGTTCCATTATTAGAACAGCCGGTCTTGGATCTTGTGTTGGTGTTGTCCTTTACTGCCCATCTCAACAGATAGCAGGAATGGTTCATGTTATGCTGCCGGATTCCTCACTTGCCAGAGGTAAAACATTTAATAAAGCAAAATATGCAGATACTGCAATACCAGAGCTTATTAAACAATTCAAGAATAAGGGAATAAAAAGTCAATTGCTCAAGGCAAAACTTGCAGGTGGAGCGCAAATGTTTCAATTCAGTTCAGGAAGTGATCTGATGAGAATCGGACCGCGAAATGTAGATGCTGTGAAAATTCAGCTTATGGAAAATCATATCCAGATAATTGCTGAAGATGTTGGCGGAAACAGTGGAAGAACAATTGAATTTAATCCGATTACAAGTATATTGCACATTCGTACGGTTAATCAGGGTTCCTGCTCTATTTAAGTTTTCATTCGGTAAAGAGCGAAATTAAGGGAAATTTGTCGGATGTATATCTGTTGTTTTTTGTTATAATTTAATTACCATAATAAACCAACTAAGGGGAGGGTCAAAATGTCTCAAGTGAATACCGGTGAAGAACAGACGTATTGGCATAAATGGCTTGAAGGCCGGGACGCGCAGGCTGGAGACATATTGGCAAAAAAATACTTGCCATTGGTCAGTTATCATGTACAACGAATTTCAGTGAACCTGCCTAAAAATGTGAATAGAGATGATATAAGAAGTTTAGCGAATATGGGTCTATTTGATGCTTTAGAAAAATTCGACCCATCCCGTGATTTAAAATTTGAGACCTATGCTTCCTTTCGAATTAGGGGAGCCATTATAGATGGATTGCGTAAAGAAGATTGGTTGCCAAGAAGTACGAGAGAAAAAGCAAAATTAATAGATTCGACTATAGAAGCGTTAGAGCAGAAGAATATGCGTAATATCACACCTGTTGAAATTGCCGAAGAATTAGGGATTACAGAGGATGAGGTTGTCAAAATCACGAATGAGAATTTCTTTTCCAATATTTTATCAATGGATGAACAGCCGCATGATACTCACTCGGAACAGGAAGCGCAATCGTATACAGTGAAAGACGAGCGCATGCTATCTCCTGAAGAAGCCCTTGTTAAAAAAGAATTGCTCAAAGAGATGGGAGACCTCATTTATAGGCTAAGTGAAAAAGAACAATTAGTGTTGGACTTATTTTATCGGCAGGAGCTGACTCTTACAGAGATCGGCTACATTTTGAAGCTATCGACTTCGAGAATTTCACAAATACATTCACGTGCACTATTTAAATTAAAAGAGTTATTAGCAAAAACAATCTACCGCTAAAGCTATTGGTTTGGGAGTGGAATAATGGATTTTCCATATAAACTAGAGGTTTCCCAAGATAAAATGAAGGCCTGGATTATACCTATAGGGAATCAGGCACAATCGGTTTCTGATAGACAAATAGATGAATGGCTTGTTTCTTTGCCGATTATCTTTGGCATAAAAAAGGAAACAAAAGTACATTTACTGAATACGGAGCAGGTTGTTTTTCCTTTATTGATTGCTGAAGGGAAATTACCGGAAAACGGACAGGATGGAGAATTAAAACTCGAATATACAAAGGGAATAGACACAGGGGAGCAACCGTTTAACTTCCGAAATGTAATGGATATCCCATCCATCTCTACAGGAGATAAAATTGCGGCTGCATCTCAACCAACTTATGGTCTATTTGGAATGGATATTTTCGGAAATGAAATCAAACCGAAACCAGGCAAAAGAGCCGTCTATAAATTGGGACCCAATGTCATTGAACATGAATCAAGCCTCTATTCAACGATTAACGGACAAATCAGTATAGTAGGTCATACTATACAGGTTAATCCTGTTTTTTATGTAAAAGGAGATTTGAGCCTGGAGGTAGGCAATATTGATTTTGTTGGAAATGTGTATATTGAGGGCAATATACCCGTCGGTTATACGATTTCGTGCGGTGGCGATTTAAAAGTTTTCGGTATGATTGAGGGATCAGACATTAATGTTGGCGGCTCGGTTTTTGTCAAGGGCGGAATTACTGGGGAAAAGAATTGCAGTATTCGAACAGGCGGAGATCTATACGCCTTATACATAAACTATGCAAATGTAATATCAAGCGGTAATATCATTATTCAACATGCCATTCTCCATAGTTTTGTAACTTCCATGAAATCTGTTACCTGTAAAAAAGGACATCTAATAGGCGGAGTTTTAAGGGCTGGCAAGAGAGTGGAACTGATGGATGCAGGGAATTTACACTATACACGTACTGAAATACATATCGGAAATAATGATGCAATTAAAATGATTAAGCAGGATTTGGATTCTCGTTATCAAAAAATGCAAAAAACACTCTCGAAACTCTCGTATATAGCTGTGAAGCTTGAAGAAAAAACAAGGTTATCGAATGACAAAAAGGATGCTCTTTTGCTGGAAAAACAAAGGAAAACAAAAGATTTTTTAGTGGATGAAATGAAAAAACTTAAGCAAGAGAGATTAATGTTAGATTATGAGCTGCAAATCGATGAGGAATTAATTATTAACGGTGCATGCTACCCTAATCTTTATATAAAAATGGGTAAGTATAGCATGCCTCTGAATCAAAATTACCAGTCAGTGAGATTTACTGATAAGGGAAACGAGATATCTGTTTATCCGCTCTAAAAGGGGGCAATGAATCATGAGTTTAAAAGCGATTGAATTGCAAGTTGCAATACCCAGAACGCAGGATGCAGGTAAAATCCAGGAGCTGTTGCAGAATCGTAGTCAACAACTGATTGAGCATGCTTCCGAACAGGAAAAAAAGAGTACAAGAGCAAAAAATGAAACAGTACTTAGGCAAGAAAAGAATAGCTCGGTTGATTGGAATAATCATTCCAAGGGCCGGCAGCAGGAAAAACGGCGGCAGAATGATGAATCTACTAAAAATCATTCTGCCTTTTCGCAAGCAGAAACCCAACCTTATAAGGGAAAGAGAATAGATTTTTCGGGGTAAGAGGAGACAAAATGACATTTATACTCATAGTAAGCATCATGGTCAATATGGTGGCTGTTTTAGCAATTGTTATCCTTTATTTGAGGCAGAATCGTCTTATTCAATTCGAGAAGGAATGTAAAGAATATCAAAAAGAAGTTGAGGAACTAATCCATACGTTTATAATCGAAATGAAGGAAGAAAACGATGAAATTAAACAGTTGTTTGTGGGTGATACTGGTAAGATATCACGCACTGAAGGACCTCGAAAGCTATCTGATCAAGAAGAGAAAATAGATCACACTATGACAGGGTTACCAAATGGATATAGACAGCAGAGTGCACGGAATGCCTACGAAAATACGAGCCGGCAATCCGTTACGAATCATCTTAAGGAAGAAAAAACGGAATCAGATGTTATCGACCAAGATTTAGAACGAGTCCCTATATTGGCTGAGGCCCAGAATATGAAGAATCAAGGGAAAACAATTGAGGAAATTGCAAAAAAAATGGGCCGTGGCAAAACAGAAATTGACCTTTTATTTAAATTAAATCAAAAGTAAAGTAAAAAGACTTGATTGTATGCTGAGATTATGCTATATTATGACATGGTGTTAATACACACGCTTGAGGATTTGGACTGATCGTGCTGTAAACCTACAGTTTCAGCCTGAAAATGATTTGAGCGGAGGAAAAACAAAACATAGGAGGAACAAACATGTCTGTAATTTCAATGAAACAACTGCTTGAAGCAGGTGTACACTTCGGGCACCAAACTCGTCGTTGGAACCCAAAAATGAAAAAATATATTTTCACGGAGCGTAATGGTATCTACATTATTGACCTTCAAAAAACGGTTAAAAAAGTAGAAGAAGCTTATAACTTCGTAAGAGACTTGGCTGCTGATGGCGGTACTATGCTTTTCGTTGGTACTAAAAAGCAAGCTCAAGATTCTGTAAAAGAAGAAGCTGGCCGTGCTGGTATGTACTATGTTAACCAACGTTGGTTAGGTGGTACATTAACAAACTTCGTAACAATTCAAAAACGTATTGCACGTCTTAAAGAAATCGAAAAAATGGAAGAAAACGGAACGTTTGAAGTTCTTCCTAAAAAAGAAGTTATTCAATTGAAAAAAGAACAAGAGCGTCTTGAAAAATTCTTAGGCGGTATCAAGGATATGAAACAAATCCCTGATGCATTGTTCATCATTGACCCACGTAAAGAGCGTATCGCTGTTGCGGAAGCTCATAAATTGAATATTCCAATCGTAGGTATCGTTGATACAAACTGTGATCCGGATGAAATCGATTATGTAATCCCTGCAAACGATGATGCAATCCGTGCTGTTAAATTGCTTACTGGTAAAATGGCTGATGCTATCCTTGAAGGTAAACAAGGTGAAGAAACAGCTCCAGTTGCAGAAGAAACAGTAGTTGAAGAAACTGTTGAAGCAGAAGAAGCAACTACAGTTGAAAATGCTTAATTGATTTTTTAAAGGTGATAAGAGGACAGTGCCTTTTATCACCTTTTTTTGAAATAAAATAGAGTGGTGTATACGGATTCGCACACTGCTACATACTGATTTTATCGGATGATATAAAGGAGGAAGACCAAATGGCTATTACTGCTCAAATGGTTAAAGAATTACGTGAAAAAACTGGTGCAGGTATGATGGACTGCAAAAAAGCACTACAAGAAACAAGCGGTGACATGGATAAAGCAATCGATTACCTTCGTGAAAAAGGTATTGCGAAAGCGGCTAAAAAAGGCGATCGTATTGCTGCTGAAGGTTTAACTTCTATCGTTGTTGAAGGCGATAAAGCAGTTATCCTTGAAGTAAATGCTGAAACAGATTTCGTTGCTAAAAATGAAGCATTCCAAACTCTTGTAAAAGAATTGGCTGCACATCTTTTAACAAATGAACCTGCAAATGTTGAGGAAGCTTTAACTCAAACAATGACTAACGGTGCAACTGTTGCTGACCACATTAATGCTGCTATTGCAAAAATTGGTGAGCGCATCACTCTTCGTCGTTTTGAAATCAAAACAAAACCTGAAAACGGAGCTTTCGGAGCTTACATCCACCAAGGCGGACGTATCAGCGTATTAACTATCGTTGAAGGTACAACTGAAGAAGCGGTTGCGAAAGATGTTTCTATGCACATCGCTGCTTTAAACCCTAAATACGTATCACGTGACCAAGTTACTGCTGAAGAAGTTGAACATGAGCGTCAAGTTCTAACACAACAAGCATTAAACGAAGGAAAACCTGAAAAAATCGTTGCGAAAATGGTTGAAGGCCGTCTAGGTAAATATTTTGAAGAAATTTGTGTACTGGATCAAACATTCGTTAAAAATCCAGATCAAAAAGTTGGTCAATTTGTACAAGCAAATGGCGCTACAATCGTTGAGTTCGTACGTTACGAAGTAGGAGAAGGTATCGAGAAGAAACAAGATAACTTCGCTGAAGAAGTAATGAGCCAAATTAAAAAAGACTAATCTAATTACATGTGTATAGCATAAAAATAGGGGACACGTTGTGTTCCCTATTTTTCAAGAATACATTTCCTTAAAATAAACAGAGTATTAGATGAGGATATCGACTATTAAAGCTTGTGATAGATCGATAACTAATGACGGTGGAGGTTACTATGAGCAGCGTAAAGTATAAAAGAGTTGTATTAAAGTTAAGTGGAGAGGCACTTGCCGGTGCTCAAGGATTTGGGATTGACCCAACCATAATTTTTTCAGTTGCTAAACAAGTGAAAGAAGTTGCGGAGCTTGGTGTAGAAGTCGCAGTAGTGGTTGGTGGCGGAAATATTTGGCGCGGTAAAACAGGCAGTGAACTTGGAATGGACCGTGCAACTGCCGATTATATGGGAATGCTTGCAACAGTCATGAATTCACTTGCGCTTCAGGATAGTTTGGAACAACAAGGGATTGAGACACGTGTCCAAACATCTATTGAAATGAGACAAGTAGCTGAGCCTTATATCCGTCGCAGAGCAATCCGCCATTTAGAGAAAACACGTGTGGTTATCTTTGCTGCAGGTACTGGAAATCCGTATTTCTCTACAGATACGACAGCAGCTTTACGGGCTGCCGAAATAGAAGCAGATGTCATTCTTATGGGTAAAAATAATGTTGATGGTGTATATAGTGCAGACCCTGTATTAGATAGCACTGCCGTTAAATATGATAAACTTTCTTATCTTGATTTAATTAAGGATGGTTTATCTGTAATGGACTCCACAGCATCATCTTTATGTATGGATAATGACATTCCACTAATTGTCTTCTCAATAATGGAAGAAGGAAATATTAAACGTGCCGTTATGGGTGAAACTATAGGTACTATTGTTAGGGGGAAAGAATAATGGCAAAACAAGTTATAGACAATACGAAGGAAAAGATGAATAAAGGAATTCAGGCATTCTCCAGAGAATTAGCCTCTATCCGTGCAGGTCGTGCTAGTGCATCCCTTTTAGACAGATTGACTGTAAATTATTATGGAGCACCTACACCTGTAAATCAGCTTGGGTCAATCAACGTTCCGGAAGCTCGTATGCTGGTTATTACACCTTATGACAAAACCATTCTTGGTGATATTGAAAAGGCAATTCTGAAATCTGATCTTGGACTTAACCCAGTGAACGATGGTAATATTATTCGTTTAAGTGTTCCTGCACTAACCGAAGAACGTCGTCGTGACCTTGTTAAACAAGTGAAGAAGGAAGCTGAAGAAGCGAAAGTTGCGATTCGTAATGTACGCCGTGATGGTAATGATGACCTTAAAAAGCTAGAGAAAAACGGGGAAATTACAGAAGATGCACTTCGTGGATATTCTGATGACGTTCAAAAAATGACGGATGATCATATCGCGAAAATCGATGCTCTTGCTAAAGATAAAGAAAAGGAAATCATGGAAGTTTGATTTTTATATCATAAAGCCCCTTTTATCTAAAGGGGTTTTTTTGTTACACCTAGTACGTATTAGGTGACGAAATTATTTAATAACAGAATCATACAGTGTGTCTAAAAAGGTTAACTGTTAGAAATCCATAAAGCTGCCAGGAAACAAACATACAAACAGAAATGTTTGTGACAATTAAATGTGGTATGATAGGTTATGGAATTTGTACTAAGGCTAAATGATCAAATATACATAAGCAGGGAAGATTAATTCCTTTTGGAGGAAAAATAATGTTTGGATGGAAGATAGTTAAGAAAAAAGGGAAACAGTATTCTATACCAGAAAGAATAGAAAAGGTAAAACAAAATAAAATACCAGACCATATTGCCATTATTATGGATGGGAATGGCCGGTGGGCAAGAAAAAGAGCACTGCCAAGAGTAGCGGGACATCATGAGGGTATGAAGGTCGTGCGTAAAACGACTAAATTAGCTAATGAATTGGGAGCTAAGGTGTTAACGGTTTATGCCTTTTCTACTGAGAATTGGAAACGTCCAAAAGATGAAGTAGATTATTTGTTAAAATTACCCGAAGAATTTCTAGGAACGTTTTTGCCGGAATTAATGGAGGAAAATGTTAAGGTGCAAATTATGGGTGATCAAAAGAGGCTGCCTTTGCATACTGTCAATGCAGTCACTACAGCATTAGATCAAACTAAAGATAATGATGGTCTAATTTTAAATTTCGCTCTTAATTATGGAAGCCGTGCAGAAATCCTCGAAGGTGTAAAAAAAGCTGCAGCTGATATGAAAGATGGTCGTTTGGAAGAAAGCGATTTGACAGAAGAACGATTCTCTGAGTATTTGATGACCAATCAGCTGATGGATCCGGACTTATTAATCAGAACGAGCGGCGAAATTCGACTAAGCAACTTTATGTTATGGCAATTAGCCTATACGGAGTTTTATTTTACAGATGTATTGTGGCCGGACTTCAATGACCATGAATTGCTCAATGCGATTGAAGAATTCCAAGGCAGATCGAGAAGATACGGCGGCGTATAATGAGGAAGGCAGGGGTTTTAGGATGAAACAAAGAATCATTACTGCGATAGTCGCGATTGCATTATTTTTACCGATATTAATTTATGGAAATATTCCGTTTCTTATTTTAATCTATGCGATGGCGACAATTGGATTATATGAACTACTTAAGATGAAGAAAATGCCGCTAATGACGATATCATCGTTACTATCGTTTTTATTAGTATGGGTTTTATTGATACCTGATCGTTACAGTAGTTTCTTTGATATGATTCAATACGATAAAATGGATATAGTTATTATCATTGCATTTTTGTTATTAGTGATTACGGTAATTTCTAAAAATGCTTTTACGTTTGATGATGCGGCTTTTCTATTGTTGTCTTCTCTATACATAGGTGTAGCTTTTTATTACTTTTTTGGGACAAGAGATGTTGAAAACGGCCTCTTAACAATACTTTTTGTATTAATTACGATATGGGTTACTGATTCAGGTGCCTATTTTGTAGGGCGATCTATAGGAAAACGTAAGCTATGGCCGGAAATCAGTCCAAATAAAACTGTAGAAGGATTCCTTGGTGGAGTTGGAAGTGCATTAGTTGTTGCAATTCTGTTCTATTTTTTCTCTAATTTGGACTACAATATAAGTAAGCTGATTATAATGGCATTATTAATTTCGATTTTTGGGCAGTTGGGTGATCTTGTACAATCTGCATATAAAAGGCATTATGGTGTTAAGGATTCCGGTAATATCTTACCGGGACATGGAGGAATTTTGGACAGATTTGATAGTTTGATTTTTATTCTTCCCATATTGCATTTCTTCATTTTTTAAACGTAACTATACAATTGCTGGGGGAGGAGCTTTAATTTGAAAAGGATCATTTTATTAGGGGCTACAGGGTCTATCGGTATGCAAACGATAGATATTGTACGCAATCATCCAGAGGAATTTAAATTAACAGCTGTTTCAGGCGGAAGAAATGTGGACGGAATTCGGAAAATCATTCAGGAATTCCAGCCCGAGCTGATTTGTGTACAGCTAAAAGAAGATGCAGAAAGACTCAAGACGGAATATCCGGGTAAGAAAATTGTATACGGACATGACGGCTTAATAGAGGCAGCTACTTATGTAAATGGAGATATTGTAGTGAATGCCGTGATGGGAAGCATTGGTTTAATTCCTACCATGCAGGCAATGGAAGCTGGTAAACAAATTGCCCTTGCTAATAAGGAAACATTGGTGACAGCCGGACATTTAGTTATGGAGGCTGCCAAGAGGTTTCAAACGCCTATACTGCCGGTTGACAGTGAGCATTCTGCTATATTCCAGGCATTACAGGGTGAAAAGGCTAAAAATATTGAACGCTTGATTATCACAGCATCTGGCGGAAGCTTCAGAGACCGAACAAGAGATGAGTTAAAGAATGTTACAGTAAAGGATGCACTCAATCATCCTAATTGGTCCATGGGCGCAAAAATAACAATAGATTCTGCCACAATGATGAATAAGGGACTTGAAGTGATTGAAGCCCATTGGCTGTTTAATTTGCCATATGACCAGATTGATGTCCTATTGCACCAGGAAAGCATCATCCATTCCATGGTGGAATTCCACGATTCAAGTGTGATGGCACAGCTAGGGACCCCAGATATGCGTGTTCCTATCCAATATGCTCTTTCTTATCCGGATCGGTTACCGCTTATCTCTTCAAAGAGACTTAATTTAGCAGAAGCGGCAACTTTACATTTTAAAAAGATGGACTTTGACCGCTATCCATGTTTACAATACGCTTATAATGCCGGAAGAATTGGCGGATCAATGCCGACTGTTTTAAATGCTGCCAATGAGGTGGCTGTCGAATTGTTCTTACAGGGCAAGATTCCATTCTTGGAAATTGAGGCACTGGTGGAAAAAGCTATGGAGCGTCATCAGCTAATCAAAAATCCTGAACTCGAGACTATACAGGAAGTCGATCAGGAGACAAGAAGGTATATCGAGTCACTATATTAAAAGGGATGGTCGATTAAGTGGAAACAATATTAGCGTTTATACTTATTTTTGGAGGATTAGTGTTTTTTCATGAATTAGGCCACTTAATCTTTGCAAAAAGAGCTGGTATACTCTGTCGAGAGTTTGCCATCGGTATGGGTCCGAAAATCTTCACCATAAAAAAGAATGAAACGGTCTATACCATTCGTTTACTTCCGCTAGGAGGCTTTGTACGGATGGCTGGTGAAGACGCAGAAACAGTTGAGTTGAAACCAGGCTACCGAATTGGGGTACTATTTAACGAAAATCAGGAAATTAACAAAATCATTGTCACTAACAAGGATAAATATCCTGAAGCAAGAATTATTGAAGTGGAACAAGCGGATTTGGATCATCAGTTAATCATCCGTGGATATGAAGATGGAAATGATGAAACTATCCAAACCTTTAAGGTTCATCCAAAAGCGGTAATGGTAGAAGATGGCCTTGAGCTTCAAATTGCACCATATGACCGCCAGTTTAATTCTAAAACATTACCACAAAGAGCGATGGCAATCTTTGCGGGACCGATGATGAATTTTGTTTTAGCGGCTCTGTTATTCATGATTATTGGGATTGCCCAAGGTGTTGTGGTCGATGAGCCGAAGCTTGGCAAACTGACAGAAGATGGACCTGCTATTAGCTCTGGCCTTAAGGCAGGAGATATCGTACACTCCATTAATGGCGAAAAAGTTGATTCATGGAGTGATATTCAATCAACTATTCAAAAGAATGCCAATAATCAACTGACTTTTGAGGTTGAACGTGATGGCCAAAATAAGGAGATAAATGTCACACCTAAATTGGTGGATGATTCAGCCGGCAAACGGGGAATCATAGGGGTCTATGCTCCGACGGAGAAATCCTTTATCAAAGCGATTGGTTATGGATTTACGGAAACGTATTTATGGACTAAACAAATTTTCATTGTACTTGGTGATTTAATCACAGGAGGATTCTCCATAGATGCATTATCGGGTCCTGTGGGTATATATGTTTCCACAGAAGAGGTAGCAAAATCAGGTATTTTTTACTTGATAAAATGGGCAGGGGTCTTAAGTATTAACCTTGGGATTATGAATCTCTTGCCGTTGCCCGCGTTGGATGGGGGAAGGCTGTTATTCTTTGCAATTGAAGCAATTAGAGGGAAACCGGTTGATAAGCAAAAGGAAGGTATGTTCCATTTTATTGGATTTGCCTTATTGATGCTATTAATGATCGTCGTCACCTGGAATGATATACAGCGATTTTTCTTTTAAAATAGTCAGTAGCAGGGGTTAAACACGTGTTAAGCTCCTGCTATACATTAAGTAAAGTGATTTGGATAGAAAGGTGAATAGATATGAGACAAAGTATGACGATGATTCCAACATTAAGAGAGGTGCCATCAGACGCTGAAGTAAAAAGTCATCAATTATTGCTTCGTGCCGGATTTATGCGCCAAAATGCAAGTGGAATATATAGTTATCTTCCACTTGGTTTAAAAGTAATTCAAAATGTTGAAAAAATTATTCGAGAAGAAATGGAGCGCGCAGGGGCGGTAGAATTACTAATGCCGACACTGCAGCAGGCAGAGCTATGGCAGGAATCCGGCAGATGGTATTCTTATGGTCCTGAGTTAATGAGAATGAATGACCGCCATAATCGTGAATTTGCAATGGGACCAACCCATGAAGAAGTCATTACAAGCTTACTTCGTGATGAGGTGAAATCATACAAGCGTTTACCTCTAACTCTTTATCAAATTCAAACAAAATTCCGCGATGAGAAGCGTCCCCGTTTCGGTTTGCTTCGCGGCCGTGAATTTATTATGAAGGATGCGTATTCATTCCATTCCAGCCAGGAAAGCCTGGATGAAGTGTATGATCGTATCTTTACAGCCTATTCCAATATTTTCAGCCGTTGTGGTCTTGATTTCAGAGCGGTTATAGCAGATTCTGGAGCTATGGGCGGAAAAGATACACATGAATTTATGGTGCTTTCTGAAATAGGTGAGGACACAATCGCTTATTCGGATACATCTGACTTTGCAGCTAATATTGAAATGGCACCTGTTGTTAACACGGCTGTAAAAACAGGTGAAGAGCTTAAAGAACTGACTAAAGTATCAACACCTGATCAAAAAACAATCGAAGAAGTATCAAGATATTTAAATACAACTAATGATAAGTGTATTAAATCACTTCTTTGGAAAGTGGACGATCAGTTTGTGCTTGTATTGATCAGAGGAGATCATGAATTAAATGATATTAAACTAAAAAATATCTTTAATGCTACAATCGTTGAACCTGCAAGTCCGGAGGAGACACAGGATATACTGAATTGCAGCGTTGGTTCTATTGGACCAATTGGAGTGGATGAAAACCGCGTGACAATTATTGCTGATTTCGCTGTTGAAGTTTTGGAAAATGCGGTTTGTGGAGCCAATGAAGAAGGGATACATTACATTAATGTAAATCCTGACCGTGATTTTACTAATGTGAAATATGAAGATCTTCGTTTTATACAGGCTGGTGATGCTTCTCCAGATGGAAAAGGCACCATTCAGTTTGCTAAAGGAATAGAAGTGGGTCATGTATTTAAGTTAGGAACACGATACAGTGAAGCAATGAACGGTACGTACTTGGATGAAAATGGTCGCAGTCAGCCGATGATTATGGGTTGCTATGGAATTGGAGTATCCAGAACCGTTGCGGCGATTGCTGAGCAATTTAATGATGAAAAAGGTTTAATGTGGCCTGCTAATATAGCTCCATATCAAGTGCATCTTATTCCAGTTAATATGAAGGATGAAAATCAACGGAATCTAGGTGAGAAATTATATGACGAGCTTATGCAAGCTGGATATGATGTATTAATGGATGACCGTAATGAACGTGCAGGTGTTAAATTTGCTGATTCTGATTTAATTGGACTACCTGTTCGAGTCACAGTTGGTAAAAAAGCTGCCGAAGGAATCGTAGAAGTTAAAGTGAGACGAACAGGGGAAAGTTTTGAAGTGCCTGTTACTGATCTTGCTGGTCGATTAAACGAAATCCTGTAAAATATTAAAGTACAAGCTCTCCCTTTTGCAATGGGGAGAGCTTGTTTTTTACGTGCCGATTTTTTTTGATAGTTGTTTTAAGGTTTGGATAATGCTTTTTACTCCCAACACCGGTTTTTAATAAGTATGGCTAAAGGTGTTTTCTGAATTGATGAAAACATTAATCTTTGCAAGAAGGGATTTGAATAAAAAAGAGTTGTGTTATAATTACAAGACGGAAAAGGAGAATGACGTTTGGGAGAGATAGAAATGGAAGAGAATTCTCGTATTAAACAAGATAAATTCAGAACGTTGCTCCAGCAACTTCAGCTGACGGAAGATGCGGTTGTTGTGCATTTTTCTAATGCGGAAATCGATAAAGTAATCATTGAAAAAGTTGCCCGCAAATGGCATTTCTTTTTCAGATTTGAACATATAATTCCTTGCAGTATTTGGACCAGATTTACGACACAATTAATGCAGGTCTTTTCTCCAATAGCCACTGTCGGGTATTCAGTTGAGGTTAGGAATCCACTCATCACGAATGAATTGATTACGGATTATTGGAAAAACTGTATTAGCGAAATCGATGGAATTTCTCCGGCAATTCTGGAATTATTGCATGGACAAGCTCCAAAGGTTGAAGGGAATAAGCTGATTGTAACTGCTCGTAACGATGCAGAGGCCGGCCAGCTTAAACGGAAATATACCGGCTTAATTTCAGAAGTTTATCAGCGTTTTGGTTTTCCGCCATTGCAGCTCGATGCCATTGTAGATAAAGATGCATACAGTGAGGCAATGGAGACATTTAAAAAGCAAAAGCAAATAGAAGATGAAGAAAAAGCTCTGCAGGCAGTTCAGGATATGAAGAAGGCCGCAGAGGCTAAGGATGATGGCGGAGTACCTGAAGGCCCATTGGTTATCGGGTACAAAATCAAGCCGGATGCTGATTTTAAGACACTTGATGAGATAGTTGAAGAAGAACGTCGAATTGCCGTTGAAGGGTATGTCTTCGATGCTGAAACAAGAGAGTTAAAGAGCGGACGCACCTTATTAACCTTTAAAATTACGGATTATACAAATAGCATTCTTGTTAAAATGTTCTCACGCGACAGAGAAGACGCAAGCCAATTGGCACGTGTGAAAAAAGGTATGTGGGTACGTGTACAAGGAAGTGTACAAAATGATACATTCGTCCGTGACTTAGTAATGATTGCAAATGATATTAATGAAATAGCAGGTAAAAATCGTAAGGATACAGCACCCGAAGATGAAAAGCGTGTTGAATTACATTTGCATACACCAATGAGCCAAATGGACGCTGTTACACCTGTCTCTACACTAGTGTCCCAGGCAGCTAAGTGGGGACATAAAGCGATTGCTATAACAGATCATGCGGTCGCACAGTCATTCCCTGAGGCTTACGCTGCCGGAAAGAAAAATAATATTAAAATCTTATATGGCGTAGAAGTAAATTTAGTGGATGATGGCGTGCCGATTGCTTACAATACGGCAGATTTAAATTTGGAAGAAAGCACATATGTTGTATTTGACGTGGAAACAACAGGACTTTCTGCCATATATGACACCATTATCGAGCTTGCGGCAGTTAAGATGAAAAATGGTGAGATTATTGATCGCTTTGAGTCTTTTGCCAATCCACATCATAAATTATCATCTACAACCATTAATTTAACAGGGATTACCGATGACCTTGTAGAGAATGCTCCTGAAGTCGATGAAGTTTTGACGAAGTTCAGGGATTGGTCTGAGGATGCAATTTTTGTTGCGCATAACGCGAGCTTTGATATGGGCTTCTTGAATATGGGTTATAAAAAGCTTGGGTTTGGTAAAGCCACCAACCCGGTCATAGATACATTGGAGCTGGCTCGTTTCCTCTATCCGGATTTGAAAAATCACCGCCTGAATAATTTGGCGAAAAAATTTGATGTTGAGCTTGTTCAGCATCACCGTGCGATTTATGATGCTGAAACAACCGGTCATTTGTTAATGAAAATGTTAAAGGATGCCAATGAAAAAGGCATTACGAATCATAATCAATTAAATGACAATATGGGAAAAGGAAAGGCATTCCAGAGAGCGCGTCCGTATCATTGCACATTACTCGCGCAAACACAGGAAGGTTTAAAGAATTTATTTAAGCTTGTTTCCATTGCTCATATTGATTATTTTTACCGTGTCCCAAGGATTCCAAGATCCGTCCTTATGCAATATCGAGAAGGGATTTTGGTTGGATCCGGCTGTGATCGCGGCGAAGTATTTGAAAATATGATGCAAAAATCATTTGAAGAGGCAGAGGATGTCGCTGAATTCTATGATTATCTTGAGGTGCATCCAAAAGAAGTTTACGCTCCTCTTATCGAAATGGAACTGGTTCAAAGCGATAAGGCTCTTGAATCTATAATCGCCAATATTGTAAAGCTGGGAGAGAAATTAAACAAACCAGTTGTGGCGACAGGCAATGTTCATTACCTGAATCCAAATGATAAAATCTATCGAAAAATATTAATCAATTCACAAGGGGGAGCAAACCCTCTAAATCGCCACAGCTTGCCTGATGTACATTTCCGTACAACAGATGAGATGATGAATTGCTTCTCGTTCCTTGGGCAAGAAAAAGCAAAAGAAATTGTTGTAACAAACACCAATAAAATTGCCGATTTAATTGATGAAATCAAACCGATTAAAGATGATTTATATACACCGAAAATCGAGGGTGCTGAAGAGGATATTCGGGAAATGAGCTATACAAGAGCACGGATGATCTACGGTGAAAATTTGCCGGAGATCGTGGAAGCTCGTCTTGAAAAAGAATTGAAGAGTATCATTGGTCATGGATTTGCGGTTATTTACTTAATTTCGCATAAGCTGGTTAAGAAATCACTTGATGATGGATACTTGGTTGGATCCCGTGGTTCCGTAGGTTCATCCTTTGTGGCAACGATGACTGAAATAACGGAAGTGAATCCATTGCCTCCCCATTATGTATGTCCGAAGTGCAAGAAGTCTGAATTCTTTAATGATGGATCGGTCGGGTCAGGTTTTGACCTCCCAGATAAGGATTGTCCGGACTGCGCTGTAAGCTATGTGAAAGATGGACATGATATTCCGTTTGAAACATTCCTTGGCTTCAAGGGGGACAAAGTTCCAGATATTGACTTAAACTTCTCGGGTGAATATCAGCCGCAGGCTCATAATTACACAAAAGTCCTGTTTGGTGAAGATTATGTATATCGAGCAGGAACGATTGGTACGGTAGCTGAAAAAACGGCATATGGATATGTTAGAGGATATGCCCAGGAAAATAATCTTCATTTCCGTTCAGCAGAAACAGATCGTTTAGTAAGTGGATGTACAGGTGTTAAGCGTACAACCGGGCAGCATCCGGGCGGAATTATTGTAGTTCCTGATTATATGGATATTTATGATTTCTCGCCTATCCAGTTCCCGGCTGATGCGAGTGACTCTGAATGGAAAACGACTCACTTCGACTTCCATTCCATCCATGATAATATTTTGAAGCTTGATATTCTGGGTCATGATGATCCAACTGTAATCCGGATGCTACAGGATTTAAGCGGAATAGATCCAAAAACGATTCCTACAGACGATCCTGAAGTCATGAAGATTTTCAGTACACCGGAAGTACTTGGTGTTACTGCAGAACAAATCAATTGCAAAACAGGTACACTGGGTGTACCCGAATTTGGTACTCGTTTTGTAAGGCAAATGCTTGAGGATACTAAGCCAACCACTTTTGCAGAGCTTGTTCAAATATCCGGGCTCTCACACGGTACAGATGTGTGGCTGGGCAATGCACAGGAATTGATTCAGGATAATATTTGTAATCTAAGCCAGGTAATTGGCTGTCGTGATGATATTATGGTGTATTTAATTTATCAGGGTCTTGATCCATCACTTGCCTTCAAAATTATGGAGTCTGTCCGTAAGGGGAAAGGGCTCTCTGAGGAAATGGAAGAAGAAATGCTGAAGAACAATGTACCAGGATGGTATATTGGCTCATGTAAAAAGATTAAATATATGTTCCCGAAAGCCCATGCGGCAGCATATGTATTAATGGCTGTCCGAATTGCTTATTTTAAAGTGCACCATGCACTCCTGTACTACGCAGCTTATTTCACGGTTCGTGCAGATGATTTTGACCTTGATGCGATGGTGAAAGGATCAGAAATGATTCGTTCCCGCATTGATGAAATCAATCAAAAAGGTCTCGAAGCCTCTACTAAAGAGAAAAACTTGATGACTGTTCTTGAAATAGCACTTGAAATGTGTGAGCGAGGATATAGCTTCCAAAAAGTTGATTTATATCGATCCAGTGCAAATGAATTTATTATTGACGGAAATACTTTAATTCCACCGTTCAATTCAATCCCAGGACTTGGAACGAATGCGGCTTTCAATATTGTGAAAGCTAGAGAAAACGGCGAATTTTTATCTAAAGAAGATTTGCAGCAAAGAGGCAAAGTTTCCAAAACTATATTAGAATACTTGGATAATCACGGTTGCTTGGGCGATATGCCTGATCAAAACCAACTTTCTTTATTCTGATACAGAATCGCTAATTTGCAAAAACCAACTCTTTATGTTATATTCAAGTAAGAATTACTGCTGATACGTATGTGCTAAAGAGTGGGGAAACCCACTCTTTCGTTTGTATTAGGATGATATTCAGTCGTTTACATAGACGTAAAGGAGTGAAAGCATGAGCAAGAAAGTCACTGAGATTGTCGAGGAAATGGCTGCCCCGATCCTCGAAGAATTAAACCTCGAGCTCGTTGAAGTAGAGTATGTAAAAGAGGGCAGAAACTGGTTCCTTAGAGTGTATATCGATAAGGAAAACGGTGTGGACATTGAAGAATGCGGTATTGTTTCTGAAAGGTTGAGCGAGAAGCTCGATGAAAAAGATCCAATTTCCAATAACTATTTCCTGGAGGTTTCTTCTCCAGGTGCTGAACGCCCATTAAAAAAAGATAGCGATTTTATGAAGGCAGTCGGTAAAAATGTACATATTAAAACATATGAACCGATTGATAATGAAAAAGAGTTTGAAGGTATCTTAAAAGATTTTGATGGTGACACCGTTATAATCGAAATTAAAATTAAAACACGTAAAAAGGAAATAACTATTCCTTATGATAAGATTGCCAAGGCAAGATTAGCGATTAGTTTTTCATAAGGGTTTAAGATTGTAAGGAGGGGATTAGTAAAATGAGTAATGAATTACTCGATGCACTGACCATTTTAGAAAAGGAAAAAGGAATTTCAAGGGATGTGCTCGTAGAGGCGATTGAAGCCGCTCTTGTATCAGCCTATAAGAGAAATTTTAATCAGGCTCAAAATGTCCGTGTGGATTTTAATTTGGTGAATGGATCCATGCGTGTATTTGCTCGTAAAGAAATTGTTGATGAAGTTTTTGATTCCCGCCTTGAGATCTCTTTGGAAGAAGCAAAAAGCATCAATCCAAACTATGAAGTAGAAGATGTTCTGGAGCTTGAAGTTACACCAAAAAACTTTGGTCGTATCGCAGCTCAAACAGCTAAGCAAGTTGTAACTCAACGTGTACGTGAAGCTGAAAGAGGCATTGTATACAATGAATTTATTGACCGTGAAGAAGACATTATGACTGGAATTGTCCAACGCCGTGATTCTAAATATATATATGTAGCTCTCGGTAAAACAGAAGCATTGCTTCCAGCCAATGAGCAGATGCCGAATGAATCCTATCAACCGCATGAACGTTATAAAGTATTTCTAACAAAAGTAGAAAAAACTTCAAAAGGGCCGCAAATTTTCGTTTCACGTACACATCCGGGCCTTTTAAAGAGATTATTTGAACTTGAGGTGCCTGAGATTTTTGACGGCACAGTTGAAATTAAATCTGTTGCCCGTGAAGCAGGAGACCGCTCAAAAATATCAGTTCATACTGATAATCATGAGGTGGATCCGGTAGGTGCTTGTGTAGGTCCTAAAGGCCAACGTGTTCAAGCGATTGTAAACGAACTAAAAGGCGAAAAAATTGATATCGTAAAATGGTCAGATGACCCTGTTGTTTTCGTAGCTAATGCTTTAAGTCCTTCAAAAGTACTTGAAGTCATTGTGAATGAAGAAGAGAAGGCAACAACAGTTATTGTACCTGACTATCAGCTTTCCCTGGCAATTGGTAAACGTGGGCAAAATGCTCGCCTTGCTGCAAAGCTTACTGGGTGGAAGATAGATATTAAGAGTGAAACAGATGCGCGTGAAGCGGGAATCTATCCTGTTAATCGCCTGACTGAAGAAAGTGATGAAGACGAGCTCGAATTTAAAGGCTTTACTTTCGGACTCGATGATGAAACAGAAGAATGATCCTATTGGTGAGGTGAAAATGGTGAACAACCGAAAGAAAGTACCGCTGAGAAAATGTATCGGCACCGGTGAAATGAAACCAAAAAAAGAAATGATCCGGATTGTTCGCTCCAAGGAAGGAGAGGTTTCAATAGATCCGACCGGCAAGAAATCAGGCCGCGGGGCCTATTTGAGCCTATCTGAGGAAGCCATTAACGCTGCCAAAAAGAAGAATAGCCTATCTAATCATCTGGAGGCAGATGTAGATTCTTCTATATACGAAGAACTTTTAAAGCTGGCTGCTAAGGAGAACAAATCACGACCATGATGCAAAAACAATGGATGTCCCTTTTGGGACTCGCATATCGAGCGAGAAAAGTTATTTCCGGGGAAGAATTGGTTATAAAAGAAATACGCTCTCGTCGAGCGAAAATAGTTTTATTATCAAAAGATGCTTCTTTAAATACGGAAAAGAAAATCACCGACAAATGTCATTTTTACAAAGTACAGATATGCCGAGTTGAAAACCGAACCGTGCTTGGTCAAGCAATAGGCAAGGATTCAAGAGTGGTAGTCGCTGTACTTGATGATGGATTTGCAAAGAAATTAATCTCCTTGCTCGATTAACTAATTCGGGGGTGAAGGAATGGGTAAAGTACGTGTATATGAATATGCGAAGAAGAACAATGTTTCTAGTAAAGTGGTAATTAATAAACTTAAAGATATGGGGATTGACGTCAATAATCATATGACGGCTCTAGAGGATCAGGCAGTAGAAAAATTAGAAAAACTGTTTAATCCTAAATCGGAAAAGATAAATACCGAGAAACCTCAAAATACTAACCAAACTAGAACTAGTCAAAATCAGAACCAGAACCAAAACCGAGGAAATATAAACGGGCAACAACAAAAACAGCAAACAAATAGTAACCAGCAAAGAGGTGGCCAGCAAGCTTCAAGGCAATCTCAAAGTTCCGCAAGACCTAATCCTGGTGTAACAGCAACTAGGAATAACCAGGGAACTAATCAAAATACAAAGAATAAACCGGCATCTAAGGGTAATGAAGGGAAAAAAAGCGTGCAAGATAATCAAAAAAGAGGTAACTTCAGAAATAATCGAAATAAAAAAAATAACCAACGTCATCAAAGTAAGTCAACTTATCAACCAACACCTAGAAAAGAAAGAGAATTACCGGAGAAAATCACATTCACCGAATCTCTGTCTGTGCAGGAGTTAAGTAAAAAGATTTATCGTGAACCAAGTGAAATTATTAAAAAACTATTTATGCTTGGAGTCATGGCAACGATTAATGCAGAATTAGATAAAGATGCAATTGAACTTATTTGTGCTGATTATGGCGTAGAAGTAGAAGAAATCATTAAAATTGATGTAACAGATCTTGAAGCTGTCATTGCGGATGATGAAAATCCAGATGAAAATACAGTGGAAAGACCGGCAGTAGTTACGATTATGGGTCACGTTGACCATGGTAAAACAACATTGCTGGATGCAATCAGAAATACAAAAGTTACTGAAGGCGAAGCAGGCGGAATTACGCAGCATATCGGTGCTTATCAAGTTGAGGTAGATGGTAAGAAAATCACGTTCCTTGATACACCGGGACATGCTGCCTTCACTACAATGCGTGCGCGTGGTGCTCAAGTAACGGATATTACAATTATCGTTGTAGCTGCTGACGATGGAGTAATGCCACAAACAGTTGAAGCGATTAACCATGCTAAAGCAGCAGAGGTTCCAATTATTGTGGCAGTTAACAAGATGGATAAAGAAGGAGCTAATCCTGATCGCGTAAAACAGGAATTGGTTGAAAATGGCCTGGTACCAGAAGAGTGGGGCGGGGATACTATTTTTGTACCAATGTCTGCGAAAAAAGGTGAAGGTATCGAGACATTGCTTGAAATGATTTTACTTGTAAGTGAAGTAAATGAATATAAGGCAAATCCTAAACGTAAAGCCATTGGTACGGTTATTGAAGCGGAATTGGATAAAGGACGTGGATCTGTCGCTACTTTACTTGTTCAAAATGGAACACTGCGTATAGGAGATCCAATTGTTGTTGGAGATACTTTTGGTAAAGTACGTGCGATGGTAAATGATTTAGGCCGCCGTGTTAAAGAAGCGGGTCCATCCACTCCGATTGAAATTACCGGATTAAACGAGGTGCCTCAGGCAGGCGATCGCTTCGTTGTATTTGAAGATGAAAAAACAGCACGCCAGGTTGGGGAAGCTCGTGCTCAAAGACATATCTTAGCTTCACGTAATGAAAGCTCCCGTGTAACACTTGAAAACTTGTTTGATCAATTAAAACAAGGGGAAGTAAAAGAAATTAATATCATTGTAAAAGGTGATGTTCAAGGTTCTGTTGAAGCGGTAGCTGCTTCCTTGCAAAAAATTGAGGTTGAAGGCGTAAAAGTTAAAATTATTCATGCGGGTGTTGGTGCAATTACTGAATCCGATATTATTTTAGCGACTGCCTCTAATGCAATTGTAATTGGTTTCAACGTGCGTCCGGATGTTAATGCTAAGCGTGCTGCTGAAGCTGAAAAAGTAGATGTACGTCTGCACAGAATTATCTATAAAGCAATCGAAGAAATCGAAGCAGCGATGAAAGGGATGCTTGATCCTGAGTATGAGGAGAAAGTAATCGGTCAGGCTGAAGTTCGTCAAACCATCAAAATTTCCAAAGTAGGAACAATTGCAGGAAGCTATGTAACAGATGGTAAGATTACACGTAACAGTGGAATCCGTCTAATCCGTGAAGGCATCGTAATCTTTGAAGGTGAACTGGATACACTTAAACGCTTCAAAGATGACGTGAAAGAAGTAGCTCAAGGCTACGAATGCGGAATAACGATCAAAAACTTTAATGATATTAAAGAAGGCGATGTTATCGAAGCATATGTAATGGAAGAAATTAAAAGAGCATGATTGCTGCGGCAGAATGTGAATGTTTGATTCCTAATGCTCAATCCTTAAAGGAAAAAAGAGCGGTTCTGCAGCGCGTTATGACGCGATTAAAACAAAAATTTAATGTTTCTGTCGCAGAGGTTGACTATCAGGACATGTGGCAACGCACGGTTATCGCAATCGTGGTTGTCTCGTCGTCCAGAACCAGTTCTGAAAGGGAATTGCAAAAAGCATTATCCTACCTCGATTCTTTTCCTGAATTGGAGAGTATTGCGACAAATATAGAATGGCTTTAAAAGAGGTGAAAAATATGAGCCTTAGAGCTACCCGTGTGGGAGAGCAAATGAAAAAAGAACTCAGTGATATACTTGGCAGAAAAATCAAAGATCCACGAGTTGGATTTGTGACTGTCACAGATGTTGAAGTTTCTGGAGACCTTCAGCAAGCCAAAGTCTATATATCGGTTCTCGGTGATGCCGAAAAAAGAGAAGATACACTTAAAGGTCTTGCTAAAGCTACTGGATTTATTCGTTCTGAGCTGGGCCAGCGTATTCGATTACGAAAAACTCCGGAAATTATTTTTGAATTTGATGAGTCGATTGACTATGGAAACAGAATTGAAAATCTATTGCATCAAATTCATCAGGAAAATAAAGAACCCAATGAATAAGGACTAGGATAGACGTTATGTCTATCCCCTTTTTATATAAAAAATTAGGAGAACAGGGTGATAGTGATGGAAGAGTTAAATGGAATCCTGATTCTCAATAAACCGGCAGGATTTACTTCTCATGACTGTATTATGAAAGTCAGAAAAATACTGAGGATGAAAAAAGTCGGACATACAGGAACGTTGGATCCGGATGTCACAGGTGTACTGCCTATATGTCTTGGAAAAGCAACCAGAGTTGCGGAGTACATAACGGATGCTGGTAAAGAATACATAGGTGAAGTGACTATTGGCTGGTCCACAACCACAGAAGATGCTTCGGGCGACATGGTGGATAAGAAGGTAATTGAGAAGCCGATAAAACGTACTAAGATTATCGAGATTTTGAACTCGCTCACAGGAACGATTGTTCAAACACCTCCAATCTACTCAGCTGTTAAAGTAAATGGAAAGCGCTTGTATGAGTACGCATTAAAGGGAGAAAAGGTAGACATCCCCTCGCGTAAGGTGAATATTTATGAAATTGAACTTTTGGACGATAGAGAACTATTTGAAGGTGAATCCATTTCGTTTTCTTTTCGTGTCTCATGTGGGAAAGGAACGTATATCAGAACGCTCTCCTGCATGATAGGTGACCAATTAGGTTATCCAGCCCATATGTCTAAGCTCATCAGGTCACGCTCAGCGGCTTTCACCCTTGAGGAGGCAATTACACTTGAACAGCTGGCTTTACATGCGGAGAAGGGCACTGTAAGCGACGTACTGAAGCCTATAGAAGAAGGTGTTCCCAATCTGCCGATTATTAAGGTTTCCAGTGAAATTGCAGAAAAAGTCCGTAATGGTGCTGTACTGACCTCTGACAACCTATCTGCTGAAAATACGGAGAGTCCTTTTGCTATTTTTAATGAACAAGAAGAACTAATGGCAATTTATCAGCATCATCCAGAGAAAAAAGGATTGTGTAAACCGGTTAAAGTTATTCCATTTATATAGTATGATATGGATGGAGATTGAAATTAGAGGGGAATAGAGATGAAAATAATCAATATTACACATCCCCATGACTATAAGCGGGGGGACTTTCCGCCAATAGCAGTAGCTCTTGGTTATTTTGATGGCGTTCATATTGGCCATCAAAAGGTTATTGAAACGGTAAAACAAATTGGTGAAGAAAAAGGGCTGGCAACAGCGGTGATGACATTTGATCCTCACCCATCTGTCATTTTGAATAAACATATAAAGCACGTGAGGCTTTTAACACCATTGCAGGATAAAATTGAATTAATGAAGAACATAGGGTTGGATTATCTTTTTATTGTCCAATTCACACCTGATTTTTCAAGTCTTTCACCACAAAAATTTGTGGATGATTATTTGATTTCATTGCATATTCAGCATGTGGTTGCCGGCTTTGATTATTCATATGGACAATACGGAAGAGGAACTATGGAAACTCTTCCGCACCATGCAAAGGGTATGTTTGATGTAACAACCGTGTCAAAGCAAGATATTGGAGAGGAAAAAATCAGTTCCACTCGTATTCGAGAGGAATTAATTAACGGCCATACTGAAACAATTAATCAATTATTAAGCAGGTATTTCACTGTTAAAGGATGTATTGTAGATGGAGAGAAACGCGGGAGGTTATTAGGGTTTCCTACTGCCAATATAGAAGTGGACCCCGATTATTATCTTCCTGGTACCGGAGTTTATTGCGTACGTATGAAAGTACGAGGTAATTGGTATAATGGTATATGTAATGTAGGCTATAAACCTACTTTTCATACGGAAAAAGAAGAGATTCCCACTATAGAAGTACATCTATTAGATTTTGAGGCTGATATCTATCAAGAGAGAGTTGTGGTAGAGTGGCATAAACGCATACGGAGTGAACAGAAATTCAGCTCTGTGGAACAATTGGTTACTCAGCTTGAAAAAGATAAACAATTCGCAATAGAATATTTTGGAGTGAATTAAGTACTTGCTTTTTTAACCGAGAAGTAGTATTCTTAATATCGTATGAAAAGAACCTTTCCTTGGCTAAGCGCATCACCAACGTTCGCTCAGGAATAGGGGATTTTGAAAATTTTAGGAGGTGAATTAGGATGGCATTAACGCAAGAGCGTAAAAATGAGATCATTAATGAGTATAAAACTCATGAGAGCGACACTGGTTCTCCAGAAGTTCAGATCGCTGTCCTTACTGAACAAATCAACACACTTAACGAACACTTACGCACTCACAAGAAAGATCACCACTCACGTCGCGGTCTTTTGAAAATGGTAGGTAAACGTCGTAACTTACTTACTTACCTGCGTAATAAAGACGTTACTCGTTATCGCGAATTAATCAACAAGCTTGGTTTACGTCGATAAACTACTCAGAAAAAGCGGGATTTTTCCCGCTTTTTTGTTATACATAGAGGAGAAAGAGGAAAGTTAAAGGGTAATGTCGCTTTTTAACTCGACAACTATGGAGTATACTAATATTAATTTGATTGAAATCCAACAGATCTTGTCAAAATGATGAGAAACAGGATAAATTTTGTAAGATTATTGTAAGTAGAGAGGAGCAATGAAGAAATGGAGCAAACAAAACGCACATTTTCTTTAGATTGGGCAGGACGTCCATTAACGGTTGAAATCGGCCAATTAGCAAAGCAAGCTAATGGTGCTGCTTTGATTCGCTATGGCGATTCAGCCGTATTAAGTACAGCTGTAGCTTCAAAGGAACCGAAGAATTTAGATTTCTTCCCATTAACTGTAAGCTATGAAGAAAAATTATACGCAGTAGGTAAAATCCCTGGAGGGTTCATTAAACGTGAGGGTAGACCAAGTGAAAAAGCGGTACTTACAAGTCGTCTAATCGACCGTCCAATTCGCCCGCTGTTCGCAGATGGGTTCCGTAATGATGTACAAGTAGTCAGTATGGTTCTTAGTGTAGATCAAAACTGCCCAACTGAAATGGCAGCTATGTTCGGATCCTCATTGGCACTTTGTGTTTCTGATATCCCGTTTGAAGGACCAATTGCCGGTGTTATTGTAGGTCGCGTTGATGGTAAGTTTGTCATTAATCCAACGATCGAACAACTTGAAAACAGTGATATTCATTTAACTGTTGCAGGAACAATGGATGCTATTAACATGGTTGAAGCAGGAGCACAGGAAGTGCCGGAAGAAACCATGCTGGAAGCTATCATGTTTGGACATGATGAAATCAAGAAACTGATTGCATTCCAAAATGAGATTGTGGCTGCAGTTGGTAAAGAAAAACGTGAAATAACTCTTTATGAGCTAGATGCAGAATTAATCGAGGAAGTTAAAGGTATGTGTTTAGAAGAAATGAACACTGCTGTGCAAGTTCAAGAAAAACATGCTCGTGAAGATGCAATCAAAGCAGTAAGAGAAAAAGTTGTTGCTGTCTTTGAAGAAAAAGAAGCTGATGAAGAAAAGCTTAAGCAAGTAAATGAAATCTTGAGTAAATTGGTGAAGGATGAAGTTCGCCGTTTAATTACGGAAGAGAAAATCCGCCCTGATGGAAGAAGTCCTGAAGAAATTCGTCCATTATCCTCTGAAGTTGGCTTATTGCCTCGTACTCATGGTTCCGGATTATTTACTCGTGGACAAACTCAAGCCCTTTCTATTGCTACACTGGGTGCATTAGGAGATGTTCAGATATTGGACGGGCTTGGCCTTGAAGAGTCTAAACGTTTCATGCATCATTATAATTTCCCGCATTTCAGCGTTGGTGAAACTGGACCTATCAGAGGACCAGGCAGACGTGAAATCGGACATGGTGCATTAGGTGAGAGAGCGCTTGAGCCGGTTATTCCAAATGAAAATGATTTTCCATATACTATTCGTCTTGTGTCAGAAGTACTTGAATCTAATGGCTCTACGTCTCAGGCAAGTATTTGTGCAAGCACATTGGCATTAATGGATGCGGGTGTTCCAATTAAAGCGCCGGTAGCAGGAATTGCAATGGGTCTTATTAAAAAGGGAGAACATTATACAGTTCTTTCCGATATTCAAGGAATGGAAGACCACTTGGGAGATATGGACTTTAAAGTAGCAGGTACAGCAAAAGGTGTAACTGCACTTCAAATGGACATAAAAATTGCAGGTCTGACTCGTGAAATCTTAGAGGAAGCATTAATGCAAGCTCAAAAGGGCCGGAATCATATTCTGAATCACCTTACAAGCACATTAGAGCAGCCAAGAAAAAATCTTTCTCAATATGCGCCTAAGATTTTAACGATGGCTATTAAACCTGACAAAATCAGAGACGTTATTGGACCAAGCGGAAAACAAATCAATAAAATTATTGAAGAAACCGGTGTAAAAATTGATATCGAGCAGGATGGTACAATCTACATCGCATCCACTGATCAGGAAATGAATGAAAAGGCTAAAACGATTATTGAAGATTTGGTACGCGAAGTTGAAGTTGGCCAAATTTATCTTGGTACGGTTAAACGTATTGAGAAATTTGGATGCTTCGTTGAAATCTTCAAAGGTAAAGATGGTCTTGTCCACATTTCTGAACTGGCAGAAGAACGTGTAGGAAAAGTCGAGGATGTAGTAAAAATTGGTGATGAGATCCTTGTTAAGGTAACTGAAATAGACAGACAAGGAAGAGTCAACCTTTCTCGTAAAGCAGTTCTAAAAGAACAAAAAGAAAAAGCAGAACAGAAATAAACATGACTTGGTCGGCTAGGAGACATTGGTTTCCTAGTCTTTTAATCATGTTCATATCTAATTATGGATTCTTGCGGTTCTAACCTGTCCTACCTGCTCATACATTTTGTGTGAGGAGGAGAAGAGATGGATAAAAAAATGTTGCAATTTCTTGCATTTTGTACCATTTGCGTTATATCATGGGTGTTGGTGCAAAGCTCATTTATGGACCAATATGTAAAAGGTATTCCAAATGGAACTGTCGCTTATGTTACAAATACAAATGATGAACTGTACCAACAAATTGAACAAGCAGCTAAAACATATAATCAAGAGCCTGTAGACGCTGTTATAGATAAGGTGTGGAAGAAAACACCCGGATACAATGGCATTCAGGTCAACATTGAGAAATCTTATAAAAAGATGAAAACTAAGGGGAAATTTCAGGAAGCTCAACTCATTTTCAAAGAAAACAGCCCTAATGTTCATTTACAAGACTTGTCACCATCGCCAATATACCGTGCGAATCCAAATAAACCCGTTGTATCCTTTATTATTAATGTAGCCTGGGGTAATGAGTATATTGAAGGAATGCTGGACACTTTAAAGAGACATAAGATTCATGCTACATTTGTATTGGAAGGACGCTGGGTAAAGAATAATCCGGATCTAGCCAAGCGGATAGCAGCAGCCGGTCATGAATTAGGGAATCATTCATATACTCATCCAAATATGCAACAATTATCAGCTGCGGCTGCCGAGAAAGAAATCAGCGAAACAAACCGGGTCATCCAGGAGGTAACAGGATATACTCCTAAGCTATTTGGACCTCCGAGCGGAAGTTTTAATGATCGTACAGTTAAGGTTGCAGCAAGTCTTGGAATGGAAACCATATTATGGACAGTTGATACAGTAGATTGGAAAAAACCCACACCGGAAGTCTTAACAAAAAGGGTCCTTGACCACATACATAAAGGTGCGCTTATTCTTATGCACCCAACAGAATCAACATCAAAATCAATGGATATATTAATCAAGAACATTGAGAAGGAATATAAAATTGTACCTGTCAGTGAGGCATTCAAAGAAGAACGTATAAGTCCCTGAAGACTTTCCTGCCTTTATTTTGGCGGGAAAGTTTCTCTATGCTATAAAAATGTATACATATTGGGTATGGTAATAAAGAGGGGCATCATGAATAGGAGGAACATTTGTTGATAAAAAAATATACTTGTCAAAATGGGGTCCGTATCGTATTGGAAACAATCCCTACTGTTCGTTCAGTGGCGATTGGTATTTGGATTAAAACCGGTTCCCGAAATGAAGATTCCTTAAATAATGGAATTTCGCATTTCTTGGAGCATATGTTTTTTAAAGGAACAACAACAAGATCTGCCAAAGAAATAGCCGAATCATTTGATCGGATTGGCGGTCAGGTAAATGCTTTCACCTCAAAAGAATATACGTGCTACTATGCCAAAGTATTGGACGATCATGCACCTTATGCGCTGGATGTTCTTGGTGATATGTTCTTTAATTCTACATTTGCTGAAGAGGAATTGAAAAAAGAAAAAAATGTAGTTTGCGAAGAGATTAAGATGTATGAAGACACACCTGATGATATTGTTCATGATATTTTAAGCCAGGCTGTTTACGAAAAACACCCGCTTGGTTACCCTATTTTAGGTACAGATAAAATTCTTGATACCATTAATTCAGAGACATTGAAACAATATGTCTATAATCACTATACACCTGATAAAGTGGTAATCTCGATTGCAGGGAATGTGGATGAGAGTTTTATCAAGCAGGTTGAAGGTTTATTTGGAAGCTATGAAGGCGGTACAGCACGTCCTGAATTGGAAAAACCAACTTTCCATACCAATAAGATTGTCAGAAAAAAAGATACCGAACAAGCCCATTTATGTCTTGGGTACAACGGTTATGATATAGGCAATGAAAATATTTATAGCTTAATCACTCTGAACAATGTACTTGGAGGATCTATGAGCAGCCGTTTATTCCAAAATGTGCGAGAAGAAAAAGGGCTTGCTTACAGTGTCTATTCCTATCATACCTCCTATCAGGATAATGGTATGGTGGTTATTTATGGTGGAACAGGGGCAAACCAAGTTCATCAGCTTTATGATACAATACAGGAAACTCTTACTGAATTGCGTAATGACGGCATTACTGCCAAAGAGCTTGATAACTGTAAAGAGCAGCTGAAAGGAAGTTTGATGCTAAGCTTAGAAAGCACAAACAGCCGAATGAGCCGTAACGGTAAAAATGAGCTATTATTGGGTAGACATCGAACTCTTGATGACATAGTTGAATTAATCGATGCTGTTTCGCTTAACAGCGTAAATCAGTGTATAGAAGATATTTTTACAGACTCCTATGCAGCAGCTTTATTGGGTCCGCAAGATGAGTGGAACTTAGATTAAAAAATAAATCTCTGGCAAGCTGGCGTGAACATCCATTGGATTTTGCGCTGGCTTGTTTTTTTGCGTGTTTGGAACAACTTTTTCTTCTAAAAGGATGTCACTCATTCATATAGTGAGATTAAGCAGAATGTGATAGGAGTGTCCTAAAATGAAGCTGAGCGAATTAAGTGGCAAAGAAATTGTGGATGTAAAAAAAGCAGAACGATTGGGCGTCCTTGGTCAAACAGACCTTGAGATCGATGAGTTAACCGGACAAATAACCGCCCTTTTAATCCCATCTGGAAAATGGTTTGGTTTTAGAAAGAATGATGATGAGGTCCGTGTGCCATGGAGTCAAATAAAAAAGATTGGTACGGATATGGTCATCATTGATATTCCTGACTGAAATTCAATAAAGGAAACTTAAAAAACGCCGAAGGGCGTTTTTTTTTTGTTTACCTCGTTTTTATCACGTCTGGTTCCTGTATTTCATACTATGGGTTGTATGAATTGATCTTTAAAAAATAAAGAAGGTGAAAATCTTCCATGCTCACAGGAATGAATATTGCCGTTCTTGGTGGAGATGCCAGGCAGCTTGAAGTGATTCGAAAATTAACCGAGTTGGACGCAAAGGTATATTTAACAGGTTTTGAACAGTTAGCACATGCATACACGGGAGCAGTAAAGGAAAAACTGGAAGATTTGCCGGTAAAAGAGCTGGATGCGATTATTTTGCCTGTTGCTGGCACAAATATGGAAGGTAAGCTGGATACCATTTTTTCAAATATGCAAGTCATCCTGACAGAAGCTTTTTTAAAGGAGACACCGGAACATTGTACAATCTATTCCGGTATAAGCAATGATTATTTAATAAATATAACGAAACAGGCAAACCGTAAACTAGTTCAATTATTTGAACGAGATGATGTAGCTATTTATAATTCTATTCCCACAGTAGAAGGTACCATTATGATGGCCATTCAGCATACAGATTTTACGATACACGGATCAAATGTGATTGTTCTTGGATTAGGAAGAGTGGGAATGAGTGTGGCACGTGCTTTCCATGGACTGGGGGCCAAAGTTCAAGTTGGTGCCCGTAAATCAGAACATATAGCCAGAATAGAGGAAATGGGGTTAACTCCCTTCCATTTATCTGCGTTGGAATCTGTGGTTGAAAATGTGGATATTTGCATTAATACGATTCCTCACAAAATCATTACCGCAGGAATTATTTCAAGGATGCCGTCCCGAACGTTGATTATTGATTTGGCTTCGAAACCGGGCGGAACAGATTTTAGATATGCAGAAAAACGTGGAGTTAAAGCCATATTAGCACCAGGGTTACCCGGTATAGTGGCCCCAAAGACAGCCGGTCAGATTATTGCAAATGTGCTGGGACAGTTATTGTTGGATGATTTAGGAAATGGAAGGGAGACACCATGATGGATGTTAAGGGGATGAGAATAGGGTTTGGATTGACAGGATCGCACTGTACGTATGATGAAGTATATCCACAAATTGAAAAGCTGGTACATGCAGGAGCCGAGGTTGTCCCTGTTGTCAGTTATACTGTTAAAAATACCGACACAAGATTTGGCAAGGGAGAGGATTGGATAGCAAGAATAGAAAAACTGACAAACAGAAAAGCGATTGATACCATCGTCGATGCGGAGCCTTTAGGTCCCAAATATCCGTTGGATTGTATGGTGATTGCACCCATGACAGGTGTTTCGATGAGTAAATTTGCAAATGCACAAAATGATTCACCCGTTTTAATGGCTGCAAAAGCTACACTTCGGAATCATCGCCCAGTTGTTCTCGGTATATCGACAAATGATGCCCTAGGTTTAAATGGTGTGAATTTAATGAGACTCTTAAGCACTAAGGACATATACTTCATTCCATTTGGCCAGGATGATCCTGAAAAAAAACCAAATTCTATGGTTGCCCGAATGGAAAGTCTCGTGGAAACGGTGGAATATGCTCTTGAGGCAAAACAAATCCAGCCTATTATCATCGAAAAATACAGAGATTAAAGTGCATGATTTAAAAAAAAGATATCTTATGATATATTTTATAGAAGAATATATTCATTGTTCTGAAAAGAAGGTTGCTCCTTTTATAAAAAATATATAAATAGCTATGACAGCATATCTTATTATTTCTAGTAGTTTACATGAAAATAAATACCTAATTTTATAGGAAGGGGTAACAAACATGAATGAAAAAAAATTACACGTAGCTGTAGTCGGGGCTACTGGTGCAGTTGGACAGCAAATGATTGACACTCTTCAAAAAAGGAATTTCCCTATTGGGAAGATAAGTCTGTTATCCTCTTCTCGTTCAGCAGGTAAACAAATCGAATTTAATGGAGAGACCATAACAGTACAGGAAGCAAAGCCAGAGAGCTTTGAAGGGGTAGACATTGCCCTGTTTAGTGCTGGCGGAAGTATATCTAAAGCATTAGCTCCTGAGGCTGTTAAAAGGGGTGCTATCGTTGTGGATAATACAAGTGCCTTCCGTATGGACGAAAATGTTCCGCTTGTAGTTCCTGAGGTGAATGAGGATGATCTTCGTAAGCATCAGGGAATAATAGCTAACCCTAATTGTTCGACAATCCAAATGGTAGCAGCACTTGAACCAATCAGGAAAGCCTATGGACTTAAAAAAATTATTGTTTCCACTTATCAGGCTGTTTCTGGAGCGGGTGCAGCAGCTGTTGAGGAATTAAATACGCAAGCAAGCGATATTTTAGCCGGTAAGACTGTTAATCCATCTATATTACCTGTTAAAGGTGCGGAAAAACATTATCAGATAGCTTTTAATGCTATTCCTCAGATTGATGTTTTCGGTGAGAATGGGTATACATTTGAAGAAATGAAAATGGTAAATGAAACGAAGAAAATTATGCATTTGCCGTCACTGCAGGTAGCAGCAACATGCGTTCGCCTTCCAATCGCAGTTGGTCATTCAGAATCCGTGTATATAGAAATTGAAAATAACGGTGTCAGTGCTGAGCAAGTAAAAGAAATATTACTAAATGCTCCTGGAATTGTCCTTCAGGATGATCCCGCCAATCAAGTCTATCCAATGCCGGCAGATTGTGTTGGGAAGAATGAAGTTTTTGTTGGGAGAGTAAGGAAAGATTTGGACGAAGATGCCGGGTTCCATATGTGGGTTGTTTCCGATAACCTATTAAAAGGGGCCGCCTGGAATTCTGTTCAAATTGCAGAGAGCCTTATTCGATTAGGGCTAGTGTAATTATTGAAATGATAGGATATCTTGGCCTTCTTATTTTCTCTAAAGTAGGAAGGCTCATTTTGGGGTGTAAAAAGTGAAGATCATCATTCAAAAGTTTGGCGGTACCTCTGTAAAAGATGCAGAGAGCAGAGAGTATGCGTTTCAACATATAAAAAGAGGTATAGACAAAGGGTACAAAATAGTGGTTGTTGTATCTGCAATGGGAAGAAAAGGTGATCCATATGCAACGGATTCCTTACTTTCACTTGTTAATGAAAAAGGAATGTACTTGGGGGAACGTGAGCAGGACTTGCTATTATCTTGCGGAGAGATAATCTCAGCGGTTGTATTTACCAATATGCTCTTAGAAAAAGGAATTCGAGCGACTGCCTTAACTGGCGGACAGGCCGGTTTCAGAACAAATAATGACTATACAAATGCAAAAATAATGGAAATGAAGACCGATAGACTGATTGATGAGCTAGGAAAATCAGACGTTATCGTTGTGACCGGTTTTCAGGGTATTGCTGAAAATGGCGATATTACAACGATAGGGCGCGGCGGCAGTGATACATCTGCTGCAGCCCTTGGAGCTGCACTGAAGGCAGAGTATGTTGACATTTTTACGGATGTAGAGGGAATTATGACAGCTGATCCCCGTATTGCGGAACAAGCCAGACCGCTGTCAGTAGTAACCTATACAGAGGTATGTAACATGGCCTACCAGGGGGCTAAGGTCATTCATCCACGTGCTGTTGAAATTGCGATGCAGGCAAAGGTGCCGATGCGAATCCGTTCAACCTATGCTGAAGGTGAGGGTACGCTGGTTACAGGTCATCCGAAACACCGTCGAGGCAGTGATATACAGGAACGTCTTGTTACTGGTATTGCCCATGTAAGCAATATCACTCAGATAAAAGTAAAGGCTAAGGAAGATCAGTATGATCTGCAGGCGGAAGTCTTTACAGCGATGGCGAATTCAGGCATAAGCGTTGATTTTATTAATATTTATCCAAATGGTGCTGTGTATACTGTCTCCAACAACGATGCTAATAAGGCAATTTCGGTATTACGTGAATTAGGATATGAGCCTGGTATCCAATCAAACTGTGCCAAAGTGTCTGTCGTTGGAGCCGGGATAACGGGAGTGCCGGGAGTAACAGCGAAAATTGTTACTCCATTATCAGAACGAGGCATACAGATTCTGCAATCCGCAGATAGCCACACAACGATATGGGTATTAGTTAAAGAAGAAGATTTAGTAGAAGCTGTAAATGCTCTTCATAATGCCTTTAATCTCCATTTAATGGACGATGATCTGTTTGAATGGGAAGAACTTGCTGAATAATAAAATATAAGATTGGAAGTGGAAATATGGGTCTTTTTGGACGCGTGTCCACCGCGATGGTTACACCTTTTGATAATAAAGGAAATATTGATTTTGGTAAGACTGCAAAACTCATAGATTACTTAATTGAAACAGGCACAGATTCACTGGTGGTTTCAGGAACTACTGGTGAATCCCCAACCTTGTCAACAGAAGAAAAAGTGGCATTATTTGAATATGTCGTGAAAATTGTAAACAAACGCATCCCTGTGATAGCAGGAACTGGCTCAAATAATACGTATGCGTCCATCCATTTAACAAAGAAGGCGGAAGCGGCCGGTGTAGATGCGATTATGCTTGTAGCGCCTTATTATAATAAACCAAACCAAGAGGGGCTATATCAACATTTCAAATCTGTGGCGGATGCTACTACTCTGCCGTGCATGATTTATAATGTGCCAGGCAGAACGGTGACGAATATTCATCCGGAAACCGTTATTCGCCTGTCAGAGATTCCGAATATTGTTGCTGTAAAAGAGGCCAGCGGTAATTTAAATGCAATGACAAAAATTATTGCCAACACACCGGATGATTTCGATTTATACAGTGGAGATGATGGTTTAACTTTACCTGTACTTTCAATTGGAGGAGCAGGTGTGGTCTCGGTGGCCTCCCATATAATCGGACGTGACATCCAAAAAATGATTGAACATTTCTACGCTGGTGAAATGGCTGAGGCAGCCCAAATGCACCAGAAATTACTGCCAGTCATTGAGGGGTTATTTTTGACACCAAGCCCAGCTCCTTTAAAGACAGCCTTGCAAATCAAGGGTATGAGCGTTGGGTCTGTTCGTTTGCCTCTTGTACCAATGAATGAAGTTGAACGGAACACATTGATAAATCTATTAAATACATTAAAATAATGCTTAGTTTGTCTGTTTTTAGAGTCTGCCTGAGGATAAGCCAATCCAATGCGATTGGCTTATCTATCTATTTAGTACAATTTTGTACATATTCTTTTTTATACATGTTTAGTTAGCATTGAAGATGTCTGCTTTTTTGTTATGCCTATAGCAAACAAACAGCAGTGTATATATATTATGAACCTAAAGAAAAGCATATTTTCAAAAAAAGAACGATAGTCGGAATTCATAGATAAATCTAAAAAGATGATGTCAGTGGCATGCCGATACACTATCGGTTATAATGGATTCAACTGGAAAATGGACGAGTAGTTGATAACAGGAGGAACAATAAATTGGTTAAACAAATTAGACAGAAGATCAAAGTAATTGCATTAGGCGGAGCAGGAGAGATTGGAAAAAATATGTATCTCGTCGAAGTAGACGAAGATATATTTGTGCTGGATGCCGGGTTAATGTTTCCGGAAACCGAAATGCTTGGAATAGATGTAGTAATTCCAGATATCTCTTACCTTATCGAAAATAAAGAAAGAATTCAGGGGATTTTTCTATCCCATGGTCATGAGGATCATATTGGTGCACTCCCTTATATTATTGAGGAATTGGATGCACCGGTTTATGGTACAAGATTGAGCATAGAATTAACAAAATCCAAAATCGCAGAAATTAACGAAAATTTAAATGTTGACTTTGAAGTAATAGATTCAAATACATCCCTGCGTTTTTCTTCTGCAAGAATCACATTTTTTAAAACGAATCACAGCATTCCTGATTCTGTTGGAATCTGTATTGAAACAAAAGATGGTGCAATTGTTTATACGGGTGATTTTAAATTTGATCAGGCTGCCCAGGGACTTTACAAAGCGGAAATTGGCAAAATGGCAGCAATCGGTGAGTCAGGAGTTCTCTGTCTATTATCAGATAGCTCAGGAGCAGAACGGATTGGATTTACACCTTCTGAATCCCTTGTTGCAAGAAATATGTCTGATGAATTTTACAATGCAAAAGGCAGAATTATTGTAGCATGCTATGCATCTAATCTTAACGGTCTTCAGCAAGTGTTCAATGCTGCGTTTGATAATCATAAAAAAGTAGCGGTTGTCGGTAAATCCATGGAAAAAGTATTGGAAATTGCCTTGGAATTTAATTATTTGGATGTCCATGAGGATGTGTTGATTCCGATAACTGAGATCGACCAATATGAAGATCGTGAAATAATTATCCTTGCGACTGGATTGCAGGGAGAGCCATTTGAAGCACTGCAAAAAATGGCTAAGCATGGTCATAAACAAGTTAATATTAAGCAAGGTGATACTGTATTATTGGCGGCTAATGCTGTCCATGGCGGAGAATTGCTTATGTCCAGGACTATCGATTTATTATTTAGAGCAGGTGCAAAGGTAGTAGCTGGTAAAAATCAAATCCATGTATCGGGCCATGGCAGCCAGGAAGAGCTAAAAATGATGCTTAACCTCATGAAACCGAAGTATTTTATTCCCATCCAAGGTGACTATAAAATGCTAATTGCTCATATGCGCATTGCAAAATCAATTGGCTTTAACCAAAATCAAATCCATATACCAGAAAATGGTGAGGTTATTGAAATAACAAATGACGCGATTGAAAGCGCTGGAAAAGTGACTGCTGGGAATGTTTTGATTGATGGAAGTGGCGTTGGGGATGTAGGAAATATTGTCTTGCGTGACCGCCGTTTGCTATCTCAGGACGGAATTCTAATTGTAGTTGTGACTTTAAGCCGTGCGGATAAGAGTATAGTAGCAGGTCCTGAAATCATTTCACGTGGATTTGTGTATGTTCGAGAATCAGAATCATTAATGGAACAATCAACAAATATTGTGCGTGAGATTGTAATCAAAAATACTTCTAAAGATCATTTTGACTGGGCCGGAATGAAACAGGAAGTCCGAGATAGTCTAAATCATTATCTGTTCGATAAAACAAAACGACGCCCAATGATTTTACCAATTATTATGGAAGTGTAATAAAGGACGTAAATGGCTATCCAGCGGATAGCCATTTTTCTTATTCGGGTAAGTTCCTGGTGAAAAAGATAGGCTAGTTTATGAATTAAAGAAGAATGGGAGAGTGATACATAGTGATTACATTTGAACGCGTAACAGAAGAGAATTTATATATAGCAAAAGAAATGATGGATTCTAATTCTTCCTATTTTGATAATGAGTACGGTATATCGAAAAATAGGGAGGAAGTGTTAAAATTATTGACTCCAAACCAAGGTGATTATTTGATTAAAGCCGAGGATACGTATATTGGACTAACTGCTTTTATGGAGCATAAAGAGGAGCAGCTCGTTACGATTAATCTGATGATCATTCATGCAGATTACCAGGGATTTGGTTATGGTACTACAGCCTACTATGAATTGGAGGATCTATTTATCAAGCGTGGATTTAAAAAAACTACACTGAATGTGAGAAGTGATAACAACAGAATCAAATTATTTTGGGAGAGAAATGGGTATACAGCTAGTGAACAAGATACAAGTAATGAGAAAGATAGGGTTCATTACGAAAAGCATCTAGTTTAGTTTTAAGGTTACAGGCGGCTTGTTATAGAAAAGCCGCTCTGTTTTGTTTCTGCTCACATTTAAGACTGATGATATGGAAGTAATTTCACCAATCAAAAAAAATAAAAAAAATTTAAATGAAAACGGTTTATTCTCTTAGAAATGGGTATTATATAAATAAGAAAGGAGGAAACAATAAAGTTTAACACTTCAGGTGACTCAATCATATAGTGTTCGTTCCGTAAAAGGAAGCTTAAGTAATAAGAGTGAACGATATATGATCGAAACTATTTCTAAAAGGATTATGTGAATCTTAAACAAATGTGATAATGTGGTTTAATTCTAATGGTGAATTCTTAGGAAATTAACTCAAATGGGGAAGGATTGAAAGACAGATTTATACTGGATAGTAAGAAGTTTCAGTATAAAAAAGTCCAGATATGTTTAACCAAAAGCCTTTCACCGGATATTTTTCAAAAGGGTGGAGTTAATAATAATAGGATTCTTACCAAATGAAAAAACCAAAAAAGGCAAGGTGATGGTCACAATTGGATAAGAGTGGAATGGTTGTTTAGTTCCACATAATCAGGATTGATTGAAATGGAAAATCGGGTATGAGTAACCAATAATTGAATATGCAGTGTGTTTTCAAGGTAAACGTAAAAGGTGTAAAGAAACCTTTATAATGCGGAACTAACACACTTCAGCTGAAAAGTTTGTACAGAAGTACCGGGCAGTAAAAAGTTATAATCAGCTGATGCATGGTTGAGTCTCCTAAGGTGTTAAACGATTGTTTCTCCTCAAGAATCCTAAATAAGGATTCTTTTTTTTGTATGTACTAAGTGCCCCTCAAATTGAATGGAAATGATTCCGCTGTACATACTAAAGGGGAGAGCGTTTTTGTAGAGGGGGATTAAGAGTGGATAAAAAGTTAGAGGTACCTCATGAGGAAAAGCCAGTGGATGATAATAAGGGAGCTCCCAGTGCACTTGTAGATAAGATACAAGCTTTGGGACAAACCAATGTGCCGCAGTTGCCAAAAGATTCAACCATCCATTGTTTAACGATTATAGGGCAAATAGAGGGTCATGTACAATTACCTCCACAGAATAAAACAACAAAATATGAACATGTTATTCCACAGCTGGTGGCAATAGAACAAAATCCTGATATTAAAGGGTTATTGGTTATCTTAAATACCGTTGGGGGTGATGTGGAAGCAGGGCTTGCTATGTCAGAAATGATTGCTTCTCTATCAAAGCCGACTGTATCTATCGTTTTGGGGGGAGGTCATAGTATCGGCGTCCCTATTGCAACTAGTTGTGACTATTCTTTCATAGCAGAAACAGCTACTATGACAATTCACCCTATTCGTCTTACAGGACTTGTAATCGGAGTACCCCAATCATTTGAATATCTTGATAAAATGCAGGATCGGGTTGTGAATTTTGTGGTCAAGCACTCAGAAATTAATGAAGACACATTTAAGGATTTGATGTTTGCGAGAGGTAACCTTGCGAGAGATATTGGAACAAATGTAGTGGGTGAAGATGCTGTGAATACAGGTTTAATTGATGAGGTTGGCGGAATCGGTGCAGCGATTTCTAAGCTTAACGAGATGATAAGAGAAAAGAGTGATCCTTCGAAAGGAGATTAAGTATGACTTTTTATACAATTATGCCTTTAGATACTTTGATGTATGAAGAATTATATCAAGCCAGCCATGAAATGTTTAAGAAGGATGGTATTCCGTTTATTGGTGAAAGATTACCTAATGGATCAGTAAAGGTTAACCGGATTATCAGTACAGATCCGAATGATTTCTTATCAGAGACACTTGCGCCAGGAGCGGTAATTAACAACCTGTAATAGCAGTCAGTGTGTATTATTTATGCTATAATAAAAGGTGAACGGGGTAAAGGCAGCCAAGTTGGCTGCTTTCTTTCGTTTTTAATTCTATATGAAATACGGGTGGTCGAATGAGTAAGAAAAAAAGGAAATCTCGCTCCAAAAAAGGTGACCAAATAAAGTCAACTTTAAAATATGAAATATCGGGACTTTCTATTTTTGGGTTTTCTGCGATTGCGATGGCAAAGCTTGGGGCAGTAGGTACTTCATTCGTGTTTCTTTCTAGGTTTTTTATGGGTGAGTGGTACATTTTACTTCTACTTGGCTTAATGGCCTTTGGTGTGTTCCTAATGTGGAAAAGAGAGATTCCATTCTTTTTTAAACGCCAGCTGGTCGGTATATACTTCATTATTTTAGCAATCTTACTCTCTTCACATATTATTTTATTTGAGAATTTGTCCTCTAATAATGGATTTACCCAGCCAAGTGTCATTTTAAATACCTGGGAAATCTTTTGGATGGAATTACAGGGAACAGCGAGTACCATTGATCTTGGCGGTGGGATGATAGGTGCAATTCTTTATGCTGTCTTCCATTTTTTATTTGCAGATGCCGGCAGTAAATTTATTTCATTTTTATTGATTGTTGCAGGTTTAATTCTTATAACCGGTAAAGGTTTAAGTGATTCAATTGGCAAAGTACTTGGTGCGATTGGAAGATTTATCGTCAGCCAGTGGAAGTCGTTTATGGCAGAACTGCGAGAGCCTAAGACCTCAAAGAATAAAAACAAAAACCAGAAAGCTAAAAGTAAAAGTGAAACGGTACAAGCTTCCTCAGTACTAGAAGATGAGGGAAGTAATCCAGAAAAAGAAGATACACTTGAAGAAAGAATTATTTCGAATTTTGCTGATCGTGCCTATTTGGATGAGGAAATTGATGATAAGAAAAATGATGATCAGATAAGTAAACCAAATGATAGCACAGAAGCCCCTGCTGAACCTGTGCCACATATGAATTTTACAGAAGTTGAAAATGTGGACTATAAACTGCCAAAATTATCGCTATTGAAGTCACCAAAAAAAGCAGATCAAAGTGGAGAATATGAATTAATACATACAAATGCTGAGAAATTAGAGAGTACTTTTAAAAGCTTTGGAGTGAAAGCTAGGGTCACTCAAGTTCATTTAGGACCTGCAGTTACGAAATATGAAGTACATCCTGATGTAGGTGTAAAGGTTAGTAAGATTGTGTCATTATCAGACGATCTGGCATTGGCGCTCGCTGCTAAGGATATACGTATTGAAGCACCAATCCCAGGTAAATCAGCTATTGGGATAGAAGTGCCTAATTCAGATGTGGCAGTCGTTTCATTAAGAGAGGTTCTCGAGGTACAGCCTTCTGAAAAAAGCGGTTCTAAACTATTAATTGCTTTGGGTAGAGACATATCAGGTGAAGCAGTTTCTGCTGAACTGAATAAAATGCCTCACTTACTCGTAGCCGGAGCAACTGGAAGCGGGAAAAGTGTCTGTATTAACGGAATCATTACTAGTGTACTCATGAGAGCAAAACCTCATGAAGTTAAAATGATGATGATTGATCCAAAAATGGTGGAGTTAAATGTTTATAATGGAATTCCTCATCTATTAGCTCCAGTTGTAACGGATCCTAAAAAAGCAGCTCAGGCATTAAAGAAAGTTGTTATGGAAATGGAAAGACGTTATGAGCTGTTTTCCCACTCAGGAACTCGAAATATTGAGGGGTACAATGACTTAGTGACGAGACAAAATTTAGAAGAAGGCGAAAAAAATCCTTTATTGCCATATATTATTGTCATTGTGGATGAGTTGGCAGACCTTATGATGGTTGCGTCCAGCGAGGTGGAGGATGCGATAACAAGGCTTGCACAAATGGCAAGGGCTGCAGGCATACATTTGATTATTGCAACCCAGCGGCCATCTGTAGATGTTATAACAGGAGTTATAAAAGCTAACATACCATCAAGGATTGCCTTTAGTGTTTCCTCCCAAATTGATTCAAGAACCATATTAGATATGGGAGGGGCAGAAAAACTTCTCGGTCGCGGGGATATGTTATTCCTGCCTGTAGGTGCGTCAAAGCCAGTACGGGTACAAGGTGCCTTTTTATCAGATCAGGAAGTGGAAGATGTAGTAGACTTCGTGATTTCTCAGCAAAGAGCCCAATATCAAGAGAATATGATTCCGGATGAAGTTCAGGAAACAGTAAGTGAATCAACAGATGACTTATATGATGAAGCCGTCAAATTAATTGCTGATATGCAAACCGCCTCTGTTTCGATGCTCCAAAGACGATTCAGGATTGGGTATACAAGGGCTGCACGTTTGATCGATGAGATGGAAGCTCGCGGTGTCGTTGGTCCGTATGAAGGAAGCAAACCAAGAACTGTACTTGTTCCCAAGGACTTCGATCAAGCTAGTAATTCATAAAAAGAGCAGTATAGATACCAAACCCGAAAGTTAGATTAAAAAACTAACTTTTGGGTTTTTTAGTATGTTAAATAACTGAATTTTGAACTGTAAAGAAATTTTATAAGTGAGTATTTTTTCAAAAAGTTATCAATAATTTTATATTAGGATAATTTATTTATTTTTACTTAAATTCATGTTAAATTAAAATCGAATTAGCAAACATATATATATATAATTATCAGGAAATAATTTTTCCGGATAAGAAGTACATGCACTTATTTATTGTACATATTTGTATAATACAAAAGCGAAAAATTGTACCCAAGTACACAATGCACCATTTAAGTATGGATTTTCTATAATCATTTAACAGATTCATCTAAAACGATGTTATGTGTAAAAGGATAGGGAAAAGCTCATACTATATGGAGCACCGACTAATTATTTTGGAGGTTGTTATGTTGAAAAAGAGTAAATTTGGACTGGCTTTGTCTCTTGTGCTAGCTGCTAGTACCATTCTTGGTGCTTGCGGAAGCAAAGAGGAGAGCAATGAAGGCGGCACGGCCAATGAGAAAAATAATTTCACTGTCGCAATGGTTAGTGACACAGGTGGTATTGATGACAAATCCTTCAATCAATCTGCATGGGAAGGTATTCAAGCTTTTGGTAAAGAGAATGGATTAAAAGAAGGTAAAAACGGCTATACCTACCTGCAATCTGAATCAGATGCTGATTACACCACAAACTTAAACCAACTTGTACGCCAAAAGTATAATTTAATATATGGTGTCGGATTCACAATGGAGGATGCAATTAAAGAAGCGGCTGATCAAAATCCGGATGGGAAATTTGCAATTATCGACTCAGTGGTTGAAGCTGATAACGTTGCAAGTATCACATTCAAGGAGCATGAAGGTTCATTTATTGTAGGTGTTATTGCCGGTATGCAAACAAAATCCAATAAAGTTGGCTTTGTAGGTGGAATAGAGAACCCGCTAATTCAAAAATTTGAAAAGGGCTTTATTGCTGGTGTTAAAACAGTAAATCCTAATGCTGAAGTACAAGTGAAATATACAGGAAGTTTCAGTGATGCATCTCTTGGTAAAGCAACAGCATCAGCTATGTATAAATCAGGTATTGATGTCATTTATCACGCAGCAGGAAATGGTGGTAAAGGAGTCTTCACTGAGGCAAAAAACATTAAGAAAAGCAATCCTGAAAAAGATATATGGGTAATTGGTGTAGATAAAGACCAAGCTGATGAAGGTGAAATCAGCGGTACAGACATGAACGTAACGCTCACCTCCATGGTTAAGCGTGTTGACTTAGCTGTACAAGAAGTTTCAAAACAAGCGATGGAAGGATCCTTCCCAGGAGGAAAGAACGTAGAGTTTGGTCTTGAAAATAACGGTGTTGATATTGCACCGACTAAAGATAACTTATCTGACGATATACTTAAAAAAGTTGATGAATATAAAGGTAAAATTAAGAATGGTGATATAAAAGTACCATCTACTCAAAAAGAACTTGATGCATTTTTAAAATAAGATAAAGGGATAAGGGCCTCGGTCCTTATCCCTTTAATCTCTAAAGGACCTATTAGGACTTAGCAAAGGGAAAATAGTTTTGAGGATGGACCATGATGCCAGTCTTTCGTAATTAGGCTAGAAGAATATGAAAGGTATTTTAGAAAAATATTAAAAGTCAGTCACATGGTACAAAAGGGTAGCCTAGCGATTAGATGGAAAATAGATATTTATTGAATTTTTTTCAGTTTATGTTTTAACAGAATATTTATAATATATAAACTTTTTTTGTAGGAAAAAAGACTTACGTGAAAAAAAGTCAGATATACCAGGGTTTTTTCGACATTTCCGTGGAAAAAAACGGATAAGGTAACGCTTCCAAAATATGATATTTTTGTGAATAGCTATTTCTTTCTTTGGAAATACATGATAAATTATGAGTGGTTAGTAGATAACATCAATAGAATGAGAGTGGGAAATTTCCTGGGGGAAAAGAGTATGTCTATCAGACACGACAACCGACAATTATATCTGCAAGTAATCGACAAGATTAGACAGGACATAAGAACCGGTATCTATAAGGAGCATGAAAAATTGCCATCTGAGTCTGAATGGGCCAAAATACTCGGTGTGAGTAGAGCGACATTAAGAGAAGCACTCAGAATTTTGGAAGAGGATAATGTGATTATACGCAGGCATGGGGTAGGTACTTTTGTGAATTCCACTCCTTTATTCTCTTCGGGAATTGAACAATTAAAGAGTGTGACAGATATGATTTGCGAAGCGAACATGAAACCAGGAACAATTTTTTTAAACTCATTCATAGAGGGTGCAACAGAAGAAGATATGCGAAGGTTCGACTGTCAAATTGAGGATCAGTTTTTAGTAATCGAGCGAGTCAGAACTGCTAATGGGGAACCTGTCGTTTATTGCTTGGACAAGATACCTGTTCGTGTGTTACCGGAACCATCTCTTTATCAAGAGGAATCATTACTTCATGTCTTAGAAAGAACTGCCGGTATACAAATTACATACGCTGTGGCTGATATCGAACCACATGGCTATCACGAAAAGATTTCACCTATTTTAAATTGCAAATTGGACACTGCTCTGCTTTTACTAAAACAAACTCACTATGATAGTAAGGACAAACCATATCTATACTCGGCCAACTTCTTTAAAGCGGATACATTTCGCTTTCATATTTTGCGTAAAAGAACATAATTTATGCGCAAAATAAGAGAACTACTGCCAAAAAAATATAGGGGGTTAAGACCTTGAAAAAACGCAAATTTGGAATGGCATTGTCACTAGTTCTGGCTGCGGGCACAATTTTAGGTGCTTGTGGAAACAAAGAAGAGAAAGGTAACAGCAGTGAAACAGAAGGTAAGGACAATTTCACAGTTGCCATGGTAACAGATACAGGCGGGGTTGATGACAAATCCTTTAACCAATCCGCTTGGGTAGGTATACAACAGTTTGGTAAAGATAACAATCTTGAAAAAGGTAAAAACGGTTATGATTACCTCCAGTCCAAATCTGATGCTGATTACACTACTAACTTAAATCAGCTGGTACGACAAAAATTTGACCTTATTTATGGGGTAGGTTTCTTATTGTCTGACTCCATTACAGAAGTTGCCGAGCAAAATCCTAAGAGCCAATTCGCATTAATTGATTCTGTTGTAGATGTTGATAACGTGGCAAGTATCACATTCAAAGAGCATGAAGGATCCTTCCTGGTAGGTGTAGTAGCCGCGATGCAAACTAAATCCAATAAAATTGGATTTATTGGTGGAGTTGAAAGTGAACTTATTAAAAAATTTGAGAGCGGATTTATAGCAGGTGTTAAATCAGTTAAACCTGAGGCAGATGTTCAGGTAAAATATGCAGGTGATTTTAATAAAGCTGATATTGGTAAAGCTACAGCACAAGCAATGTATAAATCCGGTATTGATATTATCTACCATGCAGCCGGCGGAACAGGTAAAGGCGTATTTACAGAAGCAGTTAACATCACTAAAAATGATCCAAGCAAAGAAATCTGGGTTATTGGGGTTGACTCTGACCAAGCAGCATTAGGTGATGTACCTGGTACAGACAAAAATATCACATTAACATCTATGATTAAACGTGTTGATTTGGCAGTTGTGGAAGTATCCAATCTTGCTAAGGAAGGCAAATTCCCTGGCGGAGAAAATGTTGAATTTGGTTTAGAAAATGATGCAGTTGATATCGCACCTTCACAAGAAAACTTGTCAGATGAAATTAAAACTAAAGTTGCAGAATATAAAGAAAAGATTAAGAGTGGAGAAATTAAAGTACCATCTACTCGTGAAGATTTAGATACATTCTTAAAATAAGCACTTCCTAGTAAGGGATGAGGATGTGATCCTTATCCCTTGCGATTACCTTGGCTGATGTCAGTCTGACATCAGACCTTTAAGCAATATGGTAAAGGAAAGGTTGCTAAAACTAGATTGGCAACTTTTCTTTTGTCATCTTACTTATGAATCTTCTCTGGAAAAAGGAGTGAAAAAACTGTGGACTATGTTATTGAGATGTTGCACATCCGTAAAGAGTTCCCGGGCATCGTCGCAAATGATGATATCACCTTGCAATTAAAAAAAGGTGAGATTCATGCGTTGTTGGGAGAAAATGGTGCAGGAAAATCCACGTTAATGAATGTCTTGTTCGGTCTTTACCAGCCAGAACAAGGGGAAATCCGTGTAAATGGTAAGGAAGTAAAAATTACAAGCCCAAATATTGCAAATGACTTGGGCATAGGAATGGTGCATCAGCATTTCATGCTTGTTGATACGTTCACAGTAACAGAAAACATTATTCTTGGTAAGGAGCCCACCAAAGGTGGAAAAATTGATTTAAAAGAGGCTGCCCAGGAAGTTAGGCAGTTATCAGAAAGATATGGATTGAAAATTGATCCGGATGCCAAGATTTCTGATATCTCTGTAGGTATGCAGCAAAGGGTTGAAATCCTTAAAACTCTATATCGTGGAGCTGACATTCTTATTTTTGATGAACCTACAGCCGTATTGACACCACAGGAAATCAAAGAGTTAATACAGATCATGCAAAATTTGATCACTGAAGGTAAATCCATCATACTGATTACTCACAAACTTAAAGAGATTATGGAAGTCTGTGACCGTTGTACGGTTATTCGTAAAGGAAAAGGAATTGGTACTGTAAATGTCAGTGAAACGAATCCTAATGAATTAGCGAGTCTGATGGTAGGGCGAGAAGTGGTTTTTACAACTGTGAAGCAGGATGCAAATCCAAGTGGAGAGGTATTGAATATACAAGATCTTGTAGTTAAAGACTCCCGTGGTGTTGAAGCAATTCGAAGCCTTAACCTATCCGTTCGTGCAGGAGAAATTGTGGGGATTGCAGGTGTCGATGGAAATGGACAATCTGAGCTGATTGAAGCAATCACTGGCCTGAGAAAACCAGAATCCGGTACCATTTCTATAAATGGGACTGAAATCCAGAAGAAGAGTCCAAGGAAAATTACAGAAACAGGAATTGGGCATATTCCTCAGGATCGACATAAATATGGTCTTGTACTAGACTATTCAATTGGCGAGAATATGGTTCTCCAAACATATTATCAAAAACCACTTTCAAAATGGGGAATCTTAAATTATAAAAATATCTTTAATAAAGCTCGTACTTTAATTAAAGAGTTTGATGTTCGTACTCCAAGTGAGTATACTCCGGCAAGAGCTTTGTCTGGAGGAAACCAGCAAAAGGCGATCATTGCTCGTGAAATAGATCGAAATCCTGATTTGTTAATTGCTGCTCAGCCAACACGTGGCCTTGATGTAGGAGCTATTGAGTTCATTCACAAACGTTTAATTGAGCAACGAGATCAGGGGAAAGCAGTATTGCTTGTTTCCTTTGAGCTGGATGAAATTTTAAATGTTAGTGACCGAATTGCTGTTATATATGAAGGTTCCATTGTGGCTATTGTTGATCCTAAGAAAACGACTGAACAGGAACTCGGATTATTAATGGCAGGAAGTAAGGTTAAGGAAGCGGGGAAAAGCTAATGTATAAAAGATTATCGAACTTATTAATCCCTGTTATAGCTGTCTTGCTCGGTTTAATCGCAGGTGCTATCGTAATGTGGGTCAGCGGTTATGATCCGATAGCTGGTTATGGAGCTTTATGGGATGGTATATTCTATGATTCCTATGCAATAGGTGAGACAATCCGTCAAGTGAGCCCTTATATACTTGCAGGTTTAGCCGTTGCCTTTGCATTTAGGACTGGACTTTTTAATATTGGTGTTGAGGGCCAGTTTTTAATGGGATGGTTAGGTGCTGTTTGGATTGGAACGTTATTTACTGACCTTCCTAAAATCATCCATTTGCCGCTTGCGGTCATTGTTGCTGCTTTAGCTGGTGCTTTATGGGCATTCATTCCAGGTCTCTTAAAAGCTAAATTTAGAGTGCATGAAGTTATAACAACCATTATGATGAACTACATTTCTCTTCATGTAGTTAACTATATTATCACTTACGTTTTAACAGATAACATGGACAAAACTGAAAAGATTGCTCCATCAGCATCTTTACGTTCTGACTTTTTAGCTGAAATGACGATTAACTCTAGATTACACTGGGGATTTGCGATAGCTATTCTTGGAGCAATCATAATGTGGTTTTTATTAGAGAAAACAACAAGAGGCTACGAATTAAAAGCTGTCGGTTTTAACCAGCATGCATCTAAATATGCAGGTATCAGTGTAGATCGCAATATAGTTTATGCCATGCTGATCTCTGGTGCTTTTGCAGGACTTGCTGGTGCTATGGAAGGACTTGGAACATTCGAGTATATTGGTGTAAAAGGGGCGCATACAGGAGTAGGTTTTGACGGAATCGCAGTTGCATTACTAGGTGCTAATACAGCGATTGGAGTTGTGCTTGCAGCTTTATTATTCGGTGGATTGAAATATGGTTCATTAAATATGCCAATGGAAACTGGAATACCAACTGAAATCATTGATGTAGTTATAGCTTTAATCATATTCTTTGTTGCATCCAGTTATGTTATTCGTCTCATGCTGAGAAAGTTTAGCAAGAAAAAGGGGGTGGAATAAGTGAGTTTTTTAGAGATACTAGCGATACTTGTTCCTTCTACACTTGTTTACGCCTCTCCACTTATTCTGACAGCCCTCGGTGGTGTATTTTCTGAGCGTTCTGGTGTAGTAAATATTGGATTAGAAGGTTTAATGGTAGTTGGTGCTTTTACAAGCATTGTATTCAACTTGACATTTGCAGATACATTTCATGAATGGACTCCTTGGATTTCATTAGTTGTAGCTATGGTAGTTGGTGGGATTTTCTCCCTATTGCATGCAGTTGCATCTATAACATTCAGGGCTGACCAAACAGTCAGTGGGGTAGCTATTAATATGTTGGCGCTTGGAGCTTGTATGTTCCTTGTGAAATTAGTTTACGGAAAAGGACAAACTGATAAAATTGCTGAACCATTTTACAGTTTTGATATACCTGGTTTAAGTGATATACCTGTATTGGGTAAAATTTTATTCTCAGATGTATATTTAACCTCGATTCTGGCGATTGTGATTGCTGTGATTTGCTGGTATGCCATTTATAAAACACCGTTTGGTTTACGCCTTCGTTCAGTTGGTGAACATCCAATGGCCGCTGACACAATGGGGATAAACGTTAATAAAATGCGTTATATTGGTGTTATTTTAAGTGGAATTCTGGGAGCGTTGGGTGGAGCTATTTATGCTTCGACTATTGCTTTAGACTTTACTCATGCGACAATATCCGGACAAGGTTTTATGGCGCTTGCAGCTATGATATTCGGTAAATGGCATCCAATTGGTGCAATGGGCGCAGCGTTATTCTTTGGATTTGCGCAATGTTTAAGTATTGTAAGCTCAATGCTGCCATTCTTTAGTGACATTCCGAATGTATATATGTTAATTTTGCCATATGTATTAACGATTCTGGCTTTAACAGGATTTATTGGACGTGCAGATGCTCCAAAAGCATCCGGTACGCCATATATCAAAGGAAAACGTTAAAAGGTAAACTCATTCATGATTTAATCAAAGACAAGTGCTGTTCTTATTGCAAGAGCAGTCCTTGTCTTTTTTTTTCTAACCTAAAGCGTGTCGATTTTAATTAGATCGAATTTAGAAGAAAGAATGAAAGAAGGTCAGGGTCAGTTCCTTGATTTACATTCCATTTAACCTGTATATTCAAACTAAAGGTTTAAAAAAAATCCTTGAGACGAACAATATGGTTAAGAACCTGCATAACATTGAGTAAAGGGAGGTCAAAAATATGGCAGTTATTGATGAGATTAAACTAAAACAAGCTGGCATTACGATTCATTTTGTACCAACTAAGAAATTTAAAACAACGACGCTTGTTTGGAAGATGAAAGCACCTTTAAAGGAAGAAACCGTTACATATAGAGCTTTGTTGCCAAATGTCCTGCAAAGTAATACAGCTGCATATCCAACATCTACAGCTTTCCGCTCCCATCTAGATCAATTATATGGAGCCAGTCTTTTTACAGATGTCAGTAAAAAAGGCGAATATCATATTATGAGTTTTCAAATGGAAATGGTAAATGAACGATTTTTATCCAAGCCTGAACCGCTGTTGGAACAAGCGTTTAAGCTTTTACATGATGTTTTGATTAATCCTAATGTAAAGGGAGATGCTTTTGATGCGGATACAGTTGCAAAGGAAAAGCGTGCTCTGAAACAAAGGCTGCAGGCTGTATATGATGATAAAATGCGTTATTCTTCATTACGCTTAACTCAGGAAATGTGTATGGAAGAAAATTATCGGCTGGAAGCAAACGGGATTATAAGCGAAGTCGATGAAATCACTCCTGAATCCCTATACAATTATTATAAAAAAGCGTTTGCCGAAGATGAATTGGACCTCTATGTAATTGGGGATTTGGATGAAGCCAGGGTAACGCAAATGTCTAGTGAATACTTTCAGTTCGCGGAGAGAAAACCTGAACGGGTTATGCATAATAAACATGATATCCTTGAAGTGAAAGAACTGAAAGAAACGCAGGATATCAAACAGGGTAAGCTGAATATTGGCTACCGAACAAATATCACTTATGGCGATCGAGATTATTTTGCTTTGCAAATGTTTAATGGGATATTTGGAGGGTTTTCACACTCTAAACTTTTCATAAACGTTCGTGAAAAAGCAAGTTTGGCGTATTATGCCGCATCACGACTTGAAAGTCATAAAGGTCTTTTAATGGTTATGTCCGGCATTGATAATAAAAATTATAATCAGGCAGTAACGATCATAAAAGAACAAATGGAAGCTATGAAAAAGGGCGAATTTTCGGATCAAGAAATGGAACAAACAAAAGCAATCATTAAAAATCAATTGCTCGAAACGATCGACACCTCCCGTGGTCTAACAGAAGTTCTATATCATAATGTGGTTGCCGCTGTTGATAAACCATTGGATGATTGGTTGTCTTCGATTGATAGAGTAACAAAGGATGAAATTGTGGCTTGTGGAGAAAAAATTCAAATGGATACGATCTATTTTTTAAGTGGAGATGAGGTGACTGAGTAATGGAGAAAATACTATTTGACCAGCTTCAGGAAGAATTATATTTCGAAAAAATGGATAATGGTTTGTCTGTGTACATCCTTCCGAAAAAAGGATTTAATAAGACCTATGCCACTTTTACAACTAAATATGGATCAATCGATAATCATTTTAAAGAGCCCGGTGCAGATGAATATTCCAGGGTCCCGGATGGAATTGCGCACTTCCTAGAGCATAAATTGTTCGAAAAAGAAGATGGTGATGTATTCCAGCAGTTCAGTAAACAAGGTGCAGCGGCCAATGCTTTTACATCCTTTACTCGAACAGCGTACCTTTTTTCCAGTACAACGGATGTAGAGAAAAATTTAGAAACATTAGTTGATTTTGTCCAGGAACCATATTTCTCGGATAAGAGTGTGGAAAAAGAAAAAGGGATTATTGGCCAGGAAATTACCATGTATGATGATAATGCAGATTGGAGATTATATTTCGGTATTATTGAAAATCTATATCATAATCATCCTGTGAAAATTGATATAGCTGGTACCATTGAGTCGATTTCAGGAATAACAAAAGAACTGCTCTATAAGTGCTACAATGCATTTTATCATCCAAGCAACATGCTTCTGTTTATTACAGGGCCATTGGATCCGGAAACAATCATGCAGCAAGTTCGTGACAACCAGGCTAAGAAAAACTTCGATAAACGTGGGGAAATCGAACGGAAATTTGATGCAGAGCCGGCTAATGTCGCTACTAAAAAACGCTCAACCAATATGCATGTCCAGACGCCTAAGTGTGTGGTTGGATTGAAGGCAAATAATCCAACTCTCCAGGGGATTGATTTATTAAAACAAGAGCTATCTATCAACCTCTTTCTGGATATGACTTTTGGAAAAAGCTCCGAGTATTATGAAAAACTATATTCTGAAGGGTTAATTGACCATTCATTCTTTTATGATTATACACAGGAATATGGATTTGGATTTGGAATGGTCGGCAGTGATACAGATAAGCCGGATCATTTAGAGGAAGAATTGAAAAATATTCTTTTTGCGGCCCGCGAAGGAAAAATTGTAACAGAGGAAAAATTAAATTCAATTCGTAAGAAGAAAATTGGTGCCTTCCTCAGGTCATTGAATTCACCTGAATCGATAGCCAATCAATTTACACGATATGCTTTTAATGACATGAAGCTATTTGATGTTGTGACTGTTTTGGAAGCTTTGACCTATGATGAAGTGAATAAAGCAGTACAGGAATTTATAGATGAGGATAGAATGTCAGTATTTCAAATACTTCCATCCTGAATGGGTAAGAGCCAAGCCGTAATGGTTTTGGCTCTTTTTGTATTTAAATTTGTTTATATAATACAAGGTAAACGGACAATTAACCAGCTTAACTGATTCACTGGTTTACGATAACTATTTGGTAGGATTAAAGAAGCTTATATTAGAAACAATTGACTATTTTCAATTGGTGGTTTTACTTTTCATCTTCAAGCTTTATAATGAAAAGTATTGTAAGTGTTATTTACGGCAAGGGGTTTTTATTATGAATGGAAAATATGCACTCATTACGGGTGCTAGTGGAGGAATTGGTCAAGCAATTGCATTACGTTTGGCTGCAGAGGGCTGGAATCTATATCTCCATTATAACCGTAATCTTAGCGGAATTAATTCGCTTTTAGATCAGTTAAAACCATTTCAAATACAGGTGAAAGTAATTCAGGCTGATCTAAGTAAAGATGGCGGACATCAAGTTATAATTGACGAAATTAATCAAATTGATACGATAATACTAAATAGCGGTGACAGTCATTTTGGTTTAATAACAGATATAACCGATGACCGAGCCAAACAGATGGTTTCATTACATATTACATCTCCCTTTTTATTGACTAAAGGACTAGTTCCTAAGTTAATACAAAAAAAAGATGGCAGTATCATTGCCATTACTTCTATTTGGGGAGAAGTGGGTGCTTCCTGTGAAGTTCTTTATTCAATGGTAAAAGGTGGACAGAATTCTTTTATCAAGGCACTTGCGAAGGAGCTTGCACCTTCTGGAATCCGTGTAAATGCTATATCACCCGGTGCAATTTCCACACCTATGCTCAATCGATTCGATTCTGAAGAGCTTAGAGAATTGGAAGAAGAAATCCCAATGGGGCGGCTGGGGCATCCGAAGGATATCTCTGGAGTTGTTTCCTTTGTCCTCTCAGAAGACTCCAGTTATATAACAGGGCAGATTATCAGTGTGAATGGCGGATGGAATACATAAGTATTTAATGCTACACTATGTATTTTGCTTTCCACTCGTCAGTAAATCAGATATGATAGGATATAGGGAAAATATTGAAGGAATTTGTCAAATATTTCTCTTAGGGGGAACGGTATGGACAAGAAGGAATGGTATTTTGAATATGAAATTAAAATTAACCGTCCCGGTTTGTTAGGGGATATTTCTTCTTTGCTAGGAATGCTCTCCATAAATATCGTAACCATCAATGGTGTGGATGAGGGGAGAAGAGGTATGCTTCTCTTGGCGAAGGATAATCGTCAAATTGAACGCCTGGAATCAATTCTGCAAACAATGGATACGATAAAAGTAACTAAACTTAGAGAGCCGAAATTAAGAGATCGGTTAGCAGTCAGACATGGTCGTTATATACAAAGAGATGCAGATGATCGAAAAACATTCCGATTTGTAAGAGAAGATCTTGGGCTTCTAGTTGATTTTATGGCCGAGCTTTTTAAACAGGAAGGCCATAAACTAATTGGAATCAGGGGTATGCCCCGGGTTGGTAAAACTGAATCGATTGTTGCTGCAAGTGTTTGTGCGAATAAGCGGTGGTTATTTGTATCTTCCACCTTATTAAAACAAACCGTTCGAAATCAATTAATTGAAGATGAATACAATGAAGATAACTTATTTATTCTGGATGGGATTGTTTCAACTCGCAGAGCCAATGAAAGGCATTGGCAGCTTGTGCGTGAGATCATGAGACTTGATTCAATTAAAGTTGTTGAACATCCTGATGTGTTTGTACAAAATTCAGAGTATACAATGAACGATTTTGATTATATTATTGAACTACGTAATGACCCGAACGAAGAGATCACATATGAAGCAGTAGACCAACAGTCCTCTTTATTTGGAGGATCCGAATTTGGATCGTTTGATTTTTAGTGATTAGAAGGTGTTTATATGACGGAATTAGGTAAAGTATTAAAGGAAGCCAGAGAGTCTAAAGGATTAACCCTGGATGACCTTCAACAGATAACCAAAATACAAAAGCGTTATCTTGTTGGTATAGAAGAAGGCAATTATGAAATGATGCCGGGCAAATTCTATGTCAGAGCGTTTATTAAACAATATGCTGAAGCAGTTGGATTAGATCCTGAACAGCTTTTTGCGGAGCATCAAACGGATATTCCTGCGGCAGTTCAGCAGGAGGAGATTCCTCAAAAATTATCTAGAGTGCAATCGAAAAAAACATTGCCAGTACAGCATTCAAAGTGGATGGAAGTACTTCCTAAAATTTTGATAGCTGTGTTCCTTGTTGCAGTAGTGGCTATTATTTATTACTTTGTAGCAAAAGCCATTGGTAATAATGATGACACAGGGACAGTTAATCAAAACGGTGACCCTGTAAGACTTGAGCAGGGTGAATCCACAAACCAAGAAGAAAACACCAATGAGAAAGAAGAAGCGGAAACAGAAGAAGAAAGTAATCCAGAGAATGCTGAGGAAGAATCTAAAGAGCCGGAAGAAGCAGGTTCTGCTGAGCTGAAAGTGACCTCCGCGAATGGAAAAAATACAACATATGAATTAAGTAATACAGATGAATTTAAGGTATCAGTAAAATCTACCGGCGAGACATGGGTATCTGTTAAAAACTCCAAGGGAGAAAATCTCTTCAATGGGGTGATTCAAAATGGAGAAAGCCAGGATTTTGATCTTTCAGATGATAATCAAATAGTCATGAATATAGGGAAAACTCCAGACACTGAAATTTTTGTTAATGATGAAAAACTGGAGTATGAAAGTGAACTGATTGTTCAAAACATAACGATTGATTACACGAAGGAGTAAGATTGGAAGGTCATCAATGGATGGCCTTCTCTCGTCTATCCTTTTATAAATAAAATTTAAAAGTAAAGTGAGGAACATCAAGTGAATTTACCGAACAAGATAACGATTTCCAGAATTTGCATGATCCCTGTGTTTATGATTATCATGCTTCCATCCATTGATTGGGGAACGTGGGTGATTAACGATGTGGAGTTGCCTATCTCTCATTTTGTTGGAGCTATCATTTTTATCATTGCTTCCACTACTGATTGGATTGATGGATATTATGCTAGAAAACATAATCTGGTCACAACCCTTGGAAAGTTTCTTGATCCGTTGGCAGATAAACTTCTTGTATCTGCAGCATTAATTATCCTTGTAGGATACGAGTTGGCCCCTGCTTGGATTGTTATTTTAATTATCAGCCGTGAATTTGCGGTAACAGGTCTTCGCCTGGTTCTAGCCGGTGAAGGTGAAGTGGTTGCAGCGAATCAATTGGGTAAAATTAAAACATGGACTCAAATCATAGCTATAGCTGCATTACTATTGCATAATCTACCATTTGCGTGGATTAATTTCCCGTTTGCTGATATAGCTCTTTACGTAGCCTTATTCTTTACTCTATGGTCTGGCTGGGATTACTTTGCTAAGAATAAACATGCGTTTTTAAATTCTAAATAAGGGTATCATTCTAAATATAACTTGTTAAATGGCGGGTGACAGAATGAATGCAGAATTAATAGCGGTAGGCTCTGAGTTATTACTTGGACAGATTGCAAATACCAATGCTCAGTTTATATCAAAAAGCCTGGCAGAGATAGGTATTAACGTATATTACCATACAGTAGTTGGGGATAATCCTGTACGATTAAAAAAGGCTATTGAAATTGCAGAATCCCGAGCAAATCTCATAATATACACTGGTGGGTTGGGACCAACAAAGGATGATATAACAAAAGAAGTTGTAGCTGCCCATATAGGTAAAACATTAATAACAGACCAAAAAGCTATGGAAAATATTGAAGAATATTTCAAGAAAATAAAACGGGTGATGACAGAAAACAACCGGAAGCAAGCATTGGTTATTGGAGGATCGGAAGTATTCCCTAATCAAAATGGAATGGCTCCCGGAATGGTTGTGTCTCATGGGGATATTCTTCACATTTTATTACCAGGTCCTCCAAGTGAAATGCAGCCAATGCATCAAAATTTTGCAGTTCCTTATCTTTTGAGATTAATGGACAGGGTGGAGCGTATAGATTCCCGAGTCCTCCGTTTCTTTGGTATTGGGGAATCACAGCTTGAAACAGAAATAGAAGATTTACTGGATCAGCAAAGTAATCCGACAATAGCGCCTCTTGCCTCAGATGGAGAGGTAACTCTTCGTATTACAGCTAAACATGAATCTATTGAAGAAGCTGACAAACTATTAAAAGAGACAGAAGAAAAAATTCTTTCGCGTGTGGGAGAATATTTTTACGGATATGATGATGCGACTATTATGACTGAACTTATCAATCTTTTAAAAGAAAATGAGCTTACAATATCGGCAGCAGAAAGCTTAACCGGCGGAATGTTTCAGGAAAAAATGACGGATATACAGGGAGCCGGTTTAATCCTTAAGGGCGGTATTGTTGTTTATACCAATGAAGCAAAGGAAAAGCTTTTGAAGGTCGAACAATCAACCATCGACCAATATGGAGTTGTCAGTGAGCAATGTGCTATGGAAATGGCTGATAATATTAAAGCCATGCTCCAATCTGATATTGGGATTAGTTTTACTGGAGTAGCTGGACCAGATGAATTGGAAGGTCATCCGGTAGGGACTGTTTATATCGGTATAGCCATTTCCGGTCAGAAAACGTACGCAAAGAGATTGGACTTAGGCGGTATGCGTGAGGTTAATCGGGTAAGAAGCATGAAGTATGGCTGTCATTTTCTTATCCGAAAGTTGAGAGAGTTATATGCATAATAGAAAACCCCAACTTATATGGTTGGGGATTTCTATTGTTTATAAAATTGAGATAATTTTAGTTTTACTTTAATTACTGCTAAAAGCATTCTGTTTGCTAGAGAGTTTCTTTAAATTTATTAGCAAAATTACCATTAAAACAATACGAATAAATGTTCGCTTTTTTACTTGTTAAATGGGGACAGATGAGGTATAGTATAAATAAGTTCTAAATTATACATGTAATGTTTTTATATAGATATGGGGAGGAAATAAACTGTGAGTGAACGTCAAGCTGCGCTCGATATGGCGCTAAAACAAATTGAAAAGCAATTTGGTAAAGGTTCAGTAATGAAGCTGGGGGAAAGAGCAGACAGAAAGGTTTCTACCATTCCAAGTGGTTCGCTTGCTCTTGATTCAGCCCTCGGTGTGGGTGGATATCCAAGAGGTAGAATAATTGAGATTTATGGACCGGAGAGTTCCGGTAAAACGACAGTAGCTTTACATGCAATTGCTGAAGTACAGGCACAGGGTGGACAAGCAGCATTTATTGATGCAGAACATGCTTTAGATCCGGCATATGCACAAAAGCTTGGCGTAAATATAGATGAATTATTACTTTCCCAACCAGATACAGGTGAACAGGCATTGGAAATTGCTGAGGCGCTTGTACGAAGTGGTGCAATTGATATTATCGTTGTTGACTCAGTGGCTGCTTTAGTACCAAAAGCTGAGATTGAAGGTGAAATGGGAGATTCTCATATGGGTCTACAAGCCCGTTTAATGTCTCAGGCTCTTCGTAAACTTTCTGGATCCATTAATAAATCTAACACCATAGCAATCTTTATCAACCAAATCCGTGAGAAGATTGGTGTTATGTTTGGTAACCCAGAAACAACTCCAGGTGGTCGTGCTCTTAAGTTCTATTCTACGGTTCGCCTTGAAGTAAGACGTGCAGAACAACTGAAACAGGGAAATGATATTGTAGGGAACAGGACTAAAGTAAAGGTTGTTAAAAATAAAGTGGCTCCACCTTTCAAAGTGGCAGAACTTGATATTATGTATGGTGAGGGTATTTCCAAAGAAGGAGAAATCATCGACATTGGTTCTGAATTGGATATTATTGAAAAGAGTGGGTCTTGGTACTCATATAATGGAGATCGCTTAGGACAGGGAAGAGAGAATGCGAAGCTCTTCTTAAAAGAAAATCCAGATGTTCGGGATGAAATTTCCATTAAAATCCGCTCAGCCTATGGATTAAACGGTGAAGCGAAAGTGGTTGAAGCAGCAGAGGAAATGGATAAATTTGATTTACCTGAATAAGTAGTTTGTAATGGGCAAACCTGATTATGGGTTTGCTCTTTCTATAGGTGGGCCTCAGGGTGTGTTTTATTATAAATTTAGCTGTTTCTGAAGAGAATCATGAAAGAAATAATATTTAGGTAGTATTGTGACTGGCAGAGTATGATCAATCAGTAAGTGTTGTTTGAGAAAAATCTATAACTTTATTAGAAAAGATGCGAAAAACAAATAATTTCTTCGGCTTTTGTACTTTTACTCAACTTAATGGGAAGCGGCTGTCTTAAAGTGGAGAGTATTATTAGAAACTATGACCTAGGTGGATAGGGTCACGAAAATTGTATATCTGTCTGTATTTTCTAAAAACGATTAAAAGAGCGTCAGGACTTGCTCTTGACAACAAATTTTCATAACTTTACAATAGAAATGTATTAATATCTTTTTTTATGACATGCCTAAAAGCGATTGTGCTGTATATTTTTAGATGATGTACATGCCAGAATTGAAAACAATGTAGTAAAAGAGATTAAAAAAGTTAATAGCAAGAGGAGGTGTAATGATGGATCCAATCGCTATCATCTCCATTTTGCTTGGCCTAATTGTTGGTGCAGTTGTTGGCTATTTGTTAAGAAGATCTATAGCTGAATCTAAAATATCCGGCGCAACGAACGCAGCTGAAAAAATTATTGAGGACGCAAAGCGTGAAGCGGACGCCTTGAAAAAGGAATCCCTTCTTGAAGCAAAGGATGAGATTCATAAGCTTCGGACTGATGCTGAAAAGGAAGTTCGTGATCGACGAACTGAATTACAGAGACAGGAAAATCGAATTCTACAAAAAGAAGAGAATCTGGACCGTAAAGCAGACTCTCAAGATAAACGTGAGGCTTTATTGGAGAAGAAAGAAGATTCTCTGAACCAAAGACAACAGCATATTGAACAGATGGAAAGCAAAGTGGACGAGATAATTCAAGCTCAAAGTTCTGAACTTGAACGTATTTCTAGCCTGACTAGAGAAGAAGCAAAAGCCATTATCCTTGATCGTGTTGAGAAAGAGCTATCACATGATATTGCAATCATGATGAAAGAGAGCGATAACCGAGCGAAGGAAGAAGCAGACAAAAAGGCACGTGAAATCTTGTCACTTGCGATTCAACGTTGTGCAGCAGATCATGTGGCCGAAACGACCGTTTCTGTTGTTAATCTTCCAAATGATGAAATGAAAGGTCGAATTATCGGTCGAGAAGGACGTAATATTCGAACACTTGAAACGTTGACGGGAATCGATTTAATTATTGATGATACACCTGAAGCTGTCATTTTATCTGGATTTGATCCAATTAGACGTGAAACTGCAAGACTTGCCCTTGAAAAGCTTGTTCAGGATGGGCGTATCCATCCGGCTCGTATTGAAGAAATGGTTGATAAAGCAAGAAGGGAAGTCGATGAGCATATCCGTGAAATCGGTGAGCAAACAACATTTGAAGTTGGGGTTCATGGCTTACACCCAGATTTAATAAAAATTCTTGGCCGCTTAAGATACCGTACAAGCTATGGTCAGAATGTGCTTAAACATTCGATGGAAGTAGCTTATTTATCCGGCTTGATGGCAGCAGAACTTGGTCAAGATATTACATTGGCAAAGCGCGCTGGACTATTGCATGATATCGGTAAAGCGATTGACCATGAAGTAGAAGGAAGCCATGTGGAAATAGGAGTGGAACTTGCTACGAAGTACAAGGAACATCCTGTTGTCATTAATAGTATTGCTTCTCACCATGGAGACGCCGAACCAAAATCTATAATTGCCATTCTGGTAGCAGCTGCTGATGCATTATCTGCAGCTAGACCTGGAGCTAGAAGTGAAACGCTTGAAAACTATATTCGTCGCCTTGAAAAACTTGAGGATATTTCTGAATCCTATGAAGGTGTTGAAAAATCATTTGCAATCCAGGCAGGACGAGAAGTTCGTATTATTGTTAAGCCTGAAAGTATTGATGATTTAGAGGCACACCGATTAGCCAGAGATATTAGAAAACGTATTGAAGATGAACTGGACTATCCGGGACATATTAAAGTGACGGTTATTCGTGAGACCAGAGCAGTTGAATATGCAAAATAAAGCGGTGTTCCTCACCGCTTTATTTTTTTGGAGATCGAAACTTTTTTAAACAAAAAAGTTAAACTATACCAAAGATAATCTTGGCCTAGTTTCAAAGAAAGGAAAGCGAAAATGAGGTTATTATTTATAGGGGATATTGTTGGATCACCTGGAAGAGCAATGGTGAAAGAATATTTAGGGAAGTTAAAGGAAAAATATAGACCGCAGTTTGTCATCATTAATGGAGAAAATGCTGCAGCTGGAAGAGGGATTACCCAAAAAATTTATAAAGAATTACTTGAGTACGGAGCTAATATCATTACACTTGGTAATCATTCCTGGGACAATCGTGATATTTTTGAATTTATAGGAGAAGCAAAATATCTGGTGCGCCCTGGGAATTTTCCGGAGGGAACACCGGGCACGGGACTTTCCTTTGTTAAGATGAATCAGTTTGAATTGGCTGTTATTAACCTGCAGGGCAGAACCTTTATGCCTGCGCTTGATGATCCATTTTTATGTGCAGATAAATTGGTAGAAGAGGCCAGTAAGCGAACGCCATTTATATTTGTTGACATGCATGCTGAAGCAACCAGTGAAAAACAGGCAATGGGATGGTATCTGGATGGACGAGTGTCAGCGGTAGTTGGGACCCATACACATGTCCAAACAGCTGATAACCGAATTCTGCCTAAAGGAACTGCTTACATGTCTGACGTAGGAATGACAGGGCCTTATGATGGTATTCTAGGAATGGAACGCGATGCTGTCATCAAGAAATTCTTAACAAGCCTGCCTGTGAGATTTGAAGTACCAAAAGAGGGAAGAGCTGTACTTAGTGGTTTAATTATTGATTTAGATCCTAAAACGGGCAAAGCGAAAAAAACTGAGAGAATTTTAATTAATGAAGATCATCCATTCTTTTATTAAAAACGATTGCGAGGAGCCAACCTATAGGGGTTGGCTTTTTTGTATGGTATATCTTTTGTTCATTATGAATATAGTTAACAGAAAAAACATACTCACTAGGGGACATGTCTTGGAATAAGATGAGGAGGACCAGAAATGGAAATATTAAAGGTTTCAGCAAAATCTAATCCCAACTCTGTGGCTGGAGCGCTGGCTGGAGTACTTAGAGAAAGAGGAGCAGCAGAAATCCAAGCAATAGGTGCAGGTGCATTAAATCAAGCAGTAAAAGCCGTAGCGATTGCAAGAGGATTCGTCGCACCCAGCGGGATGGATCTTATATGCATTCCTGCTTTTACAGATATCTTAATTGATGGTGAGGAACGTACCGCCATAAAACTAATTATAGAACCACGGTGAAATGAAACTGCAGTAAAACTGGAGCTGACTCTGATAAGGGATCGGTAGGCGTATTCTCCGACCGGGAGGATGCTCCTTTTTGTTAACCGAAGCTAACATAACATGGGGGATTAGCTTAAATGAGAATATTTGATGCACATTGTGATGTGTTAATGAAGCTGTTTCTTAATCCAAAATTGGACTTTTATCATAGCAGGGAGCTAGAGGTAACAAATCTTGGTTTGAAAGCAGCTAATATACAAGTACAAGTTTTCGCTATTTATATACCGGAAAATGTACATCCTTCTATCCGCTTTGATGCAGCTCTTGCCATGGTGGATATTTTTTATGACCAAATAATTGGCACAGGGAAGTTAAAATTCATTCGAAAGTATAAGGATATTGGCAGGCTTAAAGAGGGAGAGACAGGTGCGATTCTCATGTTGGAGGGTTGTGACTGTATTGGCGACGACATGTTGAAGTTGAAGCTATTACTGAGGCTTGGTGTTACAGTGGTAGGGTTGACATGGAACTGGGCTAATCTGGTCGCTGATGGTGCATTGGAAAAACGCGCTGCCGGTCTAACCGCCTTTGGGAAAAAGGTAGTTGAATTGTTGAATGTTACGAACAACTGGTGTGATGTATCTCATTTATCGGAGAGAGCATTTTGGGATTGCATGGAAATACATAGCAGACCAATTGCTTCTCACTCAAATTGCCGATCGCTAGTTGATCATCCAAGAAATTTGAGTGATGAACAAATTAAAGCATTAATTCAAAAAAAATCGGTTATGGGACTTACATTTGTCCCTGAATTTTTAACAGGTACCAATCAGGCAAACTTGACTGATGTATTGAGGCATCTGGAACATGTTTGTTCACTTGGAGGTGCCCGTCATGTAGGATTTGGATCTGACTTTGATGGGACGACAACAAGCGTACATTCTCTCAGCAGAGTGGAACAATATAGTAATCTGGTTAACGAGCTGCTGAAGTATTATAAGGAAGAGGATGTCCGTCACTTCTTATTTGATAATTTTGCATCAAGATATGGCCAATAGGGGTTGAATTGAATACGCTATTTCTTTATTTATGGTTTTTTTAGAAACTTAAGCTTAATATTGTAGACATAATGGTATATTCTAGTAAATAATAAAATTATTGTTAATAGTTTTATAGCTGACATGAAAAACCAATATTTCATATAAGGGAATCGAAGGGGTGTAAAGGAAATGAATAAACAACTTTCATGGAAAGTTGGAGGGCAGCAAGGTGAAGGCATAGAAAGTACTGGAGAAATTTTTTCTATTGCATTAAATCGTCTGGGATATTACTTGTATGGGTATCGCCATTTTTCTTCCCGTATTAAAGGGGGCCATACAAATAATAAAATTCGAGTAAGCACAACACAGGTTCGATCAATAGCCGACGATTTGGATGTGTTAGTGGCATTTGACCAAGAAACCATTGATGTGAATTATAAAGAATTACATAAAGACGGTATTATTTTGGCCGACACCAAGTTTGATCCCAAAGCTCCTTTAGATACCGAAGCAGTACTCTATTCCGTCCCATTTACAGAAATAGCCTCTCAGCTTGGGACATCTTTGATGAAGAACATGGTAGCTATCGGCGCTTCTAGTGCTGTGCTTGGTTTAAATATTCAGGTATTTTCAGAAGTGGTTGAGGAAATATTTGGAAGAAAAGGAGCCGCTGTCGTTGAAAAGAATTTAGAAGCGATTCAAGCTGGCTATGACTTTTTAATGGAACAAATGGGTAACAAGGCTGGAGTGTTGCAGCTAGTAGAAGCTGATGGAAAAAAACGTTTATTCATGATTGGTAATGATGCGATTGCCATGGGTGCTCTGGCTGGTGGAACTCGCTTTATGGCTGCCTATCCGATTACGCCTGCCTCTGAGATAATGGAGTATTTAATTAAGCAACTGCCAAAGTTTGGAGGAGCCGTCATACAGACAGAAGATGAGATTGCTGCTTGTACGATGGCAATTGGCGCAAATTATGCAGGTGTACGCAGTTTAACAGCTTCAGCTGGTCCAGGTTTATCGCTAATGATGGAGGCAATTGGATTGTCGGGTATTACAGAAACTCCGCTTGTAATTGTCGACACACAACGTGGAGGCCCTTCGACAGGTATGCCTACAAAACAGGAACAATCCGATTTGATGGCAATGATTTATGGAACTCATGGTGAAATTCCAAAAATCGTTCTTGCACCAAGTACAGTGGAGGAAGCATTCTACGATACAGTAGAAGCTTTTAATTTAGCTGAAGAATATCAGGTTCCGGTGATTATCCTTTCCGATTTACAATTATCATTGGGTAAACAAACCGTTGAGCCTTTAGATTTTAGCAGGGTTGAGATTAGGAGAGGTAAATTAATTTCTGAGGAGTTACCTGAGCCTACTGATAAAAGTTATTTTAAGAGATATGCTGTAACGGAAGACGGGATATCACCAAGACCTCTTCCAGGAATGAAAAATGGAATCCATCATGTTACAGGCGTTGAACATGATGAGACGGGAAAACCCTCAGAGGTTGCTTCCAATCGTGTAGCTCAAATGGATAAACGAATGCGCAAAATCGAGTCTGTAAGATTTAAAGATCCAATCCATATAAATGCTGTCCATGAGAATCCAGACTTGCTATTGGTCGGATTTATTTCTACTAGAGGTGTCATTGAAGAGACGATGAAAAACCTGGCTGATGACGGGATTAAAGTCAACCATGTACATGTAAGGCTTCTTCATCCATTCCCTGCCCATGAGTTACTGCCCTATGTTCAGGATGCGAAAAAGGTAGTTGTTATCGAGAATAATGCAACAGGACAACTTGCCAACATTCTGAAAATGAATATTGGCCATGCCGAGAAGATTACGAAGCTTTTAAAATATGACGGCAATCCATTTTTGCCGTACGAAGTGTATACAAAATGCAGGGAGTTGGTTTAAATGGCTACATTTAAAGACTTTAGAAATAATGTAAAACCAAACTGGTGTCCCGGCTGTGGTGACTTCTCTGTTCAGGCCGCTATCCAGAGGGCAGCAGCTAATGTAGGTCTGGAACCGGATCAACTTGCTGTGATTTCCGGAATAGGCTGTTCAGGCCGTATTTCCGGTTATATCCAATCCTATGGGTTTCACAGTATACATGGCCGTTCTTTACCAATCGCACAGGGTGTCAAAATGGCGAATCGTGATTTAACCGTCCTTGCCTCAGGTGGAGATGGTGATGGATTTGCAATTGGCATGGGTCATACAGTACATGCGATTAGGAGAAATATTGATATCACCTATATTGTTATGGACAATCAAATATACGGTTTAACGAAGGGTCAGACATCACCGCGCTCTGCAGCCGGCTTTAAGACGAAATCTACGCCTGGAGGTTCGATTGAACAGGCGATATCTCCAATGGAAATGGCCTTGTCAGTTGGTGCGACTTTTGTGGCGCAAAGCTTTTCCAGCGACTTAAAAGATTTGACAGCATTGATTGAAGCAGGTATTCGTCATAAAGGTTTTTCTTTAATTAATGTTTTCAGTCCATGCGTGACCTATAATAAAGTGAATACGTATGATTGGTTCAAGGGTAATTTAACAAAGCTTTCAACAATTGAAGGTTACGATCCATCCAATAAAGAAGCAGCGATGCAGACGTTAATGGAGCATAAAGGCTTAGTTACCGGCTTAATTTATCAAAATACTGCTCAGCCTTCCTATCAGGAATTAATTCAGGGGTATGCTGAAAAACCTTTATCTTCTGCTGATTTGAAATTGACTCAGGAACATTTTGATAAATTGACAGCAGAATTTATGTAATTGAATAAACACCGGCCGAGTAATCGGTCGGTATTATTTTTATGTAATGTGAGGTAAGTATTCATGGAGAAATCTCTTGAAGAATGAACCCCTTGATATATCAGGGGTTTTTATTATGATTAGCAGATACCTTTGATAACGACTTATACATGGGGATTCATTCTTAGATGACAATGTAGGTTGTCTTAGTCCGGAAAAAATATTCACTTTAGTATACTTTTTTAAAAAAATATTCTTCTTATAATCAACTGTCCGCCATACGAGGAATAGCCTATTTACATAATTAAGTTAAAAATTTAAAATTTTGGTATAAACCAGGTTTTTTTAGACAGGAGTGTGTATACGGTGGATGGAAAAATGAAAGCGGTTGTAAAACATAAAAGAGGTTATGGAGCAGAACTCCAATTGATTGATATTCCTTCTATCAAAGAGGATGAAGTGTTGATTAAAGTAAAGGCGACGTCCATATGCGGGACGGATGTCCATATTTATACTTGGGATGAATGGTCTCAACATAGGGTTAATCCTCCTTATGCATTTGGGCATGAATTCTCAGGAGAGATTGTTGAAGTGGGAAATAAAGTACAGGATTTCCAGATAGGTGATTATGTTTCCGCTGAGACACATTTAGTTTGTGGAATCTGCCCTCAATGTATGACGGGACAATATCATATATGTAAAAACACAAAGATAATTGGGGTTGATACACAGGGGTGTTTTGCTGAATATGTAGCTTTACCGGCATCTAATATTTGGAAAAATCCTGTAGATATGCCTATAGATGTAGCTTCTATACAGGAGCCTATGGGGAATGCGGTCCACACCGTATTGTCAGGTGAAGTAGTCGGGAAAACGGTCGCTATTATCGGTTGCGGTCCAATTGGTATTATGGCAGTGGGAGTGGCAAAAGCAGCTGGGGCTTCACAGGTCATTGCGTTAGATCTTAATGATTACCGTTTAGAGCTAGCGGGTAAATTGGGCGCTACTGTGATGATTAATTCATCGAAGACAGATCCTGTTCAGGCAGTTTATGATTTAACGGGTGGCAATGGGGTTGATATTGTTTGTGAAATGAGTGGTCATCCTATAGCCATCGATCAAGGATTTAAAATGATTACGAATGGAGGCAGGTTTTCTATTTTAAGCTTACCCTCTAAGCCTGTGCCTCTCAATATTACTGATGATATCGTTTTTAAGGGGATAACCGTTCAAGGAATTACAGGGAGACAAATGTTTAAAACGTGGCAGCAGGTTTCCCGATTGCTGGAATCAGGGCAGGTTGATGTTAAACCATTAATCACCCATCACTTCCCTTTAGAAGAGTATGAAAAAGGCTTTGACCTTATGATCAAAGGTGAGTGTGGAAAAGTGATATTACTGCCGTAAAAGGGTGCTGAATGAGGAAGAGTAATAAATTTATTCAATACTATTGATATAATGCAAAAATATAGGGAATAGAAGGAATATAAGGTAAACAATTGGATGAGGAGGAAGCGATTTGAAGGGGTTTGAATACTTGCAAACAGAATTAGACGAAATGAAAGGAACAGGTTTGTTCCATCCATTAATTCCTCTGGAATCAGAACAAGGTACAAAAGTTAAGATTAATGGGGAAAATTTGATTCAATTATCATCTAACAACTATCTTGGATTGACTTCACATCCTCGTTTAAAGGATGCAGCGCTTGATGCCATTGAAGAATATGGAGTGGGAACAGGTTCGGTACGTACAATTGCCGGTACCATGGATATGCATATAGAGTTAGAAGAGAAGTTGGCGAAATTTAAACATACGGAAGCGGCTTTAGTATTTCAATCTGGATTTACAACGAATCAAGGAGTTCTATCCGCGATTCTTACACAGGAAGATGTGGTTATATCGGATGAATTAAACCATGCTTCCATAATCGATGGAATAAGACTAACAAAAGCTACACGCCGTGTTTATAAGCATGTCGATATGAACAGCTTGGAGGATGTCCTGAAAGAGACTCAATCCTATCGTAAACGCTTAGTTGTAACAGATGGTGTCTTTTCCATGGATGGCAATATCGCACCGCTACCCGAGATTGTGGAGTTAGCAGAAAAATATGATGCACTTATTATGGTCGATGATGCGCATGCCTCAGGAGTACTTGGCCAAAATGGGCGTGGAACCGTCAATCACTTCGGTTTGGATGGACGTGTTCATATTCAGGTAGGTACGTTAAGCAAGGCTATAGGGGTTCTTGGAGGATATGTGGCAAGCAGCCGTACATTGGTTGATTATTTAATTCATAAAGGCAGACCTTTCTTATTTAGTACATCACACCCGCCTGCAGTGACAATGGCTAATATAGAAGCAATTGATGTATTATTGGAAGAACCGGAATTAATTGAGCGTTTGTGGGAGAATACAAAGTTTTTCAAAGAAGGACTAGAATTTATGGGCTTTAATACCGGAAAAAGCGAAACACCGATCACTCCCATTATCGTTGGGGATGAGGCTTTGACAAATAAGCTGTCTAATAAATTAATGGAATATGGTGTATTTGCTCAGGGGATTGCATTCCCAACTGTTGCAAAGGGTCATGCACGTGTCAGGACCATTGTAACAGCAGAACATTCCAAAGAGGAGCTGGCTAAAGCATTAAATGCATTTGAAAAGGCTGGTAAAGAGCTGGGGATTATTAAATAAACTGTATGAATGGTCTTTCGAAAATAGTTATTTAAAATAATAGGCTACTTAGAGGGAACTTCAGATATCTCTAATTAACAAGTTAATAGTAATACAGAAAAGCATTAATTCATGAAGAACGTGAATTAATGCTTTTTTTAGTTAGTTAGTCTGTCGCTTGTTCCATTCTTCTCTCAGTAAACCATATACATGTACATCATGGAATGACCCAAATCTGAAGATTTCATTTCGTAATGTACCCTCCTTACTAAAATAGCATTTTTCGTAAGAGCGGATAGCATTGGTATTAAAACTGAACACCTGAAGTTTGATTTTATGGATATGGATGTAATTAAAAACAAAAGAAATTAATGTATTCATAGCATCTGTGCCAAAGCCTTTATTGTGCCACTCGTTGCCAATGGATATCCCAACAAAACACGTGCTATTCTTCCAGTTAATTGCGAATACACCACATGATCCAATAAGTTCATTTGATTCTTTCTCAAAAATACCAAACATAAACTCTTCTTTTTTCCCACTAATCGTTTTGAAAAAATTTGTGTGATCTTCAGCTGTTAATGGAAATGGAATATCATCATTTGCAAGTAATAGTGTACTATTTTCATTTTCAATTTCAGCAAAGCGCTCAAAATGATGTGGTTCCATTTGTTTCAATAAAACTGTTTTACCTGATAAATAGTTATCAAAAAATTGTTTCATGTTTTTCTCCCTTTAATAAGGGGTGCAGTCGGAGATACACTCCCTCAGATTATTTGTTGGTTAACAAAACATCTACTGCCATATGCGCGGACATATCCACAACTCCTTTTTATTAATAGTATAACTATATCCCAAAACCAAATATTTGAGAATTACAAATAGTATTTAAAAGGATTCTCGCTTGTTTAATTACTTAGGATGAGTAACCTTTAGGGTCGATATCTCTGAAAGTAGTTTCAATGAACAAAATGAAGAAAAAGCAGTGGGGGGAAACTTGTCATTGATTCACTAGGTAATCCTATTCAGGTGGCTTTATTCTATGTAATTGTCCTATTGCGCTATCTGTTTTTTTGCTATTCTCCAACAGTCTTTAAGTGGTACAGAAAATTCATTAAGAATGATAGAACATAAAGGCTTGTTAGCTCATTGACATTGTACGTCTTATACATCCAACACGTTTGTATTTTTCTTTGTAAGGGAATGAATGAAGAAGAGAACAGAGCGGGTGTACATGAATTAGGTTAAAGGAGTACGGTTTATGAATGATAAGATAAATATAGGAAAAGAAGCTATGTCAGTGTTTAAATCTGTCGTATTGGCAATTGTTATTGTGACTTTAATGCGTCAGTTTGTTTTTACGCCAACTACAGTGAGGGGAGAATCTATGCTTCCCAGTCTCGAGGATGGAAATCGGGTTATCTTAAGTAAAATGACAACGATTAACCGTTTTGATGAGGTCGTATTTCATGCAACAGATTCATCTGATAGTTATGTAAAACGTGTAATTGGTCTTCCAGGAGATACTGTTGAGATGAAGAATGATGTTCTATATATCAATGGAAAAGCGGTTGATGAACCTTATCTGGTGGAATTTAAGAAGGATTTACAAGAGAGGGAACGTCTGACTGAAGATTTTACATTGAAGAATTTGACAGGTAAACAAAAAGTTCCAAAGGGACAAATGTTTGTTCTTGGAGATAATCGCTTGTACAGTAAAGATAGCAGGATATTTGGTTTTGTGCCGATGGATCGAATTATTGGTGAAGTGAAACTGCGCATTTGGCCAATAAGTGATATTGGTTTTGCGAAGTAACATGAATAGTGTTGTTGGAGGATGTTTGTCTGCCTTATATCAAAGAATACATTGGTATAACGCAGACAAACATTTTTTTTGGAGACATATGTGATTGATTTAGGGATTGTTTAGAAAGACAAATGCTCTTAAGTAATAGGAAGAACTAAAAAAATTGTATATATGCCTGTACAGGTATTTTTATCTGCATGTTTATCCCAAAAAAGGCTATTTTACACTTCATATTGAGAAATTTGCCCAAAACCATTATACTAAATGAATGTGACAACGATAGTTTTAAAAATGATTGCAATACAGTTTGTAATTGTTATTTTTGAGTTTAGTGCTTTTATAATTGTGTTTATGAGTGGTTTGGTCTATTTAATAATATATATAGATTTAATCAATAAGTGTGGATACATGGAAGGGGATTTATATGAACGAGCAGCAACGATTGGATACGACGACCGCTGTTAAAAATGACAAAAAGCAAGAGAAAGATTATAGCAAGTATTTTGAAACGGTTTACATGCCACCATCCTTAAAAGATGCTAAGAAACGCGGAAAAGAAGCGATTAATTATCATAAGGATTTTAATATTAATGAACAATTCCGTGGTATGGGTGAAGGACGCAAGTTTTATATCCGTACGTACGGTTGCCAAATGAATGAGCATGATACTGAAGTTATGTCCGGTATCTTTTTAGCTCTTGGATATGAACCAACTGACAGCGTGGAGGATGCCAATGTAATTTTATTGAATACATGTGCCATTCGAGAAAATGCTGAAAATAAAGTGTTCGGTGAACTTGGCCATTTAAAAGCATTGAGAAAAAATAAGCCTGATTTATTGCTTGGTGTATGTGGATGTATGTCACAGGAAGAATCTGTTGTGAATAAAATTTTACAAAAGCATGCCTTTGTAGATATGATATTTGGAACACATAATATCCATCGTTTACCGGAAATACTGATGGAAGCATATATGTCCAAAGAAATGGTTATTGAGGTTTGGTCCAAGGAAGGGGATATTATTGAGAACCTTCCAAAAGTAAGAAAAGGAAACATCAAGGCTTGGGTTAATATTATGTATGGCTGTGATAAGTTCTGTACGTACTGTATTGTTCCATTTACACGTGGAAAGGAACGGAGCCGCAGACCTGAAGATATCATTCAGGAGGTTCGTCAGCTGGCTGCTCAAGGATATCAGGAAATCACATTGCTTGGGCAAAATGTAAATGCATACGGTAAGGACTTTGAAGATATCGACTATCGTCTAGGCGATTTAATGGAAGAAATTCGTAAAATCGATATCCCGCGTGTGCGCTTCACGACAAGTCACCCTCGTGATTTTGATGATCATTTGATTGAAGTTCTGGCTAAGGGCGGAAACATGATGGATCATATCCATTTGCCTGTTCAATCCGGTAATAATGATGTCTTAAAAATCATGGCTCGTAAATACACTCGTGAACAATACTTGGAATTGGTTCGTAAAATCAAGGAAGCAATCCCTAACGTCACACTGACAACTGATATTATAGTTGGCTATCCGAATGAAACGGACGAACAGTTTGAAGAAACGATGTCTCTTTATAAAGAAGTTGGATATGACTTGGCTTATACATTTATTTATTCTCCGCGTGAAGGTACACCAGCCGCAAAAATGAAGGATAATGTTCCGATGGAAGTCAAAAAAGAGCGTCTTCAACGCTTGAATGCACTGGTAAACGAAACAGCCAACAAAAAAAATCAATTATATAAAGGCCAGATTCTCGATGTTTTAGTTGAAGGGGAAAGCAAAAACAATCCGGATGTACTGGCAGGATACACAACTAAAAATAAATTAGTTAACTTTAGAGCTCCAAAATCTGTTATCGGTAAAATTGTAAAAGTAAAAATTACAAATGCTAAAACATGGTCACTTGATGGTGAGTATGTGGAAGAAACAAATGAGGTAGAGGTGGGAGTTTAAAAATGGGGAACTACACGAAAGAACAAATTATTGACAAAGCAAAAGACTTGGCTAAAATGATCTCAACGACTAATGAAGTTGATTTCTTTAAACGAGCGGAAGCACAAATCAATGAAAATAAAAATGTAGCTGAGTTAATGTCAGTAATCAAGGGGTTACAAAAGCAATCGGTCAACTTCCAACATTATGGAAAGACAGAAGCCTTTAAAAAGACAGAGGAAAAATTAGCGAAGGTAGAACGTGAATTGGATGAAATTCCGATTGTCCAGGAATTCAAACAATCGCAGATGGAAGTTAATGATCTTCTGCAGATGGTAGCTAATGTCATCTCAAATACAGTGACAGATGAAATCATTAAAGCAACTAATGGTGATTTGTTACGTGGGGAAACTGGCTCAAAAGTAAAAAATAATTCTCACAGCCATAGCTGCTAATTTTAGAAAGCCATACATTACTCCTTTATTAAAAAGGTGTGATGTGTGGCTTTTTTACTTATTTAATAATATGGATTCATTTACACATACTAAGCAAAAAGGAAGATGTAATTTGTCTTCCATTCAAAGGACAGTCAGGATGCTGAAAAAAATAATTATATATTTCATTAACGGTCTTTTACTGTTTAGTACCTTTATAGGCTTGCTTTTAGTATGGGTGAATTATGATATTAAAGCGGGAAGAGAAGCGGCGGAAGCAGGTAGCCAACCTCATACCTATCCAATTCGTAACAGTAATTTTGGATTGTACACGGATTGGAAAACTTTTTATCCTCAGTTTTCAAAAGATATTTTAGAGGCTAAGGAATATGTGTATATTCATTATTTTTCAATTGGTAGCGGTGAAGCAAGCGAAAAATTTTTCGATTTATTGAAGAAAAAGGCGAATCAAGGAGTCGAAGTTTATTATTCGGTAGACCGAGCAGGCTCTTTAAAGGGTAAGAATGATTGGTTTGATGAACTGAGAAAAGCAGGGGTGCATATAACCTATAGCAATGATCCTCATTTTCCTCATATTTGGTACTCCATCCAGCATAGAAATCATCGTCGAATAGCTGTGATAGATGGGAAAATCGGATACACAGGCGGACTTAATGTAGCACAAAAATATACAAAGAATACATGGCATGATTATCAGATCCGTATGACAGGTGAGGGTGTTCAGGACTTTGAACAACAATTTTGCGAGGATTGGAAGGTAAATACAGGTAACTCTCCACCTATACATAAGGTTGACTTGGAAAAAGGAGAAACCAATCATTATTTGAAGGTATATTCAAGTGGATTTGGCTTGGTTGAGGATTTTATTCAAGAATTCGATGCGGCAAAAAAACAAATTATCATTGCGACCCCCTATTTTATTCCAGATAATCGTGATTTTATGGATGCTTTAAAACGGGCAAGAAAACGTGATGTGGAGGTTATCATCATGTGGCCCAAACATTCAGATGGATTAATGTTAACCCAGGCTGCGTATCCTTTTGTCAGAGAAGCACTCGAAAACGGAATGAAGGTATACCAATATGATAAAGGAATTTTCCATGGGAAGGTTGTCCTAGTAGATTATGAAAGATTAATGACTGGAACAGTCAACATCGATTCACGTTCATTTAGGTTGAATGATGAAATGACTTTATTTATGAAATCATCACCATTTAGTCAAACGGTTCAAAAACAATTAGATGTAGATCTCGGGGATTCAAAGGAAATTAAATTAGATTATTTTGATAACCTTAAAATGAAAGATAAAATACTGATGAAAATTGCCAAATGTGTACATTATTATCTATAATAGAAGTAACTTCTAAGAAACGGATCATTGTAATGATCCGTTTTTTTTAGGACTTTGGAAAGGAGAAATAAGAATGCCAAAAATAAAATGGGGTATTTTAAGTACGGCAGATATTGGGCAAACTCAAGTGATTCCCGCCATTAAACGTTCTGTCCATGGAGAGGCAACAGCGATTGCCAGCCAAAGTCAAAAGGCTAAAGATGTGGCTGCAAGCTTGGAGATTCCGAGGACATATGATTCATACGAAGAATTATTAGCGGATCCTGAAATACAAGCTGTTTATATTCCATTACCAAATCATTTGCATGCAAAATGGACAATGGAAGCAGCAAAAGCTGGTAAACATGTGTTGGTTGAGAAGCCAGCTGCTTTGACAGAGGCAGAAACAATTGAAATGATGAATGCGTGTGAGCGTTATGGTGTGAAAATGATGGAAGCGTTCATGTACCAATTTCATGCCCAACATAAACGTGTAAAAGATATTATTAAAACGGGAGAAATAGGCGAGGTAAAGTATATGTATGCCAGTCATTCGTTTTTATTAAGTGATGATGAGGATAATATTCGTTTATCTTCGGAAAAAGGGGGAGGGGCCCTATATGACGTTGGCTGTTATAATATCCATGCTATCAGGCATATTTTAGGAGCTGAACCAATAGAAATAATGGGCTTTGCAGATCTGAATAATCCTTATGATGTAGACTTAACTACCACAGCGCATATGACGATGGATAATGGTGTGCGAGCGATGTTTGATTGCAGTTTTGAAATGACTAATCGAAATGAATACCGCGTGGTTGGCACTCTAGGAGAGATTATATGCAGAAATGCTTATCGTCCAGATCTTGTTGGACATCAAGGGGAATTATTGGTTAAAAGCGGAGGGGAGACCCGAAAAGAAGTGATTATGTGTGATCAATATATGATGCAAGTGGATCATTTTGCAGAATGTATACTTAACGATCAAACCCCAGCATATACGCCATTGGATACCGTGCAAAATATGAAAATAATTGAAGCTTGTTATAAATCAATCAAAGATCAAAGTATTGTTAAGTTGTAACTTTTAATTGAGGTCTGTTAAGTCCGAAACATAAGTTTTTTCTGTGAGTATATGAAAGAAGAGTTTAGACAGATCAACATTGATTATACTTACTATATACTGCCAGACGAGCAAAATTTCCAGTTTGTGTATCCAGTTGTGGAAGAGCTGGTTATGTAAAAAACAAAGAAGTGGAAAGAGGCATTCAGGATCTTGGATGCCTCTTTAAGTTTTCAAACCAATGATTAAGGCTAAATGGCAACCCAGTGTCCGGCAGACACTTCCACTAGTTTTGTGTTTTCAACATTATACTCTTTTTTCTCTGTTTTAATTGATCCATCATTTTTTCTTTTTTGTGTTTCAATCTTTGGATCCGGGATAGGGATCGAGGCCAATAACGATTTTGTGTAATCATGCTGAGGGTTAGAATATAATTCTTCACTTTCGGCCAACTCTACTATTTTTCCTTTATACATGACGGCTACCCTATCGCTAATGTGTTTAACCATGGAAAGATCATGAGCGATGAACAGGTAGGTGAGACCGAGCCGTTGTTGCAAATCTTCCATCAATTCAACGATCTGTGCTTGGATGGAGACATCGAGGGCTGATAATGGCTCGTCACACACGATGAAGGCAGGGTCGACTGCTAAAGCCCTGGCGATACCGATTCGTTGTCTTTGCCCTCCAGAGAATTCATGCGGATATCTCATCGCGAATGCAGGATCCAAACCAACCATATCAAGCAAAGTCTCAACCCGTTTCTTTCGATTTGATTTATTGGTGGCGAGATGATGGACATCCAGTGCTTCACCTATGATATCCAATACCCGCATCCTTGGATTGAGAGAAGCATAAGGATCTTGAAAGATCATTTGCATATGACGCCGCATGATGAGCATTTCATTAGGAGAAAAGTCGTTTAGCGCCATACCTTTAAAAAGAATATCCCCTCCGGTAGGGGTATGTAATTGAAGGATTGAGCGTCCGGTAGTGGATTTACCGCTTCCTGATTCGCCGACGATTCCTAATGTTTCCCCAGCTTTAATACTGAAAGAAATATCATCTACTGCTTTTATTGTATTGCCTTTGCCAATATCGAAGTATTGCTTAAGATTGCGCACTTCCAGCAACGGGACATCTTCAGTATTTCTGATTATATTAGGTACCGGTTTCAATTTCTTCTTTTCATTTAGTTTCGGAAGTGCATGAAGTAACTTCTTTGTATAAGGGTGAGTGGGTGAGGTAAAGATTTTCTCTGTCGAACCAGTCTCTACAATTTCCCCGTTTTGCATGACGGCTACTCGGTCGCACATTCCAGCTACTACACCAAAGTCATGCGTGATTAAAATGATTGAAGTTCCGAACTTTTCTTGCATCTTCTTCATTAGATTAAGGATTTGCGCCTGAATGGTGACGTCAAGAGCAGTTGTAGGTTCATCTGCTATTAGCAAAGACGGTCGGCATGCCAATGCTATTGCAATCATTACCCGCTGTCTCATTCCCCCAGAAAATTCATGAGGATACTGTTCATAGCGAATTTCGCTGTCCTTAATACCGACCAATTCCAACATATCGAGCGCTTGGTTTTTGGCTTGTTTATCGGATAGATTTTCGTGTTTTATTAATCCTTCTGCAATCTGATCTCCGATTTTCATGGTCGGATTCAAAGATGTCATTGGATCTTGGAATATCATTCCGATATCGCGTCCACGAATGACCTCCATTTCTTTTTCTGAGTATTTCCCAATATCTTTTCCGTTAAAGAGAACCGTTCCGTTCTTTCGTCTGGCGCTCACTGGTAACAGCTGCATGATTGAACGTGCAGTGACGCTTTTACCACTGCCTGATTCACCGACAATTCCTAAGGTTTCTCCTTTATTAAGTGAAAAGCTGATATTTTGTACAGCTTGAAATTCCTGTTCTTCTTGTTCAAAAGATACCGATAAGTGTTGCACTTGCAATAATGAATTCATCAAAAGACACCTGCCAAATCATCATATTGGTCCAAAAAAGACTAATGGATATATTTCCTCGTACTGTTGACTTTTACCAATTGCTAAAATAAAATATACTATACCACTCGGAAAAGTGCAATTATTCTTAAATCTTTTGTTTATACGAATGATTATATGTATTCGGCTAAACGCTGAAGGAAAAAAGGAGGGGATATTATTGATTAATGAGCAGGAGTGGAAGGGGAACCATTCTTTTGTAAAGAGGATAGATCAAATTTTTAGGAAAATGATGGCTAACTCTGCATATAAAAGTTTCCTCCTGATTTTGGGGGCTCCGCTCTTTTTAATTGTTATGTTTTATTATCTTTTCAAAAGAAACAAAGGTAGTTATACAGCTGCAGAAGCAGAGCTAAAGCAATCCCTTATCGATTCTGGCCATTTCACTGCTTTTAAGAAGGACTATCAGGATCAGCTTAGAAAAAAGCGGGATTTCTTTGACAAGAAAGTAGACGATAAGGAGATTGAGCAAAAAGCAACCCAACTTGCCGAGCATCGATTAAATGTCTATATATCAGAGTTAATGGTCTCTTCGACTCGCGATGATAGTGAACCGTGGAAAGGGAAGATGCAGTTCGAGGATGTATTTTCTGTATTGCTCCGCGAAAGGTGGTTCTTCTTCATTTCCTTCATTGCTGGTTTTTTTATGTACATATTGATGTTTATCTTTAGTTACCCTTATGTAAAATACGTGATGGAACGTTTAATCATGACTATTTTCGTTGTTTTGGGTGTAAGTATACTTGTCTTTACGATTTTGTATATTTCACCGTTCAATCCTGCTGCTAACATATTGGGAGAAACGGCAACGAAGGAGCAGATTGCCGCATTCAATACTTTGCATGGATTGGATCAGCCCTACTTTATTCAATTACGAGACACCATAATCGGAATCTTCACTTTTGATCTAGGTAGTTCTTTTGCTGGAAATGAAGACGTGATATCTTCCATTATGCGTAAGTTTCCAATTACATTGACGATCGCCGTCTTTTCTTTATTGCTCGCAGTACTGGTCGCATTACCAACCGGAATCATTTCGGCTATCAGAAGGAATACAATCTTTGATCATTCTTTTATGTTAATTGCCTTGCTTGGACTATCAATTCCGAGTTTCTGGCAAGGGCTGATCTTCATATTGGGCTTCTCGGTTCATTTAGAATGGCTACCTGCAACGTATCGTGCTAACAATTGGCTTTCGCTAATCATGCCTGTCGTGGTACTTGGAACAGGACTGACAGCTGCAGTTGCCAGAATGACCAGGTCATCGACACTTGAAGTCATACATGAAGATTATATGTTGACGGCAAGGGCAAAAGGTTTAAGTGGAAAAAGAGTTGTCATGAGACATGCAGTACCAAATGCTCTTATCCCAATTATTACGGTGATAGGACTACAATTTGGAGGAATGCTCGGAGGGGCAGCAGTCACAGAAAAAGTGTTTAATATCAGCGGTCTGGGCAGTTATATTGTCGATAAACAATTTATACCGGATGTGCCGGCAGTAATGGGCGCTGTCATCTATACAGCCATTATCATTTCTATTGTTAATATGTTCATCGATATCTTGTATGCATTCTTTGATCCGCGGATTCGGCATAAGATGAAACAATACTAAAGCAGGTGTATGAAATGAATAGTTTAAAAGCTTCACAGGAATATAGACAGGCGAAGTTCGCTTTAGGTATTTCTTTGATACTTACAATCATTTTTCTGCTAAATGTCTATGATTTCAAAAGTATGGAAAGTAGAGGATTTTTCTTATGGATGTTTGGGATTTATACCTGCTTTACTGCCATACAGGGCATTTTGCTGAGGAGAATGAAAATAGACTTACTGGAAAAAGGAGATATTTCGATTATTACCAGGAGGTTGGGGATTATTCAACTGGCAAGTCTATTCAGCGGGAATGTCTTTTTGACAGCAGCTGCGTTGATCTTGATTAAAAAGAAGAAAAATCTCTATTACTCTCTTGGAATTTATATGCTATTGGTTGATTGCTTTGTAATAGGTGTTTCTGCCCTTAATTTGTTTAAACCGTATGTGTCAAACAGTTTTATGACAGGAATGGCTACCTTGATTGCGATAACATTGTTCCATCTGTTAGGTGTTTTGTTGCTCCTGAAAGGGAGACTGCATAAGAAGGCATCCATCGTTGTCGCTATTTTCTTTCTGTTGAGCACCCTTACCGGAAATCTGTTTTCTCTAGTGTTTGGAATAACGATCCTACTAAGGGCTAGAAATCTGCAGTATGGTGTTAAGACAGAGTGGGAATCAATATGGGAAAGGTTATCAAAGCATTTTGCAGCGATGCTGAGTTTGTTTTTTATCATCTTTCTGTTCATGATTTCAGTGTGCAGTATGTTTACTTTTGAAATGAGTCTTGCAATCGAAAATAATTACGGAGCAATCTTGCAATCTCCGAGTCTCGTTTATCCATTCGGTACGGATAATTTCGGCAGGGACGTTTTTTCCAGGCTTGTATTCGGTGCTAGAATATCACTCATTGTTGGTTTCCTGGCTACCCTTATTCCTGTATTGATCGGAGGATTCCTAGGTGCCATCTCAGGCTATTATGGCAGACATACTGATAATATCATCATGCGGCTTTTAGATATTTTATATGCTATCCCAGGTATTTTGCTGGCGATTACAATCATTGCTGCCTTTGGAGCTAATACTGTTAATTTGATTATCGCCTTAAGCGTAGGGGCTATTCCTACATATGCCAGGACGATGCGCGCTAATGTGCTCCAGGTTTCTAATTATGAATTTGTAGAGGCTTCGAGGGCTCTTGGAGTAAAGGATCGTGCCATCATTTTCAAACATATCATCCCTAACTCCATGGCTCCTATGATCGTGAAATCCACTTTAACAATAGGTGCAGCTGTCATATCGACAAGCAGCTTAAGTTATCTTGGACTTGGGGTTGAACCACATATACCAGAATGGGGAAATATTTTGCGAATTGGAAGCGCCTACTTGGAATCTAATCCTTATCTTGCTATTTTTCCTGGAGTAGCAATCGTTTTGCTTGTGTTGTCATTCAATTTTCTTGGGGATGGTCTGAGGGATGCACTTGATCCTAAGCTTGATCGATCATCCTGATTATGAAAAGAAGCTTTATCAAATATGAATCATTTGGGGGAGTTATTTTGAAGATAAAAGGATTTATGCCGTTATTGCTTGTATTCTTATTGGTTCTTAGCGCATGCACAGTCCAAACAAAAGATGATGTAAGTAATAAAGTTAATGATGGTGAAAAAAAGGAAGCTATTGAGATTGAAATATTGAGTACGAGTGCCAACGAGTCAGATGTAAATATTCTTCGTGATCAACTTACGAAAAATGGATTTGAAGTCAAATTGAATCTTCAACCGGATTTCGGAAGCTTTAAAGCACAGGAAGATGCAGGCAATTTCGATGTGTCTATGTCGAGTTGGACCACAGTTACGGGTAATCCGGATTATGCGGTGCGATCGTTGTTTATAACAGGAGGGGATTATAGCATTATATCAGATCCTAAATTGGATAAATTGATTAATAAAGCATCTACTCAAACTCCAGAAGAATATAAAGGAACCTACAAAGAGTTAGAAGACCACCTTGTATTTGAAAAGGCTTATATTGCTCCTTTGTATATATCCAACAAAAATCAAGCGGTTAATACAGATATATTAAAGGAAAAATCCGTACGTTTGTCGAAGTCGCGGGCCTTGGCGTGGGATTCAATTGATTTTGCCGATACTACAAAGCGTGATAAGGAACCTTTGAAATTGACACAGTCGATGTCTACGCTAACTTCTCTTGATCCAATCAAAGGGAATGATGGTTCCATCAACCAATTGAATACGAATATGTATATACGTTTGGTGAATTTGACTGACGATGATAAAATCACCTCGGATGCATCCTTATCGTTGAATCATGCCATTGCTGAAGGAAATACGGAATATTATTTTGTACTCAGAAATGACATTCGGTTTGCTAAAGTAGAAAATAAAAAGGCAGTTGACTCAGGTGAAAGAGTCGGAGCAGAAGATGTCATATTTTCCTTGAATCGTGCGAAAGACAAAGATTCCGTACCGGACCACAGAACATACAGCTTGCATGAGCATATCAAGAAAGTAGAAATCGTTGAGGACGTGGCGAGCCTTGAATCAGTGAAGCTTTCCAATGAGAAAGGCACCGTAAAGGACGCTCTTAATAAAGATCTGGAAAGTGAAATAACGGGACTAGTCAAAGCAAAAGAGGATGCCGATCAAAAAAATGGGAAGTATCAAGTCGTAAAAATGACAACAACTGAGCCATTCCCACAGGTGTTGAATTATCTAGCCCACCAATCTGCAGGAATTGTTTCGAAAAAACAAGTTGAAAGCATCAATACTTATGATGTAGCTTCTTTCGATGTCAAGAAAGATATCCCTTATGGAGATCAAAGTACGGTAACCGAGGGCAGCCAATATAATAACACGTTATATACAAGCGGACCTTATATAATGCTGTACAAAAATGACTATGAAGCTGTATTCCAAAAGAACCCTGCTTATATGGAAGGGGGAGAATACGAACCATATATTAATAGAGTTTCCGTACGATTTATCAAAGACCCTGATAGCGCATTTAGTGCACTACGAAGCAGTGAAATCGACATGCTATCCGGTGTACCAGAAACAAAGTTTGATATTCTTAAGGAAGACAGCAAGATGAAACTACAAAGCATCCAGAGTAATGCCGTTTCTTACTTGTTATTTAACACGAAAAATCGTGATGTTGCACAAAGTGAGAACTTAAGAAAGGCAGTTCTTTATTCCATTAATCAGGATGAGTTCATTCAATTCTATAAAGGCGATAAAGCAAAGGCTATTTCAACCGTCAGCCCGCTTGTTGATACAGGTAACGAATTATCCCCTGATGCTGAAAAAGTCAAAAAAGCTTTAGAAGCCTATCGCTCTGAAAAGTAAATAGAAACAAAAAAAGAATCCCGAAAAGGATTCTTTTTTGTTCAGTATGACTGATTAAGAATATATTCTGTATATACAAAATACGAAACTGGGAAAGGAAAACAAACTGATTTTCTATCGCCGGGTTCAATTATGGTATTGATTAGTTATAGGTATTTATAATTTACCAGCCTCTCGAAGCCCCGCCGCCGCCAGATGAACCGCCACCGCCGCCGCGATTTCCACCTCCACGACCTCCGCCGTTCCTTGAAAATGCAGACAGAATGTGAAGAAGCATATAAGTAAATGTACCACCAAAGAAAGTCATATCAATAATGATAAATGTAACAAGTGCAGCTCCTATTAATAGTTTTTTCCAGGTCGCCATACCGCCTTCATTATTTACTTCGGAGACATAAGCTTTCGAATCGGTTGATTCATTTAGTTGATATTCCTGAGAGACGACATTAAATAATTCCTTATACGTATTGATGACAGCCTCGTTAGGTTGGTTAGATTGCATATATGGAATAGTATACGTGTCCAATATTCTGCCAACCTTTCCATCAGGCAATGCCCCTTCAAGACCGTATCCAACTTCAATACGGGCTTTTCTATCCTTATTCGCTATTAATAAAAGGACACCATTATTAAGTTCCTTATCACCTAGCTCATATGTACGGAAGGCATCCAGTGCGTATTCTTCAGGTGTTTGATTATCTAAAGTATTTACGGTTAACACAGCAATTTGGGCTTTTGTTTGATCTTCCAATGTACGACCTAACTGAATCAACTGTTGTTTCTCACTGTCATCTAATAGATTGGCGAAATCCTGAACGTAAATATCCCCTTGTGGTTTGGGAACAGCTGCGGACACTGGACTTCCAATCAAGCTGACCAATAAGAATAAGAAAGTCGCCATTGAGTGGAGAATTCTTTTAAACATCATTCAGTTCCATTAAAATCTACTGTCGGTGCCTGCTCTGCGCCATCAGCAGCTTTAAAATATTCCTTGCTATCAAAATTAAATAATCCGGCAATCAAGGCACCGGGAAATTGCTTCACTTTTTTATTATAAGTGGATACTTCCGTATTATAATCCTGTCTTGCTACAGCAATCCGATTTTCAGTACCGGCCAGTTCATCCATTAATTGCTGGAAACTTTGATTGGCCTTCAGATCAGGATAGTTTTCAACAACAACTAATAGTCGATTTAATGCACCTGTAAGTTCATCATTGGCCGTTGCTTGTTCCTGCGGTGTATTAGCACCGGCAAGATTTGCACGAGCAGTTGAGACATCATTTAAAACGGCTTCTTCATGCTCGGCATACCCTTTAACGGTATTAACTAAATTAGGAATTAAGTCCATCCTTCTTTGTAATTGGTTGTCGATCTGGGAATAAGCTTTATCGACATTCTCTTCTGCGTTCACAAAGCCATTATAACTCGAAGCAAACATAGCGATTATAATGCCAATAACCACAACCCCAGCAAGTAATATGATTGATCCTCTTTTCAATATTTTTGCACTCCTTTCTTACACTATATAACGTTTGATGGGTGAAAAAGTTTCATTAATCATCATACCCCTAAATATAAAAAAGCAATCTTAGTTGAAAGGCTTCATTTCCTAATTATAATTGGGTTTACCTAATAAAAAGAATGTTTTAATTAATATTCTTGCCAAATTGTCAGGTTAGTATAGTAAAGAGAAATGTTAAAGAGAGGTCAGTCTAAATCAGATAATAATTTGCAAGCAAGTTGAAGCCAATTGAATAAAATGCGACAGAGTACTGTCGGCCATTTATTATCTAAACAGTATAGGAAGAGTTTTGTTGAACTATTCTCCAAGTTCTAGGTGATAACCTGGCTATTGTATTAAATGGTTAAAGGGTTGTGAATTGAGGAATATATTGACTATCTTATTCTTGGAAGGGGTTGTTTATGATTAGACGGGAGTTAAATACTCTTGTCTTTATCTTAATTGTGGTTATTAATGCTTTGGCTAACTTGCTGCCAATCAACGGTCAGACGACAGGAGAAATATCAAATCGAATTGATGTATTAATCACACGTGCAGGTTACGCATTTTCTATCTGGTCTTTAATATTTTAATAGGTATATGGATTATTCGACAGTATCCAAGGGAGCGTCGAGGATTGCCTGTTTATACAAATACTAGCATTATATTTATGTTAAGCGGGCTATTGAACTGTACGTGGATCCTGACCTGGCATTATGAATATTTCATAGCTAGTCTTGCTGTTATGTTTACCTATTTAATCAGTTTGATCATCTTGTATAGGCGAATGAAAAATAGCAATCCTGGCTTATTAGACATCGCACCATTTTCAATCAATCTTGGATGGATTAGTGTTGCGACAATTGTTAATGTAGCTTATGTATTGAAAGAATATGGGTGGGACGGCTTTGATTTATCCGGTGAGATATGGACAGCTATTATGCTTGTGGTTGGTACAGGACTGGCGATTATCTTTAAATTTAAGGAATCGAATTATTGATATCCCTTTGTCTTTGTTTGGGCATACAATGCGATTGGAATTCGTAATCAGGAGACTTCAGAGGGCATTGCCTACATGGCATATGGGTTGGCTGTTATCATCTTTATTGCATCATGTATCCCGGTAAACAAACAAAAACAAACATATAATCACAACGTAAGGTAGATAAATAGTTAATGTTAAAGAGGCTGGGACAAATAAAACGAAATAAAGACAATAGAGCTCAGCATAATCCTCCTTCAAATATACCGATCAGAATGCTAGTTTATAAATTTGAAAGGGATATGAAGGGTATACATAAAAGAAAGTTTGGAGAATTATTCCGTGATTGGCTGAACCGGATTCATTTAAATAATGATGAGCTGAATCGTCAATTAAGCGAAATATATGAAAGATCTCGTTATGGGGAAGAGGATATTCCGAAAAACGATGTAAAGGTATTTAAAGAGATGCTTAAGCAAATTAAGAAACAATTGGATAAATCAGCTGAATAATTGGATATAAATAGATATGATAAGCACCGACTGGATAATAAATAACAAAAATATATTATAGCACGTGCAATAATGAATTAAATTTATAGCAATGTAATAATACAGCTGCCCACAGATTTTCTTCTAGAAGGATAAAAATTTCATGATTATTAGTTAGATAAATAAGTAAAAGGGCTTATCTTCCTTAAATATTAAAATGACTTTGGGCATCTTTTCATATCCGTAGGTAACGACTTATACTAAAAATATAAATTAGTCAGAATATTTGGTATTATGGAATTGGAAAAACTCTAAAGCAGGGAGGATGAAAGATTTGTTGATTCATTCACACGAAAAGAGTTTACATAAAAATAGAAGCAGGATAAGTACACAGGTATCCTATATGGATAATCCGGATCAAAAACTTGATGTTTTATTAAATGTAGCCGGGAATGTACTTTTGGTTCAAGGTTATCTGATGGAATTTGAGAAGATGATTCAATTATCTAAAGATGCAAAAAGGATAAAGAGACAGTACATAAAAATTATGAATTATATTAATGCGGAATTGCATGAAGATTATCGGGAATATTATTCAGAACGTGCCCAAACTTTATATGCTGAGTATATGAGATCATCTAAAAAAAGAAACTTTGGAGGAATCCATATACTTCATAGATACATACCACAGCGTAAATCCATCTATTAATAACTAATCATATTATTTTTCTGATCTTTATAAGAGCCTCATTTCCTTTTTAGGGAATGAGGCTCTTAGTTTATTTTACAATACTAGGAATACTTAGGAAAAAAGTATATACTTCGACAAAACTTGTTATTATACTAGGACTATAGACTTGTTTTACCAAAAATTACAAATAGGTAAAGTGTATAAAACTTTTCAATAATCCAGTAACGAAGGGTAAGAAGTGATGTGGAATGTATGAGTAAAATAAATATTCTTATAGGAGAGAGTCAGGCCATTATTCGTGATGGATTATTTATGATTTTGAAGGATGAACATGACTTTGAAATGACAGGTTGTGCTGGAGATACTGATAGTCTTATAAAAATGATGTCTGAGCAAAAACCAGATGTAATACTCCTTGATAGCAATCTTCCTCCAAATGGAGGGAATGAAGCCTTAGCAATCATTAAAAATGCCTATCCTTCTAGTCAAGTAATCATGCTTGCAGCGGATACAAATGAAGATGAAATCATCGATAGTATCAAAAAGGGAACAACCGGGTATATTTTAAAAAATGTGGAAACGAAGCATCTTCTTTATTCAATTAGGCAATGCGTGAATGGGCATATCGTACTGCCCTCTATTATTCAAAAGAATTTAATTATGTATTTACAAAATGAACCATCATCGCCAATACCAATTAAACTGGAGAAACAGGGAATTAACCTGAACGATCGGGAACATGACATTATTAAACTATTGTCAGAAGGGCATACAAATGAACAAATAGCCCACTATTTATTCTTATCTAATGGTACAGTTAAGAATTATGTAAGTCAGCTATACAGAAAGTTTAAAGTAAATAACCGTTCAGAATTGATGGCTTATATATATTCTTTAGTGAATTAAATAAATAGGAATGAAATAGTCGATTGAACTTCACCCAAGAATGGTCGATAAATAGAGTGGGATTCTTTTTAATACTCACTAAATTATTGATTAGGCTGCTAGAAATGAAAAGAGGTGAGCTATCTTTGTTTAGTCATTATTATACCTATGGATTCATGTCGCCGGCTGTATTCATCAAGATAGCTGAAGAGGCCAAACTTATTGTACCGCTTGAAAGGTTAATTATCCGCCAAGTATTCCAGCAAATTAAGGTATGGAAAAGGGAAGGGATATATATTCAACTTATTTCAATAAATATATCTGTTATTCATTTTTCACAGGAGGACTTTGTTGAATTTTTTGCAGAAGCATTAAAAGAATATGGGTTAACCGGGAAAGAAATTGGTATTGAAGTGATCGAAACTATCATGATGCATGATAAACAGGAAAATAATCATTTATTACAACAGCTCCGTCAAATGGGGATACAAGTCAGTATTGACGATTTTGGAACCGGATATAGTTCATTTAGTTATTTAAATCAATTGGCTGTTGACACTTTAAAGATTGATAAAAGCTTTGTTGATGATTTCGAAAGTAATAGTAAAATCATTTCTGCTATTATTTCGATGTCACATTCTCTAAATTTGAAAGTAATCGCTGAAGGTGTGGAGACGGATAAGCAGATGGCATTTCTAAAAAGTATCCGCTGTGACGAAGTCCAAGGTTATTTATATTCAGAACCTGTGCCTGCACATGAACTAAAAACAAAGCTTAGGAGAATCGCTAATTAACTAGTAAATTAGGTCCTTGTTCTTATGCATAGAACAAGAGGCTTTTTAGTTGAGGGAAAGTATCTATCCAAAAATAAAAAACGCGAGCAAGGCTATTAGGATCTATTGCCTTCTCGCGTTTTATTCAATTTTAATCGAAGCATCCATCATCTGTGCAAAATTCATTTACATGTTGTTTGTTTGAAGCGGTCATTAATGCCATATCATATTCTTCTTCCCATACATCCTGAAGCACTTCTTTAAGTGTTTCAGTGCTTTGGGCTCCGGAGATGGCATATTTATTATTGAATACGAATAAAGGGACTCCCTTAACTCCTATTTGTTCGGCTATTTGTATATCCTCATTTACTTGTTGTTTATATTGCTCCGTGTTAAGTACATCTAGTACTTCATGTCCGGGAAGTCCTATTTCATTTGTAAGTTTCAGAAGGGTTGCGCGGTCTCCTATATGCAGTGATTCAGAAAAATAAGCTTTAAGTATTCGTTCAGTCATCTCCTCGCTTTTCCCATACTCCTTAGCATAGTGGGTAAGACGGTGAGCATCTGTTGTATTTGTAGGAATCATTGAATCAAAGCGAAATATAATCCCTTCTTCGCGGGCCTGTTCAGATATATGTTCATTCATTTTTCTGGCATGGTCAACTGTAGTGCCATATTTAGCAGCAATAAGCTCATGAATATTTGAATTTGATTTCTTTGGAGCATCAGGCTGCAGTTGATAGCTGTGAAAATGTACTTCTATCTGATCTTTGTATATGAATTCAGCTATGGCGGCTTCTAATCGCCGTTTCCCTATATAACAGAAAGGACAAGCATAATCGAACCATATATCAACTCTCATTTTTCAAGCCTCCCTGGTCTATCTGGTTGTATGTTCAAAGTATACATTTTCAAATAGGGCATGACAATATACATGCTTGCAGGTGTGTGTCTTATCGGGTAACAGTTCGGAGTTTAATTGCTCTATGTAGTTTGCCTTAGATACATATTATACATGTTGATATATATATGAATGCTGCAACCAGAGTATCTGGACTAATTAAATTTTCACCTTTTGAACAAAGGAATACTGCATTGGATTTACAAAGGAATCCTGATAAATACAGTTATTTTATTTGATTATAATGACTTTTACAACAATGGAATAATCCTTTTTAAAAAGCGAAAGAGATATGTCACTTTATACATGGTTATCAATAAAACAATGAAATTGAGTTAAATAATGTCATTTATTTAGATAGTTATATATAATTAATAGAAATACTCGAAATATTTGAAGTATTTATTGGTTAGAGAGTGGGAGGGATTTTTGAGTGGTCACAAAACAGGATACGAATCAGCCGTTGCGCAAGGAAGTAAAATTGCTAGGCAATATACTAGGAGAGGTTCTCATCTATCAGGGTGGACAAGAGCTTTTTAATACCGTTGAAAAGATTCGTACAATGTGTAAATCTCTTCGTTTACACGTGGAAGATGAGACGTATCATACATTAAAAAAGGAAATAGAAATGCTTAGCCCAGAGACAAGAATGCAAGTTATTAAGGCTTTTTCCGTTTATTTTCACTTAATAAATGCAGCTGAACAAAATCATCGTATTCGACGAAAGCGTGAATATCAACTGAACAATTCCGATGAGCAGCCTGGTTCAATTGAAAAAGCCATCCAATCTATGAAGGATAAAAATATTAGTGGTGAAATTATACAGCATGTTCTTGAACGAATATCACTGGAATTGATTATTACTGCCCATCCTACAGAGGCGGCTAAACGGTCTATATTAGAAATCCAAAAGAGATTATTACTTCTCCTTAAAACGCTTAATAATCCTATGTTAACCGAAAATGAATATAAGGAAATTAAAGAAGACCTCTATAATGAGATTACTACTTTATGGCATTCTGATGAATTAAGGGACAGGAAACCAACAGTCATTGATGAAGTCAGAAATGGATTGTATTATTTTGATAAGATTTTCTTTGATGTCATACCCGAAATACATCAGGAAGTAGAAGACAAATTGACTGAACATTACAGCGGTGAAATCTGGAATGTGCCAAATTTTCTTCGATTCGGTTCATGGATTGGAGGGGATCGGGATGGAAATCCGTATGTAACCCCAGTTGTTACATGGGAAACTCTAAATAGACACAGAGCATTAGTTCTCAAAAAATATGAAAAGGCTTTAATTGAATTAATGAAACGTTTATCTCACTCAACAGTCCAAATTAGAGTTGGTGATGAGATAATGAGATCGATAGAATTGGGAGAATCAAAATATATAAACGACGATAAAAAATGGCCTGTCAAAAATGAAGCGTACCGTCGTAAATTGGCTATTATGGTTGAACGTGTCCGCATGGTGGCTAATGATGAACGAGGGTATCAAACATCGGAAGAACTGCTTGAGGATCTACTGATGATTAAAGAAAGTATAGATACGCATCATCCAAAAGGGCATCAGTTAAAGCTTTTACATAAATTAATTAGACAGGTTCAGTTGTTTGGCTTCCACCTTGGAACATTGGATATTCGAAATCATAGTGATGAGCATGCAGGTGCCATTGATGAAATCCTAAGGAAAATTAAGATTACAGACAGTTATGCAAATTTGACTGAGCCTGAAAAAGAAAAGCTGCTGGAAAAATTGTTGATGGATCCAAGGCCGCTATTGCTAGACAATGAAGAATATACCAAGGAAACGCAGGAAATTATTACGGTATTTAAATTAATCAAAAAGGCCCATAAAGAATTTGGAAAAGCATCCATTAGGGTCTATATCGTCAGTATGACACGTTCGGCAAGTGATTTGCTGGAAGTTTTATTATTGGCCAAAGAAGCGGGATTATATAAGCTTCATGCAGATGGTACAGTTGAAAGTGATTTGAATGTAGCTCCATTACTAGAAACAATAGAAGATTTGTCAAACGGACCTGCTATTTTAAAAGCATTGTTTGACCTGCCAGTTTATCGTGAGCATCTAAGAAAGCTGAAAAACCAGCAGGAAATTATGCTGGGGTATTCGGATGGCAGTAAGGATGGGGGGACTCTGACCGCCAATTGGAAGCTTTATAAAGCACAGATAGAACTGCATGAATTGGCAAAGGAATATGATATTTCAACAAAATTCTTTCACGGCCGTGGTGGTTCTCTTGGCCGTGGTGGCGGGCCTTTGAGCAGAAGTCTTCTCTCTCAGCCGCTCGAAACACTGGGAGACGGGGTGAAAATAACAGAGCAAGGAGAGGTATTATCGTCTCGTTATTTAATAGAAGACATCGCATATCGTTCCTTAGAGCAAGCAACGTCAACGCTTCTGGAAACGGCTGCTAATGTTTCGAAATCTTCTGAACAAGGCCATTTAAGGGATGATAGCTGGGTACGCGCCATGGAAAGTATCTCTGATATCTCTTATGAAAAATATCAGTCACTTGTATTTAAGGATGAAGGTTTTTTAACTTACTTTAACCAAGCTACACCTCTAAAAGAAATTGGTGAACTGAATATTGGTTCCAGACCGATGGCTCGTAAAAACAGTGATAAGTTTGAAAATTTACGAGCTATTCCCTGGGTGTTTGCCTGGACACAAAGCAGACAGTTATTTCCTGCTTGGTATGCTTCCGGTACTGGTCTAGCAACATACGCATATAAAGAAAAAGGCAATATAGAGACATTGAAAGAGATGTATCAGGATTGGCCATTCTTTAGATCCACAATTGATAATTTGCAAATGGCATTAATGAAAGCAGATCTTAAAACAGCGAAAGAATATGCTGATTTGGTTGAAGATCCTTTAATTGGAGATCGGATATTTGAGGATATAGTGGAAGAGTACAACAAAACCAAATCAGTTCTGCTTGAGATAACTGGAGATGAAGAATTACTTGATCAAACACCGAATATTAAGGATTCAGTTCGTCTTCGAAATCCTTATGTGGACCCATTGAATTTCATTCAAGTTCACTTAATTAAAGAACTAAGAAGTTTAAAGGAAGTGGATACCCAATTAGTTGTTCAGGTATTACATACGATTAATGGTATAGCCGCAGGTCTTCGTAATACAGGATGATTGATTAAGGTAGGGAGGATGACAGTAGAGTCATCCTTCTTTTTATTTTCTTGAGATGCGTAAAAGCATTTATTTGAATTTATTGTGAAAAATTAAAAATTAAATTTTACAGGTAAATTTTCTCCGAATTTAAAGGTTTTCCTACGGGAAACATGAAAATTATACGGTAAAAACTGCTTATTTATTATAATTTTGCTATAATACCAATTTCAAAATATATTATTATAATATAAAAACCTAAGGATGTAAATAAACGATAGATTTTAAGGTAAAGACGCTTATAAAAAATGATATAGGAAAGATTTGGAGAAGAATGTCGGTTGTCATATAATTATTTAAGGATAGGATAAAAATCCTATCTATTTCCAGGAAAGGAGATTAAGAGGATATCAGAAATTGGGCCTGCAGTCTGGGGGACCGGGCCCAATAGTCTGTTGCTGGGTACACCAACATAATAGTAGTATACCCATTATTGAATAGAAAGCAAATATAATTCAAAAAGGGTGGAGTATATGATAGTGGAAAACAGACCATATATTAGGATAGATACAAAAGTTTTATTACCCGTTTTTGTGGAAGGTTATTTGTATACTCAGTTATATTTTCAGGATACTTTTTATATGGTGGAGAAATCTCCGCTTGCTATTTTAAAAGACAGTATCATTGGCTATGGTGCTGATTATCAAGGGGCAAAAAACAGTTCAAAATCATATCTGGGAGGAAGTTATATTTTGCCTCTGCAGATTAGCGGCCAACATAGTATTTATATGTTTCCGACTCATTCTTGTCGTGATGTAGAATGTGCTTGGATAGCACTAGATCACTATCGAGGATGCGACCCGATTGATAGTAGTGAGTGTTACGTATACCTTTCCAATCAAACAACTATAAACATTAATTGTAAAGCATCCATACTAATGAAACGATATAATAACGCATTAAAGCTAAAAGATAAAATAGAAAAGTTCAGTCTCACTTAATGATCTTTCTTTGAAATCATGAAGGCTGTTTAATAGAAAGTTTCGTAATTTTGAAAAATGATATTCTAAAAGTTTAGATTAAAAGAATTCAGCACTAGACTGGATTCTTTTTTGTTAGGTTTTAAGTGCAAAGCGACAGACGTACTGCTACTTCTATCTATTTAAGATATAAATAGTAAATAATCAGAATAGTAGTTATTTTAGAAAACAAAATGAGAAAATAGACTCTTTTTTTTGAAAACTCAATTGATTCTTAATACTATTTGTGTTAAATTCTATGTAAATGGTCACAAATTACACTGATTTGTTGAATTAATTACTAAATTATGCATAAAAATTTATATATTAGTCTGATGAGGAGGAAAAGAAGTGGATAATATGCTACTAAATGAACTTGCTATAGAGGATAAAGGTAAAGTGGGAGATATCGTTGAATTTGAGCGACGTGGTCTTTCTATTTTAGGAAAAGTATCAATTGTTAGGGAGTTATCATGTATTGTTGAAATAGATGAAGAAGTAGCAGAGCATTTTTGTTATGAAACACCGAGAACGGTCGTGCGCCATAATAATTACAAAGTAGTTAGATCATCATCCATGTAACCTGTATCTGTCTATAAAACTAGCACTAAACTGAATGAAATAGATTTAATAATCTGAAATATTCATATATAGATAAAAGCACTCGGTTTATGAACTGTACATAAAAGTTAGCTGCTTATCTAACTTTCTTAGTTCAGATTTTTATGCTGAGTGCCTTTATCTGTTCATTCTTCTTGTAACCAGGGACTTGGTCTATCAATCTGTATAAAAAGCTGGTTATTCCCACAACAAAAAAATTTATTCCCCCAACAAATTATCATAATAATTTTTCTGAATATTTAAAATTATAGGTAGGAATTTAAAGGTCGTGTAAAGAACATATTGTAAGAAGCATAGTGGAATTAATCATCTGAAAAAAGATAGCTTTGTTTGTATCGACAGTTTTTTAAAATTTTATTTGAAAACGCTTACATGCAAAGGGGGTGTTTAATAGGCTTTGTTTATTCTTTTATTTACGTCCTGGAGTCTTTAGATAAAAAGGTAAAGTAGTACCGTAATCTTTCTTTGTTTCTAATATGCAAGAGAATGGTTAACTGCTACATTGAAAATCCTTTGGTAAATTTATGAATCCTCTGAGGTATCGTAGCGTTTTAAATAGGAATAACACTTCAAGATTAGCAGTGTTCAGTTTGATATAATTGGTAGTTTTAATTGGTAGGTCCTTATAGGAAGCTTCAAGCTGGAGACATGAGAATTTATTTTTTTTGTGAAAAATTCCGCGAATTGGAGGAGAAAAAGTGAAGCTATCACAATTGCTTGATTCGAATATCGAAAAATTCGATGAGTACTCTTTTTTATTCTATGGAAACAAGCAATTTACAAATGTAGAGACAAGGAGATATGCCAATCGATTGGCCAATGGATTTAGAAATAGAGGGATTCAGCCAGGAGACAGAATCCTTGTCATTATGCCAAATATGCCTGAAGTATTAATTGCGTATCAAGGGATAACAAGAGCCGGTGCTATCATTGTACCTGTTATGTTTTCACTCCATCCAAAAGAAATTGCCTATATTGCCGCAAATTGCGGAGCCAAACTAATTATCACCTCTAAAATCATACTCGATCATATCCAACAAGCGATTGATTTATTAAACATAAAACCAACCGTAATTATTACAGATGATGATACTTCCAGTACTGCGATTAATATATATGAATATATGGATTCCAATGAGAATTTGGACAAGCGATTTTCTATAGATATCGATTCAAAAGATACTGCTGTTATTCTCTATACCTCAGGTACTACAGGTAACCCAAAGGGAGTTATGCTGACTCATTCAAACCTCTATTCAAATGCGGTTAACTCTGCCAAACATGCTAATACAGAGAGAGGAACGACACTCGGAATTCTTCCGCTAGCTCATGTGTATGGGTTAACCATATCAAATACATGTTACATAGTGGGAAGTTCAATTGTTATCTTCTCCAGGTTTGACCCTGCAAAAACATTAGCAGCAATAGAAAAGCACAGAATTAAATCGTTTGCCAGTGTTCCTGCCATGATTCATGCCTTGGTCTCGTATCCTGATTATAATCAATACGATCTTCAAAGCTTGGAATCTATAAGTTCAGGTTCTGCGCCATTACCCACTGCCTTGCTGGCAGCATTTGAAGAAAGGTTTGGGGCAAAGGTTTATGAAGGTTATGGATTATCTGAGGCCTCACCTATTGTTACAGCTCATAAAAAGGGTCAGCCGGTTAGACCCGGATCTGTTGGATTTCCTATACCGGGGGTACAAATTAAAATTGTGGATGGATTGGCTTTGGAGCTGCCAACCGGTGAGATTGGAGAAGTGGTGGTGAAGGGAGAAAATGTGACACCCGGTTATTTTCACAATGAAAGCGAAACAAACAACGTATTAATAGACGGTTGGTTGCATACGGGAGATTTAGGACGTATCGACGAAGATGGTTATTTATATATTGTCGACCGAAAAAAAGATTTAGTTATCCGTGGAGGGTTCAATATTTATCCACGTGATGTAGAGGAGATATTAAGTCAGCATCATGCGGTATCTGAAGTGGCTGTCATTGGAATACCAGATGCCAGTATGGGTGAAGAGTTGGTAGCATGCATTGTCAGGGAATCAAAAAAAGATATCCAGGAAGAGGAACTAATTGCATATTGTCAGGAACATCTTGCAAAAAATAAAACGCCAAGAAAAATATTATTTTTTGATGCACTACCGCGGAATGGTGTAGGGAAAATTCTGAAGACTCATCTCCGAACTGCCGCATCCGAGAGAATAATAGAGCGGGACTATAAATAATTTTAATGAAGGGAGTTTATAAATATGAGAGAAACCATTACAGCTACGTCAAGAGGCCTCTTGGTAGATTCATTTCCATATCGTTTGTATCAAAAAGCAAAAAGGGTGGGGACATGGAATCCAGCTGATATCGATTTTACAAAGGATGCTACGGATTGGAAGCAGGCAACACCGGGACAAAGGCATAGCATTCTTCGTCTTCTTTCACAATTTCAGGCAGGAGAAGAAGCTGTCACACTTGATTTATTACCGCTTATGATGGCAATTGCCAAGGAGGGACGGATTGAAGAGGAAATGTTCCTGACTACCTTCCTGTTTGAAGAAGCAAAGCATACTGAATTTTTTAGAGCCGTCTTGGACGCAATTGGAGAAAAGGGTGAGTTAAATCCTTTATTAACAGATACGTATAAGCAAGTATTTCAAGTCATTTTACCAAATGCAATGGATCGCCTGCTTACAGATCAATCACCTGAGGCGATTGCGGATGCCTCCACTGTATATAACATGTTTGTAGAAGGGGTACTTGCTGAAACGGGATATTTTTCATTTTATCAATCGCTGGAAAAATCAAATTTAATGCCAGGATTGCTTGAGGGAATTGGCAATTTGAAGAGGGATGAATCTCGCCATATCGGCTATGGTACTTACTTGCTTCAGCGTTTGATTTGTGAGCATCCTCATATATATGATGATGTTGTCATGAAACGGATGGCGGAGTTAACGCCGATGGCTCTAACAATTGTGGAAGAGGGATTAACAGATGCGGATATAGAGGCATTTGGGACAAGCCCTGAAGAGGTTGTTAACTTTTCCATGAAGCAGCTTCAAATTAGAATGGATATTCTATCAAGGGCGAGAGGAAAGAAAATTGAAGAGATCTATAGAACTTCTGAAAGCGAAGTTGGCATGATTTAAGTAAGAACACTCGACTCTATAAATCTAGTAAATCTATTCAGGTGCTCTATAGAGCATCTGTAAATAAAACATACCGACTGGTTAGTATTTAAATGATAGGGGGATTAGTATGTATTTACGTTTAACTGATGAACAAAAAATGGTTCAAAAAACAATTCGTAGATTTGTGGAAAAGGAATTAATGCCATTAGAAAATGAAGTGTTACGAAATGAACGAGAAGGGAAACCAAGCCTCTCTCCGGGTAAGCTTAAGGAATTACAATTAAAAGCGAAGGAAGCTGGATTTTGGGGCATTAACACACCTGAAGAATATGGCGGCGCTGACTTAGGTCAGATGATGATGGCTATTGTAGCTATTGAGGTAGCCAAAACGTTTGTCCCTTTCACCTTTGGCGGTTCAGCGGACAATATTCTGTACTATGCAAATGATGAACAAAAGAAAAAATACTTGATCCCTACAATAAACGGTGACAAGAAATCCTGTTTCGCCATGACAGAACCAGGTGCAGGCTCGGATACGCAAAATATAAAAATGACAGCTGTAAAGAATGGCTCAGAATGGGTCCTTAATGGAGAGAAGACCTTTATTACGGGAGGAAATGATGCTGACTTTGTTATGGCCATGGCAATTACCGATAAACAACAGCACATCGAATCAAGAGGTCGTGAAGGAGTAACCTGTTTTATCGTAGACCGTGATATGGGATGGCGTTCTGAGTTTATCCAAACGATGGGGGAAGGAGGTCCAGCCGGATTAGTGTTTGATAATGTTCGAGTTCCTGAGGAAAATATCTTAGGTGAATTGCATAAAGGATATAATTTAGGGCTTGAATGGATTGGCTTTGCAAGATGGATTGTAGGAGCGCGCGCTGTTGGTGCGGCTGAGCGATTATTGCAAATGGCAATTGATTATGCAAAGGAGCGTATCACATTCGGTAAACCAATTGCCGAGCGACAAGCCATTCAATGGCAGATAGCTGATTCTGCGGTTGAGATTGAAGCAGCGAGGTGGCTTACCTTAAATGCTGCATTTACTCTTGATCATGGGGAAGATAACCGGCATGTAGCGTCGATTGCAAAATTGTATGGGGCCAATATGGGAAATCGGGTGGTCGATCGGGTTTTACAAATTCATGGTGGTATGGGTTATACGAGAGAATTACCGATTGAGCGTTGGTACCGTGAAGCAAGACTTTGGAGAATTTATGATGGAACTGACGAAATCCAGCGAATGATCATCGCCCGTAATCTTATAAAAGGTCATGTTAAAATAGGAGAATTTAGCTGAATCAACTCCTAATAAAAGGAATTTTATGGTTTTTGTAGAAATAATTAACGTTTATCTTATTTGAAAGGGATGTGAACGTAGCATGACTGGGAGATTTGAAAATAGAGTGGCCATTATTACCGGAGGAAGTAGAGGGATAGGTAAAGCAATTGCAGAAAATTTGGCCGTACAAGGTGCTAAGGTAGCGCTTTTTGATGTAAATGAAGAAGCACTGCAAGCGACTGCGGAACAATTTAAACAGAAAGAATTTGATTGTATGACTCGTGTTGCAGATGTTACTTCATCAGAGGAAGTGGAGAAAGCTGTAAAGGAAGTATATGAACACTATGGCGCTATTGATATTCTGGTTAATAATGCAGGAGTCATCCGAGATAACCTGATTTTTAAAATGACAGATACAGATTGGCAGTTGGTAATGGATGTTCACTTGAAGGGCTCCTTTAATATGACTAGAGCAGCGCAAAAATATATGGTCCAGCAAAAGTATGGGCGCATTATTAATATCTCCTCCACCTCAGCGCTTGGGAACAGAGGGCAAGTGAATTATTCTGCAGCAAAGGCCGGTTTGCAGGGGTTTACTAAAACCTTGGCTATTGAACTGGGTGGGTTTGGTATTACGGCTAATTCAGTGGCACCTGGATTTATTGAAACAGATATGACAAAGGAGACAGCTGCTCGAGTCGGTATACCATTTGAACAGTTAATTGAAGCAAATGTTTCAATCATTCCTGTTGGACGCAGTGGTAAACCTGAAGATATTGCTAACGCTGTTTTATTTTTTGCTGATGAAAAGTCTTCGTTTGTAAACGGACAGGTTTTATATGTGGCAGGTGGACCTAAAAATTAATTGAGGTGAGATGAATGTTTGCTCAAGCAGTAGGCAAGAGATCAAATCGAGTGTTAAATAGAGTTGACAGAGAACGTGTTAAACAATTTGCCAAAGCAATTGGAGATGAGCATCCTATATATGTTGATCGGGAATATGGCAAGAAATCAAGATACGGTGAGAATATCGCTCCACCAACATATCCAAGAGTATTCAATTATGGAGAGTTAGAAGGTCTGGAGCTGCCATCTAAAGGACTAATCCATGGAGAGCAAATCTATCATTATGAGAGACCTTTATTAATAGATGAAGAAGTATATTGTTTTGCAAAAGTAAAAGATTATAAAGAGAGAACTGGAAGTAACGGAAAAATGGGCATTTTGCGGATTGAAAACAATGGTGAAGATAAAGAAGGAAACTCGATATTTACTTCTACCATTGTCATTATTATAAATGAAGTTGTGCAAAAGGAGTTGAAAGCATGACATGTTTGCTTGATATACAGACTGGTGATGAATTGGAAGAAGTAAAATTGGAACCTGTTTCTAAAGAAGCATTGGTTGAGTACGCTAATGCTTCTGGGGATCATAATCCTATCCATAAGGATGAGGAGCAAGCAAAAAGATTAGGACTTCCGGGTATTATAGCACATGGAATGTGGACAATGGGGAATCTGTCAAAACTGTTTACCCCTTATTATGAGGATGGATTTATAAAAGATTTTACAATTCGTTTTCGTGACATGGTCTTTTTGAACGATTCAATAAGATTAAAAGCAAAGCTTGAAACAAAATTAGAAAATGAGTTACATTTTATCGTTTCTGCTATTAATCAAAAAGAGCAGGAGGTACTGAAAGGTACCGTAGTGTATTATTTATACGAAACTAGTTAAATACAGGCAGCTTTTAAGCTGCCTGTATCCGGTAAATGATTAACGATAGAAGAGGCCTAATGAGATATCTAACAGACGCTGTTTTTCATCCTCTGTTAAGGTTCTGCCATATAGCACAATCTCATTCTCATGCATGAATTTATGCAAGTCATAGGATCCTTGTAACTGTGTTAATTCAGGTATTTTTCGTTCATTAGAGTTACCCAGTAAATAATCGACAGATACATCAAAATAATGGGCAAGTTCCAATATTCCGTCAATACTTGGTTCGCGTGTTTCCCGTTCGTAAGATCCCATGGTTGATTGTGCGACCCCTATAATAGCTCCTAGTTCTTCCTGTGACAAACGCTTCTCTTTACGCAACTCTTTTAACCTGCTTCCAAAAGAGGATTTCATGGTTGCTCCCACCTTTTACGAAACGTATTGTATATATATATTATAGGACAAAAGTTACAAATGAGCGAGTAATAAGGTGTAAAATGTCTCTTTATAGTACATTTTATATGTCTTTTTATCGTGCATAATTAGAAATCACCCAAATTGTGCCTATGATCTCTTTTATCCTTCTTGTTGTCTAAACAATGCCGTAATCCATATTTAAGTATTGCCAATCAGTATGGCTCAACCATTAATTTCGTAAACTTTTCCTGTTGTAACGTTAACTCCATACCATCCCCAGGTTGCGGTATGCTGGCTTTCTCCCTCATCAACTACTACTTCATATACATGTATAGATAAATCCTCAGTGCCTGATATCTTCCCTTGGACTTCGAAATGAACGTTTGATTCATTGGTATAATTAATATGATCCTTTACGAGATTAATAGCCTGATCCTGAGCGGATTCGAGATCAGAAGTGCCCTGTTGTTTTTCGTTTTCTTCATCAGACGAGAGTTTGGTTGTTTCATCTTCAACCGTATTCGTTGTATCAGCAGTGTTTATTTTATCTTCTGTGGAGTTTATATTTGAATCAACATCATCGGTAATAGGTGATTCCTCTTCGGCGTATTTTTCGATTTCTTTGTGTAAATTTATGATTTCCCTTTCCAACTGTTTATTGTTTTCTTTAGCAAGATTAATTTCTTTATTTAATTGTTCCAGCTCAGCGGAAGCTTTAGAATGCTGATAGTAATATTGAATGATTAATCCGAGGCTAAACAAACCTGCTAAAACAAATAATAGTACTATTTTTCTTGTGTTTAATTTTCTCATATGAATCTCCCTCTTGTTATTTTAATATAATTTTATAAATAAATAGGCTAGATGTGTAGTCTAAAATGCGAATATTCCGTTTTATCTTGAGTTGCTAAAGTGTGTTGATAAAATTGATTTAATAAATGCATAAGTGGTGATATGATTACGAAGAATAGTTTTATAAGAATAGGGAATAGGTACATAAGAAATGATTGATAGGGAGTGACATTATGAGATTAAAGGATAAGAAGATTCTAAGTTTTGTACATCATGAATTTGAGGACCTCGAATTGTGGTATCCAATTCATCGACTGCGTGAAGAAGGAGCAATAGTTCATTTGGCGGGTGAACAGGCAAAAGTCAAGTATATTGGCAAGTATGGCGTACCCGCAGAAAGTGAGTATAGCTTTGCAGAAGTAAATCCAAATGATTATGACGCAGTTTTAGTTCCTGGAGGCTGGGCTCCTGATAAACTTCGCAGATTTCCAGAAGTATTAGAGTTTATCCAAAAAATGGATGAACGGCAAAAACCAATCGGACAAATTTGCCATGCAGGCTGGGTATTGATATCAGCTGATATTTTAAAGGGAGTAAAGGTGACAAGTACACCTGGAATACGAGATGATATGGTCAATGCAGGAGCTTCCTGGTATGATGAAGCGGTTATCGTAGACGGACATATTGTTTCAAGTCGACGCCCGCCTGATTTACCGGATTACATGCGTGAATTTATCAAAGTACTAGAGAACTAATAAAGAAGCCAGTGTTTAAATGTAAACACTGGCTTCTTTATATTGTCTGTGGATCCTAAGACTTAAGATGGAATAGCTACTCTTAATTGTCGAATCACATTATTAATATATTTTCTGTTTTTGTAAATGAAAAGTTTTAATTGATCACCTGAAAGCTGTAATTCATCTATGTCGCTATAAAACTCTCCCTTACCATGCGCTGTCCATTTTCCTTCTTTATCATAAAACATTAAGGTCCAGTGGCCACCTCTAATATGGTCTTCAAAGATAAAGTAATACTTCTTACCAACTTCATCATAAGAAGAGATAGATTTAAAATCAGCCAGGAATTGATCGATATCTTTTTTATACACAATGACCTTCATACAAGTTCCCTCCTAATTTATTATTCTACTCTTAACATGAGTTTTTTATAAGAAACATGTGTGTATGGTGTCCTATAAGATTTAATTATATAATTTTATCTGAATTTTCACCATAGCTAGATTTTCGATATTGTTAACTAAAATTTAATATGGAGAAAGTTCTTTTAAATGACCAAAACTGTAATATTTTTTATTTATAATTATTATAAATAAAAAGGGTTCTTGGAGAGCGAATGGGATGGAATAGATACACTTATAAAACTTTTTTAGTGATATTGATATTTTAAAGGTTTATAAGTGTTTTTTAAAGGGGGGAGAGTGTGGGCGCTATTCTTGTTATAGGTATGTTGATTATACCGGCCTCAACTGCCTATCTTTTAACAGAGCGCCTGAGTGTCATGATTATGATCAGTTTAATAGTTGGGGTAAGCTCCGTTTTCGGTTATTACACAGCCGTTGTTTTATATGTCTCTATTGCCGGTTGTATGGTTGCAGTGTCTGGCTTGATTTTTGGACGTGTTTTTGTTCTCACCTACCCATGGAATCGTGTTTAAAAATTTCCAACATAGAAAATTAAGAAATTATTTTATTTAAAATGTTCAAAGGTAAATGAAGCGATTGTCTAATAAGCTGAACAGAAGCAGTTTATTGAGCAATCCTTGTTTTGTTTATGTTCTTTATTCATCTGGCGGTTTAAAGTATGGTAACATGCTAAGGGAAGATTTTAGGTAAAAAGGATAAAAGGAGTTTTTATGAAAGTTTTTAAGTTCATCAGTTCTTCACTTGTAATTGTAATAGCTTATTTTTGTCGTTAAAGAGAGCATTTGGCTTTATCCGTACTTGCATATGTCGATAGGATTCATGTTTATGGTGACGTGTATTGAACAAATACGTTTAAAACATAAGGGATTAGCTATAGTAAACGGTGTGCTATCGTTTTTCTTTTTCAGTTTAGCTCTTATTAGGCTATTCTACGCTGAATTGTAGAATATTTTATGACCATGCTTCATTTTTCTGGCGTGAATGACGAAATAATGTATAAGAGATGATGGTCATTTAGCTGTCAATGAAGAAGCAGGTGTAAAGAATGAAATGTCGCTATTGTCAGAATGAAATAAATACCCGAAGTAAGTACTGTTTGCATTGTGGTAAATTGAAGAATGGACCAAAAAGAAAAAGATCAAAAGTTGTCTTGGTTTCTTTTAGTATCATCGCTATTCTTTCAGCAAGCATCTATTTATTAGCTGCAAATCAAACGGATAATCATAAGCAGGTCGAATATGGAAGCATAAAAGAAATAAAATTGGTACATAAAGAGAATGGAAAAACGAATCAAGCAGAGGAAATTAAAACAACGCCTAAACCGGCAACTGAAATAAAAGTAGATACCAAAAAAGAGGTTTCTGAGATTATAACTGAATCACTTGCAAAAGTTTTTACTATTTTCACTGAGGATAATCAAGGTACTGGATTTATCATTAATGATCATGGAGATATCCTTACAAATGCTCATGTAGTAGAGGGCTCTGTTGATATAACAGCAATCGATTATACAAGTCAATCCTATGCAGGAAAAGTCATTGGATATTCGAATATCCATGATGTCGCAATTATCAGGATACCTGAATTGGCGAATCAGCAATCCTTGGGGCTAGCTACCCAGGAATATGCTTCGATAGGTGAGGAAGTAATAGCATTGGGGAGTCCGCTCGCAAAAACTAATACAGCAACTTTGGGAACAATTGCAGCCATTAACCGAAGTTTTTATATTGGGGAGCGTATATATGAAAATATTTACCAAATGACTGCTCGGATATCTCCTGGAAGCAGTGGCGGTCCATTAGTATCTGTAAAATCAGGCAAAGTAATTGGAATCAATTCAGCGAGATCGATTGAGGATGAATCAATTGGGTTTAGCATTCCCCTGAAGGATGTTTATTCGTTTATCAGTGGTTGGGTTTCAAATCCGTTATCGGAGAGTGATATACCAGGCTTGTTTTATACGGAGACCGGTGATTTTCATTTTGAGGAAGAAGATGAAGAAATTGACGAAGGATATTTTGAAGGTGGAGAAACAACTGATGAGCCAGGGGTTTATTACGAAATTCCTGAAGACTGGTATGAGGTAGATGGGGAATATAATAATCAATCTGAGGCTGAAAAAGAGGATGTTATTGAAGGAAATCTTTTAGACAATAAACAAGAGGAACAATTAATAGTAGAACCCAGTGACGAAAAACCAGTAAGTATTTCTGTAAAAGAACAAAAGGAGAACGAAGAATAATCAACTTCTGTAAGGTTATCCATTATGGAATTTTCGCTGAAGTAATTTTGGGGTCTAATTATAATAGACAGAGGGAAAAAATGTACATATTTGCCGAAGGATAGGAATCGTCTGATCTAAATTGAAAACCTTATAGGTCAATAGTGTTAGAGTGATTTGGATAATCACTCTAATTTTTTGTTAAGTATCATTTAAAAATATGAGGCTACTATAATTTTAATATCGTCGATAAACACATAGGTATGAATAAGAACAAAATAGATAAGTAAAGGCAAAATAAAACACCAGCTGGTTCGCCCTTTTTTTATTAGTAAGCGTTTCATCTCCTTTTCATCGAGATGTGGATGTTTACGTCTTATCTGTTCAACATGTTTTTTTGTACCGGCTAAATATAAAAGATTACCGCTTCTGCCTATATAAAGGTGCATTAATGCGGCAAAAACTAACCAATAAAACAGGTGATTACGGAATAGAAGAGATACCAAAATATCAATCAGGATGAAAATACCGACAATCAGATATCTTTTTCGATATGCAAGCCAGAACATCCCGAAGACTAAACCGAAAAAATTCCAACTTTTAATTCTATGATTCTCATTTAAAAATGAATGATAGTGATCGCCGATATATACCTTTATATTTTGTTTTTCCTGCTGAGAATCTTCTAATTTAACCATAAAAATACCTCATTTTTATTTACACGATTGAATGATGGTTGATCAATGACTGCTACTAAATTTTATTATTAAGCTATTATATTTTGCCATTGCACTCAGGACATTTCTTTATGGCAGGATATAATCTGGTTGCCCTTTTAAAGGCTTCGTCATAGGAAAAATGGCTTACTTCAATAAGGCGAACTAACTCACGGTCTAGATTTTCATATTGCTCATGTTGTTCATCAACTATATTCCCATCAAAGCATTCTTTGCAAATTGCCATCTTATTACTCTCCTTTATTATTTATCTATATAGAATTTTAACCAATTTTTGTTGATTAGGCAAAGAATTGGAAACCTCACTGCACAATTAAGAATTCGAAAGTTTAGTATTAGACTATTTGGCAAGATGTGAAGGATTGAAAGGTTTATTTGTTGAAAATAACGGTATGTAACTAATAAAGATATTAATAAGGAGGAGACTTGATGAAGTTAGGTTTAATTGGTCTTGGCAAGATGGGGATGAATTTGGCTAAAAATTTAATAGACCACCAAATTATTGTGCATGCTTATGATGTAAATTCAGCTTCGGTTGAGAGCCTTCAAAAATATGGAGCCATTGGCAGTCCTAATATGAAAGACATAGTGGATAAACTGGAGCAACCCAGAGTCATATGGCTGATGGTACCACATACTGTGGTTGATAATGTTATAGAAGAGCTTTTTCCACTGTTAAGTCCTGGAGATATTTTAATAGATGGGGGAAATTCAAATTATAAGGAATCGATGAGACGAAGCAGGGTATTAAAAGAAGCTGGAATCTATTTTATGGATGTCGGTACTTCCGGGGGAATGGAAGGAGCAAGAAATGGGGCATGTTATATGATTGGTGGCAATCAAAACGCATGGAAAGTAATTGAACCATTATTTGCAGCCACTTCCGTACCAAATGGGTACTTATATGCAGGTGATTCGGGGAGCGGACATTATTTAAAAATGGTTCATAACGGAATTGAGTATGGGATGATGGCAGCTATTGGTGAGGGATTTGAAATCCTCGAAAAAAGTGAGTTTAATTTTGATTATGAACAAGTAGCAAGAGTCTGGAATAATGGATCGGTTGTGCGCTCCTGGTTAATGGAATTAACGGAGCAAGCTTTTGCTAAAGATGCCCGTTTGGAAGAAATTAAGGGAGTTATGCATTCGTCTGGTGAAGGAAAATGGGCACTAGAAACTGCTTTAGACCTTCAAGCCTCGACACCAGTAATGGCATTGGCCCTATTAATGCGTTTTCGCTCACAGGAAAATGACACATTTAACGGTAAGGTTGTAGCTGCTTTAAGAAATGAGTTTGGCGGCCATAAAGTCGAAAAAAATGAATAAATACAAGTAGTACATGATTAATAGATTAATGAACAAGCATACCTGTTAATGGAGGTATGCTCTTTGTATAGGGGATTTGTTACTAATTTGATCAACTCTTTGCGACCAAAGAACGAGTGAATCAAATACTTTTAACAAAGATATAAAGTTTATCACGGAAAAATATTTATGGAAGTGTGAAAAAGCCAGCTTCATTAGGAAACGGACAACGGATTATTCAACTAAGTCCCCGACTGCGGAATGGGAGATTATTATCAATTAAAGGCTTTCCATCCTTTATCGCCCATGACAGTCAATTCGGAAGCTGGAAAGCTATCATGAAAATATAGGACTCCTGTCTCATTATCACGAATAATTTTAGATAATCCCCTGTATAAACATCCTCAAAATGTTTATTTTCCACTATGACATACTCTTTTTTGGTTTGTTGAAGTAGCTAACTTCATATATAATGGCACCACAAAATAGTAATTTTATTCTTCTTATAAATCAAAATCTATTAGAAAACAGCATTTTATAGAAGCGACCCACAAAGTTAATTAGTAAATCATAATACTTAAAGAAATGATAAATAATGATTTGGAGATGTAGAATAAGTATATTCGAGTAGCTATTTAAATTCCTATATAGGAATTACTTTACAGGAAGTGGTTCATTGAATGGACATAGATGATTTATTGAAGTAACCGATGATTCTCAATTCATAATTCATAAGAAATAAATATGTGATTTTCAAGATTTAATAAGCCAATAAAAATACGAGAAACAGCTTTTAATAAACAAAATTAGATTAAAAAAGATTGGCTTATTGTTTTGTCAGTAGCATCACAAAGTTCTATCTTTATCATTATAAATGGAAGATGAGCGGAACCTGACTTTAAAGAGGTCATGCTATTTAAATCCCCGATACCCTTAAGAAGTCATGAGGATGAATAGATCATAAATAAAATTAATTGATTGTAATTGTTCTTGATATATTTATAGTGTTGTACGTAGGTTTAGACAGGGTGAGTAAGAATGTATTTCAGTTGTTTTTAAGGAGAGTTAGTAGATTGAAAAAGAAAAATATATATAAAACACCTTCGAGAACTGGATGTAAACTCGAAGGTGTCGTTTAAAGCGAAATGTGTTAGTTTAAAATTTGAATGTTAACTTGTTTACGTCCCCAATTAAGAGCAGCATCTTGTGTAGGGATGAAAACATCTATTTTGTTCCCTTTAATAGCACCACCGGTATCAGCAGCAGTAGCATATCCATAACCTTCAACATAAACTTTTGAACCTAATGGAATTACACTAGGGTCAACTGCGATTACTTTAGCATTTGGATTCGCATTTAAATCGACTCCGGTAGCAGTGACGCCAGAACAACCGTTACAACTAGCTGTATAAGCTGTGGCTGAAACAGAGAGAGTTTTTCCTGCTTTTTGCCCAGTAGACTTTGCAGTAGTAGTTGTTGTCTCTGTTTTTGTTTCAGTTTTAGTAGTTGTTGATGTAGTTGTTGTTTTTTGTTGAACAGCTTCAGTATTATTTTTTGCCGGTTGGCCTACACCAGACAAATTAAGGACTTGACCTGGTTGAATAATTTCTGAATTTAAGCTATTCCAACTTTTTAGCTGATTAATAGAGATTTTATTTTTAACAGCTATCTTCCAAAGACTATCACCTTTTTTAACGGTATAAGTTTTTGGTTGGTCTTCCTTTACGATCAATTTAGTATTCTCAATAATGATATCGGAATCTAAATTATTGAGTTCTTTAATATGATCAACAGAAGTGTCGTATTTATTTGAGATACCCCATAGTGTATCACCTTTTTTGATTGTGATTTCTTGGGCAGATGCTTGGGGTCCGCCCATAGCAACGGCGATGGAAGCTACCGCTACGAATGATAACAAAGTTTTCTTCATGTAGTTTGAACCTCCTAAAATTGTTTGTTTTGAGCTAACAGTGACAATCTTATCAGGTTTACGAGAAAGAAGTAATAACGAGGAGATGATAAATTCATTACTGATATAACGGGAATATGTCAAATACATATCTAATAATTTGAATATTCAGAAAACTATAGGTAAAAAAACTTAATAAAACCATGGTATTAATATATTTTTCTAGTAAATTTAGATAGAGGAGTTTTTGTCATAATTGTCACAAAAATATCCATTATTTTGAATTAATGGTAAAAAAAGAGATTAAAAAAACTGAGAAAAAATATTAAACTTATGAAAAACAATGCTTAAAATTGGAAGAAAAGGGTAATGGATGGGTGTGATTGCTATAAAGTAAAAAATGAAAATATCAAAAATTATAGTTCGTAGTTATAAGAATAGATGTAAATTTAGTTTTTAAGAGAATGGATGTTGATAACTAATTAGTAATTAAAAGAAACTTTAGTAAATTCATTTTCCTGTATGTAAGGAAGCATATTAGCTGGTCGATTTTCATTCTTTTGTTGTAATAAAATAATCTATTCCTATTATACCCTAAAATATGACATAGTTCTAAGGTTTTTTTAAATAAATTAGGTTAACGGACTTAATTCGTCAAAAAGATAATTAATCAGTTCTTGAAAGAATCAATATAATAGAAGAAACACGATAACAATTTGTTAGAAATCTGCTAATGAAACGCTAAATTACCGTATGTCGAGAGCTTATAAAGATGAGGAGATTGTTTTTAGTCAGATATCGGAACGAAAGAGAGTAACTGATGCCATATCTGGATAGTATGTAATAAAGAATTGACTGGATACATAAGAACTTAAATAATGCCTTATATGCTTGGAGGATTGAAAAGTTTTATTACTTGAGTTCCAGCCCTTTTAGAAAGATGAGGTGAATTATTTGATTCCTGATAGAAATATGAAAAATGAAACATTTAGCTGGTTAAAGTCCATTCTGATCATTGTTGCTGTCATTATGTTAATCAGGACTTTCCTATTTACTCCGTATAAAGTGGAAGGAGTATCGATGGAACCTACTCTCCGCAATCAAGAGAGAATACTGGTCAGTAAATCATTAGTAGAAAAGAAATATAATAGAGGAGATATTGTCATCATTAAGGGTGATAACAGTGAAATGTTCATTAAGAGAATAATTGGTGTAGCAGGGGATAAGATTGAAGTAAAAAATAATATCCTTTATATTAATGATGTTCAGAAAAAGGAAAGATATCTGGATAAAAATCGACAAGAAACCCATGAAGAAGGCGAAAAATCAAATGGAGATTTCGAAGCGATTCTTATTCCTGAAAATGAATATTTTGTTATGGGTGATAATCGTCTTGTAAGTATGGATAGTCGCAATGGATTAGGGTTAATTAAACAGGATCAGGTTATAGGACAAGGTAAATATGTCTTTTATCCATTTACCGATTTAAGAAAACTGGACTGAGGAGTCTTCTTAAATCAATGAAAAATAATTCTATTTCAAGTACATATTAATAGTTTATAAAAAGTGAATTTCTTAATAATAGTAAAGTATGTGGTGTATTGTCATTTTTTGTTATAAAATAAAGTTAATATATGGAGGCGGAGGTAGTCTGCGTGGTGTATATATTAACTTTATTCATTGTTATGATTGCTTTTTTATTGTTTATTAAATATAAACGGGATGAGAGAAATACAATTATACTCAGGATGAATGAAACGTATCCAAATGCGAATGAATATGTAGTTGCCATTAAATATGAGTTGGAGAAACAAGGGAAATATGTTGCCTACTCTGGCAATGGACATTTTATCGTTGATGGAATGAATTACAAGATAAAGGAACGGAAAAAAATCATAACAGACGGTATATCGATGCAGCTTACTATACTTAAGTGTCTAAAGTCCTCCTGATAAAGAAGAAAACATCCAACCAAGATTGGATGTTTTTTTGATTGAATTGAATTTCTTATCTTTAGAGGTTTCGTACTATGGAATGGTAATTTAGTTGATTTTTAGCTTCATTTAAATAGTTATTCTAATTGGTTACAAAGTAGGAAGGGAATTGTCAATCACAGCCCGAAATAAATGGATATACCACAATTTAGGAGGGTTGAATATGTTAAAAAGACATGAAGTACTCTTTAAGCAATTGGCTGATTATCGGCATGAATTGTTAGTGGCGGTGGATTCGATGAATGAGGATGAGGTGAATATTGTACCTGAGGGATTTCGAAATAATATACGATGGAACCTGGGACATGTATACCTGGATCAATATTTGTGGATTCAACATTTGACAAAGGAACCAATCATCCTGCCTAATCATTTTAATGAATGGTTTGGTTATGGTACGAGCCCGGAAGATTGGAGGGGAGAGGTTCCTAAACTTGATTATTTAAAAAGACTGCTTGCTGTACAGCCTTTTATGATTCGAGATTTATATGGAGAAAGACTGGAAGAAGAATATTCTGTAACGGAATCTGGAATGTTTACAGTGGAACAAGTCCTCGTTAGAACTATTTTTCATGAAGGAATACATTTGGGGAATATTCTTGCATTGAAAAAGCTTGTTACATCTCAAGAGGTATTAAGTTAAAATAATTTAATCCTTATAGGAAGACAAGTAAAAAAAGCTGAATGAATCCCTATTTTATATGCATGATAGAATAAAAAAACATTCAACTCCATTTATTTGTTTTCCTCTTTAATTAGTAGCCATATATCCCTTGTGCTAAATCAATTAAATTATATAACTCTAAATAATAATTATTTGTAATGATTTTCTTGGAAAAATATGAAGAAGTGCACTTAAAGTGCATATGGAATCCATAAAGTGATCAGAAACTGTAATATATAATATATCTAAAAGCCTCGCAATTCCCAATGGATATGTTTTTTTAAGAAACGGAAATGTTTTAATGGTACTGTTAAATGGCTGACCTCCTTAAATATCATTAATTCGAATATCCAAATACCATAATGAAGATTTTTGTAATTTTTTATAAACTCCATCAGTCCATCCTGTACTTTGTTCCTTTTCGAAATCTCCATGATTCAAAATCCAACGAGCTATTTTTAGTAGTTCCTCATCTTTAAGCTCTTTCTGAATAGCTGTTAATTTGTCCAACCAAGGCTTTTTTGGTGAACTGCCAACAGCATTATCTAACCAAATTATACAATCTCTTTTAATTTCGAATGTCCTGTAACTATTAGTTTTGAGATCATTAAAAATGAAGCTTATAATTTGATAGCACCCCTGATTATTATTTACTTTGTAATGAACAAGGTAATGTATGATATCCGTATTATCTGGTTTTATAAATCCTATAATTTTCTTGAAATCCTTGATAGTATGATGGAATCCTCTTATCTCATTTAGGTCCAGTAGGTATTTAAGAGCTTTATTGCGCATAAAAAAATCAGCAGAATGAAAGAATTTACTTAGTTTTTCTATTTTCCAAATATAATCAAACCTATTAAAGAAAATGCTTCATCTATATACTCTTTAATCTTCCATGTAGTACGATCTATAACGGATGAAAAAACATTGCCCCACATAGAGTCGTAAATCTTAAGAAGCCGACCTAAAATATATTTTAAAGAACTACTATCTAAAGAATCTGATGCTTCCTGCAGAGTATTATAAATCGAAAAAAAACCCTCCGTTTGTTTGCTCCCTATTTCTTTCTTTGTATTGATTTCGATCAACGATTCCACCCAATTATCTATCAATTTTGCTTCTTCTTTTTGTAGTTTAAGACTGGCGGCAAAAGTAGCAGCTTGAAGAATTTCTGTTTCTCTGTATCTTTCTAACTCGTTCAAAAACATAGATTCACCTTCTATTCGTGGATTATTAAATTGAAGTACAGAGCTTTGTGGCTAAAAAAAGGGTGTGCGTGTGCGGTTCTTTTTTATTTATTTTCCAACCCCCCTAAGAGAATTGCTGCTATTGCAACCATACTGAAATGATAGATTTTCCTATAAAAAGTAAAACCTTTTTATATAGAAGAATATTGATTTCTAAATCAGTTCACTCCATTTTTATATTGAAATTGTACTACTTATTTTACAAACAGATTACATAGAAGACATCATCCTTACAATAACGTTATAATCTGATGAATTCATACATTTCTGGCAAAGACTTTTGATATAGTACAAGAGTAACAAAAAGTAGTAAAAAAGTTGCTAATGAAAAGGAGTTTATATGATTAAATTACAACCTAAACTATTTGGGAAAATTGCTATCAGTTTACTATTCATTTTTGCGTTAATCGCAAGTACGACTATACCGGGACAAAAAGCTGATGCAGCAAGTAGCAGTTTAGCTGGATTTAAGTATTCAAAAAAAGTTCCTTTGCCTAAAGCTCAACAACAATATCTCTATAAAATGACTAAACAAAGAGGATTGGATTATAAAGAAACGCTGGCAGTGATGCTGCATGAAAGCAATATGAAAGTAAAAGCAAAAGGTGGAAGTAATTACGGATATTTCCAAATTAATAAAATTAACCATAAAAATTTAGCTAAAATTACAAAGACAAAGAACAAACCCTATGATCCATACGTAAATATGAATTGGGGAACATACATGTTATCCGATTTACAAAAGAAATATAAGAAAAAAGGTTATAAGGGTACTGCTTTAAAAGAAGCTACCTTGAGTGCTTATAACAAAGGTGAAGGTGGATTTAAGAAGTATGGAAAAGCCAAAGCCTACATAAAAAAGCATAACCAATGTCTAGCGAAAGTTAAAAAATGGTTCTAATTAACACTAATTAACAACAGCGTTCGTTTATCGGACGCTGTTGTTGTTTGATTAATGAAAGTGCATAAATATCTATAATTATAAGGAACAGTACTATAATGATTAAGGTTTATCGGAAGAATTTTATTTAAACAGCAATTAAAAAGAAGTATCTAGAATCTCCTGTACCAGTAGCTTAGGTCTTCTTTATAGAAACTTTACCTTCTTGATTTCTCTCATTATCCCATTCGACCTGAATCTCAAATGTTCCTTCTTCAAAAAACAATGGAAATCTTCTTCTTATAGATTCTTGCATAGGGAGATTAGAAGCTTCATCTATATGAACCCATACAGGTTTACCCTCGGTTGAGTTTTGCAACAATGTGCCGCTAAAACTAGTAGCTAAATAGTTAAAAATAATATGTCTGTCATGTTTTTCGGGATTGACATACTCATAAAGCCCTTTGTAGACAAGATTACTTACATTTAACCCTGTCTCTTCTTTCACTTCTCTAATAGCGGAATCCGTAAAACTTTCTGGAAACTCTACTTTTCCTCCTGGTGGTATAAATCCCTTGAAATGATTGTGTTGTCTATTTAATAACAGGACATAATCTCCATTCTGAACCAAACAAACAGTCCAAAATTTGTAATGAATAGATTGCTCCAGTTCCACCTAATTCACCTCGATCATCAGTCTTTAATAACTATCGGTATTAAATTTAATTTTACCTTAAAATTCCATAATATCACCAAACTAAATTAGATAAACCAGATTGATCAAAAGATAAAAAAGAATGGAGAAGAAATGAGGGATGTCGGGGATTGAACAAAGTGTTTGGTGGTTTAATCGATCCTTTCCTATCTATATAGACATAAAAAATGGCCGATTTCTAAAAATCGACCATTCTTTTTTTAAATAGCGGTCTGTTCGTATTTAAAAGATGGAACCGTTATAAATTGGTGTTATTTAATTTGAAATTCATTTCTGGATAATAAGCGTTTTTAACCAATACATTTGGACCTAGGCATTTTACTGTCGGGCAATGGCAATTTAATGAATCGGCCAGGCTTGATTTCATCCAATTATTATAGGCGACAGGCAATGACTGCTCCTTAATATTGCCAAGTGGCGGAGTATCTCCAAAGTCAGTTACGATTACATCACCACTAAAGATATTTACATTTAAACGAGATCGTCCGTCAGGGTCGTTCCGAACAGTCACGTTTTTACTTGAATATAATCTTTGCAGTAATTCGAGATCTTCACTGTTTTGGCTGCATGGGTAAAAAGGCAGTGTACCAAACAGCATCCAAATGTTTTCATTACGAATATCCAGAAGATGGTGAATGGCTTTTCTTGTTTCATCCAATGAAAGTGTTTCTAAAGTAGATGCAAAAGAACTAGGGTACATAGGATGCACCTCATGCCTTTGGCAGCCCATTTCTTCAACAATTTGTTTGTGAATATGTTCTAAATGGGGGAGCGTTCTTTTATTGAGCATGGTTTCAGCAGATACGAGTACTCCCGCTTTCGTTAATGCCTGGGAATTGGTAATAATTCTATTAAATAAGACTTCTCGCTGTTCACGAGTTGGTTTTCTTTCCATCATAGCAAAACCGCCATCTATAAAATCATCGATGGTTCCCCAGTTATGTGAAATATGTAAAACATCCAAATAAGGAATAATTGTTTCATATCTCTCTAACGGAAGTGTTAAATTAGAATTTATTTGTGTTCGCACCCCACGTGAGTGTGCATATTTTAATAGAGGCTGAACATAATTTTCAACACTCTTTTTTGAGAGCATAGGTTCACCGCCGGTTATACTGATGGAACGTAAAGCAGGGATTTCTTCCAGACGGTGTAAGATTAGTTCCAAAGGCAGAGCATCAGGATCTTTCGGTTGCAGGGTATATCCAACAGCACAATGCTCACAACGCATATTACATAGAGTTGTGGTTGTAAATTCTATATTAGAAAGGGTTAGCTTTCCATATTGTTCTATATCCATATAGGTTTCCCATGGGTCATAATCCGGGCTTAAAGGCGTTGCTTTTTGTGTGCTTTTCGTGATCATCCTATTACTCCTCATAAAAATTCATATCCCATATTATGGTCATTAATTTAGAAGTATGTCAACATTCTTATAATTGAGATTCTATAAAATTATTAAAATTGAAATGGAGAGAAGACTCGGATAATAGATAAAGGGCATAAGAATATCCTATTAGCTTCAGTGAAAATAAATGATTGGGTTAAGAATGGGTAGGATATGAGGATTTAATCCCCACTTACAGAAATATTTGGTAAAAAGCGGAAAATATATAACGAATATGCTAATTTTATTTTGATGGTAGGCGTTTAATTTATACTTCGAGAGCTAAGGGGAATTTTATAAGTGATAATTCAAGATGGATTAAGAAATTAGTATCTACAATGTAACGGTAAAGTTTAACGCACTGGGGGAGCAAACATTAGGATAATCATAAGAAATTTACTATCGGTTATTATTGTTTCTGTATTAACATCCTTATTTCTTACAGGTACTTCATATATCTTAGGAGAACAAAGTGATAATGTAATTAAATTTTTTTAATTCTTGGCATTTCCATATTCATTCCTGTTTGTTTTTCTTTATGGATTTATAGCATCAATCATTGGAGAAATAATCGCTGGTCTAGTACAGCATAAAAAAGCACGACTTCTAATAAAAATTACAGTATATGGAATGTTTCTTTCAGGATTTTTATTTGTAGCAATGGAGACTAAATTTTTTGCTTATCTTGGGATTGTTGCAGCGATTTTGTATGTAGTAATAGATGAATATCTTAGAAAAAGAACAAACCTAGCTTTTACGGATTCACACTATAATAAAGGATCTGTTGGGAATGACCATATCGGTTAATAGAAAAAGGATTTATTGAAATAGCAGAAGCAAAGGTAAGCTTATATGTAAAAATTGTTTTCTGCATTCGAATAGAACTACACCCATTCGAACGAGCGACCCAAATGAGGACATCTCTACTGATTCTTGCAGTGTGTTTTTTAATAAATCAATCGCTTCTTCTGTTTATTCTATAGACATTAGATGTAACTATAGCATAAAAAACCTCCATTACAGTAATCTCATTATATAAGCCTATTGTACCAATTTATGAAGAGAATAGTTATTATTGTAAACATCATAATAAGCATTTAAAATGTGTAAAGTATTTAAAATGTTTACTATAGTAATAGAGAAAGAGAAGGGAGATTTAGAGAATGCAACAAGTTACATCTATAGAAGAATTTGATAATCAAATAAAAAGCGATAAACTAACAGTAAATATATTTACGACTACTTGGTGTCCAGATTGTAAACGACTTGATTTATTTATTGACGAAATTATTACGGAGCATCAAGATAAACAATGGTTTACAATTGATAAAGATGAATTACCCGAATTGGCAGAAAAAGAAAATGTTATGGGAATTCCGTCCTTATTAGTTTATAAAAATGGAGAAAAAATAGCTCATTTACATAGCGCTAATGCTAAAACGCCTGATCAAGTCAGAGATTTTTTAAGCAATTTCTAAAAAAGAGGTTAACCAATCATCTCTATTGCTGAGAAAAATTATCCAGGCATAAAGTAGATTAAATAAAGAGCATAACAGATTAGAATATCATATCTGTTATGCTCTTTATTATTGGCTTTATTCGTATATATTATTGCTTTTGCACCTATTTTACATAGTTTGCTTTATAAGAGAAGTAGATATGTATAGTACGTCTCAAACTAGGTTGGTCTAATATGGATGCTTCTCATTGAATGGGAATGGATTCTATAGCCAGTGAGAACGTTCTGATTAAACTTTTTGAATATAATCACTCAGTAGCGAGTGGAGAGGGATTCGATCCGCTAAGCTGTTCGCTCCCTAGAGAAGGACCTTAGCATGCAAATGAAAAATATCTATCACTATATAATGTAAATAAACGAGAATATAAGGAGTAACTGAAGAAAATAAACGGAACGAAATCTTTAAATATTGCATTTTTAATACTGATAATATCTGTCCTATCAGCTTGTGTTTCAAATCCCGATTTCGAGTTATACGAAGGAAATGCCTTACGGATAGCTGTTGTTGGAGAAAAACCGGAAGTGAAAGAAGAACAAGTGGAATTTACAGAAATTTCATTTGGAGAAATGACAAACAAAGAAATGAACTCTTATGATGCTGTCATTATTTCGGAAAATAACCTTTTGAAGCTGCTGAAAGTCAATATGCAGATGTTTACTTAAATTCTGCTATCCCTTACTTTTTTATGAGAACAAATCATTATGCCTCTTTTACTGAAAAAGATTTGGAATACGATAAAATAATGAATTGGACTTCAGGTAATAGTTATGCTGTTGGAATTTTTACAACACAAGATGATGATACATTAAAAAAGTGGGGATATGGTTTATATAATGATGAAAAAAATGATGAACATATAAAAGATGTATATTCCAGGATTTTCAAGACAATAGATGAACTAAATTCAAATGAATAATCCTAATAATATAAATTGGGGCGTTAGATCAATAATGGAGACAGCTATAGTCGGCTGTCTCCATTATTGATTTATTAGCAACAAATGTCTGGACAGAGCCCTGTTATTTAAGCTGAATTACAGTAGTATAATATTTGAAGTAATTTAGTCTAATTTATGGATTTCCTGATAATTGGATAATTCATAACAAGAATATCGACTTAATCATTGCGAAATAGTGAATTATAGGGTTAGATTATTAGTCTTATCCTCTCTATTAACAAAGTTTTAGTTTTCGCTCATTTTACCTCTATCTTTTCAGAAAAATTATTGTACAATATATAGGCATTGATTGATATTAAATGTGAAGTGAGTTGACGAAAGTGGCAGTAGACAAAAATAAGATTATTATTGATGCCAGTCTTCTGGCCGGGCGTATTATGCTGGAAAACGGAGCGGAAACGAGCCGGGTAGAGGATACAATGGAAAGAATGATTAGTACTTCACTAGGAATAAAGCATGGAACAAATGCATTTACATATGTGACAGTTAATGGAATTTTTGTGAATATAGGCTTGGACAATACGAATTTCGTTAGAATCGATAATCGGGATCATAATCTTGAAAAGGTAACGAAGGTCAATCAAATATCAAGAATGTATTCAGAAGGCCGTCTGACAATTGAGGAAGTTCTTTCGGAACTGAAAGCAGTGGATCAGGACCCGCTTGACTACCCCTTATGGTTCAGACTTATTTGTACAGCTGTATTGAGCGGAAGCGTTATGCTGATTATGAATGGCACATTTGTGGATTTACCGGCTAGTATGATTGGTGGCCTTTTGTGTTATATAACCTATTTAATTGGCTTTAAAATAATGAAAACACCATTCATAGTGGAATACATAGCTGCTTTTTTGGGTGGGATTGTTGCCTATTATATTAACAGTATAATGGGAAGTCATTTAAATTCCGTCATGATAGGGACGGTTGCACCGCTTGTACCTGGAATTGCGATGACCAATGCTATTCGCGATATGATGGCAAAGCATTATCTCTCAGGAACAATCCGGTTAGTGGAGGCTGTCTTCATTGCGGGTGCGATTGGTACGGGTATTGCTACCGTCTATTATTTATTTATCAATTAGGAGGCGGAAATAGTGAATCAGATCCTTATTCATATGGTTTTTAGCTTTCTATCATCGATATCCTTCGCAGTTATTTGTAATGTTCCGCGCAAGTCTATACCAATAGGAGGACTTGTAGGGATGTGCGGTTGGATGGGATACTGGATTTTAAGCACGGAAGGGTACGGCGTATTTCTATCCAGTATAGTGTGTTCGTTGTTATTAGCCTTTGCCGGACAAATCTCTGCACGAATTTTTAAGATGCCGCTGACTGTCTTTTATGTACCGGGACTGGTGCCAATCGTTCCGGGAATAACAGCTTTTCAGGCATTTCGTTTATTAACACTACAGGACTATGATGGTGCGCTAATCGGATTTTTAAATGTTGGTTACTGTGCAGTTGGAATTGCAATTGGACTGGTTGTATCAGATATCCTATTTAAGAGCAGTTTATATATGATTAAAAATTTCAAGATAGTTCGTTAAGGCAGTATGATAATAATCATACTGTTTTTTAGTGGAGTTAATTAGGAGAGAAAATTATCTAGTGGAATAGGTTCCTTTAAATGAATATATGATAAAAATGGAAGAAATGTTGCTAGATTAGAAATTCATGAACCGAGCTAAATAAACAATAAAGGACGTTCCAGAAAAAGGGTTGGTTCTTTATTGTTTATTTTTTTGCTGGTTATGATAAAATTAAATTGGAATATTTTCCAATATTGCTATGCTAAATGATTTTTATTGGAGCCAAATAAGGCTTAATGATATCCATCAGGCATTCAATAAATAAAGGATCGTCATTGGCAGCTTCTATATAATGATATTTTTCACCGCCGTTTTCCATAAAAATAGTATGATTCTCAACCTGAAGTTCTTCCAGTGTTTCCAGGCAATCTACTGTAAAACTGGGAGCGAGAATGTGAATATGTTTAGAACCGCTTTTGGCAAGATGACGTAACGTTTCACTGGTTGAAGGTTCAAGCCAAGGTTCCTTACCAAATTTAGATTGATAGCATGTAATGATAGTGTGATCTGGCAATTCTTTTTTTAGAGCTTGAGTGGTTTTTAAGCATTGGTATGGATAATCGTCACCATCAGATACATATCTTTTAGGTATGCCATGATAGGACAGGACTACCGCATCAGGGTGGCCATGTTCTTTTGTGCATAGTTCAATACGCGTTTTTAATAATTTAATCCATATTGGATGATCAGGGTAGTCACGTATAAATATTACTTCCGGGATATCTCTCCATTTAGATAATGTTTGGTTCAAATGATCCCATACAGATCCTGTAGTAGTGGAGGAATATTGCGGAAATAAAGGCACGACAATTAATCGGCGCATTCCCCATCTATGCAGCTTTTCTAATTCATCCTTTATAGATGGTTTACCATAATTCATAGCAAGTGAGACTTTAATATTAGAATGTGCGAATTGTTTCTCTAATTCTTGTTTTTGTTTAATAGAGATGGTTAATAAAGGTGATCCTTCATTCGTCCATATAGATTGGTAGAGCTTTGCGGTTTTCGGCGGCCGTGTTCTCAGAATAATTCCGTGCAGGACAGGCATCCATTTCCACCTAGGTAAATCAATTACTCTACTGTCACTTAGAAATTCTTTTAAATACGAACGTACAGAGGACGTGGTTGGTTGATCAGGTGTACCCAAGTTAACTAAAAGAATAGCTGTCTTTTCCATATCCATTCTCCTGCCGTATAATAATATTGTTATTATTATTTTAATATATATATAATTTATATTACAAAAACTTTTTGTACAAAAACGTACTATTTGACTCAATTGTTACAGTCCCAGATAAAAGGAGTGTGTATATTGCTTGTTCTAAATCAAAAAATACTCGCAAAGACCATTCGGATGATGGAACGTAAGATGGTACAGGCCTCCTTCCTGAAACCTAGTATAAAACCTAACGTTGAAAGGGAGGAGCGGTTGATTGAAACAAATTTAGGAAATACTCGCGTCATTACATATCGGCCAAACCGTAATACAGAGGGACCATTACCCGTTTTTGTGAATATGCATGGCGGTGGATTTGTGATGGGAAGTGCTGAATTGGATGATGCGTGGTGTCCTGTGATAGCGGACCGAGCCAGTTGTTTAGTAGTGAATATTGATTATCATCTGGCACCAGAATACAAATTTCCTGCTGCAATATATGAATGCTATGATATTCTGAAATGGCTTTATGAGAACCCCAATGTCCTTCAGGTAGACAATAAGCGAATAGCAGTTGGGGGACATAGTGCAGGTGGGAATTTAGCAGCTGCTCTTTGTTTGCTGAACAAGGAGAGAGAGCAGATTCCTTTAGTGAAGCAAATCCTTAATTATCCACCGCTGGACCTTGCTACTGATCCGGACCTGAAATTCAAGCATAAAAAAGCCATACCACCCAGACTGGCAAAACTGTTTAATGAATCCTATTTAAAATCAATGAAAGATGCGGAAAACCCATTGGTCTCTCCTGTATATGCTGAGGATTTGGAAGACTTGCCGCCTGCTTTAATCATCACTGCTGAATTTGACTCTCTTGCAGATGAAGCCGACTACTATGCAAGCCAGCTTGAAGAAGCTGGGGTGACAGTCAAGAAGAAGAGGTACATGGAAGCTGCACATGCATTTACTCATACAGGTGAATTGAAACAGGCTGAAGAGGCATGGCACTTAATTAGTGATGAATTAAAAGAGGCCTTTTCCTAGATTAATGCTGGGCTTACGCTGTCCTGATGATTTTTGATAAATCTATATAAATAAATCGAAAAACAATGGCGGTTCAATTCATTTAGAGTTGGACTGCTTCTTTTTATAAGCACATATCCTTAAACATATTTATTAAAAAAGTTCATAATAATGTTATTAAATGGATATATATACATGAATGATGGATTTTATTAATAATAAGGCTGTTTTGTATAGTTTGTGCCCTGTATAAATGGGTATAATTGATTTAAGGATAATATTGGAAATTATCTCTATTGGTTCCATTGGCTTGAATCAGGAAAAGATTTAGGATTTAATAAACGCGTGGAACAAATGTTTATTTCAAAAAAATCTAATTATAAAACAGTTGGAATGTTGAGAAATGCATAAAAAGACCTTGATATGTGTGATCACCTTAAAGAGATATCTAAATATTTTTCATATCTTTGCTTTTCAATGTTCAGTTCATATATTCTAATAAAATCTACTGTAAAATTAGGGTACGGTTTCAACTCTCTATCTGCTATTTTTTCCATTTCTATTAGTTCTTTTTTAGAGAGCCCAGTAGAAATATTTCCACCGTATTTTTCTTTCCCCAGAGTTAAGTGAGGTACAAAGGCATCAAGTTCAAAATACTGTTTTATTAAGTCTTCTGACGGTGAAATCTCATTAATGATTTTTTGATGCAATTTGTGTAAGTTAGTTGAGTTAACACTCAAATATAAAACGCTATCTCCAAAATAGTTGGGCTTATCTAATGATACTTGAAAAGGTTTGAAGGTATCGCATACGGTTTGTACCTTATCAATCCATTGTTTATCTGGAGTTAGTCCTCCTTGTGCTTTCAATGTTATGTGTGGTTCTACACCCGATTGTTTAATCCATTTACTTTGAAAATGCTCAATACGTTCCAAATATTCTTCAGGTGGAACAATCCCTATAAAATACTCCAAATTCATTCTTCTTTACACCCTTATTTTCAGTTTTAATTATTTTAACAGAAAATTCCGAACATGCAAATGGAATTATTACGTGAAAAACAACAGCCATAAAAAAGATGCTATTCATATACTTTTAATGAGACAAAGAAACTTTAACTGTCTCGAAGTTTAAGACTTTAATATAAAATTTGTATTCAATTATATCTTCAATAGTCCTTATGAGGATTAGCTTCTAAAATGTTATATACCGATAATCAACCAGTCTATTCATATACTTTACAGATGTCATAAATAATAAAAGATGGGAGAGGGTTATTGTGCCTGGCTGTAGTAACGATTTTTATATAGCAATTGGCGGTAATATTGTTGCTCAGATAGAATTTGTGGCAGATGAGCAAGAGGTATCTGAACAAGGGAGTATCATCATTAATCATACATTAGTTGCAAATAGCTACAGGGGGAAAGGTTTGGGCAAGGCATTAGTAAACCGTGTAGTATTGCATGCAAGAAATGAAAATAAATATATTAAGCCCGTTTGTCCATTTGCAAAAATGATGCTTGAAAATAAAAAAGAATATCAGGATGTTTTAATGTAATCCAATAATCTAAAATGTACACACCTATTTCACTTCCTTATTTGCAAAAGTAAGGATTTTTGTTTTTAAAATATGGATATACAAAATCTGTTTGGGCCGAGGTACTTCTTGTTTTGCTGACATTAAAGAGGCTTTCACCCCTTTATGTTAATGATTTGTTATTTCGAATACAGATTTTTACGAAAAGCAGAAATAGTAGATATCCCGTCCTCCAAAAAGTATGATAAAAGTATAGAAATAACAAAATATGGCGATGCATGGAGTGGGAGTGTGAATAGGTAATGAAAGTAATAGGATTATCAGGTTCCATAATTGGTGAAAAAACACCTAAATCAGTGGAAGAGGTATTGGCAGCTGTAAACAAAATAGATAATCAATTAGATACAGAATTAATAGATCTTAGAAATTATAATGTGGAATTTGTAAGAGGCATTCCTTTTTCATCCTATAATCAGGATACCCGAACGGTAGTCAATAAACTAAACGATGCGGATATTATAATAATTGGTACACCCATTTATCAGGCGTCGATACCGGGTGTTCTAAAAAATCTATTTGATCATTTAGCTCCGGATTGTTTTAAAGGAAAAGTGGTAGGAATTGTTACGAATGGAGGATCTGAAAAACACTTTTTAGTAACTGAGTACCAATTAAAACCGATATTATCTTATTTCAAAGCGATAATACCATTTAATAATGTATTTTTACATACAAGCTGCTTTGGACCTGGCAATAAAATTGTAAATGAAGAGGAGAATAATAGGATCCAAGCATTGGCTCAGGAAGTTATTGATTTAAAGGAGATTCACTAAAATTTTATCAGATCCTCTAACTAAATGTGAATGAGAAAAATGGTATCTGCATTCCTAGCATTTCAATAGAATATAGAGCATTCAAGATAAAGATAGGAGTAGACGACTTACTAAGACATAAAAAAGTAAGAGATTTTCTTCCTACAGAGAATTGGATGAAGAGATTGAATTGATTTTTAAACTGCTCAATCTCTTTTTCATTCAATTTATATGAAAGGGTTAATTGTGTTTATTAAAATCAGATGAATAGTTTGAAATATCGCTTATTAATGATTTATCTTCATTGATATCCAATGTACGAAGTTTCATAATTAAATGTACGCGTCGTTTATAAAAATCTTTGTGTGATATGGACCGGTTATCATAGTACATTTGATAATTTTTTCTCAATTCATTTAATAATTCATTATATTTTTTTTGAGCGCACACTATATCACCTTCTTTCCTCATGATGTTATATTTAAATAATATCACAAAAGATTCTGTTAATTCACCGTTAAAATTTTTCCACATTCAAAATATTATGTAAATTATAACCCTTAAGACTAATGGTTAGTATCAAGTTCCTGTTAAAGGTAGAATCCTATTTAGAATTAGACCGAGATTGTTTATAGTAAAAATTGTATCACGACGAATTTCCTTTCGTAGGTTCCAACCTTCGCATAGAATGACATTCAAAAAAGCTTCAGGTAATGATAAATGGTCTAAAATAGACCATGATATCAAAGAGAAAAACTTACTGCCTTTTAAAGAGAGGCGAGGCTGGGACAAGTATTTCAGTTAATGATAAACCCAAACTATTAGGTGATATTTCAATTGGATATTCGCCGGCTAGGTTGCGTTTTAATTGTCTTCAATAGAAAGGTTCATTCTGCATACGATTATTCATATCAAGTGGAATGGAACGGAAGCCACTCGACTCCTTGGGAAGTAGAGGAGGCTTAAGACCCAGCAGGCTCAGCCGAGGAAGCGCCCAATGGAACAGACTTTTTTCTCAAACTTAACTCTTTAATAAGCAACAAAGTCTAGTAAGATTAATTTAGATATCGTTCGTCTACAGGATTGTTTTCAAGTTATTTCCCAGCCTCGTTTTTTTATTTGCTTATCTATAATACTCTCACAGCGAACGATTATGATTATTGGAATTTAGATGATAGAAGAATGAAGATTTAATATAGGACGGTTCTCTTCAACGATTTAATGTGGTACGTAAATATAATTTGTCTAAAAAGGCAGTGCAACAGGCCATAAATGACTGCCGCACTGCCTTTTAAATAGATTTGTATCATAAATGTTATTTCTAAAGTGGATTTTACGAATCATTGTTTACTTCGGAATAAGCTCCTAGAAATTGAGCTAACACTTCTTTGTTTTGAGATATATCTGCGAGTGTATAGCCATCTAATACGTTTAAAAAAGCATACAATGCTTTATTTAAAATACCTCTCAACGTACAAACAGGAGAGATGGGACATGTATTATGATCAGAAAAACACTCAACTATGTTAAAATCTTCTTCAGTTTTTCTTACTAAACCCCCGATATTGATTTCATGAGGTTTCATTGCCAGTCTCATGCCGCCATTACGCCCACGTATTGTTTCTATATAACCTAACTTGCCCAGCTGGTATATAATTTTCATTAAATGATTTTTGGATATGCCATAGGCATCAGCAATTTCTTTTATATTTACTAATCGATCGGGATGACTTGCCAAGTACATAAGCACCCTGATGGAATAGTCACTGAAATTTGTTAATCGCATAGTCACGCCCCGCTTCAGATTATCTACTCATCTTTAATACTACCATACATAAATAGGCTTCCAAAGAAAGTTCACAGAAAAGATGTATCTGAAATATTGCTTTTACTTTCCAATAGAGTAAAATTAAAGATGTATTTCAAATACATCTTTAAAAGGGGATTTTTATATGTTGTCTACTCAAACAATCGAAATTGTGAAATCAACTGCACCAATATTGGAAACAAGGGGTAAGGAAATAACTACGGTATTTTATAAAACGATGTTTGAAGCACATCCTGAGCTTTTGAATATTTTTAATCATGCAAATCAAAAAAGAGGCAGACAGCAGACTGCATTAGCAAATACGGTAACAGCTGCGGCCTATTATATCGATCAATTGGAAGTGCTTCTGCCGGTTGTAAAACAAATTGCACATAAACACCGTAGTTTAATGATTAAACCTGAGCATTATCCGATTGTAGGAAAATATTTATTGTTGGCTATTAAAAAAGTATTAGGTGATGCGGCTACAGATGATATTTTAAAAGCGTGGGAAGAGGCCTATGGGGCAATCGCTGATATCTTCATAGGGGTTGAACGTGAAATGTATGAAGAAGCGGAAAATAAGGTTGGTGGTTGGAGAGACTATCGAGAATTTGAAGTCATAAAGAAAGTGAGGGAAAGTGACGGTATTACTTCCTTCTATTTAAAACCAACCGATGGGCTGGCAATACCCGAATTTGAACCGGGCCAATATATAACTGTTCGGGTTCAAATTCCAGGAGAACAGTTTATGATGAATCGCCAATATAGCTTAACGAATGTATCCAATGGTGAATACTATCGAATTTCTGTAAAAAGTGAAAGTATGCATGACAATCCTGATGGTAAAGTATCTAATTACCTGCATAAGGAAGTATGTACGGGTGATATAGTACAACTAACGGTACCAGCGGGAGATTTTACTTTAGAAGAGGACACCGAGCCAATTACCTTTATAGCTGCCGGAGTAGGGATAACGCCATTTATTAGTATGTTGAATACACTTTATAAACAGGAATCATTAAGAAAAATTACTTTGATACACGCGTTTAAAAACAGGAAGCTTCAAGCATTTGCTGATGAGCTCTCCATGTTAAACAGGCAAATGCATGATATGACAATCAACTTTTATAATGAAGAAGCTGATGTAATCGAGGAGAATTATAAAATAGGCAGAATCAATGAAGAGGTATTGAGGCAATTAGATCAGAATGGAATTTTCTATGTTTGTGGGCCAGTCGAATTTATGCAAGGTGTCATTCAAATGCTTTATAAACTAGGCGTACCGCAAGAAAAAGTACGGTTTGAATTTTTTGGACCTTCCATGAAAATCGAAACAGTAACAGAAAAAGTGTGAAAAAAACATGCTAGGAAGTTTATTCCTGGCATATTTTTTATAAATTCCTCGTCTGTTAAACTCTTTGTTGTGAAAATCAGCAGAGAATATGTTTTGTCTCCGTAACTCACCATGATTTTATTATTCTATAACGATCCCAAACATTACTAAAAGTGTGCGCTGAATTGATTGGTTTAATAGATTAAAAGAGGGGAGGATGGTAAAGGAATATACAGAGATAAAGATTATAAAAAACAATAAGAAGAATTCCTCAAGCACCTTTAGTGCGTTTGTTGATCAGGTATTAATTACCGTCATTTGTTTAGTGAAAGACATTCAAATGAAGTGCCTAAGGATTAATCTAATACTTCTTGCCTTAAATCGGTATGTTCAGAGACACAACTATCTCAGCTGGTTAACCCTAAATGATTAATCTGCAGCTGTACACAAAAACCAGGTTTCTTTTAGTCTATATGTACATTTCATATGTTTGCATTGACATTTCATAAAGGTAGCTGATTGAATGGCTAGATAGTCAGTATACTTAATAAAAGGATCACCCGATAAAATCAGTCTCTATTCATATCGGTTAATAATTTGGTGTCGTGTATAATATGTACCGTAGCGAAACAAGAATTTCAATTGTAATTGACTCTCATTGATACAGAAATAATAAACAGTGTTAGTCGAATTTGACTCTTTTTTATAATTAATTGATAAAGAGCTTGCAACATTTTCTATATAATGTTCCATTTCCATCCGTTTAATTATGTGGCTGCCTAATAATTTCTGTTTCTTAAACGAATCTAATCTGTCTAATAGTTCCTTCTTTATTAGTATACAATCTTCCATATTTATAGGTAATCATCCCCTGTTTTTTTTGAATTTATTCATAAAAAAAGCCAGAAAAGGACAAATTTATTAATCCTTTCCTGACTTATGTATGGTTCTATGCCCACTCATTGCTATCAGTTATTTTATTAAGATGTTACAGATAACTTTATCGCAGATGGGGGTTATTGTCAATCAACCAATCAACTTTGCAAAATGAAAATAATATAGCTAGTATCTTTCTCGAAATTCCAAAAAGTAAATTTATCGATTATTTTGGTGTTTAAATAGTTCTCGAAGTTTCTTTTATGCTCTATTATCAAACGTTTCTCCAAATCCCGCTCGCGATCGTTAATTGTTCAGTAAAGCCGAACTTGATCAATTCCTTTTCGATCGGAACCATTATACCTTTTCGGACAATCATCAGCTGCCGCTTATTGAGCATAGTTGAATAGATTTCCACTGGTTCTTTTTGAGCAAGCTTGGTAACCTTCGCTAATTCTCGTTCGACTTTCTCTCTATTTCTATAATCACTGATGCTCGTTGCTGTTTTTGATAGCGTAATAATAAACATGCCAGTCGAAGTTTGCAAATTCCAATCATAAAAGAATTCATCAACTTTTGTTCCTAATGCTGCTTCAATATAGGAGGTGATGTCTTTGATTATGGTTTCCATGAGAAGGTCCCGGTTCTTTTGCACGTAAACTTCACCATCTTGATTAGCCAATAAGGATTTCTCCATAGGGGAAAGGAAATCGGCAAGATGCACAGCAAGAGTAGGAGACGATAACGTACAAATAACGTGGCTGGGGCCCCGTCCGAAGGTTTCTCTTAGCATTCTTCCTATATAACTGCTAATGTCTTTTTCGGCTTTTGTTATTTCCATATCATACACCTCAGGCTTTGTGACTTTCTTATCATTTATCCCTAAGTAATTTTTTTGAAACATCAGACAAAGACTTATTACAGGGGATTTTAGTCTGAATTAAAAGATTAAAGTCAACGAAAACATCTAGAAACGATTAGGACATGAGAGGGGTGATTGGTCAAACTTTGGCGCTGCGGAAATAATATTTAATATTATCAAATGTGCCGGGAAGTTTTCTTCCCGGCACATTTGTTTTATACGGCTTCATCTGCAAACTGGCTGTTATAAAGATCCGCATAGAAACCATTTTGTCTCAGCAACTCATCATGAGTACCTTGTTCAATGACGGTTCCTTTATTCATTACTAGAATTAAATCTGCATCTTTAATCGTGGATAAACGGTGAGCGATCACAAAGCTTGTACGATTTTCCATTAAGCGATTCATCGCTTTCTGAATAAAGATTTCAGTTCTTGTATCAACACTGCTTGTTGCTTCATCCAAGATTAGAATAGAAGGGTTTGCTAAAATGGCACGAGCTATTGTAAGCAATTGTTTTTGACCCTGTGATATATTGGATGCTTCTTCATTTAATTCAGTTTCATATCCTTCTGGCAATGTACGAATAAAATGATCGGCATGAGCTGCTTGGGCTGCTTCAATAATTTCTTCACGAGTGGCACCTTCACGACCATAGCCAATATTATCTGCAATGGTACCATTAAAGAGCCATGTATCCTGAAGAACCATACCGAATAATCCATGGAGATCTCCGCGTTTCATTTCTTTAATATCGACACCATCAATTTTTATGCTTCCGCCATTTAATTCATAAAAACGCATTAACAGGTTAATCATTGTTGTTTTACCTGCACCGGTCGGACCTACTATGGCTACTTTTTGCCCTGGTTTGACATCAAGATTCATATCTTCAATCAATAGCTGATCCTGCTTATATCCGAATGCAACATGATCAAAAACCACATGTCCTTTTGGAAGAGAAATCATTTGTGGATTCGTTGTTTCTGCTTCCTCCTCCTCCTCATCTAGCAGTTCAAATACACGTTCTGCAGAAGCAACAGTAGATTGAATAATGTTAGCGATATTCGCCGTTTGAGTAATCGGTTGTGTGAATTGGCGTGCATATTGTATAAAAGCCTGTATATCACCAACTGTTATTCTTCCGTTTGTAACAAAAATACCGCCAACTACACATATGAGTACATATCCGATGTTTCCGATAAATTGCATGAAGGGCATAATTACACCTGAAATAAACTGTGCTTTCCAGGATGATTCGTATAATTTTTCATTTATTGCCTCAAACTCTTCCAAAGCTTTTTCCTCTTGGCCAAAGGCTTTCACGACCTCATGTCCAGTATAGATTTCTTCAACATGGCCACTTAAATTTCCAAGTGATTTTTGTTGGCCAGCAAAGTAGGTTTGAGATTTTTTGGCTACAAATACAGCGACTACTCCGCTTAAAGGTAATGTTAAAAGAAGAATTCCTGTCATAACCGGGCTGATCGACAGCATCATAATAATAACACCAATAATCGTTACTACACTGGTAATAAGCTGTGTTAAGCTTTGTTGTAAGGTAGTGCTGATATTATCAATATCATTCACAATCCGGCTTAAAGTTTCACCTGTAGTTGTTCCATCAAAATACTTTAAAGGCAGCCGAGATACCTTAGCTTCAGCTTCTTCTCTTAATGTAAATACCGTATTTTGAGCAACGCTTGCCATAATATATTGCTGGATAAAGGCGAAGATTGAGCTAAACAAATATAAGGCGCCGAGTAGGAAGAGAATTCGAATGATATACTCAAAATCGATGCCTGCGCCAGGAATACCTGACATTTTTTCCATAATGCCTTCAAATATTTTGGTTGTCGCTTTACCTAATACTTTTGGGCCGACAATGGTGAAAACCGTACTGAGGATTGCAGCCAGCAATACAGTTAAAAGGCGAAATTTATAAGGTGCTAAATAACGAATTAATCGTTTTAACGTACCCTTAAAATCTTTTGCTTTTTGTATCGGTGCTCCTGGACCACCTGGAGGACCAAATCCCGGATTTGATTGTCTTCTTGTCATTCTGCTCATGCAATCTCCTCCTCAGAAAGCTGTGACTTCACAATTTCTTGATAGGTATCACATGATTTTAGTAATTCTTCATGTGTACCAATTCCCATAACATTTCCTTCATCCAATACAATGATACGATCGGCATCCATAACCGTAGATACACGTTGGGCAACCAATAAAACCGTTCCTTCCGTGGTTTCACTTTTTAAAGCTTTCCGCAGCTTAGCGTCCGTTTTGAAATCCAGTGCAGAAAAGCTGTCATCAAACATATAGATTTCCGGTTTTCGAACCAAGGCTCTCGCAATGGACAGACGTTGCTTTTGTCCTCCGGAAATATTTGTACCGCCCTGAGAAATAGGAGAGTCAAAGCCTTCCTTCATATTAGAAACAAAATCATAGGCTTGTGCGACTTTTGCAGCATGGATGACTTCCTCATCACTGGCATTCTCATTTCCGTAGAGGATATTTTCCTTTACGGTACCGGTGAATAAAACAGCTTTCTGAGGAACTAGACCAATTCGGTTACGTAAATCCACTAATTCCAGTTCCTTAATATTGATTCCATTAAGATAAATACTGCCTTCAGTCGGTTCATAAAAACGAGGAATCAGCTTTAATAATGTTGATTTCCCAGAACCAGTTCCGCCGATAATGGCTGTAACCTCACCAGGACCAGCGCTAAATGAAAGGCCTTTTAAGGCAGGTTCTTCGGCACCTGGATAGCTGAATGTAACATTCTTAAATTCCAGGTAGCCAGTTTTAGTTGGTTTAGCTTCATGTTTAATTGGCTCATCTTTAATAGTGGGCTTAATCGCCAATACTTCATTAATACGAGCTGCGGAAGCAGAAGCACGAGGAATCATGACAAACATCATGGAAAGCATAACCATGGAGAACATAATTTGCATGGCATATTGAATAAAGGCCATTAAATCACCGACCTGCATATCTCCATGATCAATCCTGATTGCACCAAACCAAACAACCGCAATGGTTGTATAGTTCATAATCAGCATCATGAGCGGCATAAGTGTAGCCATTAATTTATTCACTTTGATAGTAGTGTCTCTTAAGTCTTTGTTGGCCTTCTTAAAACGTTCCTTTTCAAAATTGATCCGATTAAAGGAACGAATGACACGGACACCAGTCAAATTTTCGCGAATGACACGGTTTACAGCATCCAATCTGCGTTGAACCAGTTTAAATAGAGGGACGCCTTTCCAGATGACAAAAAGAATAACGCCCACTAAGACCGGAATCGCAAGGATGATAACCCAGGATAGTTCGGGATCTTTTGAAAAGGCCATAATAATGCCACCAATAGCCATTAAAGGTGCCATTATCATCATTCTAAGGATCATGTTAAGGACCAATTGTACCTGTGTTATATCATTGGTTGTTCTTGTAATTAAGGAAGCAGTACCAACTTGTTCAAATTCATGAAGTGAAAAATTCTCAACATGGGAGAATACTCTGGAGCGAAGATTTTTGCCAAATGACATGGATACTTTGGCGCTGAAGTAACTTGCCGTAATAGAGCAAAGCGTACCAACTGCAGCAACCAAAAGCATAAATCCGCCAATTTTCCATATGTATGGTATGTTCTGATTAATGACACCTTTGTCGATGATGTCAGACATCAATGTGGGTAAGAATAATTCTGATAATGACTGTATAAATACCAATGCGAATATAAAAACAATCGGTAATTTATACGGTGCTAAATAGCGAAACAATTTCCTCAAAAATTAACAACTCCTTAATACTGATTTTCATTAAAAAACTCATACACTTTGGTTAATAATCGGGTGAGTTCCTTACTATCATCTAATCCGATATATTCCTCTAGAAGGGTAAAAGTTTGATGTAATTTAGCAAGTGCTGCATCTGCTACAGAATCTCCCTCACATGTTAATGTAACCAGTACCACCCTGCGATCATTTTTATCAATTCTGCGGGTAATTAGGTTATGCTGTTCCAGCTTATTTAAAATGGGGGTAACAGATGGCATTTTAACATTTAACTGCTTGCTGATCTCGGATACCTTAATCTCGGTAATATGTTGAGTTTTTTCTTTGATACATGTCAAAACTCTTATTTCACTTGGTTTATATCCTTTTATTGTTTTCTTTTCCCAATCCAATTTGTCAAACTGTGTAAAAGCCCTGATCAATTTTTCAACTGATCGGTCTTTGTTAACTGTCATACCTCCACCTCTAAAACAAAGTCTTCCTAATAGTTAAGTAACCAAATTAAAAGCAAATAAAATTATATTTATATAATATATACAAGTCAATATAGCTATACAGTTTCAGAAAGTGTAAAATATGACAAATTAAATACGATGGTTTTGTAGGTCTGTTAAATAAAAGAAATAGGAAATGAAAAAATGTATAATGTATAAAACATATTAAATTCAGCTTAAAATCCCAATGTTTTACATAATTAGGATTGTCTTTATATCAGTTCTTCGGTAACGTTATATATAGAAGCTAAACTCAGGAGGAAGAAAGTTTATGAAAGAAAGAAAACAGAAGGGGAGTTATAAACGCTTTTTTCGGTTATTGCATGCAACGAACCCTTCATATGGAAGACTTGGTTTTGCACTCGGTCTGAGTATTATTACTACCCTTATTGGGTTGCTCATTCCATTGTTAACAAAGGAATTGGTAGACGGCTTCAGTATGTCTTCATTATCTAAAAGTCAGATTCTCATAATTGTATTGGTGTTTATTGCTCAAGCTGGTTTAAGTGCATACGCGACCTATGCACTTGGATATAATGGTCAAAAAATCATTGCAGGCTTGAGGGATTTATTATGGAAAAAGTTGATTAAGCTGCCTGTATCGTACTCTGACAAATATGGTTCAGGGGAAATGATTAGCAGATTAACAAATGACACAATGGTCGTCAAAGAATTGATAACTACCCATTTAGTTGGGGCTATTACTGGAATGATTTCAGTTATTGGGTCTATAACGATATTATTTATCATGAACTGGAAATTAACCCTGTTAATATTTATTGTTTTCCCAATAGCAGCCATGATTTTAATACCAATTGGCCGAATTATGCATAATATCTCGAAGGAGACCCAAGCTGAAACTGGTAGATTTACAGGGGTATTAAATCAGGTCCTACCTGAAATCCGCTTAGTCAAGGCATCCAATGCAGAAGAAATTGAATATAATAGGGGAATGTCAGGTGTAAACCGGTTGTTCGCTCTTGGTTTAAAAGAAGCGAAGACCCAGTCTCTTGTTTCACCAATTATCACATTAGTGCTAATGGCTGCTCTAGTAGGAATTATTGGGTATGGCGGTATGCAGGTAGCGAGCGGAATTATTACAGCAGGTTCGCTTGTGGCTTTTATTCTTTACATTTTTCAAATTATTATGCCTATGGGGCAAATTACGACATTTTTTACTCAATTGCAGCGTTCGATGGGAGCAACCATGAGAATAATTGAAATCCTGAATGAAAAAGAAGAGGATTTACTCAAAGGGAAAGAACTAGTAAAAGCAAATGTCGATATCGTTCTCGATGATTTATCATTTGGATATGCAGAGGAGTCTTTAATTCTTCGTCATTTAAATGCAAAGATTGAAGCGGGAAAAGTAACAGCGATTGTTGGACCAAGCGGTGGAGGGAAGACGACTCTGTTTAAATTGCTTGAACGCTTTTACGAACCAAGTGAGGGATCAATCAGGATAGGTGAAATTCCTATCGGTGAATACAATTTGCAATCGTGGCGGAAGCATATTGGGTATGTATCTCAAGAAAGCCCGCTGTTGGCAGGTACGATCCAGGATAATATATGTTATGGTTTGGAAAGGGAAGTAACCTCCGCTGAACTGGAGCAAGCAGTTGAAATGGCTCATGCACTTGAATTCATTCAGCAGCTTCCAGAAGGATTCCAAACGGATGTAGGGGAGAGGGGATTGAAGCTGTCAGGAGGACAGCGCCAACGAATTGCGATAGCAAGAGCGTTATTGAGAAATCCAAGTATTCTAATGCTAGACGAGGCCACATCAAGTTTAGACAGCCAGTCTGAACAAATCGTGCAGGCTGCATTAAATAAACTAATGGTAGGGAGGACGACAATCGTTATTGCCCATCGATTATCAACCGTCGTCAATGCCGATCAGTTGTTATTTATTGAAAAAGGTGAAATTACAGGTAGAGGAACACATGAAGAATTAATGCAAACTCACAAGCTCTACCATGAATTCGCAACACAGCAATTAAAAATTAATGAGAATTTAAAAGAGAAGGCATAAATTGCACAAAGCATAACAATTTTTTTTGATATTTAAGAATGAACAACTAGCTAAACGAAACCAAAACGCGCTTAGAAATATTTTACTAAGCGCGTTTTGGTTTTTTTTAAAGCAATTTTACTATTATTTAAGGGTTATAAACCTGTAAATAGAATCAAAACGCCCAATTCCCATTTCGGAATATGGCCTCACGTGTACCATCAGGCAATTCTCCATCAATGTCCATATCAGCTGAACCAATCATAAAGTCCTCATGCACTTGGCTGATATTTACCCCATACTTATGCAATTGTTCGATATTCATTTCTTCTCCACCTTCGAGGCAAAATGGATATCCAGCTCCAATGGCGAGGTGGTTAGAAGCATTTTCATCAAATAACGTATTATAGAATAAAATATTTGATTCAGAGATCGGTGAATGGTGAGGTACCAGCGCAATTTCACCCAGGTATTTAGCTCCTTCATCAACATTGATAAGATGATTTAAAATTTTATTTCCTTTTTTCGCCACGGCATTTACGATTCTTCCTTCTTCAAATGTTAACGTAAATTCATCAATTACATTGCCGCCATAAGCTAACGGTTTTGTGCTTGAAACCGTGCCATTTACTCCATTTTTTAAAGGAATCGTAAATACTTCTTCAGTAGGCATATTGGCTACGAATTCTTTGCCGGTTGAGTCTTTAGCTCCTGCTGCGCACCACTTATGTTTCTCGGAAAGTTCAATTCTTAAATCCGTACCAGGTGCTTTATAGTGTATGTATTTATATTTTTTGTTATTTAAATAATCAGCTTTACTGATTAATGTATCAAGATGCTCCTCCCATGCTTGGATAACATTTTCCTGATCAACACGGACTGAAGAAAAGATGGCATCCCAAAGTAAATCTAAGCTGTTTTCTTGTCCAGGGAATATTTTTTTGGACCAACCCTCACCTGCAGCAGCAACGACTGTCCAACTGATCTTATTGGACTGCATTGCTTCGCGTAAATTATTGAGAGCCTTACCTGCAGCCTTTTGAAAATTAGCGATCCGATTTGAGTCGATCCCATTCAGTAAATCCGGATCTTGAGAGACAATCGTTATAAAAGTTGCACCTCTTTCAACCATTTCGTTTCTGGAGGCAGCCATCCATGAAGGAAATTCAGTAAATGCCTCGTCAGGTGCCAGCAAATATTTCGTTCGGTTAATTTCTTCATCACTCCATTCCACAAAAACCTGCTTTGCACCTGCTTCATAGGCTTTTTTAACAAGTTTACGTGTAAATGGTGCAGTTTCAATAGTGGATATGATGAATACAATTTGATCCTTTTGTACATTAGCAGCTTTCTTAACAGTCAAGTCAGCATAACGATCTAATTTTTCTTCAAAATTATTCATGGATTAATCCTCCCCATACAATATTATTTACTATAAAAGTATATCATCTAGATATCAGAAAATATCAAAAATTTATTGGGATAAAAATATAGAGCTGGATCTATAAGAAATCCAGCTCTATATAGCATTTTTATTAATGTCCTCCTAAGAAGACCAATTGAATAAGGAATAGTACACCAAAGATGTAAACAAGAGGTGGAACTTCTTTCGCTTTGCCACCAACTAATTTCAAGATTGGATAAATAATAAATCCAAATGCGATTCCAGTAGAGATACTTGAAGTTAAAGGCATCGCAAGAATAATAACAAATGCTGTAAAAGCTTCATCAAACTCAGACCATCTAATCTTTGATATACCTTCCATCATAAAGCACCCAACAATAATTAAAACAGGAGCTGTAATGGAAGCTAAGTTTGAGATGGCTCCAATAAATGGTGAGAAGAATAATGCTAAGCTGAACAATATAGCAACAACTACTGCTGTTAAACCAGTACGACCACCGGCAGCAACACCTGTACTTGATTCTACATATGCTGTTGAAGGACTTGTACCAAAAGCAGCACCAACAGTAGTAGCAATAGAATCACCAAGGAAAGCTTGCTTTGCCCTAGGAAACTTACCGTCTTTTAATAATCCGGCCTGTTCGGATACAGCCACCATTGTACCTGTTGTGTCAAAAATCGTTACGAGTAGGAATGAAAATACAACGGCGTATAAGCTGTTAGTGAATACACCACCGAGATCTAAGTCAAAAAATGCTATTCCTTCTGGAAGTGAAGGGAGTAATTGCTTGGCTGTAATGTCCAGCATGCCTGTAAAATAGCCAATAATTGCTGTAATAATCATTCCAATAAACAAAGCACCAGGTACTTTTCTTACCATAAGAATAAGGGTAATGAATAAACCGGCAATTGTTAATAATGGAACAGGAGCAGTTAAATCACCTAAACCAACAAGATTGCTTTCGTTTGCGACAAAGATTTGTGCTTGTTTAAAACCAAGAAACGCTATGAATAAACCAATACCGGATGTAATTCCATATTTAATAGAAAGAGGGATGGAATTAATGATCTTTTCACGTAAATTACTAAAACTTAATAACATAAATAAAAGTCCGGCGATAAATACTGCGCCTAAAACCACTTGATAGCTAAGTCCTTGTGTCGCAACAACACTCGTAAAGTAAGCGTTTATTCCCATACCTGGCGCAACGGCGATTGGGTATTTTGCATACAAGCCCATAATTAAAGTACCAATTACTGCCGAGATAATGGTAGCAATAAATACCTGATTAAAGGGAATTCCTGAAGCGGAAAGGATTGCCGGGTTAACTATTACAATGTACACCATTGTAAAGAAAGTAGTTATACCAGCTAAAACTTCCGTTTTAACAGTAGACCCGTTTTGGCTAATTGAGAAAAATTTGTCTAACAATTCGTATACCTCCATCTATTCACCTTAAAAAAAGCGAACGTTTTTGACGACATTTAATATAATATTCGCTTTTAGGTTATTTTTCAACCACAAATTAATAATTATATTAATTATTTGCAATAACTACTTATAATATGAGGATTAAAGAGAGGCTTTATCCTAGTTATGAGGTTGATATTTAAAACATTATCATACTAAAACTGATTGTTAGTATTAGAAGTCATTATGAATAGTGCTTCAACATTTCAGGACTTTGATTTGTAAATGGTTGATGTTACTTTTGTGACTTCTGTATAGGTTGAAATACAAAGTAGACTGTGACCAAAAAACAAAAAGAAATTTATGTGAATAAATTAAAAATATACAAAAATTAGTAGATGAAAATATTTACATTTTTCATATCGGGAGTATTATTATCAAAGTTTCTAATTTCTAAATCGCTTAAGCATAATTGCGCGGGGGACCCATTGTGTTCTGGGGTGAATCCATTATGGTAGGGCTACTCAGTAGGCACGAATCCGACAGCTAACTCCTCAGCGTTTTATGAGAAGGAAGGTGGAACTTGTGAGACGAAACTAATATAACGTCTGCAGGTCTATTTATTGATGGCTTGCAGGCGTTTTTTGTTGATCAAGCTATTAATTTATTAATTTCTTAATAATAAAAGCGGGTGAGCAGAGTGGTTTCATCAATAAAACGTATACTCATTGGTCGTACTTTAAAGTCAATATAAACACAGAGTGATTTCCGCTATTAATGGAATCACTCTTTTTTTGCTTAAACTACACATCCCTTTAGATTTAATAGTTATATGAAATAATGATGGCATTTTTATGCATAAAAATACAAGTAAGTATTTACCTCAAAAAATTATGGTGATATAATTTATTTACTTTTTTAAAGAGGGTGATCCCCATTAGAATGTTAATTTTAGAAGATGAGCCTGTTGCGAGAAAAGTACTAAGGAAAAGGCTTGAATTACAAGGATATACAGTAGATGATTTTGACGATCCAGAGGATGCAATTATAGCTTGTGATAAAGTGAAATACGATTTATTAATTTTTGATATTACCATTCATGGTGCAATTATTGATGGTTTGGAAGCTGCTTCTATTATAAGGAAAAAACATAATATTCCCTTTGTCCTCGTTACCGGAGCAGATTCGTCAGATGCAAGATTGCGAGGATTACAGGAAGGTGCGCTTTTGTATTTTACAAAGCCTTTCAGCTACAAAGAACTTGTCCTTAACATAAAAAATATTATGGAAAGTACAGCAGTAAAAAATAATTCGTATTATATACATAGAGGATTAAAAATTGAGCCTCTTCGTGGTACGATTACGAAAGAAGATGGCAGTGTTGAAACGCTATCGAAAATTCCAATGCAGGTGTATACGTATTTATTAGAACATAAAAATCAAGTTGTCAGTAAACAAGAATTATGGGAAAAAATATGGACTGAGCATGGGGATATGAGTGATGACATTATTAATACAACGATAAATCGGATTAGACGAAAGATAGGTAAGAATAGCATTAATACGATTAAAAATGTTGGATATGAAATCAATGATTAATAATTGGCTAACCATTAAGCGTTTTACCATTTTGTCAAATATTCTTTTGTTCTTAATATTTACATCCATAGTAATACTGCAAAATATTAATCGGGTAAGCGATTCTGCAAAACACCGGATTAATGAAGTATTGCCGAACTTCTATTTAGTTGAAACTCATTTAGCTGAATATGGGTTACAGGAAGATTTTTTAAATGATAAATTTGGTAAGCTAGCTGGAGCTTATGAGTATATGATGATTTTGGATCATGACTCAAGTTATCAAAATATTGCCTATAACCAAACAACAAAGAATATCAATATTTATGAAGGAAAAGATAAAAAATATTTACCAATTATTAAGTGGTTATTAAATCAAAATCAAGATGAGTTTTTTGTAAAAGATGGGTTGAGTGATAAAAAAATAAAGGTTGAACTTTATGAGGTTAACGGGTCTGTAATAGCGGAAATTGAGCATGCCATTCAAACGGAAGCATTCAATGGTCAGTTATATACGAAGATAAATCTCTCAGCTCTGCTTATTGAAGATTTTAAGGAAATACTCATTACGAATGCTTATTTATATTTAATCATATTCATCTTTTTCTATTTATTCCAAGCTTTATTATTTGAAACTATCTTTAAACCTTTATCAAAGATGACCAATCATTACAAGCTGAAAAACAAGTTTAATATTACACCTCATTTTATGAATGACTTTATGTTAAGAGAGATGAAAGAGTTAAACGATGTTACGAATCGTAGTGTTGAAAAAATGCTGGCTGTAACAGACGAGACACACGCTTTCTTGGAAGAGATTGTCCATGAGGTTCGTAATCCTGCACATAATATTAAGAATACCATTGAATATTTGGAGGACCTGATTGATAACGAAACTCATCCTGAGATTAAAGAAGGATTGTTTCATATTAAAAACCAATCTAGTAATATAGATTCGTTATTAACAGGTATTAAATTATCGCATGAACTTTATTATTTAGGAGGAAATCCTCCCGATAGCTGGATAGAACCAAAAGGTTGTATTGAACCATTAATGGCTGCCTATATGAGGAATTACCCCTCCTACACATTTATTTTTAATGATAATGTAAGTAAAACCACCAAAATCTGGATTGATGAGTATTCATTTGAATTAGTCATGCAGAATTTATTGAGCAATGCAGTGAAATATTCTACAAAGGAATCAACCATTTTTGTGGGAATTAGAGAGAATAAGCTTGATAATACTATTAATATTGACGTAACCAACACTGGCTCATCTATCCATTATTCTAATATCAATAAGATCTTTGATAAGTATGTACGTCTAAGTATGGCTAAGCAGATAACGTCTGGATCGGGTATTGGGTTATGGATTGTTAAAAGGGTTTCTGAAATTTATGATGTGAATATTGATGTAAATAGTACAAATCAATCAGCAACCTTTTCGCTGAAGTTCAAGCATATTAAACAGGAAAATATTGAAGAATAGCGCAGGGAAGAGTGGGGCAACAATTTAATGCATGCCTCACTCTTTTTTACATTACTGAATATTTCTTGGAGAATACGTTTTATTACTTGAAGTTTTAGATGAGAATGCTATTATGCTGAATGAAAATCGAATTAATAGAAAAAAGCGGAATATCCAAAATCGGACATTCCGCTTTTTTTCCTTAATGGTGATTTTAATTTGATTTTGTTTCCTCTAGCTTTGTTAATTTATTGCGCATCTCTAAAGAATCCTTTTTTCCATGCATAAAATAATAGACTACGATTAATGCCAATACGAGAATCGACATGATTAGATAGAGATTTCGATAGCCTGTGAAAGGAATAATCATTCCAAGTACATATGGGCCAATTCCGAAGCCTACATCCAAAAAGATAAAAAAGGTTGCTGTTGCTAAACCGATTCGGTGAGGAGGAGTCACTTTTACGGCAATAGCCTGAGTTGTAGATTGGATATTCCCAAAACCGAGTCCAATAATTGCGCCGGCTAAAAGCAAAATAAATCCGTTATTAGCATAGCTTAATAGAAGAAGTCCAAGGGCAAATACAAGTAAGCAGGGATACATAATAATATTAGATCCTTTTAAGTCTAACAAGCGGCCAGTAAAAGGTCTTGACACTAAAACCGCTGCTGCATAAACGACAAAAAAGAAACTTGCTGCTTCAACTAATTGAATCTCTTCTGAATAGAAAGTAATAAATGATAAGACGCTTGAATAGCATAGGGCTCCCAGCATCATAACGATAGCAATGGGGATAGCCTTTGGTTCAATAAAACTGGAAAGCTTAACTCTATTGTTTTCTGATTCAACAGAAGTGTGAGATTGTTCATTTTGTATTTTTAATAGAAAGGCAGTTAAAAAGCTAACAGCTCCCAATGCTATACAAAAGCTGAAAATGACTTCAAATGTTGTATGCTGTTTTAAATAAATACCTAAAAAAGGACCAATCGCAGTAGCAAGAGTGGCACTAAGGCTAAAATATCCAACGCCTTCACCACGTCGTTCTGCTGGTATGATTTGCGCTACAATGGTACCGGTAGCCGTACTTGCAATTCCTAATCCGATTCCATGTAATAAGCGGTTAACCATCAAAAAAGACAAGCTATTAATCCCAAAATATAAAATAGTAGTTAATGTAAAAACGATAAGTCCGAATAATAATATTCTTTTTCTGCCGTATTTATCGATAATTCTACCTGTCAGAAGTCGGCCAATAAGTGCTCCAATAATAAAAATTCCGGTAACCAGTCCTGCTTCACTCGTTGAAGCACTAAATTGTTCAACAGCATAGACCGAAATTGACACCATTAATAAATAAAAAACAAGTGTTAATAAAAAATTAATGGTGGATACAATGATAAAATCTTTTGTCCATAATTTTGCTCGTTCCGTTTGCATAGTTATCTCCTTACTCATTAAAATTTTGCTTAATCCTTTCTAGGATATTTAGGAATTGTTCTTGTTCATCTGTCGTAATACCTATTAACTTTCCAATCTGAAATTCATCAATCTCACTTCTTACAACTTTATATTGTTTCTCTCCTTTAGCAGTCAGTTGAATATTTTTCTTCCTTTTATCTGAGCTTGAAAATGACTGAATATACCCTTGCTGCTCGAGGCTGTTGACTGTGCGGGTTATCGCTGGCTTTTCGATACTTTGATATTTAGATATCTCAACAAGGGTATGTGGCCCATAATTAAAAAGGATATACATAATTGTCCATTGTGGTCTGTTCAAAGCATATCTACCTAGAATTTCATTTAACTGGTCAATATAAGGTTTATGCACCATAGACAACTCGTGAAATAACTGTTGATATCTTTCCATTTTACCTCCTTATAAATTAGTTACTTTAGTTAACTAATCCAATTTTTTTATTATGGCAGAGAAGAGGAGAAGATGTCCAGTCTTTAAATAATGGTAAAACATAGGCATATTATTTTGCTTTGAATTCAAACTATATTAAAATAAATTTACAAATCATATAACTTACATGGAGGTATACATATGACTAAAGTTTTATTTGTTAAAGTAAACGATCGACCGGCAGACCAAGCTGTTTCTGTTCAAATGTACAATGCATTTTTACATGCATATAAAGAAGCAAATCCAACTGATCAAATTACAGAGCTGGATTTATTCCAAGTAGAACTCCCTTACTATGGAAATGCGGCGATTACCGCTCTTTATAAAAACAATCAAGGAATCGAATTAACAGAAGAAGAAACTAAATATGTTAATTTAGCAAATCAATATATCGATCAATTCTTATCCATGGATAAAATTGTTTTTGCCTTCCCTCTTTGGAATTCAACTGTTCCTGCGCCATTAATTACGTATATTTCGTATTTGGCTCAAGCCGGAAAAATGTTTAAGTATACTGCTGAAGGTCCGATAGGATATGCAGCTGATAAAAAGGTAGCACTATTGTCTGCAAGAGGTTCTGATTACTCAGCTATACCAGGAGCGGAAATGGCAGTTAATTTAGTTAAATCTGCTATTAGCCTTTGGGGAATTACTAACCCAGAAGTTATGGTTATTGAAGGACATAATCAATACCCAGACCGTACGGTTGAAATTGTTGCAGAAGGGCTTGAGAAAACCGCTAAACTTGCTGCCCGCTTCTAATTAAGAAACATCAATACTATATCGTTGGATTTACCATTAATATAGAAAACAATAAAAACAGTGGGATTCGATTAAGAATTCCCACTGTTTTTATATATAAAGGACGATAAATGACGCGTTTGTTAAAAAATAAGCAGAATAGTACCAATTGTAATCGCAATACCACCAATAATCGTATTTTTATTAGGTTTTTCTTTTAAAATAATAAAGCTTAACACCATTGTAATGACTACGCTGAATTTATCGATGGGAGCTACGATAGACACCTTTCCGATTTGAATGGCAGCAAAGTAGCACAACCAAGATAAGCCAGTTGCGATACCCGATAGGATTAAAAAGACATAGGACCTATTAGAGATCGTTTTAAGATCTTTTTGCGTTCTTTGGAAAAATACAATGCTCCAGGCAAAAATTAAGATCACTACAGTACGAATGAAGGTGGCGACATTTGAATCGACATCCTCGATACCGATTTTCGCCAATATACTGGTTAGTGCTGCAAAAACGGCTGATAAGACAGCCAGGAAAATATACGACTGAAGATAGCCTTCTTTCTTCTTTTTTTCTCTCTTACCGATAAGAATAAAAGTACCAATCGTAATAACGACCCCTCCTGCAATCACTAACGGAGTCAACGGCTCCTGAAGGATGATAAAGGATAAAATAATTGTAATTATGACGCTTGATTTATCAATAGGAACTACTTTTGATACATCACCAATTTGTATGGCCTTAAAAAAACATAGCCACGATAGGCCAGTGGTTATACCTGATAAGATAATGAAAATCCATGCCTTAGGATGGATAGTATACAGCTCATCCCATTGCCCGGTTATTCGAACAACGGCATAAGCCATAATTAGGACTACAAACGTTCGAATCGCAGTGGCCAAATTTGAATTCACATTATTAATCCCGATTTTTGCTAATATTGACGTTAATGCTGCAAATAAAGCAGCCAGTAAAGCTAACAGTATGCTCATGAAAATCCTCGCTTATTTATGTACTTAGAATCGGTTTGTTCCTCTGGTTTTTTCTAACTTTAACTATAACTCAATTCCATTTAAAAAGGTATTTGGTTTCATATAAGTTTAAATACTTGATTCTTGAGTTGTATTTACATGAAGAAAAAATACACTCCTTATGTCACATAGATTATCTACCCGGCATAAAAAGTGTATTTTAGTTTTAGGATTCAAAGGATATATAGTAGGGATATGGGAATCTCATTTCAAGCTGTTAATTCAAACGTTCCAACGGTTTAACTGCTGGGCCTTCGATGACTTCCCCGTTAGGTGCAAAGCGGGATCCATGACATGGGCAATCCCAGGAACGTTCTCCATTATTCCATTTCACTTCACACCCCATATGGGTACAGGTAGTATCTACTACACAAACGTTACCTGTATGGTCGCGATAGGCACCGGCTCTTTTACCATTAAAGGTAACGATACTGCCTTCATCGGGTTTAAGTTCATCTGGACTGATATCTTTATCAGCAAGTTTTCCTTTAATTAATTCTTTTGCTACATTTATATTTTCTTTTATGAATTTACCGGCAGATTGTATATGTGTTTCTGAACGAGTGGGGGTAAACAGATCAAAATATGGATTTTCTTTTCCACGTACTAAATCACTTAAAATTAGAGCAGCGACAGCTCCGTTCGACATTCCCCATTTCCCAAAACCAGTTGCAACAAAAATATGATCCTTCATAGAAGAATATGGACCAATATAAGGGACATAATCCAATGTTTCTAAATCCTGTGCTGACCATCTGTATGGAAGGTCATTAACTGTGTAATACTTTTCGGCAAAATCCTTTAGTGCTTCATAATGCTTAAATGGATTTTCGCTTTGACCGGTTTTATGACTTTCTCCTCCAAATAATACCAGGGTTTTATCCCCGTCTTTTGTATGGCGGATTGAGCGGGTAGGCTGCTCGGCGCTAATGTACATTCCATCTGGTAGGTCTTCCTTGATTTCAGCGGCAACAATGTAAGAGCGTTTCGGGCTCAGGCGAGAGAAGTACAGTCCCTGCATATCATAGAATGGATAGTGGGAAGCAATCACAACTTTATTGCAATAAATGGTATGTCCATTCTTCACTTTAACTTGAACAGGTCCTTTATCGTCATCTTCAATAGCTTCTACTGGCGATTGTTCAAATACTTGTCCGCCTTTTTTTATAATCAGGTTTAAAATATGGCCTAAGTATTTAACTGGATGAAATTGTGCTTGATTAGGCATAATAATGGCATTTTTGATTGGGTAAGGCAAAGGCAGGTGTTCGACAAGTTTACCTGGAATGCCCAGTTTTTGATAAGCTTCGAACTCTGACTTGATTTTCTTTTCAAATTTTTCAGTCTCTGCGTAAAGGATGGCTTCCTGTTCTTCATAATCACAATCGATCTCTTCTTCTTTGTAGAGAGAATGGATAAATTCAAGGCCATCCATATTTGCCTGATAGTATAGTTTCGCTTTTTCTTCACCTATCGAATTAATTAATTTGTCATAAATTAATCCATGCTGGGCGGTTATTTTTGCTGTTGTATGGCCTGTTGTCCCATTCATCACTTCGCTTGCCTCAACTAATGCAACCTTTACTCCTTTGCTGACCAATTGATAAGCCGTTAAAATACCGACTATTCCAGCTCCAACTATAACAACATCTGTTTCTAAATCATTTTGTAGCTTATTAAATTTCAGTTCTTCTTGATTCTGCATGAACTTCGTCCAATATGAACTCGATTGATTAGGTAATTGATTCATTTTAACCCCTCCGGTTTTTCCAATATAGTATATAGTTACCCATGTTTTGTTAAAAAAATCAGCTAATTATGATAAACGGATTGTTTATAATGAAGACTGATTGGATATTAAGTAAAAAAATGGGGGCTGGAGGGGAATTCGATTGAGGAGTCAAACTAAAAAGAAATTATTGGTAATAGGAAGCTTTCTGTTGGGATTCGGCTTTATGGGTGCTATGGATGGGATTATTTTTCATCAGCTTTTACAATGGCATAGTGTCGTGATGGAAACGAGTCGCTCAGGTCAAATCATGAGTGATGGGATTTTTCATTTTGCGGTGACGATTGCTTTGGTGGCAGGGGGCTTTATTTTATGGCTTGCTGGTAACCCATCAGACCAAAAGCAGGGTGTCAAACAGATTATTAGTTGGTTTTTAATTGGCTCAGGTTTATTCAATATGTTGGAAGGGATTGTTAATCATCATATCCTGCAGATTCATAGGGTAAAACCAGGTGATCCCAATGCTTTATTCTATGATATAGCGTTTCTGATAGTTGGAGCTATTTTATTTTTGATTGGTTTGTATTTGAAAAATAGTGCGTACAGGCATAAGGGTGGCGAAGAGATTCATGTATAGAATACTTAGCTTTATTGTTATCGCTGGGTTTGTATCCATCATGCTATATTTTCATCAACAAAGCAGCCATTTCAGCAATGATGCTCATGCTGGGCATACGGGACAACATGATGGATTAGAAATAAGCAATATAAGCGAAGTGAAAATTCCGGAAATTAATGGATGGATCAAGCAGGATCAAACAGGGTGTTGGATGCTGAAAATCAACACAAAAAACTTTTCGTTTAAACCAGAAAAGCTGGGTTCGAATGAGCAACGAATTAATGAAGGTCATGCCCATCTATATATGAATGGAGATAAAAAGAATAGAATTTATGGTCAATATTATGATTTAGGCACACTCAAACCAGGGGTGTACAAGGTGAAGGTTACGTTAAATACGAATAATCATAAAGCACTAATGTATAACGGTAAGGAGATTGCCTATCACTATAAACTTAAGGTGAAATAGATTACAAACAGTCATCTGACAATTCAGAAGATATACCTATATGGTAATTTGGAATTAAATGGTATGATTATTCATATAAATGATTATCGATGGAGGATGAAATGTTTGGAAAAATTTATATTGCTATTCTAGTATGTTTTTCTCTCGTTTCTTGTATGATGGCCATCGTAAAACCTTCCATATTTGACTTGCATTTAAAAAATTTTCGCCGAAGCCTTTATACGTTATTTGTGCTTTGCCTCGGAATCGGCATTATTGCAGGCGGAATAAATATAACCAACTGGACATATATATTGAGTTTAACTGCAATCGTTGTTTTTATCGATTTATCCGTTCTTCTAACACCAAGCATTTTAAAGATATGGCAGGCAGAGTTTATAACAGGTTCTGAATTTCTTGAAGCTACCATAAAGGAAAATGAAAAAATTCAACGAGCGACGGTGACAAAGGTAGAGCATATGTCCTTATTAGTACAGGATGCTATCTATTATTTTGAGCAAAAGCCTGTTCCTGAAAACGGAGAAGAATATGAGAGAGAGTTAAAGAAATATCTTGTCCTGTATTGTGAGGAATTTGGTTTGTCAGTTGATATCAATCAGTACGAAGCTGACGATTCGATTGACTTAGATATATCCGTCAGGGAGAGAATTAAACAAAAGCTTATCAGGATTGATCATATACATAATTTCGATTTTAATCAGCAGCTTTTACAAAGCTTTACCGATTCGATTTTCAATTTAGAGGTTATCACCCTTGAAGACCACGATGCTTTGTTAATTCCTATCCATTTACAAATGTATAACTTTATTATAGTTTTAAAGAAAGATAAGGGCATTCCCATTGAAGTGGATGGTGTTCATATTGCTAATTTAGTTCACATTTATGATTCGTTTATGTAAAACTTTGGTATAATAAGGGTATAAAAGTTAAGGAAGAGAGGAGTAAGATGGCTATGAGGCGTAGGAGAAATAACATTCAGTCTGACGATTCCGCTGAGGCAATGGCAAAAGACTCCCAGTCAGGTCCCAAAATCACCCATCTCTCTGATAAATCAGTCAGTAAGCAGACAAAGAAAGTAAAAGAAATGAATAAAAAAGCATTGGCTTATATATACTCTGTAAAATAACAAAGTGATGGGACTTTGTTATTTTTTTTTGTATTGCTTTTTTGTGTTATAGCATAAGCTATAACAAAATGCACATGTTAGGAGCATAAAATATGACATCTAAGAATGTAACTAAACAATTAGGAAAAAACAGAAGGTACACAGTTTTGGGCAATAAGGCATTAAGGATCAGTAAAATGAATCATGAGGCCATTAGAGTTTTAAAAAAACTTCGAGGTAAATTTGGATAATTGAAGAGACTAAAGGCTAAATAAAACATTCGTTAAAGATAAAAAAGACAGCTTCCGGATAGGGAGAGCTGCCTTAAATTGTAATAAGAATATGTTATTATTTATCCCATGGAAGTAAGTAGAAGAGAATACAGAAGAAATGCATAACACTTCCGGCGATAACGAAAAGATGCCAAATGGCATGATGGAATTTGAAGCCTCTCCATACATAAAAGATAGCACCTACCGTGTATAGAATACCTCCAGTAACTAATAAAATCATTCCATTTGGCTCAAGGAAGTTGACCAATGGTTTCCATGCGAAGACAATCATCCAACCCATTACTATGTAAAGAAGTGTTGATACGATCATATATTTTTTAACAAAAAATGATTTAAAAACTGTTCCCCCAAAAGCTATTCCCCAGACAATACCGAATAAAGTCCAACGTGTCCAACCGTCCAATACAATAAAACAAAATGGCGTGTACGTACCTGCGATAAAAAAATAGATAGCTGAATGGTCGAATATTTCAAATACATTCTTAGCTTTGCCCTGGGGTAAGCTGTGCAAAAGAGTGGAGCACAGATACATAAGAAGCATTGTTATTCCAAATATAGTAAAACTAACGATGTGCCAAGCGGTCCCATATATAGAGGAATGGAAAACCAGCAAAATCAGCGCTACTATACTTAATATAACACCCAGGCCATGGGTAACTGCATTTGCGATTTCTTCACCTTTGCTATAAACATGAATGTCCTTCATTAAATTTCCTTCTTTCTAGTACAATATGAATTATTATCATTAGTATAATGCAATATCATTAATATGTAAATATTAATACTCTATATTATTGCTTCGACAATTCATTATATAGTTTTAATAACTACTTATCACCCTTTTTATAGTATGCATGTTAAATGAGATATTTTTGAATTCATCTTAATTAAGAAAAGGAAACTGGTTATCAGTTTTTTTGTGGTTTACGCAGGTCTGTTATATGAAAGATTTAACTATACCAAGACTCGCATTAGTTCTTCTGAGGCGTGTTGTTTAACTATTCAATAAGAATCATTATTTTAACCATTATAAATAATGAATGGCTTCTACGAATTTAATGAATATAGTAGTATACTAGTATGGTATTTATTTAAGTTACAGTAAAAGGAATGATTGACGTTGAGATTAATTGCAACAGACATGGATGGGACTTTGTTGAATGGTAAAGGTCGTATCAGTAAGGAGAATATAATCGCAATTGAAAAAGCACAGGCGGAAGGGATTCAGGTAGTTATTGTTACAGGAAGACCATACAGTTATGCCTTGATGCCATTGGAACTGGCTGGATTGTGTTGTCCTGTAATTGCATTAAACGGAGCTGAAATAAGAGACGAGCAGGGAGAAGTATTAAATAAACTCCCACTAAAAAAAGAATGGTGCCGCTCAATTCAAAAAGTACTGGAAAATAAAAACGTATATATTGAGTTTTTTACTAACGTTGGAGTTTTTTCTAAAAGTATGGAACAGTATATTGACATTAGAATGCAATTAAAAATGGAGAGATTCCCATACGCTGATGAAGCTCTAATGCTAGAGGATGTTAGAAGAAGAGCGGAGGAACGATTTAAATTCGAACACTGCCATTTTGTAGATAACTTTGAAGGTATATACCTGGATGAAGAATTGATTATCTATAAGATTTTAGTATTATCAGCTGATATGGATGAATTGGCACGTATAAATAGCGAATTAGCCGGTGAAACCGAGTATATCATTACCTCTTCTGAGCGCGGAAACATAGAATTTAATCATCCAAAAGCTCAGAAAGGAACATCATTAAAGATGTTGGCTGATCAATTTAATATCGAGATGAAAGAAGTTATGGCACTTGGTGACCATTTAAATGATGTTTCCATGCTTCAGCTGGCTGGACGTGGAGTAGCTATGGGAAATGCTTCCGATGAGGTGAAAGAACTCTGCCAATATCATACTAAAACGAATGTAGAACATGGTGTTGCCTGTGCGATTGAAGAAGTCCTTGCAATACGTCAAGTTTAAGGTAGTTAGTATGATTACAGCTTAAGTCAATTCTAAATGAGATTGCTAATAATATATTTCATCAAGTCTAATTCTAACAAAACTCAAACTTTATATATGATATATGATTTTCTGCTGATTCTAACGTGATATGTTTATAAATTTTCAGTTGTTAACATCCGTATATACATTCATTTTGTTTATATAAATATGTAAAACAATAGCGAAATAGAATGATTGGTGTATAATGGTAACGGAGCTGACTCCGTAAAATTTTGCAGGGTTATAATTGATCTAATTATAGCCTCAGGAGGAAAAACATGACGATAAGCACAGAAAATATTATGGAATTGATTACGGTTGACCAATGGGATGATGCATATTCAATAATGAAGCAATTACGTACTGATTTGGATAAGCATTCGTATTTAGAATTAATGAATCAAATGCATAAAGAAGGGTACAGGCTTTTTGCATTGTTTTTAGGTGAAGAAGTGGTAGCTGTAATTGGTGTTAGTTCTCGTGTGAATTTCTATAATAAACGTCATATCATTGTTCATGATTTGGTAACAACTGAAAGTAAACGTTCGAGAGGATATGGGGAAAAGCTGCTTGTTTTTATTCATGAATGGGCTAAGGAAAATGGTGCGAATTATGTAGCATTAGAATCTGCTCTTTCACGCACGGATGCTCACCGCTTCTATGAAGAAAAGTTAGGCTACGATAAATGGTGTTACTCATTTCGTAAAAAGCTGTAATACATGATTTCAGATTCTGCGGAACGCCCTTCTTTCGGCATACAAGGTGCAAGCTTTTCATATTTTATTTTTTTTGCCGTGACCATTTTGATATTTGCGTAAATCTTTATCTTTCTTTTTGCAAATAGAACATTTATTGAAAAAAGTGAACATACAAACTTTCTCCTTTAGGAATAAAATAATAGTAGCATAGAACTACTATGAGTATGATAATGAATAACAAAAAAGCCCAAGAAATGTTGTTAATCAGCATTTCTTCGGCTTTTTTGATATTTGCTGATGACTTAAAAAGCTTCATGCCACAGCATAGTTATGGTTAAGGCACTGCTGGAGTCATTTGGATTACCTGGGAATAATTTAATTAATATGGCTCCTGGTGTAAAGACTACCTCTGGGCGATGCTTTAAAGGTAAACTGTTAAGCATTCCTAAGATTTCATTTTTTTGCCCATGCTGAGCATACGTCATTATTTGTCTTGAAAACTGTGGATTGTTTTGAATGTGGTTAGTTATGGTGTAGGCATCATTTATAAGCTCCTTGGCAACCCCTGCTGAATTAATAAATATTACTGGTTGAACTGGAGGAAGCTGGCGATCATAATTTTGGTAATTATTATGGTAACCGGGGTGCATATTATTCATGTCATATGGATTATTCATGTTCCTATCTCCTTTTATCAAAGTAATTATAAATGAATGGATATTAAAGATGGTCTATAGTATTCATACCTATGAAGAGGACTGGCGATAGGTGAATCTTTGGATATGTAAGGAGAAGATGCCTGGTTAAAGTGTTAATGATACTTTTACTTATAATTACTCCTTGTTTTATTGGGATTTTAGTTGGGTCCTTAACCTAGACAACCTATATAGCTGGTTGTCTTTTTATTTACTCTTCTTTAAAAGAAGAACTAAAGAAAAAAATTCCACTAATAATCTGCTTTAAATAAGGCATGATATATCAGAAAAATGATATAGACGATCTAGCAGATTAACTCATTGTAAGTGTATTAGAAACTTTTTGATGTGAAGCTAACAGGAGGTATTTCATTGAATGCTGGAAAAGTGGATTTAGAAGAGAAAAAGGAGTTCAGGGCTGTACCAATGATGGCAGTTTTGGCAGTGGCAGCATTCATTGGTTTATTCAGTGAAACAGCCTTAAATTTGGCTTTAATCAATATTATGCATGACTTTAATATAGAAGCTTCAACAGCACAATGGCTGACCACAGGATATTTATTGACATTGGGAATTTTGGTACCTGTTTCGGCTATCTTAATTCAAACGTTTACGACCAGGCAATTGTTTTTTTTCTCTCTGGCGATGGGAATTGTTGGCACATTGATTGGTGGCCTTGCGCATTCATTTCCTATATTGGTGTCGGCGCGAGTCATCCAGGCCATTGGAACCGCTATTCTTTTACCCTTAATGACTAATTGCACACTTATTATTTTTCCTCCGCATAAACGTGGGGTAGTGATGGGATTAATGGGGCTTGTTATCATGTCTGCTCCTGCATTTGGCCCTACCTTCTCTGGAATCATTGTAGACCAATTAAGTTGGCATTGGATTTTTTGGACATGTTTGCCGATATTATTGCTTTCCATGGGTGCCGGGATATTTTTTATGAAAAATGTTACAAAACTAACAAAACCAAAGATCGATATAAGGTCAGTAATACTTTCCTCAATTGGATTTGGCGGGATTGTTTACGGATTTAGTGCTGCCGGAGAGGGCGGAGGTGGATGGGGAGAAGCACATGTGTTACTCCCTATTGGAATCGGTCTATTTTTCTTGATATTGTTCTCCTTCCGTCAAATTTATACTGATAATCCTATGATTAATTTGCGCGTATTCACTTACCCTATGTTTTCCCTGGGTGTCTCATTGGTTTTTTTAGCTATGTTAATGATTTTATCGAATGCCATTCTATTACCGATGTATTTAAAAGGAGGGCTACTATTATCGGCATTTACAGCTGGTTTAACGCTTTTGCCTGGTGGGATAATGAATGGGATTATGTCTCCAATTAACGGAAAATTAATGGATAAATATGGGGCGAGATGGTTGGTGGTTATTGGGTTTGTATTAACTAGTATAGCGAGTATTTTATTTTTACAAATCACAGCTGATACTTCTTTATCGACAATTATCATAATGCATGTTTGCTTATCAATTGGCATTGCTTTTATCATGATGCCTTCACAGACAAATGGCTTAAATCAATTACCCAGAAAATATTATCCTGATGGGACCGCTGTCATGAGCACGCTTCAGCAAATTGCCGGAGCTATCGGAACTGCATTGGCGATTACCTTTATGACAATGGGGCAAAATTCATATTTAAATGAAGCAGGGAGTTATCCTAATTCAGAGGTTCTAACGGAGGCTCTCATTTATGGTGTGAAAAAAGGGTATATCCTTATAATGGTTGCTTCAATTACCGGGTTATTATTGTCTTTATTTCTGAAAAGAGTGAAAGTATAGAGAAAGAAAACTCCTTATGTGAAATAGGGAGTTTTCTTTTTGGGTATATAGGCCGATTATTTTGAAATAAATGTATATATTAAAGTAAAAAAATAATCAAAAAGTGTAAAAAGGGTTTATAAGTTTGTAAATAGAGGAATTTAGGTATAGGTGTTGTTCTGTTTGTATAATATGAAAGCTAATACAAAACATATAACTAACTATCTTTTATACAGATAGTAAATCGGAAAAGATAGTGAATTACCATAGAATACCACAAAAAATCTTGAATATTTTCACAGAAGCAGAAGAACAAAAGGGGTTGCTAAGACTTGAAGCTTAAAAATTTGTTGAGTGATGTCGCAAAAGTGTCAGATAAGGATAAAGAAATATATATTACCGGGATTGCTAATAATTCATTAGAGGTAAAAGAGGGATTCATATTTGTAGCCATTACAGGATTTCAGGTGGATGGTCATACGTATATTGAAAAGGCAATTGAAGCTGGAGCGAGAGTTATAATCGGCGAAAAAGAAATCACTGATCTATCGGTCCCGTATATTAGGGTTGAAAATAGCCGCGCTATCCTGGCTGATTTAGCTAAACGTTTTTATCCTGTGCAAGCAGATAGAACAATTATTGGAGTAACAGGTACAAATGGAAAAACTACTACTTCGTTTATGTTGAAGCATATCCTTGAAGCTTATGGTAGATCCTGTTCTTTATTTGGTTCGGTTTATAATTATATAAATGGTGAAAAATCTACACCCTCTGTAAATACAACCATGGATGCATTGCAATTACAAAAAGAATTATCAAGAAGTCAAGATGATATTGTCATAATGGAAGTATCTTCACACGCACTGTCACAATATCGAGTGAAAGGGATTAGCTATGATTATGCTCTTTTTACAAACTTAGACCATGACCATTTAGATTATCATAAGGATATGGATGATTATTTTTCAGTAAAAGCACAGCTTTTTACTCAATTAAAGCCAGATGGTGCTGCTGTGATTAATACGAATAACAAATGGGGCAGTAAACTTGAAAAAAGGTTATGCGGTACTAATGACCAAATTTTTTGTGTAGGGAATAAAGAATCTGATTTGTATATTCAGCAAAATAAAACGGGTGATATACAGTTTGTATATAAAAATAAAGAAATCTATCCTATTAGGCTTTCTATTAAGGGAAAACATAATATTCAAAATGCGGCGCTTGCATTTCTAACAGCGAGAAATATGTGTGTACCAGGTGAAGTAATAATTAATGCACTACAATCATTTCCTGGCGTGCCGGGGAGATTTGAAGTAGTGAATCACCCGACAGGTGCACAGTTAGTTGTAGATTATGCTCATACTTGCGATGCTTTTGCACAATGTCTTAAAACCGGAAGAGAGATGGGGGCAAAGCGCATCATTCATATCTTTGGATTTAGGGGAAATCGAGATGTGACAAAGAGACGTGGTATGGTTGAAATCTCGAAAAAGCACAGTGACCTATGTATTTTAACGCTGGATGATTTAGGGACCGAATCTTTTGAGGGGATGATAGAAGCACTACATGATTTAAAGCCATCTGCCAAAGGGAAGGTCATACCGGATCGTACGTCGGCAATCGAATATGCTTGGAAAATTGCAAAAGATGGTGACTGGATTTTTATTACCGGAAAAGGCAATGAAGTTTATAAAAATACGTATCTTTTACCGACTAATTCCGACATAGATACATTAACTTATCTTTCAAAAGAGGAAAAAACAGTTAAGGTAATTTGAGCCTGATTGCAAAATTTGTTGAATTAATAATAATATAGTCGAATTTCCAAGAAAACGTTTGACTATAGTAAGTAGTTAAATTATATTAAGTATGTAGTAATGATTACTACATACTATTTTTAATATAAAATTGGTCATACCATTTTGTTTAAAAGGGGAAGAGGGAATGAAACAAGAACCACCAAGAATTGCTTGGATTACAGACACGACATGCACATTAAACGAGAATTTTATTAAAAAAAATCGAATAAATATTATTCCTTTACAAATTGTTATCGATGGAGTTTCATACAAAGAAACAATTGATATTACAGAAAAAGAATTTTACGAAAGAATGGCAAGTGAAAATACCACTTTCCAATCATCACAACCATCAATTGGTGAATTTGTTGAATTATATGAAAAACTGAAAGAAGAGTATGATTATGGAATAGCGTTCCATTGCTCGGGTAAACTATCAGGTACTTTTTCAACATCTGTAATGGCTGCTGAGCAAGTAGGTTTTAAATTGTTTGCAATTGATTCACGTACTGGATCTTACCCTCTTTCTTATTTGATGAAAAAAGGTATAGAGTTATTTGAACAGGGTTTTGATGCTGAAGAAATTGTCAGACAAATCGAAGAAATCAAAACGAATGCAAGGCTTTTCCTCATACCGTCTAATCTTAATCAGCTCCATAAAAGCGGGCGAGTCTCAGGAAGCCAACGGCTCATTGCTAACTTGTTTAATATTAAGCCTATTCTTTCTATAGAAACAGAAGGGGCTAAAATTAGAGAAAAAGTTAGAACTGAAAAGAGAGCTATCCATTATATAATGGATTTATTAAGAGAAGATATGAAAGTTTGTAAGGTTAGTAAAATAGTAGTTATCCATGCTGATGACGAAGAAAATGCGCGTAAATTGGAAAAACAAATAAATGAAGAATTTAACTCCATTCCTACTGAGCGAATGCTATTGGTTCCTGTTGCTGGAGTCCATACAGGAGTAGGAACAATCGGAGTCTCATGGGTATGTGAATAAATAGTAAAACTAAAGAAACTAAAGCTCCTCGACTGGGAGCTTTAGTTTTTTATAGTTACATACTGGTTGTATCATTTAAATTTATTTCGTTTGGATTATCCAATGCTTCCTTAGGAAGTACAATCTTATCAATTTTATTATAGTCATAGTAGCTAGATTCAATACTTTGTTCTAATACAAGGGAATTTCCGTTTTCCGAGATACCTATATTCATATCTACATTCATCACCGATGGTAAAAAAGTATTTTTGTCTATAAAGATTTCATATTCGACTTCTTGTAGTGTCATAGATTTCAGAGCTGTTTCTAATTCAGGTATATTAGCAGGTAATGATCCTTTTACGTATTCATTTAATTTTTCATCATTGCCTGCTAAAGTTAAAACATATTGATCAGCTTCCTGCTCAAAGGTAAAGTCGTCTGCAAATGACTCTAAATCTTTCAGAGAATCTAATTGATTCGTTCCCGGCTGTAAATTAAGCCCTTTCGCCACCTCAGTATAATCTGCATTATATCTTCCCCACTGATCTCCCTCGATATCGTGCATGAAAAATCCTTCATCTGTTAAATATTGATCGATTTTACCTTCCTGTTCTCCGGTTGCTGGATTTTTATAATAAATTTCAATCTGTTGGTATAAGGACAAAGGTTCCTGAATCATTTTAGAGTCTGTCCTTGTTTCTGTTGTCAAAATGATTCCATCAGCTTCAGTTGATATTTCTTGATCTATATCTAATTTAAGACCAAGACTTTTAACTTCAGAAGAAGCCTCAACCATTTTTTTATAGACTTCCTTGGCTGTTAGTTCAGATTCACCATTTTTTGTTTCCTCTGCCTTTGCTACCTCATTGCCATTTTTAGATACCGGTGAGGCTTCCTCATTACAAGCAGTTAAAAATAAAATGAAAAAAATACTTCCCAAATAAGATACTGACTTCTTCAACATATGTTCCTCCTTGATATTGAATTCACTGAAGACGAAGTACATTCTAAAGCATATTAAGCAAAGTCATATATGTATAAATTAATTGCAAGTTTGCAAGTGCTTAACTAAGTAGACAATTGGACTGATATCAGGAAATGAATTTTTTATACTGATTGAGATGATACCTAATGAAGAGAGCATCTGGAGATTATTCATAGTGGTAATGATCAAATCAACAATAACACAATACCCTAAATTTTGTAAAAAATGCATCTTTATAAATATAATTAATATTTTGTTTGAATATGATTATAGCAACTGTATTACTAGTTATATAAGTAAACAAAACAGAAGAGAAGGGGGGCAAAAGCTGGTGTGAATTCTGAATGGAGGATACCGCTACATTAATCTAAACTTTAAATTTATAAATGATAATCTAAAAGTAGCAAAGAATGGCTGGATCAATGAAAGGGGTTCTGGCCTATTTTATATAGCCGGTTTTGTCAGAATGCAGATAAATTTTTTACTAGCAATAGTGGCAAAAAATGGATTGTCTTAATATCCAATCTTAAATAGTGTTTAAAAAAATAGGCTGTCGACAAAGTCGGCAGCCTAAAAACCATCTAATCTAAAGGTTATCATATATCAGGATTTATAGCTTTAAAATCAGAACCCTTCTTTAAATCATGGAATTTAACCTATGATTTAAAAAGTATTATTTTCATAGGTCTTTTTATTTATTTTATCGATTACCCTATGCAGGTCATCAGGTTTGTGGAATTCGATGGGGGAGAATCCCTTCTCAAATAAAATTTGCTCTGCTTCAATCACCAATACATAACGATTGTTAATTTTGGCTAAATGAATGGTTTCACCGAAATCGGCCAGCAATCCTTTAATATTCGTATTATCCAGCTTCATCTTTAGTTCAATATCCGGTTCTTGTTCAACAATTTGAGCGGCTGCTTCTACAACTTGTTCAGTTGTTAATCGTTCCTGAAGCTCACGCTTGGGACTGTCAGCCCAGATTTCAATAGCTTCTTCAAACTGACGGCGTTCCTCACTTTCGGGCTCATATACTTCACCAATATGCTCCTGTACCATGTCAATGACATGATTCTTCACTAATTCTTGTTTAGATTCACCATACTCTACAAATTTTAAAAAATCTTCGAAATATCGGGCATGTGAGGATTGATGAATTTTTAATTCGCTTTCCTCAATCATGCCTTCTTCAGGCATATGAGGGTATAGAATGGATTTCATATTTTTAGTAGTGATGGCCATCTCGACATTGCGAATTAATGTTTTTTCATCAGATATAGAAGCGACCTTTGGTTCAAAATCACATTTCATTAAAAATAAAAATCGATGTTCGAAAAATTTCCGCGGTACGGCTGAAGCCATAACAAACACACCGCCCCGAACTGCACTTGTATCAAGATAAGCATGAACGAATTCCTCACTGAATGCTTTAAAATCTTCTTTATTATCAGCAAAGCGAGTACGGTTAAATGCATTGTAGTTTGGATTTGAATCCAATGTATGACCTGGTTCAATTATAAAATGGCCCAGCTTTGTTGGTACTTGTTCTGAATTGGGATGACGATCGACTTTACGCTTTACGATTTTCTTGAATTCGCCATCAAGGAAATCTTTAAGAGCACTTTCCTCATATTCATCTGTATCAAGTGTTTGATAATGCTTAGCTGTAGGCTGTTCCTTATCTTCTGTTTCCACAACAAAGAAAGATAAAAATTTAATCTCAAATTCCATGTTATACACCTTTTTTCCTTAGAGTCAGCCTTTTCAGTATCCCAAAACAGAGGTATTTCGTCAATGAAGACATGGTCGAAGATCGAAATAAAGAAAGCTGAGAGTTCTTTTTAAATTTAACCAACCATCTAGCCATGAACTTTCCTTAGTGATGCAATAATAAAAGCGAATGAAGAGGGTGCTTCATTCGCTTAGAAGGTAGATATTCAGGAGGCTTCTATACTGTTTTTATGATTCCTGTTAAGTACCAATAAACGTCTTTTTAATTCATTGGCATATAGGATATCATGATGTTTCATAGCTATATTAAGTAAATCTAATAAATCATCAAGTGTTAGATGAGGGGTTGATTGTTCGTCAACAGAAGGCATTTGATCTTTAAGAGGGTTATCTTCATTCTGATTGGTATAAAAATCAGTGAAAATATCTACCAATAAGGCATCTGTGATTTTTTCCCCATTTGTTTCTGGTAGTCGATTCTGAGACTCAAGTTCTTCTACAACACAATCGAATCCTTTATCGGATAAGGAAAACTCTCCGTTTCTGCCGAATAATTGTTTGAAAATAGTAAGTAGGACTGGAGTTGTTAATGATATCAATAGCTTTTCATATACAGTTTTTGTCTGCCTGATTTCTGATACTATGATTTCCTTAGTCGTTAATTTCATTTAAATCCCCCTCAAAAAATAATAATCGCACAATATTTTGTTGGGACCATAATAACATATACCTTTATATGATTTACACTGTAGTGAACTGAATAATTGCAATTGTCACAATATAGTAGTATTTTCCCTATATTAGAAGGAATACCCTGTAATTAGATGGCATCTTTGTTGGAAATACTTCTATATGTAATCGCTTGGCAAAATAATCTATTTATAATGGTTGCTGATCAATTTTGATATTTTATTGTAATTAACATTTGTACGCATTAAAAAGGATGCCTTTTAAAAAAGCATCCCCACATATTTATAATTTTTATCGTAATAAAGAACAAATTTGAGAAAGGCGATCTTTAATATGTTCTGCATAAAGCTCATCATGATCTTCGTTTGCGAAATTAAGTAAATCCAGTAGGTCATCTACTGTTAAATCATTTGTTTCTTCTTTGGAGTCCCCTTCATCATCCTCCAAAACGGTCTCAGCCGTGACGTGCCTGCCAATCTTGTCATAAAATAAATGAATCAGTGTTGAACTGGCATATGGCACAGAAGTGTTTGGAAGCTCTTCCGTGTGGTCTTTCAATTCAGTAAGAATTTTATAATAAGCATTTTCACTTAACCGGTGTGTCCCAGAAGGTCCGAATAAATTATAAAACATTTTTATAATAATCGGAGCTGATAAAGAATGTAATAATTTTTGAGAAACTTGGTCTGATTGATTTAGTTCAGCAATAATTGTATGATATGTGTTTTTTTTCATCTTAAGACCTAACTTTCCTTTTTTAATAATCTATGATAGAACAAAAAATAAAAAAAACAAAATATTTTGATTCCATATGAATCATATATTACAAAATAAAGGAAAATAGGTGTTAACATTTGGCAAGGGATTACGGTATAGTGAAAGTAGAAGACTTTCAGAAAGGTTGAATAAGATGGCTCATATTATAATATTTAACAAAAATATTCTTACCACTATTATTTCTTTTATAAAGATAATTTGCTCTGCACTATTTGTTGGATTCATTGCTGTTGCTGGTATAGCATTAGTGATTTACACTTTTATGATATTAGAGGAATTCATTTCCTCAATTATATAGGTTGTGCTCGGTTTAACATATGCTTAGATTTTAAAATGATTGTTTACATAATATTTTTATTTAGTATTAGTAAAAGTTTTGACTAATGAATCTAAAAACAACTAAAAGTATAGAATTATGTATATATCTCTACATTATATAATAAGAATTAACTACATAGTTAAGGTGACAGCTTGTCTCTTCATTGGTCATTCAAATTAAGTATGTTCTACATATTTTAAAATTAGAGGTTATGGCTACTCCAATCATATAAAAAAGGATGCTAACGCCTGGCATTATTCTTTTTATAATATGATTGGTGATTCGAGCTGTTTGAATACTGTTGCCAAGACCACACTATAACTTTATAGGTCTTTCCATCCTTGTACATATTTTTCCCCTTGATAACCCCAACATTTACTCCAAACATCAAGACAAGCACTGGGGGTACTAACCCTGTTTCTGAAAACGTGTTTGTACATAATCTTCCTAACTCACAGTCTTTTTTAGCTGTTTCTTCATCCCCACACTATATAGCTAATAAATCAGAATATATAAAGTTAAGGGGGAGCAACCAATGTATTCGCGAACTATATCCCTTCTCTGAATGTTTTAACAATAGAAGCAGTACTAGTAAATATGATTAGGGAGAAGATAATTAGTAAAAAGTGTGAGGTCATTTTTTTTAAAATGATTCTCCTTTTAGGTGCTTTCATATACAAATTAATATGGCTATGCCTTCATAGCCAGTTATACTCTGCTGTTTAATAAAAGTGTTTTAAAAAAATATAGAAGGGGAGAGTCCATTGTACAAGCAGATGAAATGGTTATGTCTGTTAATGGTTGTTATGGTTATTAGTTTTAGCTCTGTCAGTCCCTTGAAAAAGGACGAGGCTTCTAATGCCGCTGGAGGAAGCCAGTTAAGCTCTAAAATCGCCAAGGTGCTAAGCCATCCTGATTTAAAAGGTGCCAGTATTGGAATAAGCGTGAGAAATGCATCTAATGGAAAAATAATATACAAGCATAATGGGGATACCAGATTAAGGCCGGCCTCAAGTATGAAGTTAGTTACCGGTGCTGCTGCTCTTCAATTACTTGGAGAAAACTATCGTTTCAAAACTGAGATCTATACAGATGGTAAACAAAAAGGAAGTACCTTAAAGGGAAATATTTACATCAGAGGGAAGGGGGATCCTACTCTAGGGGAGAAGGATCTAGACAATATTGCTTTAGCTCTAAAAAAGAAGGGGATAAAGAAGATTAAAGGAAATCTTGTGGCGGATGATACATGGTATGACCAAATCCGATTATCATTGGATATGCCATGGAGTGATGAGCAAGAGTATTATGGTGCTCAAATTTCTGGATTAACCTTTTCCCCCAATGCTGATTATGATGCAGGTACAGTGATTATACAAGTCAAGTCTGGCAATAAAGTAGGTAAAGCCGCCTCTGTAACCATGACTCCAAAGACGGATTATGTGAAGATATCGAACAAAACCAAAGTTGGTAAGGTTAACAGTAAAAATACTGTTAAGATACATAGAAAACATGGCAGCAATGGAATTACTGTCACCGGGAATGTCCCTCTAAATTCCGGTACTACAAAAACATGGATTTCTGTATGGGAGCCTACTCGATATACCCTTGCTTTATTTAAAAGATCTTTAGAAAAGCAAGGCATTAAAATTACTGGGAATTATACAGCCGGAAAAATATCAGCTAAGCCTACAAAGCTTGCCACCGACCATTCACCTAAATTGGGTACGATTCTTGTACCATATATGAAGCTTAGTAATAATACAATATCTGAGGTTCTTGTAAAAGAAATGGGCAGGGTAAAAGGAAAAGTGGGAAGCTGGGATAAGGGATTATCAGTTGTTGAGGGCCAGTTTGTCGATTTGGGGATTGGAAATGATGCCATACTTATGAGAGACGGTTCAGGGTTGTCTCATGTTAGTATGATCTCAGCTAACGCATTAACAAATTTACTTTATAAAGCGCAAACCAAACCATGGTATAAAACATATAAGAATGCACTTCCAGTAGCAGGTGATAGTGATCGAAGTGTAGGAGGGACATTAAGAAACAGAATGAAGGGCACAGCTGCACAAGGTAAAATCATAGCCAAAACAGGTACGATTTCAACGGTCAGTAGTTTGACGGGATATGTAAAAGGAAAGAAGGGGAATAAATACGTTTTCTCCATCATTATTAACAATGCCAAGAAAGAAAATCAGCTGAAGAAAATTGAAGACGAGATGGCTGTCATTCTGGCTAGCAATTAGAAAGAACAATCCAATTAAGTAGGACCTGCACTATTATGAGCTCAAGACCATCTAACCTTGGTGCAGGTCATGCTGATATCTGAATTAGTTTTGTATTTTATAGTAATCTATAAATTATTTGAAATCATGAGTATAAAGTGATGAAGATTCTTAATAGGAAGATCATTGGTAATAAAATGATAAATTTTGTCACGGAGTATTTCGATAGTCCTTCAATAACTAAAATGGCAAATACGGCATATATGGTTATAAGCAATCCGAAAATCCAGTCATTAAAGCCAAAGTTCAACTGTAAAAAGGTTATGCAGATAATCGCTAAGAAATGGAGACCGTCGTACTTATCTCTGTTCAAAAAAAACCGCTCCTTTCCTTTATAGTCTATTCATGATGTAGGAATGGGAACATTTTAAAAACATCATTAAAACAAATAAACATGTAACTGACGTCTTTATTCTGAGGCACATTCGTTCCTTTAAACTGTACACTATGTCAATTGTATTTTTATAAACATAAGGGGGAGACCTATATTAGGTATTACCTTATACTATAAAGTTAATGGCAAAGGTATACCTCCTATTTTTGTAAAATTCATTGGTACATAGAATAATGCTAATTAGTTGGAATCCTTTTACTTAAAAAGCGGCATTTAGCAATTCTAAATGATAATTTTTGATGATAAAATCAATAAATAAGTTTCACTTAATTATTGAAAAAATCAGAATACATGTTTAAGAATATGCTGATGAATTATGAGGAGGAAAGAGAATGCTTTTGCCTTCTGTTGTACTTGCGGTGATCGGTATATTACTCATGATGAGTGGGAACTCGATTAGAAAAAAAGGAAAAACGTCCTTTATCGCAGGGAATAATGAAGTCTTTATTCCGAAGAATGAGAAAAAATTGGCTGAAAGAATAGGGTGGCTATTGGTTTTATTTGGTTATGAAACCGTTGCTTTTCCCATCTTTTTTTATTATATAAAAATCCTTGAAGGATACCATTTCGCAATATTGGCAATTCTTCATTTGGCGATTGTTTTTATTTTTATGCTTATGGATCAATTCGAAGCAGGGAATTCATAAGAAGATATGCCTCTTGGAGTACTCCTTTTTAAAACTATTCATTACAAAAACATTGACTTAGCACATTAGACATATCGACAATGGGATGGTTTTTGCAATTCCGCTAATCTCATCCTTAATCATTAACAGAGTTGAAACAAAAGAATGTCGCAATAAAAGGAGTGGAATTTTCACTCCTTCTTTTAATTATTGGTATTATTTTAAGTCTCATTTTGCTTAAATGTAGATTGTGTGAGTGTTTGAGTAAAGTGCTGATAGGCTAAGAGAGAGGAAATAATAACTCCTGATAGTAGTATGCTGGAATAAATAAATTTTGTCCCCACATGATCAGAGAGTATCATTAAACCTGCACTTGCCATTACACAAGCCAAGACCGAAAAATAATAAGCATGAGTCTTTGGATTTTTAATACCAATATAACTGGCTAAGATGAGGATACTAATGAGACATATCAACATAATAGCAGGAAAAAACGGCTGGAATTTTGCAGCATAAACCAGGTAATCTAATTTTGATACTTGATCGGCATGTGAAATTCTTTCTGCTGTAAGCATAGTAAATGGAGTGGACCACCGCCATTCGAAAATGTCATCTCGGAGAGCACTTCCTTCATAAAAAGCGGCCATTGTTGATAAACATAGCAATAACAATGAAGCTGAAAGCGGAATAATGGTTTTCAGTTTCATTTTGTATCCCTCATTTTTTATAGTATGGATCATGTAGTTACCAAAAAATATGACTGGAATCTTCAATTGTTAGCAAACTCTGAAAAAATATCTTATAATCATGTGAAATCCAGCTCAGGAAAATCAATATAGGGATTTCGATTTCCTTGGAGTTTAAAAATTGCCCAATTTCGATGTTTTTCATGAAGAGAGACCGGATGGTTGTTGTGCCATTTTTTGTATAGGTCGATATCAATCAATGACATTTTTTCTTGTATAATTTCATCAGGATACCTCATTAAAAAATATAAGCATGCTCGTGCTATTTCACCTTTGCCATTTTCAGGCTCAAACCTTTGATTGCCATCTCTTTTTCCGCAAAAGGATTTTATGACTTCTTTATAAGCTCCAGGTTTGTAGTCTTCAAAATCATAATAAGGAATATTACTTCTGAATGAATTACAATCTTTTTCACACGTAAATAAATGATGAAGATCTCCAACCATGGGGTGTCTTTTCTCAAACCACGATTGTGGAATGACATGTTCAATATTGAATTGGAGAGACCGCAATACGGACTCAATCAATATATTTTTATGTTCATGAAGCACTCCGAAATCCTTACTCAATACTTGTATCATTTGGTCGATTGCCGCATCTTCCAGCAGTTTATCCTGAGCAATTACATCACTGGGATTTAAGCTTTGGCCGGAATATATGCTTTTTATTTGACCATCTTCACGCAAATCTACCCATGAATGGAGCGCTTTTCTGCTGGTTGAATAGGAGAGCTGGGGATTATGAGTTCTTGTCAGCAATTCGGTCAGCTCCGAAACTAAATTGTCATTTGAAAAGTCATCCAGTGGAAGGTTTTTGTAATACATATCAATAATGCTCTGGTCCTCTTTTTCATCGTAATAAATTTCATTAATCATGTCTGTAACTAGCTGGAATTCAATTTTCTCTGTAGGTTGTTCCTGAAGTTGGCGGGTAAGGGGTTGTGTAACATGAATAATAGAGTCATAGCATACATTAAGAGTTTCCTTTATCAAACGGTGTGAGGGATTTTTATGGAATAAAGCTAGCAAAAAATGGACGGTATCCTGCAAGATTATTTCATAGGAATGAGAAAAAGACGGATGGATTCTTTTTTTCATCAGCTTCACCTCTTTATTTTGATAATATCAAGTGTGGAAACAAATGTAAATAAATGATGGTTACAGATTATCTAGAGGTTAAGAAATATATGATTTCAGTAGAATGATTATAAGATAATCATAGAGTGAATATTAACAAAAAGGGTGAAGAAATTCTTCGAATAATAAAATTTTCTATAAATCAATGTATAATATATCGTTTAAAGTTAGAATTAGCTATTGTATACGAGGGTAGAACTATTTATTACATAATGTAATCATTATTCCAATATTGTAGTTATATTTAAAAGAAAATTCTAAATATAATTACTTTTTATATCCTTCCATATATAAGAAGACAACTTTTGGTAAACCGTTTATACTTTTAAGTACTTAGCAGAAGGAGTTGGTATTTATGGTTACAAGCACTAGTTTAGAAGTAGAAGAAGAGATTAAGGCTATACAAGCTGAACATGAAATGTTAGAAGACACGCCTGAGGATTTCTTTGAAAAAGCTCCGTATCACTACAAAAATAATTACGGTGTAAAATTTGCTGCAATCATTGAAGAAGACTCTGTATTATTTACGAAGGATGATCAGGATTGGGGAAATAAGCTTTTAAGATTCTCAAAAGGTCAAGCTGAAGAAGCTATTATTCAATTAAAAAAAGAACAGATAGGTAAACTTGATAGAGAATCGATTAATATGCATAATCCAATGAATCGAATTTTAATCAGTATAGGAGAAACTCTTTTTTTAGCATCTGTATTACAGACTGCACTTGAAAAATGGCGCAGTCCCAAAAAATAAATATTTGAATATTACTATTATAACGAAATAATACCTCTAGTCTCATAGACTTGTCTATGGGGCTTTTATTATATCGGCCGATGTTAATTTATCATGAACTATAAAAAGTGCTTTTTCTCTTTTGGCTTATTTAATACTCTGATTATCGTTTGTTTCACAAAGTCCCTTATTGAAAGATTCAGTATGATTAGACTATGTATCGTCTTTTACCGCTGCTCCTTCATTTATTAAAAATATTTGTATATCTAGCACCCAAGAGGAAATAAATGTTAGAAGTGATAAATGCTTGATCAAACGCTAGCAGGAAGCGAAAAAATTATAGATATGTTTGGTATCTGATAAATGGAAATGTTTACGGATATTACTTTTGGGCATACATCTAATGTAAAATACTCTAAAATTTGAAACCATGAGTGTTGCTGTACGTAATGATAGTATATGTTAAATAACTAAAGGATGAAAAATTTGTTACATTATAAAATCTATAGTCAACAACATAAAGAATGGGTTGTTTTAGTACACGGTGCAGGAGGTAGCTCAACTATTTGGTACAAGCAAATTCGAGTATACCGTAAGCATTTTAATGTGTTGGTCGTCGATCTTCGCGGCCATGGTGATTGTGAGATTGAGAACAGTCCAACTAAATATACACTTGATTTGGTTAGCGAAGATATTTTAAATGTTTTAGATGAAGTAAAGATTGATAAAGCTCACTTTGTAGGAATTTCACTGGGGACAATGCTGATTCGTCAGTTAGCTGAGACGAACCCTGAAAGGTTTCATTCGATGGTACTTGCAGGCGCTGTAATACGTATTACACCAAGGCTGCACTTTTTACTTGGTATCGCAAATATGTTTAAGAAAATAATCCCATTTATGTGGTTATATAAACTATTTGCCTGGATTTTAATGCCGAGAAAAACCCATGAAACTTCACGTCATTTATTTGTTCAAGAGGCGAGAAAAATTAAGCATAGAGAATTTTTGCGTTGGTTATCACTAACTGGTGATATCGCAAGCTATTTATTGAAAATCAATGAAAAAGATACACATATTCCTACATTATATATTATGGGAGATGAGGATTATGTGTTTTTAGAACCAGTGAAGCGGCTAGTAAAAAAACAATCATCAAGTCAGTTAGTCATATTAAAGGATAGCGGTCATGTATGTAATATAGATCAAGCTGCCCAATTCAATGAGATATCCTTACAATTTTTATTGGCGCATTGAAATAACAAAAAGCCAAAGTTGATGATAGTAAAGCGATTGGCATATATATCGATTAAACAATTCATTTACTAAAATAATCTTAATTCTTTTACATCGGTTATTAAACCTTTTAGAGTGATGTGGTAATCTCTCTAGAAGGTTTTTTATTTTGGACTGTGAATGGGTGTGATGAGAGAATATAGTCCACTCTCCTCTTAATATTAGTACTTGTTTTGTATATATTGAATATAAACCCAATTATTCATCATAGGTTATTATATAAACCAATCAATAAGTTTTTTAATCCAGTATTGAGGGAAAAGAGAGATAGATAGAGAGATGGGGGTATACAGAATGTCTAAGATAGAAATCCCAGAACTTCAAGTGGAACAATCCTACCTACAGTTCATCTTCCCCTTTCAAATAAAGGACTCACGGAGTGAGGGCTTGGTTCAGCAGTTAATAAAAGAGCAGTGGGAGTTTTTTGATTTAAGAGATACAAGTCAGGATTGCAAATTTTATGGAGATATACGAGTATCTCATGAACGCATGGAGAAATTTTTTCTTCCTAATATGGAGCCCATTTTATTTCCCCCAACTATAAAGGATAAAAATGCATTTCGTCGCTTTAGTAAAATTATCAATCAAAAGGGTTGTTTACAATCCAAGTATTTAGAAACTGATTTTATATTAGTATCTTTTGATATCTTTGTTTGTCCGTATAATATTGGCATTATGAATATGCGAATTAATTTGCCTGATCATATGAGCTATAATGATGTTCTTCATTTTATAGACTTATTCAGACAACTAGATAAACCGCATGATATAGTTATTAGATTAAATGAAAAAGAGTATTCTGAAACAAAAGGAATTATTTTCAATGAATATTGTCCATGGCTGGAGGATCATTTATCAAAGAAAGAGCATACAACCTATTTTGGCAGTTTGCCATTTTTTATAGAAGAACGTATGCAAGTTTACTACTATTTAGCTTTCGAAAAGAATACCCTCCTGGATGAAATTTCTTTATACAGAGCCGCTTTGATTAAGGGATATGATAGGGAAGGACATCCCTATGCCGGTGCTAAATCGGAGGCATACATCCATCGCTTTTGTGATCAGCATGTATATGATCGATGGGGCGATTCTTCCTATTATATAATCAGTAATTATGCATTTGTCTGTCTATCAAATGAATGTGAAGAGAAAAGTAAATTTATTGCTGAGCGTATGTATGGAGAAAATTTTTACACAAATATTTTATTCTTTTTCAATCGACTCCTCTTATTAGAATTATCGTATGAGAATTCCCAGCTGAGAGTGGATGATAAAAAAGGTTCTATTGAAAAGCTTATCATTCGAATCACGAATTTTTCTGCACAATTTTATCAGCCTGAAGTACATAGCCGGATTTTTGGGAAAGAAATCTATTTAAAAATGAAAGATATTTTTCATATGGATGAGCTTTATAATCATGTGAACCGAACACTTGGCAATCTCTATAAAAACCACGAAAAGCTAACAGGGAAACGACATGAATATTTACTTACGTTTTTAACTACATATACGGTTATTTCGGGAATTTACGGCATGAATCTGGTCATTGAACAGGATTGGAAAGGGAATATTAACTGGTCCCAGGCTGCTTCCTATTCCTTCTTTGAATATATCGCTTTATTCGTAGCATTATCCGGAATTGCGTTGGGTGGAGTGTTAGGAATCGTAACAGTCTATAAATGGATGAAGGAAAAAATAAAATCTAAGAATGATTGAGCAGGGGAATGGCAGATGATTGTAGAACCTAACAAACAAAGGAATTATAAGGAGGTGTGAGTTTGAAAAAAAGTCTAAGCTTTATTTTATGTATCCTCCTGTTGGCAGCATGCGGGCAAGAACCCAGTCCAAACAAAGGAAGTGATGATAAACCAGTGAATATAGATAAGAGTACAAATCGTATCAATGATGCAAGTTTAACGTCAAGCTTAGTCCAAAAGAACAAAGTCGAAAATGATTACTTATTTGTATATACAGTTGAAAACGAGACAGCGAAACCGATTAAATTAACGTTTAACAGCGGCCAAACGTTTGATTATATTTTAAAGGATCAAGCGGGAAAAACAATCATCCAGTATTCAGAGGGAAAATCCTTTATACAGGTTATTACTGAAAAAGAACTGGTTAAAGGAGCGCAATTAACGCATGATATCCATTTGAAAGACCTTGAACCTGGAGAATACACTCTAGAAGCATGGTTAACAGCCAAAGGGGTGAAGGATGACTCAAGGAAAAAAATTCAGTTCAAAGTAGACTAACGAAAGGAGGGTACCAATTTATATTATATTTGGATACTCAACCTTCAAATCAATGTAAAAAAATAGCCCAATCATATTTTAATTTTATAATATGATTGGGCTATTTTTTTATGATTCAATTCCTAATGATTCTACCTTATACAACTATCAAGCCAGACACATTCGTGTTCATTAAATAGTTAGTTTTGTGTTTCTATCTTCTTCTTAGCAGCACGTTTTCTCGGTTTAGATACTTTAGCCAGATATAAAGCTTTATTATTTATTACATCTGTGAACCCGCTTAGCATCATTTGAGCGGATAAAATGGTTAATCCTAAAAATAGGATAGGTATAAGTGGTAACCAGGGATACCCGATCAGATTATCGTAAGCTTGGCCAATCAAACCTGACCATTCGTGAGAAGCTGAGTTAGCATTTCCATCAGAATCCTGTAATGTACCGCCAAAGAAAATTTTTAGTACTCCTAGATGAGCTAATACAACGAGTACTTGTATGTACTGCTGAATCAAAATAATAACGATATTTTCTTTTAAATGAGGAAGTATATGTGTCTTTAATTTATGTAGTTTACCGCCACCTAACACCATAGCAGCCTCCATGAATTCTTCTTTATGAAGTTTTTTTATTTCATTAGCTTGATAGATAGCCAATGTCGGTACAGCATAAAAAGTTAGAATTGCTATTTCAAACAAAGCTCTTTCCCAAAATGGAAAAGGAGAACCATCTCCTCCATAGACAATTACACTGAATAGAACATAGTATGCTACTAACGTTAGTGGAATCACCGTAATTGGATCAAATATTTTTTCGTACCAACGAATATACTTTTGGCAATATACTCCTAAAAAAGCGCCAAATATTAAGGCAAATAAAACCCGTAAGATAGCAATGAGAAAAGCAATCCCTATCGTAAATTTTGCACCATGTATAATCATATGAAGTAAATCTCTTCCACCTGAATCTGAACCAGCTATAAACCCATGTGTAAATGGCTGGTAAGGAGGAGAATCTACTATATTCGCTTGATCATCCATATATAGAGGCACAGTTCTAATCGTACTATCGTTAAAGAGTGTATTAGCCATACTCAAAATCAATAAGATAAATACAAATAAAAATCCAACCATAAATGTTTTATTTTTTAGCAAAAGTTTAATCAATCGCTTCACCTCTTACAACCGGGGGAATTAACCAATCGCATATACGATAAATAAGATATAATGGCAAATAAATCATCAGTATACCGATTACAAATATTTCGGGTGATTTTCTAAAGATAAAATAGATAATCCCTGTCATATTGAACATATACTCCAAAATAACCAAATTAGATATAACAAACCAAATCGCCGTTTTGGAATAGTGGTATAAACTGAATAATACATTTTTAAATATATGAATATTAAATATGTATAGTGGCTTCATTCCCTTAGTTACAGCATATTCTACATATAACTTCCCTTGTTCTTTCTCAAATTGCTGTATTAAAAATTTAGTCAACAGTAAGGTTAAAGGCAAACTAAGACATACAATAGGGAGAAAAAAGGCCCGATCATCCCCCGCGGAAGCTACGTTAAATAAGAGCGTACCTGTTTTTTTAAAGGACATAATAGTAAGAAATTGAAGTGCGATTATATAAAATATATCTGGTAGGGACTCAATAATCGTGAGAAACCACATAATCTTAGCTTTAATTGTTTGAAAAACTAATAGGATTAGGTAAGTTAATAAGAATGCAAGTATGGTTGAAATTAAAAGTGATGCAACAATCAGTAGGACTGATTCTTTATAATGGTAGAATATTTGTGGAAAAACTGGTCTTTGGATGCCCATCCCATATGTGATATCTAGAGGGTGTAATAACGATAGAAAAGTGTTTTTGATTTCTACTAAGAAAGCAAAAAAATTAACAGAAATATCTCTGAAGAGTGTTGGCAATGCACTAACGCAGATAATTACAAAAATGGCTATAAGCACTTCTGTTATCATTACTGCAGTTTTTTTGAAAATTAAAATAAAATCATCTCCTTTTTATCCTAATTTTTGGATATAATTTTATCATAATTATATCTATCTTTTTTGTCTATAAATTATTTTTGTTTCCAGAATACGAATCTTTAAGTCTATTTACACGAATATATGGTTATTTAATAAAAGGAAGTTTGTTAAAAATAACTGAGAGGAAGTGATTAATAATAAAAGGTTTCTGCCCATATTTTTGCTTATTTTTCTTGTAACGTTAGTAAGCTGTTCTCCAAAAAAAGAAACCGAAAATAATAAACCAAAAGAAACCATAATGAATCAAGAATGGCAAGTTCGTAATGAATATAAATTTTATTAACGGTAAATCCAGAACCTAATTTAATAGCAGGTAAACCATTTGGGTAGGTATTCCATTTTACTGCCCCTTTTAAAACCTTTGAAGGTAAAGAATTAGCTATATATGCCTATCATAAAGAAACAGAAGAGAAGATAACGGCTCTAAATCCAATAAGAATCAAAGAACCGTCACCGGGTTATTCAAAATTAGAGCGTTTTACAGTTAATTTTGAAGTTCCTCAAAGTGGGTTATGGCGTTATGAAGTTATATAAGACAATGAGTTTTATGCAGACGTTGTTTTTTTAATTAAAAATAAATAGAGTAATAGATTTAATAGCGGCATTGATTCAAGGCGAATTACTGCCTTTTTTCGATGAATTCTTACAGGGGTAAAGGGCAGTTCTTCGGAAGAAAGAAGGACTTTCTATTTTATCTGTCGAATAAATTTAAATTATATGTCGTTAAAAGGAATGGTCTATATGAAGTTAATTAAACAATTTATTTTAAAACGTCCTGCTGAAAAAAGACTTACTTATTTTTATGCTATGGTTGTGACGGATGAACAGGTGTGGCTACTTCGTGATAAAAATAATGGCGACTTATTACTATTAGAAGATGAAGGAGAATATCATTTTTTGCTTCCAGTTTGGCCAAGCCGAAGTTTTGCTGAAATAGAGGCTGCTAAAATAGATCATAATTCATACGAAGCTTTTAACGTTCCATTAACTACATTTTTAGATGATATACTTGTTGATATTGAAAATGACCGTGGTATTGCGGTGATTTTTCCTAACGGGAAAGATTCGAACATTCAATCACGTGATGAAATTAAGGAAATGATTCGTAATCTATAGGATAGGTTGTTCCTACTGGCTGGGTAGGTTAAATGAATAATAAATGGAATTATTTTGTACTGTGAAAGGGGAATAGGATTGTGATTTTTAATTATAGTGATTTTATTAGTCTATCTCTTTGACTTTGTAAAACTGAGAAAGCAAAATGAAATAATAATCGCACAAAACGAAAAAGTTATTGCCCTATTGGAGAAAATTGAAAATAAGTAGTATATATTTTGCGGCTTGCGGAGGGATATAATTGGGGTTTTAATAGTTCTTTTATATTGGATATACCATTTTCCTTGTCTGGTTAAATTCAAATAAAAGAGGATACCTAGCCTCTATAATAGACTTGGTATCCTCCATTCTGCACACTCTTTTTCATATAAGAGAAATTATGCCCGTTTCTCAAATAATTGTACAAGTTCTATGATGACTTCGGTGGCTTTTTCCATACTTTCAACAGCTACATATTCATATTTACCGTGGAAATTTTCTCCTCCGGCAAAGATGTTAGGAGTAGGCAGGCCCATATAGGATAGTTGGGAACCATCTGTACCGCCGCGAATTGGTTTAACAATTGGTTTAATGCCCAAGTTTTCCATGGCTTGATGGGCGACATCGACTATTTCCTTTACAGGTTCAATTTTTTCTCCCATATTATAATATTGATCATTCATATCTAATATAATATTTTCTTCGCCGTATTTAGCCTTGTATTTTGCAACAAGGTCTTTCATCGTCGCTTTTTTGGCTTCAAATTTTTCACGGTCATGATCGCGGATAATATAAGCGGCATGAGTACGTTCTACATCACCGTTTAACGATAGGAGATGATAGAAGCCTTCGTAGCCTTCTGTATATTCGGGTGATTCTTCTTTTGGAAGCTCATCATTGAAATTCATGGCAATCTTTAAGGAGTTGACCATTTTATTTTTAGCGGATCCTGGGTGGACATTGGTTCCTTTAAAAGTCAATTTTGCCCCTGCAGCATTAAAGCTTTCAAATTCAAGTTCACCAATGGGACCGCCATCCAGTGTGTAAGCAAAGTCAGCATTAAAACGCTCCACATCAAACTTATGAGGGCCTCTGCCAATTTCTTCATCCGGTGTAAAAGCGACACGAAGTTTGCCGTGCTTAATTTCCGGATGTTTAATTAGGTAATCCATTGCCGTTACGATTTCAGCGATGCCTGCTTTATCATCAGCACCAAGCAGAGTAGTGCCGTCAGTGGTAATAAGTGTTTTACCTATATACTCTTTTAGCTCAGGAAAGTCTTTCGGTGATAGGATGACATTAAGATTTTTATTAAGCGTAATATCACCGCCATCATAATTCTCTACGATTTGTGGTTTTACATTCTTACCGGTAAAATCAGTAGCCGTATCGACATGAGCAAGGAAGCCGATTGTTGGTACTTCTTTTTCTGTATTCGCGGGAAGGGTGGCAAATAAATAGCCATTTTCATCAAGTGTTACTTCTTCCATTCCTATTGTCTGCAATTCATCTTTTAGAAGATTTAAGAGGTCAAATTGCTTCTCTGTAGAAGGGCATGTTTGACTGTTTTCATCGGATTGGGTATCAATTTTTACATATGTAAGAAAGCGTTCAACTAATTTTTTATTCATCAGATTCATCTCCTTCTGTATTCCTATTATAACGAAAGTTTTATTGATCAACAAAAAGTTATTCGAATTTTCTTTAGGTTAATATTTCCGTACAGAGGTAATTTTATTTATTTCGGGTATTCTTATATAATGGGGATGGAAAGAAAGAAGGGATCGATACAACCATGTTTACAATTGGAAGCCGCACAGTTAAGACAGCGATTGGCGCGATGATTGCCTTGGTTATTGCTCAAGTTTTGTCGCTGGAAAATACAGCAACCGCTGCAGTTATCACCTTATTAAGTGTTCAGAGTACACAGCGCAGAAGTATACAGATTGCATGGCAGCGGTTTGCAGCTTGTATACTTGGGATTTTATTGGCTGTATTGATATTTGAAGGATGTGCTTATACGGCTGTTGCAGTAGGTTTATTATTATTTATTTATATACCGGTCATGGCTAAGCTGGGGCTTCAGGACGGTATTGTACCTGGTTTTGTTATTGTCATGCAATTATACATATCGCAAAATATTACGTATGAGCTTATTTTAAACCAAATCTGCATCGTATCGATTGGAATTCTGGTCGCTCTTTTGTTCAACTTATATATGCCAAGTGTTGAAGGTGAGATTAAGAAGATTATAAAGGAGCTAGAAGGAAATTTTAAAGTGATCTTCTTGCAATTCGGTCAGTTTATTCGGAAAAAAGAACGTGTTTGGAATGATGAATACATTATTAAAACAAAGAAGCTAATCGAAGTGGGTATGGAATTAGCCAAGAGAAGTGAGGAAAATTCCTTTTTTAAAAGAGACTCCTATTATTTGCAATACTTCACTAAAGTGCATCAGCAATTCCAAATCGTTGAGCGAATGGCTCCTTTAATCATTCATCTGCCTACAACATTTGAGCAGAATGAAATGGTAGCTGACTTCGTAGATGATTTGGGTGCAAATATAGAAGACCGGAATCGTCTACTGTTAAAATTACAGAATCTAAGAGGTAAGTTTGAGAATATGGATTTACCAAAAACAAGGGAGGAGTTTGAAACTCGTGCTGCCCTGTTAATCTTGATCAATAAAATTGAGCAATTTATCGAAATCCAATCGTAGTAAAGAGAACGTGCTGTTTTCAAAACAGTTCGTTTTTTTTGTGTGGAAGAAAGGTATGGCGTCTATAATATTGCTGCTTCTGGCCGTAAACTTTCACAGTATTCATGCAACAATTTCCATCCATCTTCATATCTTTTAAATCTCTGTACAAACAGTTTAACAACCTCTTTCTTTTCACCATCCATTTCAAATGTTACCCAAAATAAAACAATGACCTCATCCTCAGACGCTGGAGTAGTATGTAAAATAGTAAAATTCCATTTTGGGTTATGTCCGCAATATTGTTCAAAAGCTTCTGCCCATCCTAGGCAAGCCTCCTTATATCCCCAATCTGAAACGACACCATCCGCATTTGCCCAACGAACAGATAAATTCAGAGAAAGCTTGGAAATCATCAATTCAGTATTACAGCTATTCCATATAGATTGAAATTCAAGAAAGAAGGACTTAAAATCCTCAATAAGTACTGACTGATTCAAATTGGAACCTCCTCGTTAAAGTAAAGATGGAGCCTCTTTAATACTATTCTATACAATGGATATATTTCCCTTTTATCAATAAGAGAAACTATTTTGTATGAGAGCATTTTATCATTCATTTTGAAAGCATGTGTTTAAAAATGCAAAAAGCGCGTCTATGTTGCTAAAAGAACACAAAAGTACAATATAGATCAAGCTTTGCTCTTTTTCAACAAATATATGGTGTATTGAATTAATTCATGTCAAAAAGGAGCGAACGATTCATTTGCTCTTCAGATGGTAATTAATTGAAAATGGAAAATAGATGGAATATACTGAAAGCGTTCACAAAATGATGGATATAAATGGAGGGAAATAAATGACCACTACTATAAGCTCTAATATTAGTCCCAAATTAGCAGAGTTTCTAAAAGGTACAAAACAGTTATATATGAATGGTGAATTCGTAGACTCAGTATCTGGTAAAACATTTGAAACAATGAATCCTGCTACTGGTGAAGTTTTGGCTGTGATTTCAGAAGCGCAATCTGAAGATATTGATTTAGCTGTCAAAGCTGCACGTAAAGCATTTGATCAAGGACCATGGAGAACAATGAATGCTGCAGAACGCAGTCGTTTAATATACAAATTGGCAGATTTAATGGAAGAAAACAAGCTGGAGTTGGCTCAATTGGAAACATTGGATAACGGGAAGCCTTTCCGTGAAACATCTAATGCAGATATTCCATTAGCCATTGAACACTTCCGCTATTTTGCAGGTTGGTCGACTAAAATCATGGGACAAACCATCCCAGTAGCCGGTAATTTTTTTAATTATACAAAACATGAACCAGTTGGAGTGGTTGGGCAGATTATCCCGTGGAATTTCCCATTATTAATGGCTGCCTGGAAACTCGGAGCGGCACTTGCTACCGGGTGTACAATCGTATTAAAACCAGCAGAAAACACACCTCTTTCTGCATTATACCTGGCACAACTAATTAGTGAAGCTGGATTCCCGGATGGAGTCGTCAATATTGTCCCAGGATATGGTCCGTCAGCAGGACAACCATTGGTCGATCATCCAATGATCGATAAGATTGCCTTTACGGGTTCGACTAAGGTGGGTAAACAAATTATGAAATCAGCTGCTGATACGCTGAAACGCGTAACATTGGAACTTGGAGGAAAATCGCCGAATATCATTCTTCCGGATGCAGATTTATCAAAGGCTGTTCCGGGTGCATTAATGGGTATCATGTTCAATCAGGGGCAAGTTTGCTGTGCAGGCAGCCGTTTATATGTCCAAAAGAAAATGTATGATAATGTCGTTTCTGATTTAATAACGTGTGCCAAGGATATTAAACAGGGTAATGGGTTAGAAGAAGATACAACGATGGGCCCGCTTATTTCCGCCCAGCAGCAGTCCAGGGTAAAAGGATATATTGACCAAGGTGTTGAAGAAGGAGCCGAAGTGTTAATTGGAGGGGATATTCCATTTGATAAAGGCTATTTTGTATCACCGACCGTGTTTGCAGATGTAAACCATAGCATGACAATAGCAAAAGAAGAAATATTTGGACCTGTTGTAGCGGCCATGCCATTTGATGATATTGATGATCTTATACAAAAAGCCAATGACAGCAACTACGGGTTAGCGGCAGGTGTTTGGACACAGGACTTGAAAAAGGCTCATCAAATCGCACATAAGTTACAAGCGGGTACGGTATGGGTAAATACCTATAATACATTTGATGCGGCTTCTCCTTTTGGAGGGTACAAACAATCCGGTATTGGTCGTGAAATGGGAAGCTATGCACTCGATAACTACACAGAAGTGAAGAGTGTATGGATTAATATGGACTAAGATCTTTAAGAAAGCAGTGTGGTTATGGACGGTAATCACACTGTTTTTCCTTATTTGGTTAATCAGTTAAATAAGAGCATAAATAAGCCCCATAAAAGTCAGAGCTATGTCTGTCTTTTATGGGGTGATTTTATTTATTAAGAGCTTAGCTTTTCTTTAAAGATGGCTCAGTTTGAATTTTTGGAAGGTCTTTTGGTTCTTCCTGTTTAAAGATACTTTGTAAAACGAATGTCTGGATGATCAAGAAGATTCCGCTTGTTATCCAATAGAGCGGAAGAGCAGCCGGAGCCGAAAAAGAAATGAACATAATCATCATAGGTGACAAGAGTCCCATTAATTTCATTTGATTCTGCTGTTCAGGCTGCATTTGGCTTGAGCTGACTTTGAATTGGAGATAGTAAATCAATCCGGCAATTAACGCCATGATCATGTTCGCCTCGCCAAGACTAAACCAAAGGAAGTCATGGGTTGCAATTGTATGTGAGTCCCTAATGGCATAATAGAATCCCATTAATATCGGCATTTGAATCAGCATTGGTAAGCATCCGATATTGAGAGGATTTACGCCATGCTTCTGATAAAGCTGCATCATTTCCTGTTGAATTTCTGCTTTCTTCGCTGCATCAGTTGTTTGTTTTAATTTTTCTTGTATAGCTTCCATCTCAGGCTTTAAAACTTCCATTTTCCGTTTCATATCAGCTTGAGTTTTATACTGTTTAACAGTCAACGGCATGAGCAATAATTTAATCAGCAACGTAGCCAAAATAATGGCGAGCCCATAATTCCCCTGAAATAGATCTGCATTAAATTCCAGTAAGGATAATAAGGGAGAGACAATAAAGTGTTGGAAAAAACCGTCTCCGTTAGAATTGGCTGAACATCCACTCAACAACATTCCTGCGAATAAAACACCTATTAATTTTTTCAATCCATTTCCTCCGATCATGTATTTGTTTATACGATGGGATGGAAATGGCTGCTTTCTTTATCTCCGGGGTTTACCTTAATACGAAATAAAGTGAAAAAGCGTTGAATATGGCGTTTATCTATAATTGGCTGTTTCTTATTGCTTTTTAAAATCGGTTGATTCGTTCCTTCTTCATAGTGGTTACTGAAAAGGACTTTATTTTGCTTATGCACTATGAATAAGGCGGCTAACGGAAAGACAACCGAGAATAAAAAGGCAATTATTAATGTCTGCTGTATGACATCATAATCGTATTCAATTAATAATCCTATCATGGCTGGCAACTCTCCGTTTAAGATTTTCAAATTATGAAGTGATTTGTTATGGATACTATACCATTAAATGAATGCCAGGGATAGAAGAAGTTCTCTTATTAAGTGAGAAGAGACGAATAAGAAGGGAATAAAGTTTTAGCTGAGAGGTGAACAGTTTTTTTTGATTGATATTTACTTATATAAACAAAGGTGTTAGCTACCTTAATCATTATGCTGCAAGATCAAAATAAAGTTTAATAAAAGGATTTAACAATATTTTAATCGAATAAATATAGATGGATATAAAAGAGTCAGAATTCGAAGGGAAATTTCTTTATGTTTACTAGAATTAAAGAAGGGGGAGATAGATTTGGAAATAGATATATTAGGTGCAGGAATAAATTTTGGGCTATTTTGTATTGGGGTTGGATTAGCTTTATTGGGGCATTACATAGGTAAAGGACTCATAAATTTTCGTCAGTCTAAAAATGTAATTGATTACAATGTGTTTTTAAAAGAGAGTGACCTAGCCTATATTTTTAAATTAAATAGGAATGAAATAAAGGCTTTATTGACTGAACATCAGGATGTCCCTAAGCTGGTATTAAACGGAACTACCTATTCTCCTAAAACAATTAATTGAATGGATTTCATCCAAGAATTTTAGCAGTTAAACGGACGGTTTAAGTAAAAAAAGAACAAACGGCTGGTTTCCCAGTCGTTTGTTCTGTTATTTATAAGCGAATAGACTCTATCCTATAAAAATACTTATATAGAAAGTAAGTAATCACACCGTAATAATGGTTACCTCAATATTTCCTCGCGTTGCTTTAGAATAAGGGCAAACCTGGTGGGCCATATCAGCATATTTTTTAACTTCTTCTTTATCCAAACCAGGGATAGAGACATCTAAGCGGACAGCCAGTTTAAAACCGCCATCTTCTTCATCTTTACCAATCGTTATATTAGACGTGACCGTTGTATCTACTTTTTTTCGATCCTTACGTAATACGAGGTTTAATGCACTGTCATAACAGGCAGCATATCCTGCTGCAAACAGTAATTCTGGGTTTGCAGCTTGTTCTCCGCTACCTCCCAATGCTTTTGGTTGCCTCACATCTAAATCTATAATCCCGTCTTCAGATTTTACATGTCCTTCACGACCGCCTGTAGATGTGACGGTTGCTGTATATAATGGTTCCATCAAACCAACTCCTTAATTAATGATATATAGCACTTTTCCCTATTTTGGTTTTATTAAACAGATTGTCAAAAGAATAGGTATTAATCATTATGAAAATATCTCCTTTTTTATCTAGACTACATAGAAAAGCTAGGCATATAATAATGGTGAAAGTAAATATATGGGAAGTAGTGTGTATATGTATGGAAACAGAAATGCTAACTATTTTTGATGAATCAGGTTCCGCGATTGGGGTAGCCACACGCGATGAAGTCCATAATAAAGGATATTGGCATCAAACCTTTCAATGTTATGTGGTTGGAAAAGAAAATCATGAAGAATATATGTATCTTCAACTTAGAAGTCATTTAAAAAAAGATTTTGCTAATGTTTACGATATAACTGCAGCGGGACATATTCTTTCAAACGAAACGGTAGCTGATGGTGTAAGAGAAGTTAATGAGGAACTTGGATTAAATGTTACCTATGATCAACTAAACAGCCTTGGTATGTTTCCTAATGTAATAGAAACAGAGACAATCAAAGACCATGAATTAAGTCATGTTTTTCTTTATGAAATGACAGAACCTATGGAGACTTTTATCCTGCAGCCGGAAGAAGTATCTGGAATGGCAAAAGCTCGATTATACGATTTTATTTCTTTTTACAATGGAGATTCAGATCATTTGGAGATTGAAGGCTATAAGCAGGATTCTAGCGGAGGTAAAACCTGGTTTAAGGAGACAATAAGTAAGGACCGGTTTGTACCGCATTCTAAGCAGTATTTTGTTAGCGTGGCAGAAGCTATTTGCTCTAACCGGAAAGCTTAAATCGAGGAAGTGCTTAGAAAAGATAAACGATCGGTAGCATAGTCAACTGAATCTCGGAATGGACATAGAAATCAAAGTAAATTATAACTCAATATATGCCGAGTCTATGCAGCAAGTCTATCAATCTGTGGGCTGGAATAAGCATACAATTGAAATGATTAATCAAGTATTCACAGTAAGCACGCATGTGGCCATTGCTTTTAAAGAAGATAGACTAATTGGTTTTGGAAGAGCGCTATCAGATGGTGTATTTAATGGTGCGATTTATGATCTCGTAGTCCATACAGACGAACAGGGTAATGGAGTAGCTAAGGAAATTATTAACTCTCTATTAACACAATTGAATCCGTATCTTGTATCCACTTAATTTCGACAGTCGGAAACGAGGAATTTTATAAAAAATGCGGATTTTACCCATTGAAAACAGGTATGGCCCGCTATTTGAATCAGGAGTTGGCTGAAACCTATTTGGTTAAATAAAAAAGGGGGAATACAATGTTTGAACAGATTATAACGGAGGCAAATGAACTGCGTGCTCTGATAGGAGAACCAAGTAAACTAGTACAAAATAAAGTGATTAAACGATTGGATGATCATTGTGTGCATTTCATAAGTAAATCTCCGTTTGTGTTTATTGGTACAACGGATGGAAACGGGAATTTAGATGTTTCACCTAGGGGAGACCAAGCTGGATTTGTTCGAATATTGGATGAAAATTATTTGATAATTCCAGAACGGAGAGGCAATAAAAGAATGGACACCTTATACAATCTTCTAATGAACCCTGGAGTAGGCTTGTTGTTTATTATTCCAGGCTTGGGTGAAACCCTCCGTGTAAATGGAAAAGGGTACGTAGTAAAAGATCCAGACTTGCTTGAGTGTTTAGGTGTTAATGGAAAGACACCAAACATCGGTATTGGGGTTAAGGTAGAGGAATGCTTTATTCATTGTGCAAAAGCATTTATTAGATCAGAATTATGGAACCCGACAACGTGGCCAGATAAAAATTCTCTTCCTCAAGCTTCAAAGATACTTGCAGCGCATGCCAGCCAATTGAAAACAAGAGCTGAAGACATTGAAATTCAATTAAAGGAGGGTTACACAACCAGATTATTTTAAGCAATCTTTTGTTGCTTTCTGATAGTAATCTTATTCTTTCGCCATAGTAAAAATAAGACTGTTTTCGTAAGGATGTTGCTTTTGTATAATTTATTCTGAGTTGTAAAACCGCCACCTCCAGGAAGGAAGTGGCTGTTCTCGTTATTTAAAGAAATGACGCGTTAATTCATATACCTTTTTACATAATTATAGAGTGGTTTTACATCATTAATCGGTTTATTTAATACAGGTACGGCTTTTTGCATCCATATTGTCGTGTAAATATCTCGAAGTTCTCCCTCAATCTGTAAATCCAGTCTATATATGTTTTAATCAGGATAGAATGTTCATTTCATCGCATATATTTCATCGCCAAATTGCTTCTATCCGAGCTATAATATAATTAAATATTACGAATTTACCCCATTTTTAAAACTCTCCAGCGAAAAAACATTCTAATCTGCCTATTTATATGAATTGAGGTGTTTATATGGAAAAAATCATTGAGGTACGCCGCCTCTCCAAAACCTATGGTGACATTACTGCGGTGAATGATATTGATTTTTATGTAGAGCAAGGAAAGCTGTTTGCCTTCCTCGGTCCTAATGGCGCGGGCAAAAGCACGACAATTGATATGTTATGCACGCTCTTGAAGCCAGATAAAGGAGAAATCATCATCAATGGCTTTCAGATTGCTAAAAATGATTCAAAAATCCGTGAATCAATCGGGGTAGTCTTCCAGGAAAGTCTGCTCGACCCTCTCCTGACTGTACGGGAAAATCTCCTAACAAGAGCCAAATTCTATCAGATTCCAAAATCGGAGCTCAAATCCAGAGTGGAACAAGCAGCGATTGCAGCTGATGTCATGGACTTTATTGATCGCCCATACGGAAAATTATCAGGAGGACAAAGGCGCCGCGCTGATATAGCAAGAGCTCTTGTGAACACACCGAAGGTTCTTTTCCTGGATGAGCCGACTACCGGTCTTGACCCCCAAACAAGAAGAAGTGTTTGGGAGACGATTACGAACCTGCAAAGAGATCAGGGACTGACTGTATTCTTGACGACACATTATATGGAGGAAGCCGCCTCTGCCGACTATATCATGATTATTGATGATGGAGAGATTGTGGCAAAGGGAACTCCTTATGAACTGCGAAATACATATAGCTCAGATATGCTGAAAATTGAACCGATTGACTATGCTGCTCTCGATGAGCTTTTTCAAGCCAATGGAATCAGTTACAAAAACGAGCATCAACTGATGATCATTAAAATAGCGAATACAAAAGAGGCCCTCTCGATTCTAAAATTGGCAGAGCCCTTGATTGCAAATTTTGAAGTGATGCATGGGACAATGGATGACGTGTTCATCGAAATCACAGGAAAGGAAATACGTGCTGATGTTTAATTTAGCAAAGCGTAATCTAAAACTATTTTTTCGGGATAAAAGTGCGGTCTTCTTCTCCTTATTGGCCGTCTTCATTATCATTGGCTTATATGTCCTCTTTCTTGGAGATACCATTGCAGGGGACATGACCGAAATTAAGGAAGCTCGATACTTAATGGACAGTTGGATTATGGGCGGTCTTCTTGCCGTTACCTCTGTCACGACGACAATGGGCGCTTTTGGCACAATGGTAGAGGATCGGGCAAATGGCAATGCAAAAGATTTCTATGCTTCGCCATTAAAAAGGTATCAAATCGCTGGTGGTTATGTAATCAGTTCATTTATGGTCGGCCTCATCATGTGTATGGTCACTTTTGTCTTAGCGGAGATATATATTGTCGCAAACGGTGGGGAGCTTTTGCCACTCATAGGTATGTTAAAAATCATTGTGTTGATGTTCCTATCGGTTCTAGCCTCAAGCGCAATGGTGTTTTTCTTAGTTAGCTTCTTTTCAAGTGTTAATGCATTTGCAACTGGCAGTACGATTATCGGGACATTAATCGGGTTTCTTACCGGCATTTACATACCAATTGGCAATCTTCCTGATGCTGTACAAATGATTGTGAAGATCTTTCCGGTCACCCATGCAGGCGTCTTATTTCGTCAGGTATTTATGGAAGAGCCCTTAAAAATATCATTCGACGGTGCACCAAGTGCTGCAGTCGATGGTTTTAAAGAAGAACTGGGTGTTGTGCTGACATATGGTGACTTTACTGCCCAAGGCAGCACGCATATTCTTGTCCTGGTAGGAGTCACCATTTTATTTTTCGCTCTTGCCGTATGGAATGTATCACGAAAGAAATCTTAGCAGGGGACATAGTTTCCTGCTATTTTCATGCACTAATATAGTTATCTTTTTCCTGAATCAATTTCATGTTAATCCAGCTAAATTGCCCTTCACCGCATCCTCAACCAGTATTTTTTAATAATGACTCTTATTCGATTATTATATCGAAGCTGTATGATCCTTTCTTATTCCCTAAAGCTTTAATTAGAATCAATATTAGGGAATGTGAATTGCAAATATTTTCCTAATATTTGATATAATGGTAGAGGTTGGAGAGAATTGAAAGTAAGAGGAATTACTATAAAGGTATATTTTTATAATTCAAACAGCAAAAATACCATTAACAAATACCGCGGAAAAATGATAATAAGGGGCGAATAAATTGATCAAAACCACTGAAGAATTGTTAATTGCTCTGCGAAGTGTTATTCAAGAAAGCCGAGTAACGACCAATCATACTATTTTAGAACAACACAGCATAGATGAATCGTATCATCGTGCTAGTCTGCCTGATATAGTAGTGTTTCCGACAAACACAGAAGAAGTGAGGGAGATAATTACTATAGCGGATCAATATAAAGTGCCGATTGTGCCATTTGGAAGGGGAACAAGCTTGGAAGGGCATGTTATTCCTTATGACCATGGAATCATGATTGACTTTTCTCTTATGGATAAAATAGTAGAGGTTAGGGAGAAGGACTTTCTTGTGAAAGTTCAACCAGGGGTGACGCGTTCTCAGTTGAATAAAGAGCTGAAAAAATACGGATTGTTTTTCTCCGTAGATCCGGGAGCAGATGCAACACTTGGTGGGATGGCAGCTACAAATGCCAGTGGAACAACATCTGTTAAATATGGAATTATGCGTGACCAAGTTCGGGATTTAGAGGTTGTTCTCGCAGATGGCACAGTGATTCATACAGGAAATTTAGCAGAAAAATCTTCTTCTGGCTATCATTTAAATGGTGTATTTGTTGGTTCGGAAGGGACACTTGGATGTTTTACTGAATTGACATTAAGAGTGTACGGTATTCCTGAAAATATTATGGCAGCGCGAGCATCCTTTAAAACAGTTAGTGATGCTGTTGAAGCAGTCTTGAATATTTTACAAGCGGGAATTCCAATTGCAAGAGTTGAGCTCGTAGATGAACCTTCTATGAAACAAGTAAACCTTCATAATAAGACGGCCTATCTGGAACAGCCAACCTTATTTTTAGAATTTGAGGGGAATGAGGCGGGCTTAAAGCAAGATGTTGAATTTATGAAAGAGATTGTGGAGGCTCACAATTGTGAACGTATTGAATTCGAGACCGATAATGCTGCTCGAAATCAGCTATGGGAAGCTCGCCATAATCTAGCTTACTCCTATATTCATGGACACCCAGGAAAAAAACTCATGATAACCGATGTTTGTTTGCCCCTTTCCAAGTTAGCAGGTGCTATTGCTCATGCAAGAGAAACACTTGATTTGTTAATGCTTACAGGCGGTGTTGTTGGGCACGTCGGTGATGGCAATTTTCATGTTCTGTTAATGATTGATATGAATGATTTTGATGAACTGAAAAGAGCTGATCAATATAATGAAATGATTGTCATGTATGCACTTGAACGAGGAGGAACTTGTACAGGAGAACATGGTGTCGGCATTGGGAAACAGAAATACCAAGAGAAAGAACACGGAGAAGCACTGCTGGTGATGGAAAAGATTAAACGGGTACTAGATCCAGATAATCTTCTAAACCCAAATAAAATTTTTAAAATAAAGAAAGAGAAATAAATAGATTGGTAGAATTTGTTTTAACCTTGATAGCTCTCTTAAGATAGAGACATGTATTGGTGGATGAGTTTTTATAATGATAACAGGAGGGTTTTAGGGGTGGAATTACAACAATGGTTTGAAAAAGGTTTAACAACGGAACAGTATATCGATGGTATGAAAACAAATAAAGAAAATCTCCTAAAGGTATATGAATCGTTCCATCTATCAGGGGAGAGTAAAGAGGCGCTTTTAACTATACCGCCCACTGGGATTAAGGTTATTGTGTTGACAGAAGATTGGTGCGGGGATGCAATGGTAAATATCCCGATTTTACTGCGTATTGCAGAGGCAACAAATATCGACGTTCGTTTTATCCTGCGTGACAGCAATTTAGAGTTAATGGATCAGTATTTAACCAATGGAACGGCTCGATCGATCCCGATTTTTATTTTCATAGATGAGGATGGAAATGAATTAACCGTCTGGGGACCACGCGCTGCTAAAATTCAACAAAGCTTTGAGGAATTGAAATCACAGTTACCAAGCGCAGATGCCCCTGATTTTAAAGAAAAACAACTTGAGATGTTCAAAGAATTTGTAAATAAATTTACGGTGGATTATGATACTTGGCATGTTATTGCAGATAGCATTATTAGTAAGTTAAAAGAAATTAAGTAGCGAGTGATTCATCTAAAAGTATTAGAAGAGGATATATCACCGAGAAAAGCTTAGGCGACATACAAGGACGGGCTTCAATGATTCAATAGAATGGAATCCAGCCGTAAAATTTTGACAATCATTTAACTTCAGGCTTCGGTAATTAGGAACTTAAAATCTAGATAATTGAATGTGTAGAGAAAATATTTTTGGAAAGGACAGAAGGAGCAGGCTTCCCAACAAGAAGAAACCTGCTTTTATATATGGGCCATTAAAAAATGTGAAAGGATTGCAAAGTCAATAAAAGACGGTGGAACTGCAAAGTTAGTCAAGTACTCAAAGGAATAGAATGCTGGTTATATGAAAGGATTTTTGAATTGGAGAAATATAAAAAAAGAAAGTGTCCGTTTGTTATTTCAATTGCTGCTGTTTCAGGTGGAGGAAAAACGACCATCACCTCTTACCTGAAAAATAATTTGCAAAATAGTGGAACTCTATCCTTTGATGATTATGATTTTAATGGTCCCAATGACATGATTAATTGGATTGATAATAGAGGTAATCCAGATGATTGGGATTTATCACCGCTTCTTACAGATATAAAAAAGTTAGTTAATGAACCGCTGGATTACATAATAGTAGATTTTCCATTCGCTAATTTACATAGTCAAATGAAGGAAATTATTGATTTTGCAGTATTTATTGATACTCCACTGGATATTGCCATGGCACGAAGATTAACTCGAGATTTTAGAAATGGTGCCGTTGAGGAGATTATGATGGATTTAAATTACTACATTGGTTGGGGAAGAAGGGGATATCTTCATATGTTGAATACGATCAAACCGATTTCTGACCTCATTGTAGATGGAACATTACCTGAATATGAGATTGTAAATATTATTACTAAAAAAATAGAAACATAGTTGATTTTAGGGGGTAAACATGGTGAATATACGCTATGTAACAACAGAAGAGGAAAAGCAAAAGGTCTTGTCAGCCTATTTTAAAGAAGGTTTGAGTGGTCAATTAGATACTTTTCCGAGTAAGGAGAAAAGAAAGCTGATCATTTTACAAAATATAAGTGAACGTTTTGAACTGGGGAGAGTATATTCAGAAATAGAAATTAACGAAGTATTGAAAACAATTTACGGTGATTTTGCAACAATTAGAAGAGAGCTTATTGTGTATGGATTTATGAATCGCAGCAAGGATTTTTCGGAATATTGGATAAAAGAAGATTAAATGGATAAAATTTATATTGAGCAAGCCAAGCAAAAATGTTAGGGGATAATAGGATATTTAAATTATGTTGAATGATGAACTATTTAGTCTCACCCTTTGGAGCCCGGTATTCTATCAAACTATAGCGAAAGTCCACGGCTGTCAAATTGACGGTCTTCTTTTATGCTGTTAAAGAGCAGTTTAGTTGAAAACAAATAGTGGATTGATAAACTGAAATAAGTGTATATTTATACTATGAGTGTAATAATGAAACTAATTTGATTAGTAGGTTTTGTAATCATAATACAAGTATACTGCATGAAATAAAAGTTTTTTTACATAATATGATTATTATACGGCAATCATTTCTTTTGACCGACGAAAAAGGGTATCGGATAACTAATTATATAAATTATACAACTAAGGGTGAGGTAGCATGAAAAACTTAAAAAAAAAGATAACCCGATTTTTCAAAACAGATAAAGAGTTATTTATTGAAGAATTGAACGATTACCGCCAAATATTAGATGATGCTATAAAAATTTTAGAGGAGAACATTCAAATTTTAAAGTTAGCATTAGCAAAGCATATAGAAATCGGTCATTACTTGGATATGAAACAATCGAACAAGCTTATTCGAATTGAAAGTATAAATAAGTTAGTCACACAGTATGTGGATCATAAGAAAGATACAGCTGCCAGGGAAATGATTCGAGAAAAAGTTAAGGAACAGCAGAAATTACAATGTCTGAATGAAATAATAGATATGCATAATCAAAGAATCCAAGAATATCAATATAGGCTAAATAAAGCCCTTTGTGTTTTAGATAATGATAAAAGCAATCGAGAAGCTTTTATTATCAAACAGAAAATAGCATTACAGGAATTGGTGATTTCTGAAAAGTTAGACAGAGGGAACTGCAAGAAGCATATTGAACGGATTAAAAGGGAAATTATCGATAAAGAGTCCTATAAAGAACTTAATCCAAAAGAGGATACAGTAAATGAAGTGTTAATAGATAGCGAGATTGAGAAGGAACTTTCCATCTTTAAACTGAATTACTCTTCAAGTAATGTGTAAATCCTTTAAAATCAAAAGCTTATGTTGAGCTTTTATGAGGTTAGTTTTGGTCGGGCTAATCGAATAAAGGTTTATGATGCCATTAACGTATGAATATTAAGATTGAAGACAGGGAGATTATTTCTCTGTCTTTTTTACTTTTTCATTTAGGACTTCGCTTTCTTGCTGTTAAGAATGATCATTGCCATACTATCTTGTTCGATATTATCTTGGTTCAGTTTATCAACAGAAGAATTGAATTGAAGTAAGGATAATTACAACGATAACGAATGGAGTAAATTATAAATGGTGATAATTTAAATATTTTAATAATTCAAACACTTAAAGTATAATAATGGAATATCTGGAGATTTTTATTATTCCTACAAAACATTACATATTTCTCTTGAATGGGATGGAAGGTGAGGGATGGTAGTTGAATTATTCGTTACATCCACTTGGAGACCGAGCAATTTTAATTGAATTTGGCAAAGAGATAGATGAAGAGACCTATAACTCTGTCCGAAAGATAAGCAACATATTGGAAAGTGAGCAACCTGAGTGGCTGATTGAGGTGGTTCCCGCGTATACAACACTTACCTTATTTTATTCTCCTGAATATGTTTATCGAGCATTTCAGGAAAGTCGGCTACCATATGAAGTAATCACTAGTGAATTAAAAAGATTGCTAGACCGTCTTCAACCATCAATTAAAAACGAACAAAGAAGAGTGGAAATTCCAATTTGCTATGGCGGAGAATACGGTCCGGATCTAGTATATGTGGCTAAATATAATTATTTAACTGAACAGGAAGTTATTGAGATTCATTCAAGTGGTGATTATCTTATATACATGCTTGGTTTTGCACCTGGATTCCCCTATATTGGAGGAATGTCTAAGGAAATTTCAGCACCAAGAAGAAAATCGCCAAGACAAAATATACCCCCGGGAACGGTAGGAATTGCTGGTGAACAAACAGGAATTTATCCAATTGAAACACCAGGAGGTTGGCAGTTGATTGGCAGAACTCCTCTGAAATTATTTAATCCAACTGATTCGTCACCCACTTTATTGCAAGCTGGGGACCGGGTTCAATTTAAACCAATTAGCCATGAAGAGTATGTCAGTCTGGAGGGGGAACGGCAATGTTAATAATTGAAAAATCGGGTTTGTTAACCTCCATTCAGGATTTAGGAAGGTATGGATTTAAAAAATATGGGATTATCACAGGCGGAGCAATGGATCCGTTATCTCATAGAATGGCAAATCTGTTGGTCCAGAATCATGAAAATGAACCGACGATTGAAATGACCCTCTATGGTCCAACTATACGATTTTTAGAGAATACGATAGTTTCTTTGTGCGGAGGAAACTTATCCCCTTCTTTAAATGGCAGGCCAATGCAAATGGCAAGTCCTATTCACATTCAAAAAGGGGATGTTCTGACATTCGGCCAGCCTAAGACAGGATGCCGTGCCTATTTAGCAATACGCGGGGGCATAAAGATTCCAAAAGTGATGGGGAGCTATTCCACTTATTTACGTGCACAAATAGGGGGATTCAAAGGGAGACCTTTGCAAAAGGGCGATCACTTAGGGGCTGGTCCTTTAAAACTTGAGAGGGATGTAATTAGCACGAAGTGGTTTGCTTCGGACTTGTTGCATATAGAGCCAGAAGGCCGTAAAAAGGTAAGGGTTTTAAAGGGTAGGCATTTTGAAGAATTTACAAAAAGGAGTATAGATGCCTTTTCTAAGCAATCTTATAAAATTTCTCCTCAATCAGATAGAATGGGTTATCGTCTTGATGGAGTCTCGCTTGAACTTTTTAAGCAGAAAGAGATTATTTCAGAAGCCGTCACTTTTGGGACGATACAGGTTCCTGCAAATGGGAAACCAATTATATTGATGGCTGATAGTCAGACGATCGGCGGCTATCCAAAAATAGCAGAAGTTATTTCGGTTGATTTGCCAGTTGTTGCCCAGGCAAAACCAGGTGATTCTTTGCAATTTGAATTCGTCACATTGGATGAGGCGCAGCAGCTTTATATTAATCAAGAAAAACAACTGAAAATTTTAAAAAGGGGAATTGGGATGAAATTTAATAAGGGGAAACAATATGTATAAGATTGACATTAATTGCGATATGGGAGAAAGCTTTGGGCAGTATCGATTGGGGCGAGATGAAGAGATACTAAATTATGTATCTTCAGCTAATATAGCCTGTGGTTTTCATGCAGGCGATCCATCGACAATGAAGAAAACAGTACGGTTAGCGCTTTCGAAGGGAGTTGGAATAGGAGCACATCCGGGCTTTCAGGATTTAATAGGTTTTGGGCGCAGGGAAATGAGGGTTAGTCCTGAGGAAGCCTATGATCTGGTAATCTATCAAATCGGTGCATTATATGCGTTTACAAAGGCAGAGGGAGGCAAGCTACAGCACGTAAAACCGCACGGAGCTTTATTTAATATGGCGGCAAAGGATGTTGCTCTGTCCGAAGCCATTTCGGAAGCGGTATATGATGTCGATCCTGAATTGATTTTATTTGGATTATCCGGTGGAGAATTGGTGAAGGCGGCCAAACGTATTGGTTTACGTGCTGCCAGTGAGGTTTTTTCAGACCGCACTTATCAGGCGGATGGAACATTAACCTCCAGAACGGAAGCCAATGCATTGATTAAAGATCCAACAAAAGCCATTCATCAAGTTGTTCGTATGGTGAAAGAGCAGAGGGTTACTTCCGTTCAGGATGAGGTGATAACGATAAAAGCAGATACAGTCTGTATTCATGGAGATGGAGAAAACGCGTTGGAATTTGCAAAGCAAATCTCAGAAACATTAAAAAGAGAAGATATCGAAATTCAAAAAATAGATCGTTTCATAAATGAATTGATATAAAAAATCTCTTTGGAAGACATTTGAATACAGCTGGTTGTTATTCTAACTAATGAGCCAAAGCTGGATGGGGGAGTCGTATGAAAAAGAAAGAATCGCATTTGAGTATTTTAGTAGGGGCTGCCTTTTTAATGGCCACATCAGCGATCGGCCCAGGATTTTTAACACAAACGTCTGTATTTACTGAACAGCTATTGGCGAGTATGGGCTTTGTTATTTTGATATCCATTATTATAGATATTGGGGCACAGGTGAATATTTGGAGAATTATAGCTGTATCAGAAAAGAGGGCGCAGGATATAGCGAATGAATTACTACCGGGATTAGGTTATTTTTTAGCTACTTTAATTGTATTAGGGGGATTAGCATTTAATATTGGGAATATTGCGGGGGCAGGACTCGGTATCAATGTAATCACTGGGGTCGATGCAAAATGGGGTGCGCTTTTAAGTGGATTAGTTGCGGTAGGAATATTCTTAGTTCGTGAGGCTGGTAAAGTAATGGATCGGTTTGTACAAATTATGGGCTTTATTATGATTTTTCTTACTGTTTATGTAATGTTCACAGCTAATCCTCCCTATGCCAAAGCTCTTGTACATACAGTGTGGCCTGATGAGATTAATCTGCTGGCGATTGTCACATTGGTTGGAGGAACAGTCGGTGGTTATATAACTTTTGCGGGTGGGCACAGATTAATTGATGCCGGGTTGACTGGAAAACAAAATTTACCTCAAGTTACTAAGAGTGCGGTTAGTGCCATTGGCATTGCATCCATCATGCGAATATTTTTGTTTTTAGCAGTATTGGGAGTGGTTTCACAGGGCTTTGTTTTGGATGCCGGTAATCCGGCAGCCTCTGTCTTTAAGCAAGCTGCAGGGAATGTAGGATATAAAATGTTTGGGGTCATAATGTGGGCTGCTGCCATTACTTCAGTTATAGGTGCAGCATATACATCGGTTTCCTTTATCAAAACCTTTAGTAGTTTTGTTGATCGTTATCAAAAATGGTTTGTCATTGCTTTTATCGTTATTTCAACGGCAGTGTTCGCGACAATTGGCCAGCCTGTACAGATTCTCGTGCTGGTGGGGGCATTAAATGGTTTGATTCTTCCTGTGGCTCTTGGTGTTATGCTAATAGCAGCCTATAAGAAGAAAATAGTAGGAGACTATAAACAGCCTTTATGGCTTACTGTTTTTGGTGTAGTTATCGTTATTGGTATGGCGATAATGGGAGGTTATTCACTCATTAATGGTTTGTCACAATTGTTTTAGTAAATAATCTTTGATTAATGAGTCTCAATATCATTTAATCCATTGAGAAGTTATAACATCTAGATTTTAATCAAAACCCTAATTTCGTTCATATAATCTTTGTGAAAATCAGGGTCTTTTTATGTAATGTTCCGCATATATGGTTCGTGGCACGGATTCATTCATCGGTTAATTTTCCAGGAAAGGAATCAACTTATTGTATATTATATTCACCCCTGTTTATCACCGGTAATCAGCGGTGATTTAAGCGGATTTCCTTAGAGTTTTGCGCCTTTTTATACACCTTAAATTTATGGTTATTATACGTAAGTGCGTGGAATAAAATTTCATTTTACATCAACACAAAATGTTTTGTCAATAATTAATTTGTAAAAATATCAAAAAAATGGTATAATAGTTTTACAGTTGTTTTTTATCGTATTTCAAATTCCGCTGGACTTTTCTTTACAGATAGAATTTGCATACGTTTTTTTTTATATACTTTTATAAAACGAAGGAAAATTCAGATGTTTTTTAAGCTTTAAAGTAAGTTAGTTGAATAAAATTTTCAATAAACTATTTATCCCGTTCAAACTGGTGCTAAGACTCCGCCTTCAAACGTAAGCAGAAGCAATCACGGTTAAGGCGGAGATAAGCGTCGGTAAGAACCCGATTGGTTCAACGAATGCTCGGGAGGGGATGAAAGAAAACCTTCACCGAGCAAAGTTTCACTTTATTAGTAAACGAGTTTTTATATACAAGGAGGACTTTAATAATGAATCTAATCAATAAGAAAGTTACACACAAACGTTTTGGAACGGGTAGTATAGTTGGGCATAATGAGTCTAAAATTGAAATAAATTTCGAATCGGAAAATAAAATGTTTGTTTACCCTGATGTTTTTGGAGAGCATCTAAAACTACATGATAAAAGTGATGCTAAGTCACTCGAAGAAATTATACAAAAAAAGGAAGACGAACTAAAAGAGGAAGAATGGAAAAAGGAAGAAGAAAAAAAACTACAACGAAAAAAACAGGAACTTCGCGTAGAACACGAAAAACTTATGAAGCATCATAAGCTACATCCTGAATCACAAATGGTTTTTTGGTGTGACACAGAAGAACAGAATAGTTCTCTTTCAGAGTGGAAGGTTTTTTCGGGTGTAATAAAAAGCGGTAAAAACAAAGGAAATCCGAACAAGCCAGTCCGTTTACATCAAAATAGCGCTGTCCTGTTAACTGCAGTCGATTCCAATATGTCTGAAAAAGACAGACGTATCTTAGGTGTCTATATGGTGCATGAAAATTTTGTCGGAAAGATGTGTGAAGATGGAATTATTCCTGCTCATTCAAAATACAGAATCCAACTTACAGAAGAGGAATCAGATCAGTTGGCTTTCTGGGAATATTATGTAAATGAGAAAAATCCAGAAAAAATGACATGGAATACAGGTAAATACCGTTATTTCGATAATTTATGGATGGCTCAAATTTTACTTGCTATCATTTCGTTGAAAAGTGACCCGAATGAACGAGAACTTGCACAGCAATTCTTTAATCATTTTTGTAAAATGAATCAGATCATGGAACAAGATATACCAAAGCCTAATGGCGCTATAATGCGTACTTAGACGCTAGTCTAAAGATTAGTTGAAGACGAATAAAAAATAGCGAGCATATGTCATTAAAACCAACAGATCATGTGTACACACATATAGTATACTCTAGGTTGAGTGAATGACACAGATTGAAACAGTTTTAATTCGAATGAAAGTACCCTAATCTCTGAGCGGAGATTAGGGTTTTTTATATGCCGTGTGAAAAAGTAAAATTAAAAATCTGATTTTTGATTTATAGGTATATGAACCACTTGATGTTATATTAAAATATTGGTGGAGACGTATATATAATTAATTTTATACTGTGAGTGGTTACTGAAGTGTAGATATATTTAAAAATTTGAATAGCTCTTTTGCAAACTATATTTGTTTTCGTGAACAATGAAACCTCAGTAAGAGAAGCTGGAACATTAGAAATTTGATTTTTTATTACCAAGGTAATGCTAATGACTTAAAGGTTGTTACAGTTGTCTGTCTAAATTTCCTTTCGTTTTTTAAGCCTTGAAATAGTGAGTTGAGTAATGAGAGAGAGGGATTATTTATGATTGGTGCGATTATAGGTGATGTTGTTGGATCTCGTTTTGAATTTAATAATCATCGTAGCAAGGAATTTGAGTTGTTTACCGAAGAGTGCCGAGTAACGGACGACAGCATTATGACTCTTGCGATTGCTAAAGCTTTTATGGAGACAGAAGGGTCTATTCACTCTTCTATCACTGCAAGGGATTATGACGGTGAGTACGAGACACTGCTTGAGAGTATGTCGATTACATTTATGCAAGAATTGGGGCGTAAATATCCGAATTGTGGGTTTGGTGGGATGTTTGCGAAATGGGTCTTCAGTGATAATCCCGAACCTTATAACAGTTTTGGAAACGGGGCAGCGATGCGAATAAGTCCTGTAGGTTTTTTAGCCAGAACCGAGAATGAAGCAAAGGATTTATCTAAGATTGTTACCAGAACAACCCATAATCATGAAGAGGGAATAAAGGGTGCTGAGGCTACCGCTCTAGCCATATTTATGGCGAGACGTGGATTTACCAAAAGTGAAATTAAAAATAGGATTAATGGTTATTACTATCATTTAGATTTCTCAATTGATCAAATCCGAGACACATACGTGTTTAATGAGATATGCCAAGAGACCGTTCCGCAAGCGATTGTTGCTTTTTTAGAATCAACGTCCTTTGAAGATGCAATTCGTAATGCCATTTCGATTGGTGGAGATAGTGATACTCTGGCAGCCATTACCGGCGCTATAGCGGAAGCGTATTACGGAGTACCTGAAACCCTGAAGGAAAAGGTATTAACCTATTTGGATGATGAACTGCAGTCTATTTACGATGACTGGTGTCTTTATAAGAACGAACATCACTCTGGTAAGTTCACAGTACTAACAAAATATATACCTAAAATTTGTGATACGGATTCCTTTGGTGAATGGTTTATAGATCGAGAGTATAATGAAACACTAGGGCAATCCATCCAAATGCCATATGTCATGTATAAAAAGCTTATAAATTTATTTGTTAAGGAATTCTATCACTTTTCCGAATCCCATCCGGAATACAATTTGACCAGTTACAGTGATATTTTGGAGAGGAATGGTCTTAAATGGAATCAGGAAGCAATGCGTAATGCGGATGAGGATTCTCTCGATGCCCAATGTATCCTTGCACTCATTATGGGTGCCACTCGAGCGGAGCGATTCAGTGAGGGGGCTCTGCTAAGCTTTTTTGAGAATGGATGCATGGTGAAGTGGCTAAAAAGGTTGAAAACGATTGATGAGAATAATTCTACTGGTATTAATGGAATTTGTTAAACTGGTGAGTATCCGGAAAGAAGAATGTTAAGTACCAATATTGTGTAATTAATAAAGGATTATATCCAGAGTATTTTAAATAATCATCTGGGCGTAATCCTCACGTATATGTATCAATACATAACAATCGCATACTTTTTTTCTTCTTCCTCTTCATCAAAGATAAAGGCAAAGTTAAGTGTCACATCCACTCCATCTTCTGTTAACCAATTAAAGGGAAAAGTGGCAGGCTGAGCACTAGTTGTTAATCCATGCTTTAAAATTACCTTTCTTTCGAATGTGCTGAATGCTTCTTCAAGTCCGTGCTCCTGAAAATCGTATTCTGTTATTAAATAATTTTTTAATAAGTGCCAGCTGTAAAATTCAATCACGATAGAAACTCCTTTATTTGTATAGAATCAGGTTTATTATAAGTGTTGCTTGATGGATAAACAAATTCAAGTGCTTGATTACAACATATACATAAGTTTGAACCATTATTCTAAGAGCACAATGGCAGTAAAGCCTTTGTGTTTTTATTCGTTATAAAAATTAATATACGATATTTGATACCGTAGCTGTTAATTCACTTTTTCTCTTTTATATAATTACAAACTTTAATCTGACCAACCAATCAGGTATAAAAAATCGTTAAATAACTTGAATTAACGTTTAATTATAAGAATTTAGAGAAATTATATTAATATAGAATAAATGCTCTTATTAAGAGAAATAGACTTATAAAATCGAAAACAAGCTAATGGGAAGGAGAGAGGGCAAATGGTCAAAGGACTAGGAATTGACTTGGGAACAACTTTTTCATGTGTGGCGTATATCGATGAAAACCAAAATCCAATTGTATTAAAAAATGCAGAAGGCAATGCTACAACACCATCTGTTGTTTATTTTGAATCACAGGAAAATATTGTAGTAGGAGAAGTAGCAAAACAAAGCTTGGTATCTGAACCGGATAATACGGTAGCCTTTATTAAGCGTGATATGGGGAAAATAGACGATGAAACAAAGGCGCCAATTATGAGAACAATTCATGGAATAAGTATGTCTCCACAAGAGATTTCGGCAAAGATTCTTACGAAAATAGTCAAGGATGCTAATGCTGAGCTAAGGAAAATAGGGAAATTAAGTGATGGAAATCCAGATATTAAGGATGTGGTGATTACCTGTCCTGCCTATTTTGGTATGGCTGAAAGAGAGGCAACTAAGGCTGCAGGCAAGATTGCAGGTTTAAATGTAATGAATATTATCCCAGAGCCTACAGCTGCAGCATTAAATTATGCTCATGTTAATAAGGGTAAAGAACAAACCGTTATGGTTTATGATTTAGGCGGAGGTACATTTGACGTTACGATTATTGAAGTCCACGATGGTATTCCGCGAGTTATTTGTACAGATGGTAGTCATACATTAGGCGGGAAAGATTGGGATGATGCACTTGTTCAATATTTTGCTGAAAAATATATAGAAGAAAAGGGTGAAGACCCTAGAGAAAACCTGGATATCTTACAGGAGTTATTTTTAAAGGCGGAACAAACTAAAATAACTCTGAGCAACAGAGAATCAGCACCAATTATGATTATTGGTGATTCAGGACGAATAAACTTTACGATGACACGCAACGAATTTGATGAAAAAACGAAGGATCTATTAGAAAGAAGTATTAGTTATACAGATAAATGTTTGAAAATTGCTGCAGCGAAAAAATATGGAAAAGATATTGAAGCTATAACGAATGAAGAAATAAATAAATATCTTCATGAAGAACTTACCGACATATTATTAGTCGGGGGTTCTTCCAAAATGCCTCAAGTATCAAAATTAATTCAGAGTAAATATGGTATTAAAGCAAAAGAAGCAGACTTGGATGAGGCTGTTGCAAAGGGAGCGGCCATTTGTGCAAGCAATGATTATGTGGAATTCAGTGAAGAAGACTGGCAATTGGTAAAAAAATCAGTTGGCGAGCAAGATTATGATTTTGTGAAAGAAGCGATTCAGGAGGGAAATGAAAGCATAATCAAACAGTATGAAGATGTACTGCCAAGACATATGGTTCAAAAGCAAGAATCGCGTGGCATGATTTTTACAAATGTTTCTCCAAGAACATACGGAACAGCAGCCTATGAAAGCTCTTCCAGAGATAAACTAGTAATCTTTAATTTTATAAAAAGAAATGATGAACTTCCACAAAAACAAACCCTGATGTTTTATACGATGGATGAAGGGCAAGTTGGAGTGGATATTGACGTATATGAATCATTTACTATGAGTGCAAAGGCTGAACTTGAAGAAGGTAATAAAATTGGATCAGGAATACTTGAGTTTCCAAATAGCATGCCGAAGGGAACACCTATTGAGATCACACTTCGCATGAATAGTGCTGGTTTATTGGAAGTTAGTGCCTTTCATAAAGAAACAAATAGTATGTATAATGGTACTTTTGATGTTTCGAACTCTTTATCCACTGAGGAAACAAAACGAGCTATAGAACGTAATAAACACCAATCATTCAATTAAGAAGAAAATCATACAACCTTGGAATGTGGTGATTGATATGACGAATGATAATTATTTTGATTTGTTTAAACTTAAAGTGGATGAGTCGCTGATATTAAATCCTACTTCTGAGTATGAAGAGCAAATAAATAAAGCTTTTTTAGAAACGGAAAACAGATGGAAGCAATTAAAGCTAAAACATTTAGGTAAGAAAAGCGATGAAGCGTCTGAAAATTTAAAGAGATTGAAAGCACATGAATTTGATATTTTAAAAAATCCGACAGAACGACAACGGTATTACTTGAAAATTAAAGAGGAGAAGCAATCGGAACTAAAAACTAGATTAATCGAATCTAATGAAGAGGATATGGATCTTGAAGCTTTAAAGAAACAATACCATCAATATCTAGATGAATCGGAAATTGAAAAAATAGTCAAAGAGATATTTAAAGCTAAAGAAAGACCAGATGAAGCCATATCAATGAATCTACTTAATAAGCTAGCCATTTATGAAAATGAATTGAAACAGTTAGGAGAAGTGAATTTATTTACTGCTTTTGGATTTGATGAAAAAGCAAACTATGAAACAGTCAAAAATAAAATCAAGCAAAAACAAGATGATTTACAAAAAATATATGATGAGCACCCAAATGATAGTAGTTATAAAAAATATATTAATAAGAAGGATATCCTGAAAAAGTTTGAAAAAGAAGTGTTCTTAACAAATGATTTCAAAGATCACTATGAGGAATATAAACATTTTCTAAAATATTCAATGTTTATCCAATTATTACTGAATATAAAAGATAAGGATATTACTACCATTTATTTCAAAGATATTTTATTGGAGAAAGTAAAAGAAGAAGGTATCGATGAAAAAAAATTCATCTTGTTTTTATTAAAAAACCACAAGTATTTTGGCATTAAAGGTATTTCTCCTGTTACGGATTATTATATCGCCAATGTCGGGCATAAGGATTTTGGAGAGGAAGATACTCAACAAACATTGCAAAAAGTTCTTTCTATAAAAGATTATGAGTATCATTGTGGTCGTGAGGCATTAAAAAATAAAGAGTTTGATAAAGCTTTTGAGCATTTTAAAGAATCTAATATTATTGATCACAGTTATGCACTGTATGAATTAGCTGAATTATATTATACAGGTACAGATAGCCTTCCTAGGGATCTGAATAGGGCAATAAAATTACATGAAGAGGCGATAAATAAAAACAATTCTAAAAAAGGAAATAATAAAAATTCGTTGTATCGGATAAGTCAGATGTGTTTCAGTGGAGAGGGTTGCGTAAAAAATGAACAAGTTGGTTTTAGTCATTTAAAGGAATTTGTCAATAATTTGCATGCTTCGAATGATTTTTACAATCAAGCTCATTTAGATTTAGGTGACTGTTATTATAAAGGGAAAGGCACTACTAAGAATTATAAAAAAGCACTGGTTCATTACAACAAAGTAAGTGATGAAACGGCTAAAGGAAGAATAAGAAAAATAGAGCGAGAGATTACTTATAGACCAATTATAATGATTGGGATAACTTCAGGTTCTTATATTTTATTGTGTTTAGTATCTTTGTATTATTTACAAGAAGTTCTTCCAACTGATTTTAATATAGCTAATGTATTAATCTATTTTGGGATATTATTTGCATGGATGATCTTTACAAGCTTGTATTTCTATATAAATCCATCATGGTTAAATCAACTAATCAAGTTTGATAATATAAGGACACTTCAGGCAAAGATTGTACAATATATATATTTAAATAAAAAGCGGATATTAACCATAGCGATATTATTGTTTGGATGTGTTTGTTTCTTGTTGTTTTACACGGAGGGGTTAATTAAACCTTGGTTAACTGAAGCAGACGTTGGAGAAATCCCGGAATTTTTATCCCTCCTATTAAATTATGGAGTAAACTGGGTTTCTGTGGGAATATATTTAATAGTGTTGTTTCCTCTATATATTATTAAGGAAGTTCATAGTCCAAATGACGCAATTAAGGTCAATGTTAAAACAATCATTTTTGACGGAGTAAAAACTTATTTATTCGCATCAGGTATCTATTATGCTATCCAGTGGTCTGCAGAAAACGTATTAACAGAGTTTAGTGTATTAAAGTATATTGGAATAAGTATTTTTTTGTTGATAATCGTATCAATAATTAATACTACAAAAATAATTAATCGGTTATTTAATGGAAAGTTAACCGTATATGTATTTGCGGTGTTATTGTTGTACGGTTCATTAACTTGTGCATTAGTGGCTGAAAATAACCGGGACTTGCCAATAGCTACTACATTGCTGCAAGTCGCGTTTACCTCTCTTTTTATAGAGACAAAGAACCCATAAATTATTTTTTGACTTTGGGTTAGTCGTTTTGCTAATTAATACAAGAAATGATTCAATAAATAATACGTTAAATTAACTTTAATACCATCTAATTGGTAATGGTATAGTTAGCTCTATATGAAAATAAATTTCATTATATAATTAACAGACCTCCAATTGTAAAAACAATTGGAGGTCTTTCGTTCTTTAAGATTATAGGTAAAGAATATTAAAACTACAGGCTAGATTAAGACCTATTTGCTTTATCTAATTCGGCTCCCAAAAATTTTGCGAGCTCAAGCATTCCATATAGGCCTGCCTCAGCTTCGGCGTCGGAATTATAGTTTGTATTTGTATTGATATCATATGTGTAAATCATTCCATCCTGATCACGGATAAACTCAATTCCGGCAATGTCAATACTTGCTGAGGTAAGAAATTCTTCGTATTTCGCAATAATAGGATCATTGAAATCCTTAATAATTTTAAATTGCGGAGATATATCCTCTTGTTCTCCAACTGGGCAAAATAAATCCTCTATTTGGCAGGCATCGGCAGGACATAATTCAAAACCTTTTGATGTATCAACACGAACAGCATAAAGAAATTTTCCTCCAATAAATTCACAACGGGTTATTGAAGAATCAGGAGAGAGGATATATTGCTGTATGAGTGTGATCCCATCTACTGGCTCTTCAAAAAGAGGGCTGTTTACGTATTCCTCTAGGGCTTCTACAGATTGAAATAGCTGCACACCAAGACCTTTTCCAGCTCTGTTGTGTTTAGTAATAAAAGGTGTCATTCCAAGTTTTTTAGCGGCAGAAATGATATTACTCCGACCGACAGCTGCAATCGTGGCAGGAGTTTTGATACCTGAAGCTTGAAGAGCTGTATATTGATTGATTTTGCTGATTTCCATTCCTAAAGCCTTTGAACCGTTAAATACTTTTCGATTATGACGTTCGAGCCAGTTGATTACTCCGCTAGCAAGTTCAGGTGCATAACGGTGTCCGCGTGTGTGGGATGACGCACTCATACGGTTGTAAAAAATACCATCTGGCGGTGTATCCGTCAAATCGACTAAGCCCTCAGCTAAATGCCAGTTTTTGTATGGAAGGTTTAATTCTTCCATTCTATTAATTAAATGATTGGTCCAGTCATCATTTTCATGAATGATATGTATATGTGTCATTAGGAAAATCTCCCTCTAGTTTTCGTCAATTTATGAAAATCATACCATTTAACTTGGAATTGGGTCAAATGTTGAAATTTAGGAAAAATAATTATTGCAGTGGAAAAACCGTTTGGCAAAGTTTATACTGTTGATTGAGAAAGAGATTAAAAGGGAGATACCATGCCAAATTTTTCGCCATACAGATATTTTTCAAAAAAAGACTGGGCTAACTTGCGATTTAATACGCCAATGACATTGACTCAATCGGAAATAGAAGAACTTCAAGGTGTTAATGAAAAGCTTTCTGTTGAGGAAATTACGACTATTTATCTGCCGTTAACCCGTTTATTAAATTTATATGTGAACTCATCACAAATGCTGCACACGGTCACGGACACATTCTTTGGGAATACTACAAGAAAAGTGCCATATGTTATTGGTGTAGCAGGAAGTGTGGCTGTAGGGAAAAGTACAACAGCCCGTATTATTCAGGCTCTTTTATCCCGATGGCCAAATACTCCACAGGTAGAAATTATCACAACCGATGGATTCCTCTATCCTAATGCTGTGCTGGAGGAAAGAGGAATAATGGACAAAAAAGGTTTTCCTGAGAGTTATAATACGAAGGAATTAATCAAGGTTTTATCTAGGATTAAAGCTGGACATCCAAAGGTGAAGGCACCTATATATTCGCATCTGTATTATGATATAATGCCTAACCAATATACTGTCATTCAACAACCGGATATCGTAATAGTGGAAGGGATTAATGTTCTGCAGACTCCTAAACAGGATGATCATTTCCCAAGTGTTTATGTATCAGACTTCTTCGACATCTCCATCTATGTCGATGCCACTGAAAATAATATTTATAATTGGTATGTTGAACGTTTTAAAACGCTTCGTAAAACCGCTTTCGCCAATCCGGAATCTTATTTCCACCGCTATGCCGATTTGACGGATGAAGAAGCAGACGAAATTGCAACAAATATATGGAACACCATTAACAAAATCAACTTGGATTTAAATATAGCTCCAACTAAAACGAGAGCGAACATTATTCTTAAGAAGGATTCAGATCATTCTATTTCCTCAGTGAAGCTGAGAAAGATTTAAAAGGATGTACTATGGGGAGCGGGTGAAGTATGGCAACTGAGAAACAGAAAATGATTAATGGAGAATTATATAGGCCAAGATGAAGAGCTCGCCAATGAACGTCTCCGTGCCAGGAAGCTTACGAGACTATATAATCAGACAATGGAAACTGATTATGCAGAACGAACCGCTTTATTAAAAAAGTTACTCGGTTCAACCGAAAAAAATTGCTATATTGAACCGACTTTTAGGTGTGATTATGGGTACAATATTCATGTTGGTGAAAACTTTTATGCCAATTTTGATTGTGTTATTTTAGATACATGCGAAGTTCGAATTGGTCAAAATTGCATGCTTGCCCTGGTGTTCATATTTATACAGCCACACACCCGCTCAACCCTGATGAATGAAATTCAGGAAATGAATATGGAAAGCCGGTCACAATTGGTGACAATGTCTGGATTGGCGGCCGAGCGGTTATTAATCCAGGGGTGACAATTGGAAACAATGTAGTGGTTGCCTCAGGAACTGTTGTAACGAAAGGTATTCCAGATAATGTGGTTGTTGGCGGTAATCCGGCCCGTATTATAAAACGAATTGATAAAGAATAAGATTCTATTCCCATTTACATAATGAGTTGTGTAGGAAGAATAATATTCCTTGGTGCTATTATTCCATTGATAAATGAACTTATTGTTAAAATGAGATTATTTTGATTACATTATATGGGTACTTTTGATAAAATTTAATTAATAGTTTAAGATATAATAGCACTTATAACTTCAAATGAAGTACGAACAAAATTGAGGATGTGAAGAATGAAGAAACATATACCAAATTTATTGACTTTAGGAAATCTTTATTGTGGTTATCTGTCCATTTCTTACATTATCAGCGGGGATGTGCGAAATGCGACTATACTCATTTTTATTGCATTGATGCTTGATGCGCTGGATGGAAGAATGGCAAGAATTTTAAGGGTAGCCGATGATATGGGAAAACAGCTTGATTCATTGGCTGATATTGTATCATTTGGGGTCGCGCCTGCCTTTTTAGCATCTTATACATATTTATACGATTTTGAACAATATGGTCTTTTGATTGCCGGTTTGTTCCCGCTTTTTGGATGTTATCGACTTGCAAGATTTAATATTACGCCTACTGAGGAATCATTAAAGCATTTTAAAGGAATCCCAATTACATTTGCAGGGGGACTTGTTGCCTTTTTAGTACTATTTGAAAACTGGATTCATGTCAGCGTATTTGTCATTATATTCTTTAGTTTGGCAATCTTGATGGTCAGTACCATTAAAATCCCAAGCTTCAAAAAGGTAAAATTAAATTATTATACGGTCATTATAACTTTATTCCTATTGTATATGTTTTATCTTATTGCAAAGTCAGGGTTTAAAAGTGTTCCTGAATTTTTCTATGTTGCCATTGCTATTTATATTATCTTTATCATTGCCAGATACATAAAAGGTAAGACACCTAAGTTTCGTCTGAAAAAAATGAGAACGATTCGGGTCAGAAAAAAGAAAATTAATAAAGGAATGAAAAAGAAATAATGATCTATTGAGTCTACTGCACCTTATATTCCTTTTTGGTTTCTATGACATAGAAAGTTAAAAGGCATTCAGGTTTTAAAAATAAGAAGACTCATATTCAAACGTTTTATGATCCTCTGAGCTTTTTCACACCCCAAATGTTGGATTTCGAATCTGACTTTTGGGGTGTTTATTTATGGTTAATTTTTGAGAAATGGATAGCTGGGGAAGAATCCTATGTAACAATCGGAAAGAAAGGGTAGGATTCAGATTTAGATATGGAGTCTGAAAATTAAGACATCCGAGATAAGCTATCCTGCAACTATTTCTAGCTATTATCCTAAGTAAATGAAATTGATTGTTTGACAGCATAAGTGAAGGTGGGTATTTTTATGAATTCTTTTTTAGCATTAATCAAATATCTAAAGTCATACAAGTTAATTGTATTGCTTGGCCCCTTATGTATGATTGTGGAAGTAACTATGGACCTGATTCAGCCGACAATCATGCAAAATATTATTGATAAAGGGATTGCTTCGAGTGATAGTCGTTATGTAGTAACAATGAGTATAATTATGCTGTTCTCTGCAATTATAGGGCTGCTTGGTGGTATGGGAAGTACGATATTCAGTACGCGTTCAGCGATTCATTTTTCAACTGAGCTCCGCAGAGATGTTTTCGAGAAGATTGATTACTTTTCTGGTGAAAATACGGATAAATTCGGTGCTGGAAAATTGATTACCATCATGACGAATGATATAACAGCCGTGCAGCAGGCTGTCATGATGACCTTACGTATATTTGTTCGTGGCCCAATTATGTTTATTGGCAGTATTATTATTGTGTTTTTTACTGCCAGAGAACTTTTTCCAATTCTTCTGGCAGTTGTACCTGTATTAACAATATTAATCGTTTTATTTACATGGAAGGCCGGTCATCTTTTTCAAATGGTGCAGAAGGCAATTGATCGTGTCAATACGAAATTACAGGAAAACCTTGCTGGAATCAGGGTAATTAAAGCATTCGGTACACAGAACCATGAAATGAAACAATTTCAGATTGTTAATAAGGAATTAACAGCGGTCAATATCCGTGCTGACCAAGTCATTATGGGGTTAATGCCCATACTATTGTTTATCGTTAACATGGGAATAGTTGCGGCTATTTGGATGGGTGCGATTAAGGTTGATAACGGAAGCTTGAATGTGGGAGTAATTGTAGCATTTATAAATTATTTAACAATCATTTTGAACTCCCTTATGACAAGCAGTAATGTTCTCATGCAAATCACTAGAGCTTTTCCATCTGCAGGGCGGATTGTTGATGTATTGAATACAGAGCAAGACATTAAACAATCTGACCAACCGCTTGTTGCTGTACCGGATAAAGGTACTTTGGAATTCAAAAATGTGAGTTTTAGTTATAGCAAAAATGGGGAGAGAGTTCTTTCTAATGTTTCTTTTAGTGTACCGAGTGGACAAACACTTGGAATCATTGGAGCAACAGGTAGCGGAAAGACAACGCTGGTCAAATTACTACCTAGACTTTATGACGTGGATGAAGGGCAAATCCTGTTGAATGGAATAGATATCAAAGATATGGATATACAAGAATTACGAAAGTCCGTCGGATTTGTACCGCAGAAAGCGTTGTTATTTTCTGGAACTATTAGTCAGAATTTAACTCAGGGTAATGAAAATGCAACAAAGGACGACATGACAGAAGCTCTTCAAAATGCTGAAGCCCTTCAATTTGTAGAACAATTAGACCCGGATTATGCATATGAACTCACTCAGGGGGCAACTAACCTATCAGGTGGCCAAAGACAAAGAATATCCATTGCTCGGGCTTTTATACGGAAGCCATCCGTAATTATATTGGATGATTCTACTTCAGCGGTGGATGCGATATCGGAAAGCCGTATCAGAAAAGTATTGATAAATAAATATCCGGATTCAACTAAAATTATTATTTCTTCAAAGCTTTCATCATTAAAACATGCGGATCAAATTTTGGTTCTTGAGGATGGTAAAGTAACTGGAATTGGCAGCCATAGTGATCTTTACCAAAAAAATGAACTCTATCGTGAATTATGCTCTATACAGAGTGAGCAGGGGGTGAGCCATCTATGAGCCAGCAGACGCAAACTCAAAAACAAGTGAATATGAGACCAGGTCACAGACATTCATTTGGGCCTAAAAGCAAGGCAAAACATCAAAAGGAAACGGTCCTAAGAATATGGACCTATCTTAAAAGGCGAAAATTAACACTGTATGCGTCAATCATATGCGTACTATTTTCGACTGTGTTCAGTTTGCTTGGTCCTTATTATATTGGTATCACAATTGATGAATATGTACTTGTTAAAGATGTAGATGGTTCTATTCGAATGACTTTGCTATTAGCCGTTATTTATATAGCAGGTGCGATTCTTACCTGGCTCCAGCAAAACTTGATGATACATATTTCATTAAAAACGATTCGGACAATTAGAGAAGAATTATTTTCAACCCTGCATACATTAAGCCTCCGATTTTTTGATAAACGCTCATCCGGCGATTTAATGAGCCGGGTAACCAACGATATTGATAATTTAAATAATGCATTAAGCCAAAGTGTAGTCCAGATTTTTTCTTCCTTACTGACAATCATTGGTGTCTCAATCGCCATGTTTGCATTAAATTGGGTGTTGTCTATTGTCTCATTTCTTGTGATACCCCTTATGATTTTTACATCCAAAAAGATTATCCAAGTGAGCAGCCGTAATTATGCCAAGAGGCAGCAAAATTTAGGTAACCTGAATGGGTATGTAGAAGAAGCAATAAGCGGCAAAGAGGTCATCACTCTTTTTGGACGAGAGCAGGAAACCATCAAGGAGTTTAAAAAGATCAATGAGGACTTGCGTGAATCGGCTATACAGGCTGATACATATGGTGGTTTTCTCGGCCCTGTCAATAACTTTATCAATAATCTCGGCCTTAGCTTGATTATTGGCACTGGGGCCATCATGTCGGTGCATGGGCTGACAACAATAGGTGTAATCGCTGCTTTTGTTACGTATTCAAGATTATTTTTCAGACCGATCAATCAGTTATCCAATTTGATGAATACGATTCAATCCGCTATAGCAGGAGCTGAGCGTGTGTTTGAGATAATGGATGAAGTACCTGATTTAAAGAATAAAAGGGGAGCTATACCAGCGACTTCTATAAAAGGGAATGTCCGATTTAAAGGTGTTCGATTTGGCTATGAGAAAGAGAAGGAAATTATAAAAGGTATTTCCTTAGAAGCTAAAAGCGGACAAACCATAGCATTGGTAGGCAAAACTGGTTCAGGAAAAACGACTATTATTAATCTGCTATCAAGATTCTATGATCGATTAAGCGGTGAAATTTGGATTGATGACAGATTAATAGAGGATTATTTAGTCGAAGATTTAAGAAAAAGGATAGGAATCGTTCTACAGGAAACATATTTGTTTTCTGGAACAATCATGGAGAATATCCGTTATGGCAAACTGGATGCCTCTGATGAGGAGGTCATTCGAGCTGCTAAGATTGCTGCTGCACACCAGTTTATTAAACATTTGCCAAATCAATATAATACAGTCATCACATCGGGTGGTATCAACTTAAGCCAGGGTCAAAGGCAATTAATCTCGATTGCACGAGCGGTTTTAGCAGATTCAGATATTTTAATATTGGATGAAGCCACTTCGAGTATTGATACACGTACAGAAATAGCCATTCAAAACGGAATGAAAAATTTGACTAAGGGTCGTACAACCTTTGTAATTGCACACCGCTTAAAAACAATCGAGAATGCTGACTGTATATATGTCATCGATGATGGGTTGATTGTGGAACATGGAACCCATGAAGAGCTTATTCAAAATAAAGGGTATTATCACAGACTATATGAAAGCCAATTCACGATTTGATTTCACTAAATAATATCCTTTTTTAAAGAAGAGCAATGGATTTACTTCTGTTGCTCTTTTTTTTGTTCAAACTGGAGCCAAAATCCTCACTTTAAACGAATGAGAAGCAATAACGAATTGTGGGAGACAAGCGGATTGGTTCAACTGATGCTAAAGCCCCGCACCAAGCATGTATGCTATCTTGTTTTCAGTCTTACACTTACATTCATCAGTACAGCGATATTTCTGCCAAGAATAAAACTGTACTTCACTTCCAAAAAAGTACAAATTGCATTTATATAAACAGCACGATATCGAGAAAAATACATCGGTTGCCGAGAAATACCAAACTAGCTAAGAATAGAGAAATAATATTTTTATAGATGCTCCTTTTTAGTTTCTTTATTTATATATAAGAGGTGAAAAGGAGGTGAGAACATGGAAAATCAATTCTTAGAGTTAACAAAGCTGCAAATTGAATTTGTTGTTGGGGTCGATGCACAAGGGGAACCAATCACCCAGAAAAGAACACTATCCAATATTAATAATGGGGCGGATGGTGAAGCATTAAAACGATGTGCAAATGCGATTATCTCTCTTCAAGTCCATGAAGTAGCAGGAGTAAGGCGCTTGGATACTTGGCAAATCTAGTATCGGTAAAAGGGAATATCGGATAGAAAGGAGGGGCTACAGATGGAAAATGTTCTAGAATTATATTTTCTAACAGAAGAAGGTAAAACTGCTAAACTATCAATTGATAACCCAAAAATGCCAGTTGACCAAGAAGCGGTTAGACAGGCAATGGATATCATTATTGAATCGAAAGTATTCTTAACAAAATCAGGTTTTTACGTTAGTAAAGAAGAAGCACAGTTAGTTGAAACAGCAAAAACCGAATATTCATTTATGTAATTGATGAACAGATGGCTAATCCAAATAAGCTGGATTAGCCATTTTTTAAGGATTGAGCGAGGAGGTGGCAATCCGTGAACGATTTAATTCCGTTAATTAAAGATGTGGGTTTCCCTATTGTGGTAACCGTTTATCTTTTATACCGTATTGAAGGGAAGCTGGAGATGCTGAATAATTCCATACAATCATTGCCTTTAATGCTTAGTGAACTGATCAAAAAATAATTATAAGGCTTGCCATCAGTAAGAATGGCAAGCTTTTTTTATTGGGCCATCACTCATTGCGAATACTAAGTGCCAGTGTAGTAAGTGCAAGTGATACGTATGAAATAACAACCGCTTTCAACACCAATACAGCTCTCTGGCTTCGGCTTTCTAGTTTTATCCTATATGTTTTATTTTCTACCTAATTAACATTTCTATATTAATTCCTTTTAACTTTTTAAGGTTTAAAAATAATGAATCAGTGGTATTTTTTGAAAAATGTGTATTTTTATATATGTTTATGTATATATGAAACCATTAGACAAAGAGATGAGGTAGAGATGATGGCTGATAACCATATTCAAAACAAAAAAGACAAGCAATTAGATGATTTTAGAGTGGATAATAGTGAAAAAAAATTAACAACCAATCATGGTGTACGAGTTTCTGAAGATGAACATTCTTTAAAAGCGGGTGACCGTGGACCGACTCTCATGGAGGATTTTCATTTTCGGGAAAAAATGACGCATTTTGACCATGAGAGAATTCCGGAACGAATTGTCCACGCTCGTGGTTTTGGTGCACATGGTTATTTTCAGGTGTATGAACCAATGACGAAGCTGACCAAAGCAAGTTTTTTGCAGGATCCATCTAAAAAAACACCAGTCTTTGTACGATTTTCCACTGTGGCAGGCTCCAGGGGATCTGCTGATTCTGTAAGGGATGCCCGTGGATTTGCAACCAAATTTTATACGGATGAAGGTAATTTTGATCTCGTAGGAAATAATATTCCTGTATTTTTCATTCAGGATGCGATTAAGTTTCCAGATTTAGTTCATTCCTTTAAGCCTGAGCCACACAATGAGATGCCTCAAGCAGCAACAGCCCACGATACTTTTTATGATTTTGTTGTAAATAATACTGAATCTGCACATATGGTTCTATGGACGAACTCTGATAGGGGTATACCTAGAAGCTATCGGATGATGGAAGGGTTTGGTGTCCATACATTTAGACTTGTAAATGAACAAGGAGAAGCCCATTTTGTTAAATTCCATTGGAAACCAATACTTGGGGTCCATTCTCTTGTCTGGGATGAAGCGCAAAAAATCGCAGGTAAAGATCCTGATTTTCATCGTCGTGATTTATATGAAGCGATTGAAATGGGAAATTATCCAGAGTATGAGTTTGGTATTCAGGTAGTTAAGGAAGAAGATGAATTTAAGTTTGATTTCGATATACTGGATCCTACTAAAGTGTGGCCAGAAGAACTCATACCTGTACAGAAAATAGGTAAAATGACGCTTAATAAAAATGTGGATAATGTATTTGCGGAAACGGAACAGGCGGCATTCCATATTGGTCATATTGTACCGGGAATTGATTTTACCAATGATCCATTATTACAGGGGCGTCTATTCTCTTATACGGATACACAGCTGTTAAGGCTTGGGGGACCGAACTTCCAACAAATTCCGATTAACCGCCCGATTTCACCCGTACACAATCATCAACGTGACGGATATCATCAAATGCGTATCGATAAAGGACAGGTTAGCTACAATAAAAATGGGTTAGCCAATAATTCTCCATCACCGGCCTCTCCTGAAGAAGGCGGTTTCGAGCATTATCAGGAAAAGGTAGATGGATCTAAAGTTCGGAAGAGAAGTGAAAGTTTTAAGGATCACTACAGCCAAGCTAAATTATTTTGGAACAGCATGTCTTCAGTAGAAAAACAACATATCATCGATGCATTCCGCTTTGAGCTTGGTAAATGTCTAAGTAAGAATATCCAACAACAAGTTGTTAATATGTATGCGAATGTGGATCATTATTTGGCTGAACAAATTGCGATTGGTTTAGGTCTTGAGGTACCATCAAATACTGAAGTTAAAGAATCAAAAGTAATTGATTCATCACCTGCACTCAGTCAATTGAATACAACCATGGGTGCCGCGACAAGAAAGGTTGCTGTCCTTGTCCATAATGGATTTGATGGAATTGATTTAAAACAGGCGCTGGTAGCCTTTGAGGAGGCTGGTTTAATTGCTGAAATTGTTTCTGAGAACCAAGGAGAAATAACTAGCGCTAATGGAGCTGTGTTAAAGGTAGACCAGACGTTTTTGACAACAGATTCAGTTTTATATGATGCTGTCTATCTTGCTTCGGGTCAACATAGTGTAGATGCTCTAAAAACGATCAACAAGGTGAATGAGTTTATAATGGATGCATTCAATCACTTTAAAGCAATAGGTGCCCCAAAAGAAGCTGCAGATTTGGTTGCTCCATTTATCCGGACATCTAATGGAGCTGCCGGTATTATTACCTCGGCTTCTGATGAACCAATAAATAAGTCAGTTGAGCAGTTTATTGAAGCGGTTGCTAAGCATCGCCACTGGGATCGTATTCAATAAGAAAGTTCAAATATTGATTAAAAAGCCTCTAATCCACAACAACGGATTTAGAGGCTTTTTGTCAGTTAGGAAATATGAATAGGATCTTGTTTTTTTGTCGGATGAGCGAATTTTTTCTCCCATGGACGGCTGTGCCAGCGTTTGACTGCAAAGATTGCACGGAACCATTCGTCAATTCCCTGAGCAATCCATATTCCGAGTAAACCAAGCCCGAATGTAATGCCAAACAAATACCCGAAACCTACAGTAAATGTCCACATAGATAAAATGCCGATAATGACTGGGAAACGAACATCCCCTGCTGATTTTAATGAGCTCATTAAAACAATGTTGACAGCTCTGCCAGGTTCAACAAAGGCAATTCCCCAGAGAACAGGCAAAGCAATCGCTAAAATGGCCGCATCAGATGTAAATAACTCAATCAATGAATTTCCCATTAGTGCAAATGTCAGTGACACAGCTGTAGAGGCAAATACAGCTATTTTTACGGTTTTCATTCCTCTTTTTAAGGCCTGATCAAAGTGACCGCCCCCTATATATCTTGCAACCAACAGTTGTGTTCCCTCGCCAATCGCAACGCTGAATAAATAACAGAGCATTGTAATATTCGTTAAATAAACACGTGCAACTAATGAAGCATCACCGAGGGTGGCAACGAAAGCAGTTACCAACAGCTGTGAAAAATGATAGGATAAATTTTCACCGGCAGAGGGAATACCTATTTGAAAAAGATTTTTCATGTCTTCAGTGTTAATATGAAATAAATCACTTAATCGGAAGCGCAATGCAAGCTCTTTGGCAACGATCATTATTAAAGCGACCACTGCAAAACTTCGAGCAATAACCATCGTCCATGAAACACCAGTCACACCGGTTATCGGAAGATTGAATACTCCGTAAATACTAATGACATAGCCTAGTGTACTGATAATATTCATAAAGAGTGAAACATACATAGGTTCCTTTGTTCTTCCATGGCTCCTGAGAATAGCGCTTAGAACAAGTGAAATTGACTCAAGAAATAAAGAAAATCCAACAATCCTTATGAATAGAAGAGCATAGTCATAAACCTCTCCGCTAATGTCAAATAAATTCAATAAACTCTGCCCGAAAATAACTACAATAAGAGATATGAGGACACCAAACCATACATTAATGCTAAATGCAGATCTTGATAATTGTCTTGCTTTATCAAGACGCTGTGCCCCGATCCTTTGTCCAATTAAGATCATCGCACCAATAGAAGAGACATTAAAAACTAAGATAAAAATACTTATTAATTGGTTGGCGACACCTACTCCTGCTGCAGCTAGGTCAGAATAATGTCCAAGCATCAATGTAGCCAGTAACCCCATTGCTATATGTAAGCTAAGCTCTATAAATAAAGGCCATGATATAGAAAAAAGCGATTGATTTTTTAAATTTTCTGTATTTACCAATCCGTCTGACTCCTTTAGTTTAAATTAAACACCTAATAAATCATTCTATAATACTTTACCATTATATGTATAGAAGAGATTATGAAAACATGAGTTTTATCTTTTGGAAGTATCTTTTATCTGGGGGATTTGGTTCGTTTTCAAGTATAATGAACCAAAAACAAAGGGTGAATAAAGGATGAATATAAAAGGGATTAATCATTTGTTATTTTCCGTATCCAATCTGGATCAATCCATTTTATTTTATGAACAAGTGTTCGAAGCGAAATTACTTGTAAAAGGGAGAACAACTGCATATTTTAATTTTAATGGTTTATGGTTAGCATTGAATGAAGAAAAAATGATACCTCGGAGGGACATAGAATATTCATATACCCACATAGCTTTCTCCGTAGAAGAAGCAGATTTCGATGAGTGTATAAATCACTTAAAAAAGTTAAACGTGAATATTCTTCCAGGAAGAATGAGAGATCTAAAAGATCAGCGATCCGTTTATTTTACTGATCCTGATGGACATAAATTTGAGTTCCATACTGGGAATCTTGATGATCGTCTTTCCTATTATAAAGAAGCGAAAACCCATATGAAGTTTTTTTAGTTGATGTGAAAGCAGCTTAAAGTAATCATTATTCTATATTTATTAAGCTTGGATGCCAATGATAATGTATTCACGCAGCATTTAAAAAAAGATAAAATGATTGAAACTTGTTCCTTAATTCTAACTTTTTTGCCGTTACGAATATTACACGTTTCATAGATAAACGTTTGAGGAAAAGAATGATTTTCTTGTTATTAGAAGGTTGTTAATAATTCCAAATGTACATTTTATTTTACCTACGCATCTTTTACATTTGTAAAACCTTTTATAATAGATGGTTTAAGAGAAAGGCATAGCCATTTTGAGAAGAATTTAGTATAGGGAGTTGATGTGAGTGCAATCCATATTGTTAGGTATATTGGCATCTTTTTTCTTTGCGGTGACATTTATACTAAACAGGTCAATGGAACTCTCAGGAGGTAGCTGGCTTTGGAGTGCGTCATTGCGCTATATTTATATGATTCCATTTTTAATGGCAATTGTTTATATCCGAAAGAATTTATAGCAATTGTTTGTTATTATGCGAGAAAACTTAAAGGCATGGTTTTTTTGGAGCTTTATTGGTTTTGGGATGTTCTATCTGCCTTTATGTTTTGCTGCAGCATATTCTCCAGGGTGGCTTACAGCAGGAACCTGGCAAATTACAATAGTGGCAGGTACTTTATTGACACCATTGTTTTTTGAATTTAAAGAGGGGATTTATTCAAAAAAAGGTATCATACCTAAAAAGCAATTGTTTTTCTCATGCTTTATTTTACTGGGGATTTTATTGATACAGATGGAAAATATGAATCAGTTAACAATAAAGGAATTCTTATTTGGTTTTATCCCAATCCTGATAGCAGCATTTGCTTATCCATTAGGAAACCGTAAAATGATGGAAATTACAAAAGGTCGGTTGGATGCATATCAACGAGTACTAGGAATGACCATAGCCAGCTTACCTCTTTGGATTATCGTCTCCATTCTGGCGCTGTCTACAGTTGGACCACCAAGCCCTATGCAAAATATTCAAACATTGATAGTTGCTATTTCTTCAGGAGTCATTGCCACCGTTCTATTTTTTAAAGCAACCGATCTCGTTAACCGTGATATGAAAAAGATGGCAGCGGTGGAGGCCACTCAATCCATGGAAATTTTGTTTGCTTTAGCAGGAGAGATGATAATCTTATCTATTTTATTTCCGTCCATCTCGGCTATGATTGGAATATTTATTGTCATGTTTGGATTAGTCTTGCATAGCTTAAGTTCTGTTGAGAAGAAAGAGAATACGATTACTGCAAAAGAAATATAAAAAGGTAGAAATATATAAATAGTAATCCTTCTAAAATGTTAATTCTGCTGAAATTGACATTTTTTCTTTTTTTATCTCCTAGTAAGACTTTATTCTGATTAATTTAACAAAAATTTCAGACATCTTTCTTGCCTAGGAGGATGGAAGCATTGTATTATTGGAAAGGTAGTTTGATAAAACCAACAATTTCTTATAACTTCTAACTTCAATACAGTTTATAACCTCCTCTGTTTAGTACATAAATGATTACTTACTCCGCCTCTGTACTTTCTCTTAAATTTCACAAATTGGACTAGTTAATGAATGACTGAATAGAAATACATCTTTAGGATAATGAATTAAATGCTTAAATATTGGAAGGAGTATTGTGAGAAAATGAACTATACAATTTTTAAAGATTACGAAGAAATGTCCACATCCGCGGCTGAAATAATCATACAAGAAATCAATGAAAAACCAAACCTTTTTATAGGTCTCCCTGCAGAAAATAGTCTAAGGCGAGTATTGGAGATATTAGCGAACCAATATTCATTGGGGTTGGTTGATTTTTCAGAGTGCCGTTTTGCAGTTATGTATGAATGGATGGGCAGAAGCACTTATGATGAAGGCAGCTGCAATCAATTCCTCTATAAAGAATTTTTTTCTAAAGTTAATGTCAAAGCTTCACAATTGGTTTTTTTTAACGGAAAATCTGAGATACCTCATAAGGAATGTAAGAGAATTGACAATGATATTATTAAAAACGGGGGATTAGATTTAGTCCTATTGGGAATTGGCGGAGATTGCAAGATTGGTTTTATTAGTCCCAGTAGTTCTTTTTCTTGTTATTCACATGTTCGCCGCATAGGAGATAAGGATTATTATAATCAGTCTGATACACAGGATCTGCCTGCAGCTTACTTGGTAGGATATAAACATATAATGGGAGCACGGGAAGTTATTGTGTTGGCGAATGGTTTGCATAAAGCGCAAATAATCAGGAAAACGTTAAAGGAGAATTTACATTTACATACACAAAAGAAAGTTTTACACCAAAATACAACTTTCTTATTAGATCAGGAAGCTGGAAGCTTATTAAGGGTTTAAAAAACGTACATGGTATAAAAATCAATATTAAGTAAAATAATCAGTCAGCTTTATTACATACCATTTTCTGAATATTCATTATACTATTTATCGGTTTTGAATCAGTGAAGAGGTCGGATAATCGTTTTTTGTATTAGTGATAAAATACGATTTTGTCTTTCATTTTTGAATCACGCCCATTGTTACACTCAGGTTAATTATAATGTTAACTTGTCAAATTATAACGATTGATAAGTAGTAACCATGAATCATGAATAATTATGTAAATAAGCTAATTAAAAATCAGTGCGAATGTACCTATGATATTTTTATATATATTGTTAAAATATGGGTAACAACTGGTACCGGCTTCAAATTAATCTCAAGTGGAGGAGATAAGATGAAGAGAGAAGTGCAAGTTATACCATATCATATTGATCAACAGCTTGATTCAGTCAATGAGGTGCCAAAGGGCATTGAAATGATTGAAGCCCCTGAAATCTGGAATGTTACGATGGGTGAAGGTGTAACCATTGCAGTGTTGGATACTGGTTGTGATGTGAACCATCCTGATTTGGCAAAGCAAATTATTGGCGGCCGGAATTTTACTACAGACGATGATAGTGACCCTGATAAATTCCAGGATTATAACGGGCATGGTACACATGTGGCGGGAACAATTGCAGCCACGCAAGATAAAAGTGGAGTAGTTGGGGTTGCTCCAGCTGCCAAGCTGCTTATTCTGAAAGTATTGGATAAGGATGGCTTCGGTGAATATGACTGGATTATTAACGGGATTCTTTATGCAATCGAGCAAAAAGCAGATATTATTTCTATGTCTCTAGGGGGAACAGAAGATGTACCTGAGCTGCATGAAGCAATTAAGAAGGCAGTAATGAATAATATTGCAGTTATTTGTGCCGCAGGCAATGATGGAGATGGTAATGAAGAGACGGAAGAGCTTTGCTATCCGGCAGTTTACAACGAAGTCATCAGTGTTGGCGCAATTGATCTCGAACACCGGTCATCCCGATTCTCTAATTCGAATAAGGAGATTGATTTGGTAGCACCTGGTGAGAAAATTCTATCCACTTATTTGAACGGAAAATATGCGACTTTAAGTGGAACATCTATGGCTACGCCTCATGTGGCAGGAGCAATGGCTCTTATTAAGGTTATGACCAATAACAGCTTTGAACGTAACTTAAGTGAGCCGGAAATATATGCACAATTAATAAAGAGAACAATACCGCTTGGGAACTCACCTAAATTAGAGGGAAATGGCTTGCTGTATTTGACAGCCCCTGACTATTTAACAGAGCTGGTTAATAAACTGTCCTTAGATGATGCTATAAATATGTAGATTGTTGACAGTACAAAAGTATTCTTGAATCGTTAAAAAGATTTATGATGCGAATGAGAAGATTTGAAAAGCTTCATTATAACAGTGATAGTAAGATTGGCCGCGTAACCATAAAAAGGACTGCCACACTGAATAGCTAGCTCAGTATGGCAGTCCTTTCGTTTATGTAGGAAATGGATTAGCATTCATTTTTAATGATGACGATTGATATGGTTTGTGTTGAAGATGCGCCAGCCTCTGTGAGTCAATGCGCCAATAAAGGAAATGAAGAGGAGAGCGCCAGTCCAAATTTCAAATTGTTCAGGAACATAGTTGAAAACGGAAAATGCTAGATTCTCAACTTTAAGGCTAAAAGATAAAATAAGTACAAACAAGCCTATCATTAACAGTTCTTTAAATAAATTAATAAGTTTAATGTTGTTCTGATCCCAGCGAATAAGAAAGAGAGCAATCGCTAGGGCGCCAAATAAATTCCAATCCAATGTCTCCACTCCTTTATTAGTTATTCTTTTAATATTTGAAAAATGATTGGTGGACAGGCAGGATAAAGGGCTTCATTAACGAATGCCAATCATTTAGGGGGACATCGTGAAAATGGATAATTTTGTATTCATTATAAAGGTAGACAAACTTCAGTGGCAATATATATTTTAAGGCAGGAATACGGTTTTAGATGTAGAAATGTTAATGAAGAGGGAATTAAGAATGTCAGGGAGTGGCAATATGGATTATAAGAATTTATACTTTACAGATAGTTTTTTTTCATCTGGCCAAAAAGATATTTATACAAGGGATGAACACATTGTTGGTAAATTAGATTTAAAAAGTGCCTTTACTTCCACAATCGATGTTTTAGATTTGAAGGGAAATATTTTGATTAGCGGCAAATTCCCGCTTTTCAGCAACAGGTGGATCGTTACAAATCAAGAGGGGGATGAACTTGGCTTCGTACGTGCAAGATTTAGCTTTTTTGCCAAAAAATACGAGTACACAGCTCATAACCGGGGAGTATTCCGTATTGATTCAGAGACCTTTTCCAAAAGATATGAAATCCTCAGTGAAAAAGGAAAGCAAGTTGGCCGATTTAGAAAAGTCAACTCCATCTTATCAAGTCCTGCCTATGAATTATCTAAAACTTCCAATGAAATCGAAATAGGTGAAATGATAGCTGTTGTCATGGGTGTAAATGCTATTCAAAAAAGGAGTCATTCGGCTGCGAACAGTACCGTATAAACGAGAGATTACTCTTTAAAACTTTAATTGATAGAACTAAAAGAGTAAATAGAGGTGACTTAGCCAGAATGATTGAACGCGATAATAATTGAAGTGCCTCCAATAAGTAATTGAACAATAAAGTTGAAGGCACCATGATAGGTTTTTAATATATCTAATTGGATAATCTTAATAAGTGTTATCATGGTAATAATGGGACAGACAAAATAAGCGAGCTGGGAAAAAGAAAATGTCCAATCCTGAAGTAAGGACTCTGTTAATAAGGGTAAAAGGATAAATAAGTTCATAGCTGTGACTCCATATAAGGATTTTATCGTTATCATCCTTAACCTCCGTTAAAAATTTTCATAATCCATATTAGTATATAATTGAATTTACAAAAAAGTAGTAGAAATTAAGAGTAACAATTTTTAATCAAACAAATGCTATGAGACTAAAATGAACTCTGTAAGCGAGATTATATGGGTTCATTCTAGTTTTTTTTATGTTCTTCTAAGTGACCAACGATTCGTTCCAGAATACTAACCCTTCATGACTTTTCTTTTTTAAAGGCTGTTTTCGTGATGGTTATACCAAATGGGGGTTGATATATTAAGCTTAAAGAGGGAATAACGATATTTTTTATAGTAGACTGAAGATCCGTTAGTATATTTAAGTTGTTGCAACTCAATATTTGATAACTGCCTCAATTGGTTTCGCTGGCTTAAATTAGGAAAGAGTTTAGGTGTGGAAAACACGTATAGACACAACTACATACAAGCTCAAAAATGTCAAAGATCCCCAATATCTTTTATACATTGAATCCCCCATCTAATTAAAATACTACAAGTATTTATATCACATTTCTCTTCGTATTTATTGGATTTTTTTCACTTTATTTTCCTCTAATTTGGGTTTTCGCACTCAACCTTTGACTACTAACAACAAACTATACGAAAAGCCTTTATAAAGGGTAAAATCCTTTGTAGCTTTTCTGTCATACGAATTAATAAGATGACCTATTAAATACTTTAGAAAGGAAGAGTTAATATTTTACGATTTTTGAAGTGTCTGATAAAATTTATGTAGCCAGACGACTATAATAGGAGGGATAGAATGGATACAACCTTGGATAAAGCTGCCATGATCAAAGAATATATCGTGGAAAATCGCCAGTCCTTTAGTGATATGTTATTATCTGAAGCAGTAAATGTCAGGCGGAAAATAGAAGAAATCTTACTGATTGGCAATATTGATTTGATAAATAACGCCCATAAACTGGTTATATACGTTCTTGACCAGGAGAAGAAAGAAGTTATTGATTTTGCTAAGCAAGAAGGCATAGCTTGGGCTACTCATTCCCTTACTTTGAATTTTAAATTGGAATGGGTACAGGCAATAAGAAGAACGATGTGGGCATTTATCAATCAATTTGTTCAACAATCAGAAGAATCTTTTAATATGGAAGATTTTTTTATTATGGAAAAACAAATTAACAATCAAATTGATAGTTTCTTGAATACTTTCTTTATCAGCTATTCGAATTATAAAGATATATTAATTGAAAAGCAGACTAAAATGGTTGAAAATTTATCCGTCCCGATTATACCGATCACACCGACGATTTGTATCTTACCACTAATCGGTGTATGGGATGATAATAGGTCCAAAATTATAGAAAAGAAAGCGTTACAGGCAGTTGGAGAACACCATATCCAAACCTTAATTATTGATTTATCCGGTATAGCTGAGATGGATCCTGATGTTATTGATCAACTAATGAAGTTAATTGAGGGTACTTCAATGATGGGGTGTGAATCCATTATCACAGGACTTCGCCCCGATATTGTACAGCAAATTATCCATATGGGGATTAATTTTGAAAACAAAGCTACTACAATGGGCAGTCTTCAACAAGCTATCAAAAGATTTCTTTAAAACTTTTAAGTAAAAGAAAAGTAGGCCCTGAAAATTCAGGACCTACTTTTTTTGAAATAGCTGGTTAAATAAATAATAATAAACTGATTGCCATTAACGCCATCCCTGCTATCAACCCATAAATGGCATGGTGACCTTCATCATACTTTTTAGCTGCAGGTAATAATTCATCCAACGAAATGAATACCATAATCCCCGCAACCGCCGAAAAGATAATTCCAAACAACATATCAGTTAAGAATGGCATTAACAGTAAGTAAGCTACTAGAGCACCGACTGGCTCTGCCAATCCGGAGAGAAATGAAAGTTTAAAGGCTTTTCGTTTGTCCCCGGTCGCAAAATAGATAGGCACGGCAACCGCTATCCCCTCGGGAATATTGTGAATAGCGATGGCGACTGCAATAGCAATTCCTAAGCCAGGATCCTGTATTGCTGATGTAAATGTAGCGATACCTTCCGGGAAATTGTGAATACCAATTGCCAAAGCGGTAAACACACCCATTTTCATAAGCTCATCACTATGAATTTCACTTCGCGGCTTATTCATGTCCTCCACTTTTTTTGGTTCATGAGGATTCCCTTGCTTTGGGATAAAACGGTCAATTAAGGCGATAAGTAAGATACCGCCAAAAAAACCAACCACAGTCATTGTATAGCCCTTTTCATAGCCTAAAGCACTGACAAGAGAATCTTTTGCCTTAACAAAAATTTCAACCATTGAAACATAAATCATGACGCCGGCAGAAAAGCCAAGGGAAACGGATAAAAATACTTTATTGGTACGAGATGTTAACAGAGCAATCAAGCTCCCGATTCCTGTTGCTAAACCAGCCATGAGTGTTAATGCAAAGGCAAATAAAATAGTTTGATCCATTATGAAAACCTCTCTAACCTTATAACTTAAACATAGTGTACCTTTTTGAATCAAGTAAAATCAAAATATAACTCTATAGATTATAATTCTATACTCTAATTAATATGTTCGTCAAAAGTATATTGTTCATAAAAAATTGAATCTTTAAAATAAATTAGGTATTATAAATTATTACTTCTATTTTGAAAAATATGGAGGATGAAACATTTGGATACTTCTAAAATTACATTAGCTAGTTATTCCGACGAATATATAGAAGGTATAAGAGATTATAAGCTACCCCCTGAACAATATCTATTTACATCATATCCGCTCGAAGCATTAGAACAAGTATATCAGGGTTGTGATAAGTTTCCAGTGTTGATTCTTAATAACGGAAAGGCAGTCGGCTTTTTCTGTTTATACAGTGGCAAAAGGGTGGCTGAAGTGACGACAAACCATAGAGCACTGTTATTAACCAGTTTTTCAGTTAATTATAAATACCAAAAGAGAGGGTTTGCCAAACAAGCATTATACTCCATCTCCAACTTTATCAAAAATCATTTTGAGGAAATTGATGAAGTTGTTCTGCTAGTGAATATGAAAAATATCCCTGCTCAATCTTTATACATAAACTGCGGCTTTAAGGATATGGGGGAGAGGAGAATGGGGAAAAGAGGAGAACAAATGGTTTTGCATTTGAAGATTTAAGGGGATAAGAAATGGAGGAGTTAAAATGGATTTTGTAGAATTAGAAACTAAGCGTTTACAATTAGTAAGATTAAATACCTCTCATCTAAACCAGTATTTTACGATCATGTCTAAACAAGAAGTAATGGAGTATTATGGGATGGAGCCTTTGACCAAAAAGGAAGATGCTGCTTTAATTTTTGCAACTCTGGATAGAGGGCTGGCACTTGGGCAATCCATAAGGTGGGGTATTACTTTAAAGGAATCTGGTCAGTTAATTGGTACAGTTGGCTTAAATAATCTTAGTTTAAAAAGCAAACGTGCCGAGATTGGGTATGAGATTCATCCGGATTTTTGGCGGTTAGGATATGCAACAGAAGCTATTATATCAGTAGTAAACTATTCCTTTCATCAACTTGATTTATTCCGGATAGGGGCTATTACGTATCCGGCTAATACTTCATCTAATCATTTGTTGCTGAAAATGGGTTTTACATTAGAAGGGACACTTCGAGGATATTTATATCAGAGAAATCAATCACATGATGCCTATGTATTTTCAATTACGAAACCGGAATGGAAACACTGATAAATACTCCGCTGTATTATTTTTCGGCGGTTGGACGTATACAGACATTAATAAAGCAAATAACGGAACTTATTGAAAAAGTCCCGTTATACTTCTAAGTTAATATCCTTATAACCCAAACATGATTTGTGTTATTTTCCGTTTCCTTTTTCGCCTGGATTTTATTGTATCAAGTGCAATCGGCTTAGAAATAGCGGGAGGTTTTTTTGTTCCGCTTAATTGGGTCTCAAGATGATCCATTCGAGTTGTTAGTTCATTTACGATTGACAGTAAATCCTCAAGTTCATTTCGATGTTGGAGTAGCTGGATGGACGCAACACCATCCGCTTTTTTATACAGTTTTAATTCAAGTTCATTAACTTTTAGTTTTAGTTTCTCTACCTCTTCGTTATTTGGATGAGAGAGCATTTGAACGGATTGAATTTGATCTTGATTATGATAGTGTTCCAATTGGCTGAATTCTTCCTTTGTAAAGATAAAGTGCCCTTTAGAATTTCTGGCAGGTTCAATAGATAGGTGTTTAACCCAACGTTTAACTGTACTCGATGAAACTCCTAAGATTTTAGCTACTTCGTTTGTATTCATTTTTAATACCACCTTTAGATTTTACTTCTTGCGTCGAAAACTCCACCATTTCTTTTCTGCTGGAACCATATCCTTTTCCTTTAAAGTCTGTTTATCTTGCTTATTTTTTTCTGTTTTGACTTTTCCTTTTTCCTTTGTTTTATTCTTTTTAACGTCTTTAAATTTCACTGTTTTTGGTTTTTCTATTTCTTTTGTAGGTGCCGCATCTCGGAAGCTCATGACCATTTGTTTAAAAGCTTCCTCTCGTTGACGGATATCATTTCGATACTGGTCTAATTCATTATTCATCGTTTCGAAATACTGCTCGCGATCCTGATACATGGCCTCTGTTACACTTTTAATTTCTTGTTGTGTTTCAGTTACGGACGCAGAGAGGTCTGCAAGTAAGTCACGATAACCATCTGCGGCCGCTTCGGATATCCGTTTGGAAAACGATTCAAAGGCTCCCTCTGAAGACCTCGCAATGGTGGTCGTTAGTGCTCCGAATGTTTCGGATGTACGCTCTGATGCTTTTGAAACATTTAGAGAAAGTTTTCGTAACTCTCCGTTTGTTTTTATATTGGATCGTTGAATCGTTTTCGATAGGCCTTTAATCGTATCAATTGAACCTTGTGAAATTTCTTTTTTTACCTCTTCAATCATAAGGTTCCGATTATTTCGTAACTCTGCTGACATTTCTTTCATTAAATTATTCTTATAATCATCCATGGCTACCAAGAAATCCTCCATCCTTGGTTCAGCTGGTTTTTCTACAACAGCCAAAGAGGTTCCGGAATCTTCAGAAGGGGGTTCTGAAACAGGCTGTTTTTCTTGAGTTAAATGTTTTTGTAGCATGTCCTTAATAATTTCCTTACTAAGATTTTTATCACGCATTTCCTTTATTCTTTTTAAAATTGAAATTTCAACTTCAGTATAAAAACGGGCTCCCTGTTTAGAACGCGGAATAATTAATACGCCATTTAAGTCCTTTTCCCATTGGCGGATTGTTCCTGCAGGTACATTTATTCTCCGTGAAACTTCTTTAATGGAATATGCTCGTAAGATTTGATTATCTTTCATAATTAACAATCCTTTCCCTTTGTCGTTTAGGTATATTTGTATCTTTCTAATACATGTATTCTTCACAGGCAATATACTTTTCCTGCTGCATGACAAAAGCTATCAAAACAAGTTGTATTTCTTCAGAGTCCTTGTTTTTATGTTCATTTCGGGAGGTTTACCTATCTAAAAACAGAGAATGCTGGGAAGGATTCATAATACGGACGAGGCATGGCAATTATATGCACGATAAAGGGGGAAACAGGATAGGTTGAAATATTTTGCGGTAGAAAAAAGTGAAGTTTGTAGCTTAACAGTAAAAAGGTGTAGGACAAAAAAAGCAAATAAAAAAACCCTCAGCAAGTACCTGAGGGCCAAACATTAAGAATGTTTTTTTACAAAGTTATAAACAGAATATCCTAGCATTGCCATTCCGATAAAGAAGACAAACCCGCCTAACAAAACTCCGTTGGAAATACTCTCAAGAACGGTTGTGTTGGAGTATACCTCAATACCATTTGGCTGTATGCTTCCGGAAACTTTAAAATGTCCTATAACAGCAAAAATAATGGAAAGTATAAATAACCCGTATGTTTTTAATTTCATTTGAACCCCACCCTTTGTAGGAATAGTAAAAAAATTTAAATTGTTACAATTATCGTAACAGATTGTGTATATTTTGTGAACAAATAATGCTTAATTATTTTTTTGTTAAGAGATCCTTAATTACGCAGGGCTGATTTCCAGGAATTAATTGTTTGTTGAGCATAAAATTTACGGAAGTAAAAAGGTGAAAAATGAATCATTTAGATTTTGTTATTAGCAATCGGTGCAGTGATGTATTTAGTTTGCGAAAGTAAAACCCAAAGAATCTTATATAGTAGCGAAAGTTGGCGTTGCTAATTTAGAGGGGATACTTCCTTTGAAAAGGTATTCAAATTAATGAAATCAAAAAAGATGTTCATGAGAAAAGGCCAGAGGGCATTTGGCCTCTGACCTGTTTTTTTCATGGGCTTTCAATTTATGCTAAGATGATTTACTGTCTTTCCAATTTGATAGTAGTAGTTGTTCCCATAGCTGATGCTTCATAGGAAATCACACCATCTTTATAAGTGAAATCTTTAGTGTCAGCACCAGATGCTAACAAGGCACTGTCAGTTTTTTCTTTATCATTTTTAGATGTCCATTCATATTCATTAGTGGATTTAGTTGGCGCTTCATATGTGCCAGACCAGTACAATGATTTTGTTTCCCCTTTATCACTGATCCAGTTGATTTCAATTGTGCCATCTGCAATAGTGGCTTCCTGCCAAGCTTCATCAGAATTGCTATTAATTTGAACCCATGTACCTGAAAGATCTAGTGGTTTAGCAGGTGTATATCCCTCCTGTTTACTACTAGATGAACCGCCACATGCAACTAACCCCGTGCACATTACAAGTGCAAGTATTATGAAAAAAAATTTCTTCATGTTTTTTTTCCTTTCTCACGTAAGATACCTATTTTTGTAATTACATTTTAATGAACATCAGGGAAGAAAGAAATAGTTTTATGCCTTTTGGTAATAAGTTACATTTTCTTGATGACTGCGCTAAGGCAAAGAGAATTCGAATACTTACGGATTAGGCCAAAGAAACTTCCGAATGTCCCTATTGCCAGAATGAATGTATAAATAAAACACAGGAAATGTTTAAATTTATCAGTTAACCACCATAACATTCCGCATTATCTAATAATATGACTGGAGGGGAATAGCTCTATTTGATTGATGAACCTCAGGAAATATAGATAGGATGCAATTATAAGAAGTTAATTGCAATCTTTATTTTTGTATAAATTCATCCTTAAATGAGGCTCTTTTGTTGATAAGCGGCATTAAACGTACTATAGAAAGAGGAATTACACAGTATTTGTTGAAATATAAAGAAGTAATCAGGCAATATATATATTATTTTTTAGAGTAATGTCTACAGTGGAAGCTACATGAGTATGAATCAAGGGGAGATATTCAATGGAATTAGCCGCTCCATTCGCGATGGGGAATACAGCAAATATATATCTTTGGGATAATAAGATTATCAAAGTATTTAAAGAGTATTTACCAGCGACGGAAGCAAGGTATGAAGCTAATAAGCAAAAGCTAGTTTTCTCTTTGGGACTTTCTGTTCCAGAAATAGTGGATGTGACAGTAATAGATGGAAAACAAGCAATCATAATGGAGTACATTAAGGGCAGAACATTTGGCAGTATCGTATCTGAAAACATGAGTAAGGCTGAATATTACATGAGTATGTCGATTGATATACAGCAGGAAATACATTCGGTTATTGCTGATTCTCTTGAACTCATGACAGATAAATTAATACGCCAAATTGAGCAGGCAGCAGTTTTAAAAAGAAAACATAAGGATATTTTGATACAAAAAATGAATGAAATGTCATATGAAAAGCGACTTTGCCATGGTGATTTCCATTTATTTAATTTAATCGATTCGGACAATAAAGTAACGATTATTGATTGGGTAGATAGCAGCTTAGGAGATATTCGTGCTGATGTATGTCGGACGTATCTTTTGTATTCAGAAGTTTCAATGGAGTTGGCCGAAATGTATTTGCATCTGTATTGCGTGAGAAGCGGGTTATCAGAAAAGGATGTTTTGCAGTGGATCCCAATTATTGCTGGAGCAAGACTAGCAGAGCATGTTTCCAAGGGAAAATCTAAACATCTACTGGAAATTGTTCATCAGCAATGTCCGCTATAGGAAGAGATTTATTAAGATAACCTTATGCGTTAGATGGATTTTAATTTACATAATATAATTATGGTTTTGTACTTATATAAAAGCAGACCGTTTAAAAATATAAAAAACTCATCTTAGAGGGTAAGAGAATGGAGGAACCAGTCGATGAGAAACTTTTTTATGGGGATGTTAATTTTCGTTTTACTTCTGATTACAGGTTGTTCAAATAATACAGGTAAAGAAAATGAAGCTAATGCTAATGAATTTCCTCCACATATGAAGGGAGAAGTAATAATTAATGGGATAGAGTATCAGCTGGAAAAAGGAAATTATAAATGGAAAAGGATTAACGGAGAAGAAGAAGAAGAAATGGTGGAAACAGATCACGCCTCTCCTTATCGGATGGCGGACAGCATAGAATCAATTAAGGTTAAATCTAATCAAAAAGCCACTATCCAAATTGACGATAACCCAGATATTAAAATTTATTTATGGAATGAAAAGGGCAGAGGACAAGAAATCGAACATAAAAATAAACAGTTTTATATTCCTGCAAGTAAAGGCCGTTATATATATGAAGTATTAGCTGAATGGAATGATGGAACGATATCTTATACATTTGTGTTAGATATTGAGTAGCATTAATAAGATTAATTAAAGGGTTTCTTTACTGAGTGAATCGCTCCCTGATATTAAATTTAAAATCTCTATTCCTTCATTATCTTAACCATTAAATGTATAATATATGAGGTATAATAGTAAAGTTGCTTCATTTATACATAGAAACTTGGAGAAACCTAGGGATTGTAACAAAAAGTATTGAAGTAAAAGCTTATTCGTATTACTATTTTTAAGTAGATATATAGTGGAAAGAGAGTGTTCATAATGGGACGTAAATGGAATAACATTAAAGAGAAAAAGGCTTCTAAGGATGCTAATACCAGTCGTATTTATGCCAAATTTGGACGTGAAATATACGTAGCTGCAAAACAGGGTGAACCAAGCCCCGAATCTAACCAAGCATTAAAAATGGTACTTGAACGTGCAAAAACATACAGTGTACCAAAAGCAATTATTGATCGTGCGATTGAGAAAGCTAAAGGCGGAGCAGAAGAAAACTATGATGAGCTTCGTTATGAAGGTTTTGGGCCAAATGGTTCCATGGTGATTGTGGATGCATTAACGAATAATGTTAATCGTACAGCTTCAGAAGTCCGTGCAGCGTTTGGTAAGAATGGCGGGAATATGGGTGTCAGCGGATCTGTTGCCTATATGTTTGATGCTACAGCAGTTTTTGGTATTGAAGGGAAAACATCTGATGAAGTGCTTGAATTGCTAATGGAAGCAGATATAGATGTTCGTGATATCCTGGAAGAAGATGAGGCGGTTATCATCTATGCAGAACCGCATCAATTCCATGCTGTTCAAGAAGCATTGAAAAATGTGGGAATTACAGAATTCACTGTGGCAGAGCTTACCATGCTTGCTCAAAATGATGTAACATTGGATCCAGATGCACAGGCGCAATTTGAAAAAATGATTGATGCAATTGAAGATTTAGAGGATGTTCAGCAAGTTTATCATAATGTTGATCTTGGTGAATAATTTTATTTAATGTCTCTCCGGGGTATTCCTTTGGAGAGACTTTTTGTTTAAAGAAGGGGGATACAAGGTAATAAAATGTTAAAACATTTATTACTGGAGGTTTATCATATGCCCTACAAATCTGTTAGTGAACTCCCAGATTCCGTAAAGGACTCGTTACCGCATCATGCTCAGGAAATATTTAAAGAAGCCTTTAATTCGGCAAGAGAAGAATATGATGAAGAAGAAACAGCTTTTAAAGTAGCCTGGAGTGCGGTGAAAAATAAATACAAGAAAAACGATGATGGCGAATGGGTAGAAAAAGAATAGGCTAATTTAAGAGGAATACTCCTTTCGATTATGGAGTATTCCTTGTTTTTTCATAAAGAATTTTTAAATCATAAAATTTAGGGTGATTTAATAAATGAAGATTATCTGATAAGAGAATTTCTTTTAGGGCATCTTCCTTTGAAATGGGGTAGCCAATGCTTTCTTGTTCAATCCATTGCCTTTGTTCAATAATCAGATAGCTGCCATCTTCCAAGCATGATATTCCTTTATGATAGGATAAGCCATCATTTAGTTGCTCCCAGTAATCTCGTTCAGTTTCTCCTTGAATGGATGCAAATAGTATATGTAATGGGTCATTTCCAAATACTTTAGCCATCTGACAATCTCCTTACATAACCGATTTAAGAATATGATGTCCGAATGATATTCAGCTATACGGCTAATTCCTAATTGTATAAATTTAGATAAATCCTCAAATAATGAAATCATAATTCAGAAGAAAAAATAAAAAATCGGCAAGCAATAGTAGCTTACCGATTTTGATTGATAAAGATATGCTTATAGGCTTCTTGCACCTAAGTATTTTGGTTTCCAATAGGATGATGTCATATCAGCCTGTACAACACCGCTGGAGCCAGCGTGGATGAATTTATTGTTTCCAACATAGATTCCCATATGAGAAGCACCGGAAGTATATGTTTCAAAGAATACAAAGTCACCTACAGAAGGTGTGTTTACTTTCTTCATAGTAGAGAAGTAAGTTGCTGTGTTAGTACGTGTAAAGCTTGGGCGTTCTTGTTTAACGATATAGTAAATGAACCCGCTGCAATCGAATCCTGATGGTGTTGTTCCACCCCATTTATAAGGAGTGCCAATTAAACTTTTTGCCGTAGCAACCATGCGCTCAGCTTCTGATTTTGTAACCGTACTGCCTGAAGTGGTACCAGTTGAAGTAGTTGATTTGCTTACAACCAATACTTGTCCAACATAAATGGTGTCGCTTTTTAAATTATTCCAAGATTTTAAGTTTGCAACAGTTGTATTATAGGTATTTGCAATTTTCCATAAAGAATCACCGGATTTTACTGTATATTTCTTTGTAGAAGTGCTTGCAGTCGTATTTTCACCAATATTAAGTGTTTGACCTATGTAAATAGTATCAGACGTTAGGTTGTTTTCCTTTTTGATTGCAGACACAGTAGTATTATATTTAACTGCTAATTTCCATAAAGAATCACCTTTAGAAACTGTGACGGTAGCAGCAGAAGCAGCACCAGCAAAAATAGAAGACGCCAGGACAGCGGTAGCAGTAATAGATAAAACTTTATTCTTCATGTTGACCCCCACTAAACTTAGTAAAATTTTAAAGTACTAGCCTAGTGTAGTAGATTCGACAAAAAATTACTAGGTATGTTTCCTAAATGTAACAAAACAGAAAGTTTATTGTAATAAAAGTGAGTTTTCTGTGTTTTGGATAAGTTTACTTAATTGTAAAATTTTTATATTCAGTAGCGACCTGAGTGTTAACCTCTACATGGTTTATTCGACTATATTTTGGGCCTATTCTAATTTTGCCAAGAAAATGATCCAATGCTTCTTCTGTTCCTTGTGCAACAATTTCTACATCACCATTTACTAAATTACGCACCCACCCATGTATATCATAATCTTTTGCTGTAAGCAGAGTAAAATAGCGAAATCCTACACCTTGAACAATCCCAGAGACAATTATGTGATATTGCTTCATTATTTATCCTCCTATTCTGATATATAGATAGAATCCCAATATCTTTAATCCCAAGCATCTCAAATATTTAGAATTTACATGAGTGTACAAGACTAGGTGCTTCAGCACTACTTGTTTTAAGAATTCATATTTCTATATTTTAATGGTACTTATTTTTTATTTAACTATCAACAATAGGATGACGTACTAACCAAAGCTCTAATGGAATTCCTTATATGGTAGAATATAGTAAATAAAATTTATAGGGAGTAGGAGAGTGTCGTGTTGAAATACATATATTTAGTTCGACATTGTGAGGCTACCGGACAGGGTTCTGAATGTGATTTAACAGAAAAAGGGAAAATACAGGCGAGGGAACTAGCTGATTTTTTTAACTCTATTTCAATAGAGCGTATAGTCTGCAGTCCATATAAAAGGGCAATTGAGTCTTCTGAAGCAATTGCTGAAGAAAAGAATATACAGCTCGAATATGATGATCGTTTAAAGGAACGGATCTTATCTGGACATGATTTACCTGATTGGAAAAATAGATTATACCAATCGTTTTTGGAACGTGATGTTAAATTAGCCGGAGGAGAATCCAGCAATGAGGCTGCTAAAAGAGGTTTTACTGTAATAAAGGAGGCATTGGATAGCGAGAATCTCAATATATTAATCGTAACACATGGTAACTTACTGACTTTAATCCTAAATCATCTGGATGAATCCTTTGGTTACGAAACTTGGTTGGGTCTGACTAATCCGGATGTGTATTGTTTAAAGATAGATGAGGATCAAAGCAATATCACAAGGGTGTGGAAGTAAGTCACTGATGACATCTCCGTTTTTGATTAGCAAGGTGAATAGGAGAGAATAAAATTTAGATTTCATGTCTTAGCATACATATTAATGGTTACTTTCCATGACTCGTTTAAATTTGTCGGAGGTTTATAAAATGAAAAAAAGAATCATTTTAACAGGTGGGGGATCAACTGGGCATGTTGCTGTCAATTTGGCGCTCATTCCCTATTTGATTGAAAGGGATTGGGAGATTTACTATATAGGATCTAAAGAGGGAATTGAAGTCTCTTTGATAAAGGAGTTTGATCGTGTCACTTATTTTCCAATATCCACAGGTAAACTTCGCAGATATATGGATATAAAAAATGTAAAAGACCCTTTTAATATTTTGAAAGGCTTTATGCAATCAAGAAAGATTATTAAGCGATTACAGCCGTCCATAATCTTTTCAAAAGGTGGCTTTGTTTCCGTTCCTGTCATTCTTGCTGCGGCGAGTAGAAAAGTACCGATCATTTCGCATGAGTCAGACATTACACCAGGGTTGGCCAATAAGCTATCATTGCCTTTTGTTCAAAAAATTTGTTATACCTTTCCGGAGGCTAAAAATCATATTCCTGCAGAAAAGTCTTTTTTCTTAGGGCCCATCGTAAGAGATGAACTGCGTCAGGGTGACCCATCGATTGGAATGAAAATATGCCAATTTAATACAAGGAAACCTGGATTATTGATCATGGGAGGCAGTCAGGGTTCTGAAGCAGTGAATAAGGCTGTGCGTAAGGACTTGGATCGATTGCTCAAAACCTTTAATGTCATTCATTTATGCGGAAAAGGAAAGGTAGATTCCACCCTACATCGTGATGGATATGCTCAGTTTGAATATATTAACCAAGGCTTGGCAGATATATTGGCTATGACAGCTGTGGCTGTTTCAAGGGCCGGTTCAAATTCTATTTTTGAATTTTTAAGTTTAAAAATTCCAATGGTCTTAATCCCGTTATCAAGGAAAGCCAGCAGAGGCGATCAAATCATGAATGCTGAATCATTTAAAAAGCAGGGTTTTGCCTATGTTATTGAAGAGGATGAGCTTTCGTTAAACACGTTAGCTGATAAGGTAGAAACTATATTTAAAAACAAACAGATGATTATCGATAAAATGAACAATTTTGAGGAAGAAGATGGACTGGAACGCTTGTATGAATTGATTGATACCTATAAAATTTAATGTTGAAATGATAAGTATTATTCTATATACGAAAAAAGCATTAAAACAGAACACTAAACAGGATTTGTAGCCAAAAAGTAGGAGTGTCGGAGCAATGAATCTTAAATGTTATACCCAATATGATGGACTTGGGTTAGCGAAGCTTGTAAAGGAAAAACAAGTATCCGCAATAGAATTAATAGAGGACGCATTTGAACAAATAAATGAACTAAATCCTAAAACAAATGCAGTTGTTCGAACTAGATTCGAAAAGGCAATGATGGAAACTGGAAAGTCTGAATCTATATACGGACCTTTTGCAGGAGTACCTATCTTATTAAAAGACTTATCACAATCTATTAAAGGCGAACCGATTACAGCGGGTTCAAAATTACATGTAAATCGGATTGCTAAACGGGATTCTAATTTTGTGAAAAAAATTCGTGAGGCAGGATTTGTCATTATTGGACAGACGAGTTCTCCGGAGTTTGGTCTGAAAAATATTACTGAGCCAGCTGTATATGGAGCGACACGTAATCCATGGAACCTGCAGCATTCATCGGGTGGATCAAGCGGCGGAGCATCAGCCAGTATAACTTCAGGTATGGTCCCAATTAGCGGTGCCAGTGATGGCGGCGGCTCTATTCGTATACCGGCATCATTCACTGGATTAGTAGGCTTGAAGCCAACAAGGGGAAGGACACCCGTTGGTCCAGGTGTGGGCCGCCAATGGCATGGAGCTGCGGTAGATTTTGCCTTAACCAAAACGGTTCGTGATAGTGCAGCTATGCTGGATGCCTTGCAAATCATTCAGCCGGATACTGCCTTTCAGGTACCTTTATATAATGGGAGCTATTTGAAGGAGCTTTCGAATCCATTGAAAGAAAGGTTTAAAATTGCTTTTTCCACAAAGTCTCCGGTGGGAACACCCGTTAGTGAAGAAGCTGTAGAAGCGGTACATAAGACAGTCAAATGGCTGGAACAGGCAGGGTTCACCGTTGAAGAATGTGATAATGGGGTAGATGGAATCCGCCTTATGGAAAATTACTATATTATGAATAGCGGAGAAATGGCAGCAGATATACTGTCCATTGAGGAAGCCATTGGACGGCCGATTACCGTTAATGATATAGAGATAGTCACATGGGTACTCAGAACTGCCGGGCAGAATGTATCAGCTGTTCAATTTACACGCAGTTTAGCTGAATGGGATACGGCAGCTGCACAAATGGCCAGGTTCAATGAGGATTATGATTTGTATTTGACGCCGGCAACAGCTTTCTCAGCTCCAAAGGTGGGCGAATTGACGCATACGGATGAACAGAGCTTGCAGTTATTGAAAGTAAATGAACTAAAACCCTCTGAACAGTTAGCAATGGTCTATGAAATGTTTAAACCAAGTTTAACGTATACGCCTTTTACACAGTTGGCGAACATCATCGGACAGCCTGCGATTAGCTTGCCTGTTCATATGACAGATTCTGGCTTACCCCTTGGAGTGCAATTGATGGCTCCAAAGGGAAGGGAAGATTGGCTTCTTAAAATAGGAGCGTTGTTAGAGCAATCCGATATATGGGTTGGACAGAAAGGGAATCCATATATTGGATGGTGATAAAAGTGATAGATCGACTAGAAGATGCGTGTAATTCAGTTGGTCAATTAGAACAGTCATTTCACTTGTTTAAATTTATGTGAATTCCTATATATCAAAAATATCTTCCGTTTACATTTTCAACATGATATATTAATAGTACGAAAATTTAAAACAATCATAAGTGCTCACTTTTGTGAGGTAAAAGGGAATCCAGTGTAAATCTGGAACAGCCCCCGCTACTGTAAGAGCTGATGAAATCACGTGACCACCTTTAAAAGAGGGAAGGTGTGAGAGTAAAGTGAAGCTCAGAGTCAGGAAACCTGCTTATGAATGTGTATTGCTTACTTTTCGGTGGGAAAAGGGATGGCGAACGTAGAGATGATTGTGTCTTTGCGCTGATTTTGACAGCGTTTTTTTGTCTGTGCATGAATCAAGCCTGTTTTCCTTAATCGGGAAGACAGGCTTTTTTATGTTTAATATTTCAGCGTAAATTCGCTAAATATAAATAAATTTTGAAAAAGGGAGAATAGTGAGATGAAAAAGATTGCAAGCTTATCACTTTTGGTGTTCTTATCCGTTTTTGCATTGTTTGCATGCGGAAATGATGAGACAGTAAACAACCAGGAAAAAGAAACAAACCAGGAAACAAGTGAGTATCCGAAAACCTTAACAGACGGTCGTGGGGAAGAGGTGACCCTTAAAGAAAAACCTTCAAGGATTGTTTCGACCACATTGGCTATTGATGAATATTTATTGCCTTTGGTTGATGAGGAGCGGATTGCCGCGGTAACGAAAATGTCTACAGACTCAGGGATTTCGAATGTAGCAGATCTAACAGATGGAATTGATACAAAAATTGAATCAGTCACATCTGAATTGGTGCTGTCACTTCAGCCTGATTTAGTGCTGATTCCTTCCTATGTAGATCCTGAGGTTCTTAAACAAATTGATGCTGCAGACATCACCACCTACCAACTTAAAGATGATTCCTCTATATCAGGTGTATTGGATGGTCTAATGGAGGTTGGTACCATTGTTGGCGAGGAAGATAAAGCAGAAGAAATCATAGCTGATGTCAAAAAGAGGATGTCAGATTTACAAACGAAAGCAAAAGCACAAACAGATAAAAAACGAGTGGTTTACTGGACACAGCAAAATTCTTCAGTTACTGAGAATACTACAATAGGAGAAATCATCACCTTAGCAGGCGGGATAAATGCCATTACAGAAGCGGGCATTACCGGTGAAGAGTATCCTGATTATCCAAATCTTTCAAAGGAAAAATTAGTTGAGATAAATCCAGATGTGATTATTACAAGCGATTGGCAGTATGACGGTTCAAAAGCAACATTCGTCGAGGAATGGCAAAAGGATCCGGCACTTAAAAATCTTAAAGCCTTTAAGAATAATGAAGTGCATGTGATAGATAGCGCAAATTTAACAACGGCTTCCCATTTTGTGATTGAGGGAGCAGAAGATATTTATCAAGTTTTATATGGAGAATAATATGGTTTGTAAACAGTCTAAACAGGTTCTTATTTTTGGAATCCTGATTTGTTCCTTGCTCGTATCGTTACTTTTAGCAACCATGTATGGCGGGGTCATCGTTCCATTTACGGAAACTGTGAAAGTATTACTCTCACTGCTTCCATTTATAGAGTTTGACTATAACCCAATGTATGAAACAATCCTTGTGCAGATTCGCCTGGGGCGGGTTGTTGTGGCTGGATTAGTCGGGGCAGCCTTGGCAATATCGGGAGTCGTGATGCAAAGTGTGTTTCGCAACCCGATGGCTGACCCCGGCATAATTGGTGTTTCATCAGGTGGAGCATTCGGAGGTGTACTGGCCATCTATTTTGGTTTGGCCGCGATCCATTCTCTTTTCGTCCCCTTAATGGGCTTTATCCTGGCTGCATTGACTTTGTTTGCAATTTATATGATTGCGACCAATCAAGGAAGGACCTCAGTACTGACATTGCTGCTGACGGGTATTGCGATTAGTTCTTTTTTATCAGCCTGTACCTCTCTGCTAATCTCTTTTTCGAATGGAGTGATGCAGCAGATTGTCCAATGGATGATGGGGAACTTAAACGGGCGTGATTGGAGTCATGTACAAATATTAACTGTTCCTGTTTTATTTTCGATTTGTGTCTTTTTGTACCATGCCAACGACTTAGATATCTTTCTGCTGGGTGAAGAGCAGGCCCAGAATATGGGGATTTCCGTTCAGCGCACCCGTAATCTATTGTTAATTACTGCTTCATTAGTAACTGGAATGAGTGTCTCATTAACGGGAGCCATCGGTTTTGTTGGTCTGATTGTCCCTCATATGATCCGTATGATCATTGGGCCCTCGCATCGAAATTTACTACTGGCTAGTGTCTTAGGGGGAGCGAGTTTCTTGATTCTTGCTGACTTAATATCCCGTTTGGCCATTAGGCCTGCTGAGATTCAAATCGGTATTATTACAGCTTTTTTTGGCGCTCCGTTTTTCCTTTATTTAATTTTAAAAAATAAAAAGAAGGGGGAAATCTGAGATGACAGCTATTTTGAATGCGGAGAAACTCAGCTTTAGCCGTGGCAAACAGGTGATTTTAAAAGCAATGGATATCTCTTTGGAAACTAACCAATTTACCTGCTTGATTGGTCCGAACGGTACCGGAAAATCTACTTTACTGCGCTTAATGGCAGGATTGCTAAAGCCACCTGCAGGGTCAATAGCCTTTAAGAATCATGCTCTCTCTGAGATGACTACTCTTGAAGTGGCCAAAGCAATCACCTATATGCCACAAAGCACGGTCCTTGACTATGAATTTACAGTGAGTCAGGTAGTACTTATGGGAAGGCATCCGCATCGGAAGAAATGGCAATTCTCACAAAAAGATGATAATCAATTGGCAGAGAAAGCGATGAAACAAACAGGAATTTATCATTTAAGAGACCGTTATATCACATCCCTTTCAGGAGGAGAACGTCAGCTTGTTTTCTTAGCTAAAGCCATCACTCAGAATTCTGAGGTTATTTTGTTGGATGAGCCAACTTCAGATCTGGATATTTATCATCAGGTCCAAATTGCCGAGGTCATCCGGGAGCTTGTAAAAGAGGGAAAGGCTGTCTTCGCGGCCATCCATGATATTAATTTAGCCACTCGCTATTGTGATCGACTCATACTTATGGGAAATGGAGAACTCGTTGCAGCAGGGGAACCCGAACAAGTCATTACGGATCTTAACTTGATGCGTATTTTTAAAACTCATACGTATACATACAATGATTCCTATTTTGGAAAAAGGCAGATGATTCCTTATGCCATAGATATAAAAGGGGAGGCATGAAGAATTCATGTGCGATGGCCTTCTATGTGAAGGCGTCGCGGAGTTACCATTATTTCATACTAAAACCTAAGTTTTAAATAAGGAGGAATGAACCTTGAAAAAAGACTGGCGCTACTCCAGTTATCCATTCATGAGAGAAAAAAGCTGTTTAGTTGATTATGAGATTCGCACTGATAGTTTAACCACAAGGCTTGGAGCTGTTTTCCCGTTATTGACTGAGAAAGAGCAAGCAGTCATTGATGACCTTCGTAAGGTTCAAGCGCTATGCTATCATGTGAACGGTTCTGTGCGCGGAAAATTGGCGATAACTGAAGCAGATTTACAGTGGTTGAGTGATAGATATGATTTTTATGTTGAGAAAACAGGGGAAAAGGTAAAACAATTCGTATTACCGCAAGGAAGCAACGCTGCATGCGCACTTCATGTCGTACGCAGTGAGGCCAAGAAATCCTATCGTGCCCTGCATAAAGTTAGTGAAGAGCGAGAAGTGCTAGACATCTTATTTGATTTCCTAGGATTGCTCGCAAATGTTTGTTTTGTGATGGCTGTTTATGTAAATCAGGTGAACGGCATACAGGAAATTCCTTTTGTCAGTAAATCATATGCTGTGAAAAAGAAATGAATGTTTAAGCCTACATCTAAAATAATAGAGTTAGATAGATCTTGTTATCCATTTTTAATGAAGAGAGAATGTATGATTTGATAAAAAGAAAAGCACGATTCTTTCATAACCAAAGAAAGAATCGTGCTTTTTTATGGATGAAAAGAGGACACATTAGTAGGGAATGTAATTCTAGCCATGTTACGATTAAGTTATATTAAAAAGAAACAAGCAGAAGTAAAATTTGAGTTTAATTAAACCGGAAACTAAATACTTTAGGAGTGTTGCCACCGTGCTGGATAAATTTAAACAGAAATTTAACGAAATAAGTAAAAATGGAGTGACCGTTCCTATTAAGCCAGTAATGTTAGAACAACTAATAAAAAGACAGTCTGGCCAAAAAGATATAAAAGTAGAAATAACAACAGGCCACTTGAATATTCGCGGTACAACAGATAAAAATATTTCATATATGATAAGTCTGAAACCTATTCATATGGAAAAAAGAATGATTATTTTTGAAATTGAGAGTTTGAATCCTACTGATATGAATAAAGATGAAATTAAAATACTTAACAGTCCGCCATTTTCAGATTCTACAAATCAGACGGTTAAAATGGATTTTAATTCCTGGGATATCGTGAAAAAGATACCTGTTGGAAAAATTAAATCGTATGAGATGAATGATGGGACAATCAAGTTAACATTATCATTATAAGAAGAGCGAGGATTTCCGTAAAAGTACGGAAATCCTTTTTTTTTGGACCAAAAAGATTATACGCAGCAGCTATTATAAACAGAGATACTCAAAATCATTCATATACTTCGCACTGGTTATGAGGTAGAACAAGTTTTGTGTATTTGCCCGTTTTTATGTTACTTTACGACTAAAATAATTAATAAGTATTCGTAAATCAAAATGTGTAATTAGATTATATTTAAAAATAGAATTATTGGCTGTGGAAAGTGGAGAGTGAAAAAAGGAAAATGCCAGAAACCAACTATTACTGTAAGTTAAAAATATAATATGAATATGGAAATTCAGTTGATAAAAACGTTATGGAATTATTTTGAAGTTCAAATTATTAATTTATATTAAATTTTCAAAATATTTTGCTATTTTTATTTTAGGTGTGTTAATATATCTAAATACTAATATCTCCAATAAAGGAAGGATGCAGAAAAAAGAAAACATAACACCTTTATTTTTCAGAATATTTAATTAACTACTAAGGGGCGATGGGGATGAAGAGAAAAGAATATATTATTGATCGAATGTATAAGGCATCTACGGGAATCGCAAATGCCGTTTTAGTAACATTAGGAATCGGTCTATTATTCGAATCAATTGGGGGTTACTTTGATTGGCAAATATTCCTTACTATTGGAGGAGCGGCAAAGGTCTTGCTTGCGCCTGCTCTTGGTGCAGGGATTGCCTATCAGCTTGGAGGTAACTCATTAGTACAATTTAGTGCAATGGCATGTGCCTCTGTTGGTGGAGCCGCTATTCAAAAAACAGCAGAAGGTGCTTTTACGATTGTCACTGGACAACCTATATCAGCTGTATTGGCTGCACTCATCGCTACATATATAGGCAAGAGGATGGTTGGTAAAACAAAATTGGACATTATGGCAATTCCGATTACAGCTATTTTTATTGGTGGGATTTCCGGAGTTGGATTAGCAGCGGTGACAACACCATTACTAACAAGGATAAGTGCACAAATTACAGCTTCTGTAGAAGGCTCACCTTTAATTGGATCGATTGTCTTATCCTTAATATTTAGTCTTTTATTAATGACCCCAGCTTCATCAGCTGCGCTTGCGATTGCTCTGCAGTTGGACCCAGTATCAAGTGCAGCAGCCTTGATTGGCTGTACGGTACAATTTGTAGCCTTTACAGCAATGAGCTATAAAGATAATGATTTAGGTGGCTTTCTTGCACAATCAATCGTGACACCAAAGGTACAGTTTCCAAATTTGATAAAAAACCCAATCTACATTATACCTGCGTTTACGGCTGCCGCAATTGCTGCGCCAATAGCTACGATGGTCTTTGATTTTAAAGTACCGTATGAACTAGGCGGGATGGGGCTAAGCTCGTTGATTGCACCGATAAATATCTTAGCTAATCAAGGGATGGGCATATTCCTCAACTATGTAGGAATAGGGATGGTGCTTCCTGTTATGATTGCTCTTGCGATTCACCGCCTCCTAAAAATGGCTGGAAAGGTTAAAGCAGGTGATCTTCATCTTGAAGTTCAATAGTTGTCTGCTTTGTCTCTTTTGAAATATTGACTCAGATAGGGGTTTAGGTAAATCATACGAAGAAGAGAATCTATTTTGATAGAATGTGTTAAAAATGAACCTAAACAATGATGAATAGAGAAAGTTAGTTCTATTTTCATTTTATTGAACATATAAAAATTTTACGTGGTGGGTAGATGGTTTCTGTATGATGCAGAGACCATCTTTCTTCGTGTACAGAATGATGGCTTAGTTGCTTGTTGATTTAAAATATAAAGTACTTCAGTTTACTTAAGTACAAAGAATGTTTCAGGTGGGCCATGAGTTTAAGAATATGGCTAGAATATTTCACGATTATTCTTTGGGGGATAATATGTCTTCGTAATCAATAATCAGATTATTGTTGGGGTGAAAAATATCTCCATTATGTAAGAGAATTCTGCAATATAGTAGCAGATACATATAATTAATGACATTTGTATGTTGATGGGCAACTTTCCTTCTGTCAAAGAGGACTTATTCAAGAATTACGGATCTTTTTGGTAAGGGAAAATGATTCAACTGCCTGAAAATCTTCTTTCGTGTATTTTATATGAAGGTATAGGTATAAAGTCCATATTTCTGAATCATATTCTTCTAAAAATAGGAAAACGTAAACTGTTCTTCAGAAAGCTAGTTTACTAGAATGGAAGGGTGTAATTATGAAAACGATTACATATATGAATTTATGCAATCGTTTGCCTACTAAGAGAAGAATGAAGGAGGAGTGGAAGATGTCTGTGAGAAAGAAGAGAATTATCGCGTGGCTAGGCACATTTTGCTTGTTATTGACAATGCTCCCTCAGCTAAGTGCAAAAGCAGAAGATGGAAACACGGAGATTGTCATCCATTATCAGGAAAATGATGATGCAAAGGATTGGAATCTATGGGTATGGCCTGAAAATGGAGAAGGTCATGTCGAACAGTTTGAGGAAGAAGATGCATTTGGAAAGGTTGCGAGATTTACACTGGAGGGACTTCATGAGCGGGTTGGCTTTATTATTCGTACTGATTCATGGGAAAAAGATGGAGGCGACCGTTGGATTGAAGGAATAAAGGATGGAAAGGCGGAGGTGTGGATTATTTCAGGAGATGATGAAGTGTACTATTCAGAACCAAACAGTGAGCCGAGCATCAAAAAGGCAGCGATGGACAGCTTTACAGAAATCACTGTCACGACAAATAATCCACTTGATATAAACAGAATAGTGATTGAGCTTGAAAATGCACCCATTCAAGCAATTATTCCTGAGGAAGGGAATAACTCAGTAACAAATAAGTTTACGATAAAAACAAACAAGAAGCTTGATGTGCGTGGAAGCTATGCCGTGAGAATTGAGGGCTATGGAGAGCGGGCTGTTGAGATAGGAGGAGTGGTGCGGACAGAGGAGTTTGATCGCCAGTATTATTATGGTGGCAATGATCTTGGGAACACCTACTCACGTTTTTCGACCAACTTCCGTTTATGGGCTCCAACAGCTCAAGAGGCAAAGCTCGTTCTTTATGAAAATTGGAATGATCCTAAGGGCAAGGAAATTACGATGAAGTCGGATAAAAAGGGGACATGGACGGCTAAATTAAAAGGAAATCAGGATGGTCTCTTTTACACATATAAAGTGAATATAGGTGGGAAATGGACAGAGGCTGTTGATCCATATGTAAGGGCAGCGTCAGTCAATGGTCAAAAAGGAGCCGTGATAGAATTAGCGAAAACAAATCCGAAGGGCTGGGATAAACATAAGAGACCAAAGTTAGCGAATCCAGAGAGTTCAATTATTTATGAATTGCATGTACGCGACTTGTCCATCCAGTCAGAAAGCGGAATTAAGCAAAAGGGGAAATATTTAGGCGTTACGGAGAAAGGTACAAAGGGACCAAATGGGCTTCCAACCGGTCTTGATCATATACAATCATTGGGAGTAACTCATGTTCAATTTTTGCCAATCTATGATTATAAAACAGTAGATGAAACAAAGCTTGACGAGCCACAGTATAACTGGGGGTATGACCCACAAAACTACAATGTACCGGAAGGGTCTTATTCTACCAATCCCTATGAACCTAAAGTGAGAATAAAAGAACTGAAGCAAATGATCCAAACGCTCCATAAGGAGGACCTACGTGTAGTAATGGATGTTGTCTACAACCATATGTATGATGCTGCAGAGTCAAACTTTCAAAAGTTGGTTCCTGGCTATTACTACCGCTACAACGAGGATGGTACATTGGCCAATGGTACCGGTGTCGGCAATGATACTGCCTCCGAGCGAAGAATGATGCGTAAATTCATCGTCGACTCCTCAAGCTATTGGGCGAAGGAATATAAACTGGACGGATTTCGATTTGATTTAATGGGAATCCATGATGTTGAGACAATGAATGATGTAAGGAAGGCTTTGAAGCGTATTGACCCATCATTTATTATCCATGGGGAAGGTTGGGATTTAAATACTCCGCTTGCGGCTGACATAAAGGCAAATCAGAAAAATGCTGAAAAAATGCCTGGCATTGCTCATTTCAATGATGACATTCGAGATGGACTGAAGGGCAGCGTATTTGAAGAGCAGGATAATGGATTCGTAAATGGAAAATTGAATATGGAAGATCGGATCAAAAAAGGCATCATGGCCGGTCTTGATTATGATAATAACCAGGCGACATACCGTGATCCGGAACAGGTCATCACTTATGTAGAAGCACATGATAATCACACCCTTTGGGACAAGTTGGAATTGACGAATCCAAATGCAAGTTATGAAGAGAAAAAACAAAGACATAAACTGGCCTCGTCTATCATTTTAACTTCACAGGGGATCCCATTTATTCACGCCGGACAGGAATTTATGCGAACTAAGTATGGAGACCATAATAGCTATAAATCCCCAGATGAAATTAATCAATTAGATTGGAAACGGAATGCAGAATTTGTGAATGAAGTGAAATATATGTCGGGGTTGATAGATCTTCGTAAAAACCATCCAGTATTCAGGATGACGGAGGCCAGCGCAATAAAGGATAGTATTCGCTTTTTGGATGCACCGGTAAATACGATTGTCTATACGATTACTGAACCATCAAGAGGAAAGCAAAATGGGAGCTATTTTGTAGCACATAATGCCAACACAAATGATGTTGAAGTTGTACTTCCAAGAAACGCTGTATGGAATGTACTCGTTAATGCGAATGAGGCTTCCTCGAAACCCATATATAAGCTGAAAGGGGATAAGGTAATTATTCCAGCATTAAGTACGGTTGTGTTTCAAGAAAGGAATAAATGGAGTAAACATAAAGAAAATAAATAGAAAATCGATATGGTAGGAACTCCTCTTTAGGATTGAAGAAGGAGTTCTTTTTTTATAAATAAAAATAACAATACTAATATTAGCATAGAAGAATAGATGTATTAGCTACGGGAATCTAGAAACTAATGAATTGATTATCGGTACATAAGTTATATCAGCGCTTTAAAAGCAAATAAAATATTATACATTTCTGAAAAAAATTTGAATTATGTTTATTTGTCATTTTTTTTAAAATAAATGTAGTACATCATCTTTAAAAAACAATATTTTAAATCTTTCCATAGCAAACATTAAAATAAAAATTTCTTGATGGAATTAGCTTTTTCTGATTTTTGAGAGCAAAGAGATGATCTCTGACGGATACATCGATTACCCATATCAATATAATAATAGATTGAGGAGGAATACTAATGACGATTTCCGTTCCCTCTTGCGTATACGATATTCAGAATTTTGGTGCAGTAAATGATGGTGAGACAATTAATACAGTAGCTATAACTCAAGCTATTGAAACATGTTCAGAAGCAGGTGGAGGCACTGTTTACATACCTGCAGGTGAATGTTTAACAGGGGCAGTGATATTAAAAAGTAATGTTCATTTATATATAGAAGCTGGAGCTATCCTTAAGTTTACGACAGATATTAATGCATATCCGATTGTGAATTCTCGGTGGGAGGGAACGGAACAAGAAGTTTATGCTTCCTGTATTTATGCAGAAAATGTTGAAAATGTCTCGATAACCGGTCACGGTACAATAGATGGTAATGGTGCATTTTGGTGGGAGGTTTTCCGTAGGAAAGAAAATCAATATCCAAGGCCAAAATTAGTCAGTTTTGATTCATGCAAGCGAGTCATAATCTCTGGATTGAAAATGATTAATTCTCCGAGTTGGACTGTCAATCCAATTTGTTGTGAGGATGTCACAGTCAATTTGGTTACGATTGTAAATCCACCGGATTCTCCAAACACAGATGGCATAAATCCAGAATCATGTAGAAATGTGAGAATTTCAGATTGTCATATTGATGTAGGAGATGATTGTATCGCGATAAAGGCTGGCACAGAAGCGACAGACAAACGTATTCCTTGTGAAAATATAACGATTACGAATTGTACAATGATACATGGTCATGGAGGCATTGTACTAGGAAGTGAAATGAGTGGGGACATCAGAAATGTAACTGTGAGTAACTGTGTGTTTGAAGGAACTGATCGCGGTATTCGGTTAAAATCAAGACGTGGCCGTGGGGGAGTAATTGAAGATATCAGGATTAACAATATCGTTATGAATAGGGTGATTTGCCCATTTATTGCTAACCTTTATTATTATTGCGGGCCACGAGGGAAAGACCAGTTTGTATCTGATAAAAAACCATATCCCATAACAGAGGAAACCCCTGTTTTCAGACGAATTCATTTTTCTAATATTACTGCTCGAGAAGTGAGCGCGGCTGCAGGCTTCTTTTTTGGATTAGCTGAGAAATATGTGGAAGATGTGACATTTAATCAAGTTTCTGTTGCAATGGCTAATGATGCTGAACCAGGGTTACCTGCAATGATGGAAGGACTGGAGCCAATGAAACAAGTTGGTTTCTATTGTTCTAATGTTAAGGATATGATATTTAATCAAGTTATCGTATCTAATCATAAGGGTCCGGCATTTTGTATTGAGAATGCTATCGGAATTGAAATTAAGGACTGCAGTTCGCGGACAGAAGAACCCAACTTATATGTTATGAAGAATGTTAAGTAAATATAATATATAAAACTTGTATTTGGATACAAATATTTTAAGAAGATGGTGTTTTACTAAACGCTCTCTCTTTTTATTGAATAAGGCATAAAAAGCTCAGGAAAACTAAATAAGAATAGAAATGACTTGCCTATTCTCTAATGTAGATATCATTTAAAAAGCCCTTTTGAAGTATGTTTCCAAAAAGCCGTTTTTAAAAGAATACAATTATATACCTATTAAATAATCATTATATCAATTACGCTAAACTTAATGTAGGTAGGAAAGACAGGGAATGAAGGGGAAATATAATGGTGTATATGAAAATAATTGCTCCAGTTTTTGTAATTGCTATAGTAGGCGTACTATTGGCAGGGTATGGGGCAATAAATCCTCAGCCAATAAAACAAATAGATGATAAGGTGGAAATTACGTTTTGGGATGATAGTGAAGATCCGGACCGCATAGCTCTATGGGAAGAGTTAATTAAAAGGTTCGAGGTAGAAAATCCAACAATCGAAGTGGAATACATCGCCCTGCATAAGGATTCAGCAAAATCGAAATTTGACTCAGCAATTGCTTCAGATGATACACCAGATGTAGCAAGTGTCTATACGAGCTGGCTTCCCGAGTTTAAGGATCGAGATGCTTTACTTCCATTGGATTCTTACTTTGAAAACTGGAGTAAGAAAGAGAAGATAAATTCAAAAGCTATTCAATTTAACCGAAAAATAATTAAAGATAATCTATTATATGGAATTCCATACACACAAAATCTTGATATATTATGGATACGTTCGGATTGGTTTGAAGAAGAAAATGTGAAAATACCGGAAACGTGGAATGAGTTTTTTCAGGCGGCTAGAAATATGACAGATAAATCAAAAGATCAGTTTGGTTATTCTATTCGTGGCGGTGTTGGAGGTTCATTCCAACTACAAAGGCTGATGTATGCTTATTCAGGTATCGGGGAGTATATCAAGGATGGGAAGAGTACAATAAATAATCAAAAGCATGTAGAATTCTTAAAGGATTATTTTGCATTATACCAGGAATATACGCCAAAAAGTGATATAGCTAATGATTATAATGCGTTAATTGCTGGCTTTGATGCTGGGCGAGTGGCGATGATTCAGCATAATCTTGGTTCATATGGGGATCATATGAAATTATTAAAAGACAATCAATTTCAAGTAATTCCGGTGCCGAAATCGATGGATGGAAGATTTGTAGTTGAAGGGGGAAACACGATTGGTTTAAGCATCTTTAAGGATACAGAGTATCCGAAAGAGTCATGGGAATTTGTTCGTTTTATCAATTCAAAGAGTGCTCAAAGCTATTGGAATCAAGTCGTTGGTCAAATTCCAACCAACTCAGATGTATTAAATGATAGCTGGGTAAAGGAATCGCTTCATATAAAGAAAGCAATTGAAATTTATAATGACCCAGAAACGATTATTTACGAACCTGCCTTTTATCTCCCTGAATATCGATCCATTCTTAATTTAATGGTAGATTCAGGTATTCAATCAGTGTTAAGCGGAAAAAAGACTGTTGAAGACTTCTTAGATGAATGGGCAATAGCGATAGAGGATGCAATGAGACGGTACGAGAATAAATATCCGGTTCAAACAAAGAAACCAGATTGAAGTCAATCTGGTTTTTCTTTGTCATTATTGCTAGGTATTGTTTGTAGAAGGATTATCTAAAGAATTAAAATACATTAATATATTTATCAAAAATCTAAAAATCTTTAATTATTTAAGAAAGCGGTTTCAACTATAATGAAAGCATGAAAGGAGGAGGAGAAATGGGTGTTCTTGAAAAAACGAATGAAACCGCTTTCGAAAGGGAGGGACCAGAGAGGAAGAAGCGAAAAATAAAAAAAGAGAAACTTATTCCTTATCTATTTTTACTCCCATCATTGCTTTTTGTTGCTGGTTTCTTATTTTATCCAATTGCAACAGTTTTTTATTACAGTGTTCAGCACTATGATATATCAGCACCCTATTATAACGGATTTGCTGGTCTTGAAAACTTTGTGAATATTTTTACAAACGATAAATATTTCTTACCAAGTCTATGGAACAGTATTAAGTGGGTTGTAACAGAAGTTGGTTTGCAATTGACCTTTGGAATGATTTTAGCCTTACTATTAAATCAAACTTTTAAGCTAAGAGGACTTATACGTGCTATCGCCTTTGTTCCCTGGGCAATCTCTGGTGTTTTAGCTTCTGTAATGTGGTCTTTAATGTATAACGAGCATATGGGGGTTATCAATGATTTGCTCATGAGGTTTGGGATTGTAGATGAACCGCAAGCATTCTTAGCAAGTACTTCCACGGCGTTTGCATCTGTTGTAATTGCAGAATTATGGCGAGGAATCCCATTCTTCGCAATTACATTATTGGCATCATTACAAAGTATTCCTGAAGAATTATATGAAGCTGCTCGGGTTGATGGAGCAAATAGATGGAAAACACTCATTTTTATTACTCTACCGCAATTAAAAAATACAATTATTTTAACAACCTTACTTAGAGTTGTTTGGGAGTTTAATAACGTAGACCTTATCTTTAACTTAACAGGTGGAGGGCCGTCTCACTCAACTACCACACTGACAATGTATATTGCTGATCTTGCCGTACACGGCAGTAATTTTGGATATGGATCAGCATTAACAGTGATATCTTTCGGAATCCTATTCATTTTTGCTGTCATTTATCTCAAATTATCACGCTATGAAAGGGAGTGATTTCTGAAATGTTGACAAATAAAAAGGTGACGGATAAGTTTCTATTCTTGTATCTGCCGCTAACTTTCATGTTGAGTTTTACAATATTCCCAATATACTGGACGATTAATACAGCATTAAAATCTGAAGGGGATATCATGAAACGCCCGTTGGAATACGTACCTTTGGCGCCAACACTAGATAACTTTGTGACAGCATGGAGCAGTGTCGGGTTTGCAACTTATTTTAAAAACAGTCTGATTGTCGGAATCAGTACTGTAATAATAGTAATCGTGTTATCTACATTATCTGGATATGCTCTAAGTCGTTACCAGTTTAAAGGGAAAAAAGGATTTCTATTAATGCTTTTATGTACGCAATTCATACCAAGGGCAATGATGATTATTCCACTTTTTATCATCTTTAAAAACCTTGGCCTAATCAGTAATCCGCTTTCACTCATTCTTACATATACAGCGGTTGAAATACCTTTTACGACGATTTTGATGACTGGCTTTATATCGAATGTCCCAAAAGAATTAGAAGAAGCTGCACAGATTGATGGTTGCAGTAAGTTGCAAGCCATTCGCTATGTGGTACTGCCGTTGCTGATTCCGGGAATTGTTGCCACAGCTGTGTTTACGTTTATCTATACTTGGAATGAATTCTTAATAGCACTCATGTTAACGAATCAACAATCAATGTTCACATTGCCAGTAGGATTAAGCTCAATGATGGGAGAGTTTAACGTGAATTATGGTGCATTAGCAGCAGGAAGTGTAATTGCTCTTATTCCGGCAGTCTTACTGTTTGCTTATGCTCAAAAACACCTTGTTAACGGTATGGGTGGAGCAGTAAAAGGTTAATATTAATTCATTTATGGGGGGATATAAAATGTTAAAATCTACAAAATCCTTACTAGCACTATTATTGGTAGTAGGTGTACTTCTTGCAGGTTGTAAGGGAGAAGAGGGAGCCACTGGAACATCAGGGGATGAAAAAGTTAAGATAACGTTTTGGGATGAGAACGCAGGACCAGAGCGTACGCCAATTTGGAAAGAATTGATTGAGCGTTTTGAAAAGGAGAACCCGAATATTGAAGTTGAATATGTAGGGATCCCAAATAAATCATCAAAATCGAAATACGATGCTGCAATCGCTGCTGATGATATGCCTGATGTAGGCTCAGTTCAAACAAGTTGGTTGCCTGAATTCTCTATACGAAATGCCTTACTGCCTCTTGATTCCTATTTTGAAAAGTCTGAGTTGAAGGATTTGATTAATAAAGGAGCAGTTGAGTTCAACAAGGACATTACACAAGATGGCAAGCTATACGGTCTTCCATATACACAAAACCTTGACATTCTTTGGATACGATCAGACTGGTTTAAAGAAGATGGCGTGAAGGAGCCTGAAACCTGGAATGATTTCTTTACAGCTATCGAAAAAATGACAGATAAAGAGAAACAACGCTATGGATACACAATCCGTGGAGGTGCGGGAGGTTCCTTCCAGTTGCAGCGTTCTATGTATGCTTATAGCGGAATTGAAAATTACTTTGATGAAAACGGAAAAGCGACTATTAATGATTCTAAACATGTAGAGTTTATTGAAAAGTACTTGGCCAATTATAAAAAATTTACACCAAAGAGTGATATCACAAACGGCTACAAAGAAATGATTGCTGGATTTGACACAGGTGTTGTAGCGATGGTGCATCATAATATCGGCTCTTATGGGGAGCACAAAAAGTCATTAAAAGACGGACAATATAAGGCAATCCCGCTTCCTAAAACTGAAGATGGAAAATACGTAGCAGAAGGCGGAAATGCAATTAACACTGCAGTTTTTAAAACAACGAAACATCCTGACGCTGCATGGAAATTTGCGGAGTTTATTAACACAGCTGAGTCCCAAAGCTATTGGAATGAGCAAGTGGGTCAAATCCCAACCAATTCAGATGTCTTAAAAGAAGAATGGGTTAAGAACAGCCATCATATTAAAGTTGCTTTCGATGTATACGATAACCCAGAAACTATTCTTTACCAGCCTCCTTTCTATTTGCCAGACTATCGTTCTATCCTTGACAATATTGTCGACCCTGGTACTCAATCGGTTATGAGTGGAGACATGACTGCACAAGAATTTTTAGATGAATGGGCAAAGGCAATTGAAGATTCACAAAAACAATATGATGGAGTATTTAAAAAATAGATGAATAAGTATGGGGTGTTGATTGCATTAACACCCCATTTATATTTATAAGAAGTAAAGAATTTATAGATTGAAAGGAGAGTACAAAAGAATGACTCATATTCAGGAAACAGTGAACCAGAAGGCGTTGATACTGGCTGAGAAAGCATGCCAAGCAATAATGAATACATACCAACCGGAGGAGCTCCCACCAGCTAATTCCTTTCACTATCATCAAGGTGTCTTTTTATACGGGATGTTACGTGTTTGGGAAGCCACAGGAAAAGATGAATATTTCGATTATATGAAAGCCTATATTGATAGTCTGATTGATGAAGAAGGGAATCTTTATTTTGCCAGGGATGAACTTGACTCTGTACAAGCTGGAATCTTGTTATTCCCTCTTTATAAAAAGACAAAGCATCGAAAATATATGATTGCTGCAAGGAAACTCCGCCAGTTATTAGAAACGATTAATCGAACGGAGGAAGGTGGATTCTGGCACAAAGATAAATATCCGTACCAAATGTGGTTAGATGGATTGTTCATGGCAGGACCGTTCATGTTGTTGTATAGCAAGAATTTCCAAGAAGATGATTTAATTCAAACGGTCCTTCGGCAAGAAAAGCTTATGAGAAAGAATATGACTGATAATGAAACTGGCTTGCTTTATCACGCTTGGGATGAGAAAATAGTTCAGCCTTGGGCGAATAGTGAGACAGGTTGTTCTCCAGAATTCTGGGGCCGTTCCATTGGATGGTATGGAACCGCTGTCATTGATTTGTTAGAGCTTTTAGGAGATAAAAAACGTGGACAGGAAGAACTTATTCCTTCGCTTCAAAAACTAATCCGATCTATTGCTGCATATCAGGATGAAAAATCAGGATTATGGTACCAAATTGTGGATAAAGGGGATCGTCAGGATAACTGGTTAGAGTCATCTTGTTCCTCACTATTTCTCTACTTCATTGCCAAGGCAATCAAACACGGGTATGTAAATGATTCCTATCATGCAATAGTCCATAAGGGATATAATGGTTTGTTAAAACTTATGGTTAAGGAAGAAGAAAGTACTTTGACACTAAGTGGTATTTGTATTGGTACTTCAGCTGGATTATATGATTACTATGTAGGTCGTCCAACTTCCGAAAATGATTTGCACGGAATGGGTGCATTTATTTTAGCTAGTATGGCTATATATGACCTTTCTAACTAGATTCGAACTTTTTACATCTAGAACTCAATATTTTCAAGTGACGTCAAGAAACCTTTTCTTATGTTGGAGTTTGTTCAACTTAGAAAAGGTTTCTATAAAATTTTGAAAGGAGGAAGGATAGAAGCATTTTGTTACGACTGGCAAAACAGGCTACATATAGTGGAAGTGGTTAGCGCAGGGAAAGGGATGAAATATGTAAATTGAAAAGAGAAAGAATTTAGATATTGTTTAAAATGATTTAGATTGAAGTGGTTGATTATAGATGGAGCGGTTTTGGTCTTAGTAAAACAATTTATTTAGTACCTGATTAAGACAGGGTTTGGTTTTTATAGTCTTAGAGAGTAATGATGTATATTTTCTTGGTAATCGTCTTTAATAACTAGAATGATTATTCAATCTTATTATTACTATATCCGACATGGCTTAATTGGTGTTTTAGGAATGCTAGCTACCCACACAAAGAATAATTTGGTAAAATTAAGAAATAAGCCCTTTAATGAGGAGTAGCTAGCATGATTACTGAAAGAATGAAAACTTTGGTAAGAAAGTATTTTTTGTTTTCTGTAAAATCGACAATTAATTCACTGTATCTTCCTATAATGATTGTTTTTATCATTATTATTGGTTGGGTATCCACTTTGCTCGCAACAAAACAAATAGAAGAAAATACATATAATAGTATGAGTGATACCGTCTATCAAACGAAAAACTACTTAGAATACATGCTTTCTGATGCATTTCAACAGTTAGTTGCCATATCTAATGATCCAAAAATTCAAATGCTTGCTATTGATGAAGAAGGCGATGTAAGTCCAGAGACATATATTGCTTTTGATAATAAACTACAAGTTATATACAGTCACTTTAACGTTATGCTTGAATCGATATTAATCGATATTAATCGTGGTGAATTTTCCGTTTACCGGAACAGTGACCAGAGCTTTCCAACTATTTCATATGAAGATTATTTTGAACCAGACCGAGGGAATAATGAATCCTATTATTGGCGTAATCTACATAGTAATCAAGCATTTGCAGAAGGAAACAAGGTAGTATCAGTTTATAAGTTAATTAATAATCAAGATACATCAACAGAAGGAATTATTTTATTTAATTTTCGAGAGGACTTCTTTAAGCAAATTCTTAATAAATCTTTAATAGAAGGAAATGGGTATTTAACTCTCATCAGTCCAGATGGGCATTTTGAATCAAAGGATGTAGAGGAAGAATATCAACTAGACGAAAGTATGATTACATATTTACAAACTGTTAATAAGGACGTTGGAAGACTAACGTTTAAAAATAAGAATAACGAGACCATGATAGCCTTATATGACACGATTGGCGTGAATAAGTGGAAGCTGGTTTCGATAATACCTCAATCAGAAATTCTTCAGCGAGTCAATTATATTAAGTATCTGACCTTCACACTCATTGCGGTAATGAGTGTTATAGCGATATTTCTCTCAAATTTCATTGGCCGATTTGTATCAGGCCCATTTGAAAAATTAGCAAGACAAATGAAAACAATTGAATCGACAAATCTTCATTTGAATTTTGAAATGTCGGGTCCAAAAGAAATGAAGATCCTTCAAAATGGTTTTAATCAACTAAATATACAAATTCATGCTTTAATGAATCAAATACGATTGGAGCAAGAGGAGAAGCGGCAATTAGAGTTTGCTGTCATGCACGCCCAGATTAATCCTCATTTTCTCTACAATACTCTCTATTCAATTAAGGGGTTGTCTGATATGGGATTAAATGAGGATGCAAGTAAAATGGTAATGGCACTCTCTAGCTTTTTTCGAATTGGCATTAGTAAAGGAAAAGAAATAATATCAATAAAGGAGGAAGTCGAACATATTGAGAACTATTTATATATACAAGAAATGCGATATGGCGATGATTTTTCCTATAAAATTAATGTTTCAGAAAAGATTCTCAATTACAACATTATTAAACTATCATTACAGCCGTTGTTAGAAAATTCTATTTATCATGGTGTTAAACAAAAACGGGGCCAAGCAAAGATAGAAATTTGTGGCTACGAAAAAGACGATCTAATTTATTTAGATGTAATCGATAACGGTAGCGGTATCAATAAAGAAAAATTGGAAGATATTCAAAAGGAACTCAATTCAGCTTATGGAGAAAAGAAAAGGTTTATTGGTGTGGGTTTACAAAGTGTTAATGAACGCGTGAAAATTCATTTTGGTAAAGAATATGGAATATTCATAGTAAGTGATCAAGGAGAAGGCACGAAAGTAACCATTATAATTCCCAAAACAAAAGGGGAAATCAATGACCATGTATAAAGTAATTATTGTTGAAGATGATCGTATTATCCGTCAAGGCTTATGTAAAACAATTCCTTGGGAGCATCATGGTTTTTGTGTTGCAGGGGAGGCAGGGGATGGAGAAATTGCAATGGAATTAATCGAACAGGAACAGCCGCAAGTTGTGGTTTCTGATATTAATATGCCTTTTATGAATGGAATTGAGATGGCCAAGCTTGTGAAAGAAAAAAGCCCAACATCGAAAATTATTTTTTTAACGGGCTATGAAGATTTTAACTATGCACAAGAAGCAATCAAATTAAGAGCGTTTGACTATTTATTAAAACCAGTAGACTCAACTCTGTTGCTCGAAAAAGCAAAAGAAGCAGCGTTTGAATGGGAAAAAGAAAGAGCGGATTATAAGAAAATTCAAGCATCTATTCCGTTACTTCAACAGAATTTCCTTCAAAAGCTTGCCAGGCAGGAGAAAGAGCGTGTGGATATCGAGGAAGAATTATTCTCACTCGGAATTCATTTAGAAGGCCCTTTTTATTCCTCTATGCTGATTCATTGTGAACAAGAGGAAGGATTAATCGATAAGTTTAGCGCTAAGATAGCAACCTTGATATCAGAATCTGTGAAACCATGCATGGGAGTGGTTTTGAATGCCGGAGAAAATGAAGTTGCTATCTTTCTTTCCTTAGAAACGAATCAGAATAACAGGATGAATTTGTTGGCAAATAATATCCTCAAGCTGATGGGTTCGACTAGACTATTAATGACCATCACATTAGGCAGAATATATAATAATTTATTCGAGTTAAGCAATTCATTTCTAGACTGTCGGTTGGCCATGGATATTAGGCATATTATGGGACATGGTCAAATTTACTCTATTGATGATGCCCCCTCTGATTGGCAGATAAGCAAAGAAAAGTTGATAGGAATTGAACGTAAACTAGAGGAACAAATAATACTAGGTTTACCTGGGTCAATAACTAAAACTCTTGATGAATTAAATGAAGTCATTTTTAATTGCAGAAACCTTACATTAAAAGAAATGAAGATACTAGCAATTAAATTTAGTTCAATGCTTTTCTATGAAATTGAAAAGTGGAAACAGGAAGAAATGAATAGTTTTGATTCATCCATATACTACGATGATATCATGGGTTTGAAATCGCTTAATGAAATGATGGAAATCCTTCAGCGCTTAGTTCAGGAATGGGCCTTGTTAATGAATAAGGGGCTAAAAAATAATCGTTACTCTCTTGTCGATCAGGCAATCAATTATATGAAGGAATCTTATCAAGAAAGTGGATTAACTTTATTAAAAGTAGCTAAACAAGTGCACGTTAGCCCACCATATTTAAGCAACTTATTTAAAGTTGAAAAAGGGTTTAACTTTGGTGACTTTTTATTGGAACTAAGGATGAATAAAGCGATTGATATATTAACCACTGAGTATGTTAAAACATATGAGGTTTCGGAGAGGGTTGGTTATAACAATCCTCAGTATTTCAGTATTTGTTTTAAGAAATATACGGGTTATACCCCAGCCGAGTTTCGTAAAAAACATCGAGCATAATGTTAATTTTTTATGAAATAAATTAAAATTTTTTTGGATTTTAGGGCATAGGTTTAACTTATTTCATTCGACCAATATAATCGAATCAATTGAAGAATTTATTTACTAATCAACCAAAAAACATCTTTTGAGTGATCGGATTAAACGGTTATAAATGATGATTCAGTTATCAAAGAATTAACCAATTTTCATAAAGATAAGTAGGATGTTGTCGTTGGTGCCGACACTGTATTAGAAGCGTTAACTGCCAGGATTGCAGTTTTAACGGGGCACGATTTATTATAAGTCCAACATTTGATAGTGAATCCCCAAAAATATGTAATCGCTATTAAATTCCGTATAGGCCTGGTTTTATGACAAATTTAGAAAGTAGCTACCACCCGTAGTTGATGGCAGAGGGGCAGCAAAATAAATTGGTCTATTTAATGACTATCATAATTTAAAATGATACGGTCATTTTTAAATATTGCTATACTGGAGGAACGAAATGAAAGCAAATATCGGAATACGAGCGCACGACATAGAACATCTTCCATTAGAACAATTAGCAAGTGTCGTTTCAAGGAAAGGATTAACATCAGTACAATTGGCTTTGGCAAAGTCGTTTGGTTCTGACTTTGAGACAGGTTTTGGCACATTGAGTCCGGGATATGCTCATCATATTGGAAATGCTTTTCGTAAAGAAAATATTCAAATAGCTGTTCTGGGTTGTTACATTAACATGATCCATCCTAATGATACAGAAAGGATAAAAGAGTTAGACCGTTTTAAGGAGCATATTCGTTTTGCGCGAGATTTTGGCTGTAGTATTGTTGGAACGGAAACAGGAAATATAAATCCTGAAAACGTCTATACAGAGGAGAATTTTACAGAGGGACCGTATCAAAAGGTAGTTAATAGTGTACGAGAACTTGTTAGTGAGGCAGAGAAACATGGAGTTATCGTAGGAATCGAAGGGGGTATTAATCACCCTATTCACACGCCTCAACGAATGAAACGATTGCTTGAAGACATCAACTCTAACAATCTTCAAGTCATTTTTGATCCGGTGAATTATCTGACAGTAGATAATTATCTCTATCAAGAAGAGGTCTTTAAAGAAGCTTTTGAATTGTTTGGCGAACGAATTGTCATTCTTCATGCGAAAGATTATATCATTGAAAATAATCGGGTCAAAATGGTGCCGGTGGGCACAGGTTTATTAAATTATAAAGCTGTATTTCGATACATAAAGAAAAATAAACCCTTTATTAATATATTGCTAGAAAACACTAGGGAACCATATATCAATGATAGTATAGCTTTTATGCAAAAAGAGTATGAACTAGTCTAATGGATAATCGTTATACAAACTGAGGAAGCTAGTTTTAGTAGGGTTACGTAAAACTCGAAACTTAATTAGTCGTCTTTATTAATCACTATATTTGTTACTTCTAGATACAAACCTTAATATTCGAAAAAGAGAAAGCCAAAAAGGCTTTCTTTTTACTTAGAGATAAATTGCTGAGTCCAGATGTGGCCAGACTTCGCATAACCTACGCCAATATGAGTAAACTTCGAGCTTAAAATATTTGCTCTGTGACCTGAGCTATTCATCCACGCCTTTACAACTTGTTCAGGTGTTGTTTGACCTTTTGCGATGTTTTCACCGGCAGATTTATAATTGATGCCAAAGTTTTTCATCATGTCGAATGGAGAACCATAAACAGGACTAGTGTGACTAAAGTAATTATTATCTCTCATATCTTCTGACTTGTATCTAGCTACTCTGGCAAGCTCCCAATCATATTTTAATTCCTGCAAACCTTGTTTTGCTCTTTCTACATTGACAAGTCTTATAACTTCTTGCTCATAGGCTTTTACATCGTCTTGAGTAGGAATATTGATCTTTTGACCAGGATAAATCAAGTTTATATTTGAAATTTGAGAATTGGCTGCAATAAGTTCGCTGATTCCTGTCTCTGTTTTTACAGCAATCTTCCATAAAGTATCACCGGAGACAACCGTATATTGATAGTCTGCAAAAGCGGTGGCTGTAGGTAGCAGTAAAGTAGTTGTGAGTATAACTGATGTGATTTTTTTCTTCATCTTTCCTCTCCTTAAAATTTTTATTACGGGTTCGATTATATAAAAGAATGGAAGAGAATTGGTTGTCAATATCAGGAATCTACTAATATTGCCATTTGAACCCCTCTAGAAAGGGATTTATACAAATTTGGTAAATGATAGAATTGCCGATATAACTATTAGAGGGAGAGCTGATTTTTTAATAACCGATTATTAATGTTAAGAGTATAAACATCCAAGCTTGGGCTTTTTTGCTGCGAAGATAGGGGTTAAGAGATGTGTTGAATTTTGATTTAGAAAATAATGAAATATGACAAATTCAAAAACAGTATATACGTTCCTTCTATAAGTCTTTTATACTAGAAGTAGGCAAATGGAAGGTGGGTCCATATAATGAAAAAGATGTTAATCACATTAGGTGTAACATTATTATTTACAGGGTGCAGTGCTAGCGAAAGTTCAATGAAGGTAAACGAAAAGGTGGAAATTGAGAGTTCTGTTGGACAAAAAGCCGTACATACATATATTAAGAAAGCAAAAGCTCATCTCAGTACAGCTCCTAATTATAATCCGGCAGTATATGATGATCGGCTTATGAGAATGGCAAGTGATTCATTTCAGATATCTGTGGAAGAAGCAACTGAGATTTACAAAGCCTATGAATATGATAAATAATTTTTTTATTTAAATTTAAAGCGCTTTCATTAGGTGGGAATAAAACTTTATTTCAGTTCTGTATTAACCTTCTTACAAAAAGGGTAATAAACTATTGATAGGGCTAATACAGAGAGGAAGTGGCACGGTGAGTCTCCAGACCGTTCTGTTTGATTTTGATGGAACTATTGCCGATACTTTACCTGTTAGTTTTGAAGCTTTTAGGTATGTGTTTAATAAATATGATCAAAGAAGTTTAACTGATGAAGAGATTATTCAATTATTTGGTCCCATTGAGGATGTTATTATAAGAAATCATTTACGTAATAAGGAAAAGGTGGAGCATGCCATAGAAGATTTTTATGATTTATATGAAAAAGGGCATAATCGTGAGTTTGAATACTTAACAGAAATTCGGGAAATGCTGGATGTTTTAAAGGACATGGATATAAATCTGGGAATTGTTACTGGAAAAAGCAGAAGATCATTAACACTCTCACTAGAATTGTTGAATCTATACGACTATTTCGATGTGACCATTTCTGGTGATGAAGTTAAAGCACCTAAACCCGATCCTGAAGGGATACAGAAATCACTATTTTTACTCCATAATGATCCATCTGAGGCCATCGTCGTTGGAGATAGCCAGGCTGATATCGCTGCAGGAGCTTCAGCGCACGTAACGACCATCGCAGCTCAATGGTTTAGCACAGTTCAAACGAGCTTGTATGGAACAAAGCCTACTCATAGTTGTAAGACTCTGTCTGATTTTATTAAATTGATAAAAAAGTATAAGCATGAAACTTCAATTAAAATACACAAAAAATAAATAGTTTATTCTAATTAATTCCTTTTAAATTAACTCTTTGTAGTTAAACTTAAAAGGTTTTTTTGTCTATTCGCTTTAGTAAAATTGTTTATAAGCTTTATTTTGAAGATGAAACATTGTGAAAATCATTGATTAGTTTAGTATAATAGTCTTGTATGTGAAAGGGGGCTCTCACGTTGAAGGTTAAAAAAACCATATGGGGAAGTATAGGAATGTTATTAATGGTTCTTATCTTGGCTGGTTGTAATGAAACTGTCAGTCCAGAAGAGCGATTGAAGGAATACATAAACCTGTGGAACGATCAGAAATTTGATAAGATGTATTCGAACTATGTAGCAGACTCAGCCAAAGACAAGTTTAAAAAAGAACAATATGTTGATCGATATCAAAAGGTCTATAAGGACCTGGAGATTTCCGATTTATCAGTTAAAAGCGCGTTCAAGGATGAGAAAGAGCTGAAGAGGGATCAAAAAAGTATAACACTTCCTATTCAAGTAAAAATGAATTCCCTTGCAGGACCGATTGAATTTGAAAAAGAAGTAACCATGAAGCTTGAAACGAAGGATAAGGAAGAGAATTGGTATGTAGACTGGGATACTACTTATATTTTCCCTGAACTGCAGCCAGATGATAAGATAGGGATTAAAACGACAACTGGTAAAAGGGGCGAAATCCTTGATCGTAATGGAAATGGGCTTGCGATAAATGGAATTGCTCAAACTGTAGGTATAACACCAGAGAAGTTTGATGAATCCAAAAAAGCAGAGTTAACAAAATTATTGAATCTTAGCAATGACTATATTGATAAACAGCTTAATCAAAGCTGGGTTCAGCCAGGTTATTTTGTGCCAATTAAAACAATCCAAAATAACCAAACAGAGCTGATTGAAAAATTAAAAGTTATTAATGGTGTCAGTTTCCAAGAAAAAGAGATTCGGGAATATCCATATGGTGAAAGTGCAGCCCATTTGACAGGATATGTAGGTACTATTACTGCTGAAGAGCTAGAGAAAAATAAAGATAAGGGCTATTCAAATGACAGTATAATTGGCAAAAGAGGGCTTGAGCAATTATTAGAGGATAAACTGCGCCCGAAAGTTGGCAATACGATTTATATTAACCGCGAAGATGACCCTATAGTCATTGCTGAAACAGAAGCAGAGGATGGGGAAAGCTTTAGGTTAGTATTGGATGGTGAATTACAAAAACAAGCATTTAAAAATATGAAGGGAGCTGCGGGGACATTTGCTGTGGTACATCCAAATACAGGAGATGTATTGGCGCTTGTAAGTTCTCCGTCGTTTAATCCAAACGACTTTGTACTGGGAATTAGCTCAGAGAAGTATAGTCAGCTGGAAAATGATAAAAAACTGCCATTGTTAAATCGATTTGCGGCCGCTTATTCACCTGGTTCAACGATCAAGCCGATTATTGCAGCAATAGGATTAAAAACGGGTAAGCTTGACCCAGAAAAACAACTTAATATCAAAGGGTTAAAATGGTCTAAAGGGAAAGAATGGGGAAATGCCTCTATTACACGGGTAAGCAATCCAGGAAAACCTGTTAATCTTCAGACTGCCTTACAAATATCAGATAATATTTATTTCGCTCAGACAGCTCTTTCGATTGGTGAGACTGATTTGATTAATGGGTTTAAGGAATTAGGGATTGGCGAAGAAAAATTCCCACTCGAATATCCAATCCGCGCATCACAATATTCAAACAGCGGCAAATTGGAGAGCAGTAAATTATTAGCTGACACTGGCTATGGTCAAGGAGAAGTGTTGATGAGTGCGGTTCATTTATCCAGTATTTACGGTACAATTGTCAATGATGGAAAATTGATGAAGCCTCGTCTTTACCTTGATACTGAAACTGCCGTTTGGCATGATTCTTTTATTACTGCTGAACAGGCTAAAACATTGAAAACTGACTTAAGAAAGGTTGTTACAAGCGGCACAGGAAAAGCTGCAAACACACCTAAACTGGAATTAGCAGGTAAGACAGGTACAGCTGAGCTGAAAAGCACACAAGGAGAAGAAGGTATTGAAAATGGGTTATTCGTAGCCTATAATCAAAAAAATCCGAAGGCTGTCATGGCACTGTTAATAGAAGATGTACAAAATAATGGCGGAGGTAAAAATGTTCAATCCATTGTTCAAAAGACATTCTTGGATTGGGATTCCTCTGAAATTGATTAATTAAAAGGTAAACAAAAAATAGAAAAGAAGCTTCCATTCAGAACATGAACGATACTTTGGACAGCGGACACTGATAAAAAAGTGCCCCTATCCGGGGTATCTTTCAAGTAAGGGTGGGAGCTTCTTTATTCAGGCTTCTTTACAGGTTTTATTTTTGCATCATCCAAAGTTAATAGTTCTTTTTATTTTTTCATCAATACTTTTAGTCATTTACTATCTCCTGCTGATTGCACCTTAAATAGATAAACTAGTAATCTGAAAAAATAAAAGTGATGTAAATCGATTAACGGGATTTAATTCTCCTCACCAGGTAGATGATGCCTGCTAAGATGATTCCTGCGATGCTCACAAATTCCATTAGCAATATAGAAAAGCCTAATCCAATGTTCGCATCTTCAGAGGGGGTAATCACTTCAGCAATAATTAAGAACGTATACAAGCCAAAGGTAGCTAGGTAGATTAATAGTGCTGCATAACGCTCGCTTTTACTCCCTTGCCTGGTTACTGCATAAACGCAAAAAAAGGAAAACGCCAGGAGAGCGTACCTCAAGATAATCTCAGTATAATTAATATAATCCATAATCACCGCATCCTATCTCGATTTATTTAATATATTGAACATCCTATCTCATTATAAAGTTAAAATGGGTATTTATGGAATAAGTAAAAAGGCATGTCCTGTCAAAAACTTATTTTATCCGTTTTGTTAGCCGATTAAGGTTAACGAAATTACTGTAACAGTCATTGGAAAAGGCATCAGTCTTAAACTGATGCCTCTTATTTTCTTTATCTTAATTAGCTACATCAATAATCCTGCCTTCAACATTAGGTGAAACAGTTTGTTCAGGGAAGGACTGGATGTAATCGGAGAAAATCTCCCAATCAACGAAGCCGGGTTCGCTTACGCGGCCATCTGCATAAATATCAGCAAAGACAGAATAACCATCCCCGCCTTTGGCAGTGAAGATGTTCGTAGCAGCGAAGTAGGTCTGTGTATCCACGAGTGATGTATATTCACCATTCTGGTTTATTTCGACTGATTGCACGCGTGTGCCTACTGGTTTAGAGCTATCATAGGTAAAGCGCATGCCTGCGACCTGCAGGTATCCACCGCTAGCGCTTGGAGCAGCACTAACGCTATGTTCAAGAGCTGTTTTCAATGCCGCTCCGCTAATTTCCATGATTGCGAGTGCATTGCTGAAGGGGAGGACTGTCATAACGTCAGCTAATGTGATTGGCCCTGCCTTTAAGGTTGTCCGGACACCGCCACCATTTTGTAGGGCGATGACAGTATTTGGATTGATGGCTTTTGCCTTATCGAGCATTCCATCAGCAATCAAGTTGCCAAGATTAGTTTCGCCTGTTCTTGCAGCAGGATTGCCGCCAATCAGATCGACGGCTGTTGTTCCGACAACTTGCTTTTTCTTTGCGTCAACAACAGGCTTATACTTCGCTAGAATTTGAGCTGCTGCCGGGTCTTCGGCAAAGATATAAGATCCTTCCGCATTCTTAGCATCAATGCTAATCAGTTCGCCATCATAGGCGATAACTTTTCCTTTTTTATCAAAGCTCACATCAAGCTCACCAAGATATTTGGAATACTCGTTTGCTTGTACGATAACAGTCGGTTCTTTGTATTTATCTACAACGACTGGCTCATTCAGTTGTGAATGAGAGTGGCCGCCAACAATAATGTCAATGCCTTCGACTTGATTAGCAAGCTCGAGGTCATTGTCTCCTCCGCCATCATTGTAGCCAATATGGGTAAGGGCGATGATTTTATCGACACCTTGTTTCTTAAATGCTTTAACGGAGGCCTTAGCTGAATTGATATATTCCTCGAATCTAACATCACCAGGACTAGAGATACTGGTAGTCTCAGCGGTCGTTAAGCCGAAAATACCAACTTTCTCCCCGTTTACATTTTTAATGATACCGTCGTAAATTTTTCCATCATGTGGCTTAGCAGTATATGTGTTTTTCTGAAATCTTTTCATGAGGGCATCATCGCTGAAGTCAACATTTGCACTCACAAATGGGAACTCAGCGCTTTGAACGAATGGCAGCAAAGTCTCAGTGCCAAGGTCAAACTCGTGGTTACCGAAAGTAAATGCATCGAATCCGGCTAGATTCATCAATTCAAGATCGGCTAGTCCCTTAAATTCGTTAAAATAAAGGGTGCCAGAGAATACATCACCAGCATGGAGAAGAAGATTATTCGTATTTCCATTGCGATGTTCATCAATCGCGGTTATTTGTCGTGGTGTATTTTCAATATTTGCGTGTGTATCGTTCACATGAAGAACACGCAATTGATAATCTGGGGCTTTTAGGGCTAGTTGCAGCATGGAAATAAGCTCAGATAAGCTAACCTTTTGGTTATAACCAAATTCAGTATCGGAAATAGACTCAGCGATACCGTATAGAAGGATAGAACCGATTCTTTCCGCGTGTTTAGCAGGTACATCAGAGAAGTCTGTTACTGTGCTTCCTTTCAACTCGAAAGCCTTCGCAATCCAAACAGCAAGCTCCCCACGAGTTAAAGGCTCATAGCTGCCAAACTTATTCTTGCTTTTCCCATCAAGAATACCGGCATAGACTAATGAGTTTACTGCTTTTTGGGACGATTTTGGCACATCTGTAAAGTTTGTCTTTGGAGCTTTCTGGTTATCGAGTTTTAATGCGCGCGCCATCAGAGCAGCTGCATCAATTCGAGATATGGATCTCTGTTTCTTCATACTTTGGGACGAAACGCCCAGTTCCTGAATAAAACGTGCTTCATTCTGGCGATCAGCTGTCTTTGCATCCACAGCCGGCGCAACCAATGTTCCAGCAAGCGCAACAACCATTGTTATAATGGCCAACATACGATAAAACTTCAATCGAAACTTCATATACCGCTCCCCTTTTGTTTGATATGGCCAAGATATAGGCCTCATATCTGATTATAATTAGTTTTGGAGGGAATCGACATAATTTTCAAATAAATGGTAAAATAGAACTATTTATTTTGTGATTATTCAAGTTAGTATACCTATTTAGCACCCTTTTATGAGCCATTTACTTGGCTTCTGTGAGGTATCGGATATCACAATTCTTAGGTATTTTTATAAATATGTTGAGTTTGTAAAAAAAAGGGAGGGGTAAAATAAGATATATAATAGCGATTTGGTATATTTAATCTAGGGAGGAAGATATGAAAAAAAAGGTAGTTATAATTGGCGGATCAGGAACCATTGGTAAAGTGCTAAATGAAGGTCTTAATGAAAAATATGAGGTAATTATTCTGGATAAACAAAAACCATCCTTTCAAGCTGAATTTATCGAAGTGGATGCCACTAATTTTGACCAATTATTAGAATGCATACCAGGTGATTCTGATGCTTTGGTCAATTTGCTAACAATCAAGACAGAACATGATTTGGAAGTTATTGAAGAATTTCATAAAATGACAGAAATTCATTTCATCGCTTCTTTCTATATTTTACGTGCCGCTGTTGAATTGGAAATTCCTAAAATTGTCTATGCGAGCAGCAATCATACAACAGATAGGTATGAAAGGGAAGGGAGGTCTACATTTGGAAGAGAGATTAATATTAGCGATTATCCTAATTCACGAGGTCTTTATGGTGTATTGAAGTTTGCTTCTGAAAGTATTGGGCACATATTTTCTAAAGAGATTGGATATCCCCATTCGGTCATTAACCTGAGGATTGGTACTGTAGTCCCCTATGAAAAAGAAGCGGTAAAAGAAAATGAACGTTTGCGTCATACATTGTTATCGCATACAGATGCTGTATAATTATTTGACTTGGCAATAGAATCTACAGTTAAGTATGGGACTTATTATGGCGTCTCAGATAATCCTGATAAGCCATGGACAACAGAAAATGCTTGGAAAGAGCTTGGATTTATATCAAAAGTGAATGCAATAGATGTGTCTAAAGAGTAGGGGCCGCCATTTAAATGAAGGTAGGCCTTTTTGTGTGCCTTAAAACCTCCTTTATATCAAGTATGTGGTGCCAAGTGTTTGGATAGAGAAATCCTATTATTAAAAAGCATGATTGCGAAGATTCCAGAAGAAATCAGCCATTCAGAAACAGGTTCTTCTTCAATGATTAGCACGAGCTTAATACCACTCAATCGACCATAATAATGATTTATGTAACTTGCTTGTATTTTTCTATAATGCTGTCGTTATATGAAATATTTCATTAATATTCGTATTTTTCATCAATTAATATATTAATCAATTAGCAATGTTGGAATTTAATTGGAAAAATACAATCAATATTATAGCGGAAGATGGCCAATGAATATCTTTCATAGAATTATTATAAATATTTCGTATTGACACTTTTTTACAGAATACTATATGGTTGTTTATGTAAGCGTTTGAATAATTTTGGCAACGAGGGGTGTTTAGGATGAAGCATAAACCCAAGTACTTTTACCGAATATTTTTCCCATTCGTATTGGTTGGAAGCCTTGTAATGATTATCTTTAACTGTTTTGCATTCCTTTTTACGAGGGATTCTCTGGAAGAGAAAATTATAGTTGAAAAACAAGAAAATGTCGTTCAGACAATGAATACTCTTGAGCAAAAACTTCAAGTAGTAGACTATATATTTAACGCTTATATTTATGATTCATCCTTTAATTCTATTGTCAGCGATTCTTTAACTGCAAAGGATTTTAGTACATACAAAGAAATTGATCAGCAATTAAATTACATATCCTCCTTTGGCCCAAGCCAAACTATAGCTGAATTGATTAGCTTAAAAGGTAATTGGGCAGTAGGAGAACACGGGTTAGAAAGGTTATCGAACGAGAAGAGAGAAATGATTATAGAAAAATATCTTTCTCTTCCCCATGTATCTACCTGGTTGAAGGAAAAAAAAGAAGCCAACATTAAGCTTGTTAAGCAGGTACCATTTTCCCAATCAGATAAAACAGGTGTATTGGTTGTTACGATTCCCTTAAAATCGTTTGGGGATCTGATATACAAACCGTCACATAGTGATCCAATCTACATCTTAAATCAGGAAGGTTCTCTACTTTATCACAGTAATGCTCCTGCCTCAAATGAGGATCCTATTGATCTGGACATTTTAAATGTAATAAGAACCAGTGATAAGCCGACAGGGCTTATGAAGGTAAAAGGAGATAAGGATGAATACAAGGTGGTCTATTCCAAGTCTAGCTATAATGGTTGGGTGTACATTACTAAAATAAATCAATCAGAAGTTGCCCAAGCGATGAAACCTACAATTATTGGAATAAGTGCGATGAGTATCTTTATGCTATTGGTGACAATCGTGATTGCTTATATAAGTTCAGACTATTTTTCAAAGCCGATTAGAGAACTTCAGAATTTTATTCCAAATATACATAAAGAAGGAGTTCGCGATGAATTTGAGCTAATCGGAAATTCTCTGAAAGATGTTATGAAAAAAAATGAATCTTTGGAAAGCATGGTGACTACTCAGCATGAGCAATTGAAGACTTTATTTATGCTTCATTTATTTCATGGCCGATTGGATGAAGAGGAGATTAATGAGGAATTACGCAGTTTTAAATTTCCGCAGGACTGGCGCTGCCTCTATGTCCTTGCAATTCAGTTTGATGGTGTGAATAATTCAGATTATACAAGAAAGGATAAGGACTTGCTTTTATTCTCAATTAATCAAATTGTATCTGAAATGATTGATGAAAACGAAAGATTAGCGCCAGCCGTCATTGATGACAATACTCAGGGTACAATCTTTTTAGGCAGTGGAGAAAAGAATGATAATGATATTACCATCCTGAATCAATATGCTGAAAGTATACAAAAAAAGGTGAAAGGCATATTTAATTTAACGATTAGTATAGGGATTAGCAGTCCTTACAAGAAGTTAAGCGACAGCAAGAAGGCGCTTAAAGAAGGAATAGATGCATTAAAATATCGGTTAAAAGTGGGAAAGGAATCTATTATTTTTTATGAAAGTGTATCTTCCATCCTATCAAACAATCAGATTAATACTTATTTCCCTAAAACACTAGAAAATCAATTATTCGATACTATTAAATTAGGTGACAGTGAAAAAGCAAAGGATACATTGTATCAGCTGCTTGCAGATTTATTTAAAAACAACCCAAATCCTCTTGGACTTGAAGTCAATTTGATGAGGTTTTTGAATGATTTATTGAATCTCATGCAAATTATGGGGATGGAACAATTGACAATGGAAGAGCATCAAACCATTTATCAAGCGATATCTGATATGAAAACATCCGAGGAAATTGAGAGATTTGTCACTGATAGAATCATGTATCCTATGATAGATACTGTATCAGAAAGAACTGATTCACAATATAAGACGATCTCCAGTAAGATTATACATATTATTCAAACGGAATTTGATCAAGATCTTTCACTTGAAGTAATTGCGTCTCGTCTCCATTATAATAAGAATTATTTAAGTAGTATATTTAAGAAGGAATTCAAGCAATCATTTAGTGAATACTTAGCTTTTTACCGTTTTGAGATGGCTAAAAATTGGCTCATTGAGACAAATATATCTGTTAAGGAAATATCAGAGAGGCTTAGATATAATAACTCGCAGAATTTTATTCGTTCATTTAGGAAGTTAGAAGGGACTACACCAGGAAAATATCGAGAACTGCATCGGAAGGATGAGATGTCAATGTAGGCGTAAAAAAGAACAGTCTGATTACAAACCAGACTGTTCTTTTATGGGTTACGCTTTCACTGAGCCGACAAAAGCACCTTTAATAAAATATTTTTGCAAGAAAGGATATAGAATCAACATTGGTAGAGTGGCGACAGAGATAACCGCCATTTTAATCGTTTGGGCAGGAGGAACAACCTCGACAACTGAGTTATCTGCCTGCATGCCGCTTGATACAATGACGATTTGGCGAAGTAAGACTTGAATGGGCCATTTAGATGAATCATTAATATAAAGAATTGCGTTGGTATATTCATTCCAATAGGCAACCGCATAGAACAAAGAAATTGTTGCGATTGAAGGTAATGAGAGAGGTAGGATAATTTTAATGAAAATCATAAAATCATTGCACCCATCCACTTTTGCTGATTCCTCCAGGCTTTCGGGAATCGCTTGGAAAAAATTCCTCATGATAATGAGATTGAAGGCACTGATTGCGATAGGCAAAATGAGTGCCCAGTAGGTATCAATTAACCCTAAATTTTTGACTACCAGGTAAGTCGGGATCATGCCTCCACTGAATAACATCGTAAAAACGACCACAAAGTTTAAGAACCGTCTGCCAACCAAATATTTTCGGGAAAGGGAGTATGCCATTAAGGATGTCAGAACCATACTAACGAGCGTCCCTACTCCAGTCACCCCAATCGAAACGGCAAAGCTTTTAAAAATGGTTGGTGTTGAAAAAATATACTCATAGGCACTTAAAGTGAAGGTTGTGGGAAACAAGATAAAATCCTTTTCAACTACCTCTTGGGTAGTAGCAAAGGAGCTGGCAATTACATTTAGAAATGGAATGAAGCATGCCAGGCCAATAATAAGTAATAATGAGTAATTGAAAAAATTAAAAATTCGATTTCCGATACTCTTCTCTTGCAAGTAAACCCCTCCTTAAATATTGCTTATCCTCACTATATCAAGCTGTCTTTTGGAACGTCTATAATCATTTTTTCAACTGATATCCATGCAATTAACTAAGAGAAAAATTGGTATGCTCAATTCTAAAAGAAAGTAATCATTACATCAGATTAGTTTTAGAAAACGCTTACAAAAAGCTGTTAATTCAGCAATCTAACAGGATGATTATAGACGTTACTTGAAATTTTCTTTAATTTTAAAATCAGGAACATTGAAGTAAGAAAAAGGAGGGATGTTTTTGATGAAGGATACAGCGGTTGTCGTCAAAGATGATCCGCAGGGAACAGCAACACTCCATAAAAGAACTGGGGTGAAGAATTTGAGCAAAAGGTTCATAACGAACCTCATTAAATATAAATTTCTTTATTTAATGTTGTTACCTGGTCTGTTGTATTTTATTATCTTCAAGTACTTTCCTATGGGAGGATTAATCATCGCTTTTCAGGATTATCAGCCTTTCCTGGGAATCAGCGAAAGTCCATGGGTGGGATTTAAACATTTTATTCGCTTATTTACAGAACCAACATTTTTTACATTATTATCAAATACATTAATACTTTTTGCATTAAACCTGTTTATTTTTTTCCCGATCCCTATCATTCTCGCGCTCATGTTAAATGAAGTAAGAATAAAAATGTTCAAGAATGCAATACAAACAGTCATTTATATTCCGCATTTTATGTCATGGGTCATTATTGTTTCTATTTCTTATGTATTTTTAACAACCGATGGGGGCATTGTTAATGAAATGCTTGCCCAGCTTGGAGGTCAGAAGGTTGATTTCTTAACGGATGGTGCCTGGACTAGAGCAATTTATATACTTCAGATTATATGGAAGGAAATGGGTTGGTCGACAATCATTTATCTTGCAGCAGTAACAGCGGTTGACCCTCAGCTTTATGAAGCGGCTAAGATGGATGGAGCGAATAGATTAAGGCAGATATGGCATGTTACTCTTCCCGCCATTCGTCCTGTAATCATCATTCTTTTAATCTTGAAAATTGGACAAACACTTGATTTAGGATTTGAACACGTTTATCTTCTATTAAACTCATTGAACCGTGAAATGGTAGAAATCTTTGACACGTATGTGTATACGGCTGGATTGAAAAATGGACAATTAAGCTATAGTACTGCTGTTGGTTTATTTAAAGGGTTGGTCGGACTTGTTCTAGTCATAGGTGCCAACAAACTCGCCAAGAAGTTTGGAGAGGATGGGTTGTATTGAAAATGATAGCGCTATCATTATGTGGAGGGGAAAGAAATGGATAGGTTTGGTGAGGGTTTAAACAATGCGTGTAATTTTGTCCTCATGTTGGTTTATCTGCAACTCTTATGGTGCCTCTTTACATTAGCAGGTGCTGTAGTTGCAGGAATAGGACCATCCACTTGCGCGATGTTTACCGTTTTACGTAAATGGATCCGTGGAGATAAGGATATTCCGATTTTTAAAACATTCCTTAAAGTCTATCGAACAGAATTTAAAGAAGCTAATCTTATCGCGATTGGCTATATGGCGGCTGGAATTATTCTGTATATAGATTTATTGTATATAGAATCACAAGCTTTAAGAGGGCTTTTGATTGTAATAGGATTTCTCTATCTGATTTCACTACTATTTATTTTTCCGATGCTGGTTCATTATGAATTGGAGAAGGTTCGAGATAAGCTGAAATATTCCTTGATTATTGGTATTTCGTATCTGCAATACTCACTGATTTTGATTATCATGCTAGGTGTTGTCTACTTTTTTCTCTTCATGATACCAGGTATTTTAACTTTTATAGGTATTAGTATTGGCGCATATCTCATTATGTGGATGACGCATCAGGTCTTTAAGAAGATAGAACTTCAAACAACTTATGTACAAAAAGAAGAAAAGGTTTCCTAGCGAGAGAGGAGGCGGAATAACAAATCTGCTTTTAACAATATAATCTAATTTTTTATATAGGAGGAATGGAAATGAAAAAAGCAAGCGGAAAATTATTGGCTTTATTGGCTGCTTCCCAGTTAGCGTTGTCTGCATGTTCAAATGATCAAGATACAAGCGGTGAGAGTTTTGCTGCTGATTCAAAAGTAGACGTTACTTGGACAGCGATTCTACATACCGCATCACCACCGACGGATGTTATACATGAAAAAATTGAGAAGTTAACCAATTCCGATATTACGTTTAACTGGGTGCCAGATGCCTCCAAAGAAGAAAGAATAACCGCAGCCCTAGCATCTGGAGAGCTCTCGGAAATTGTGTCTTTAACCATGCTTACAAATTCATCTGTCAGACAATCCTTAAAATCCGGAATGTTCTGGGATGTTGAGAAGTATCTCGATGACTATGAAAATTTAAAAATGATTTCAAAAGATATGCGAAAGGCAGCTTCCATTGATGGGAAATTATATGGTGTGCCATTTCAAAAGGATTTAGCTCGATCCGGCTTATTGCTCCGTAAAGACTGGTTAGATAAGCTCGGATTAGATGTACCAACAAATTTAGACGAATTATACGAAGTAGCTAAAGCGTTTACAGAGGATGATCCGGACGGAAATGGGAAGGATGATACGTTTGGTTTTAGTGACCGTAATGAACTGAAATACGGTAGTTTTAAAACGCTTAGTTCATATTTTGGTGCTCCAAATACTTGGGCTGTAGATGAGTCAGGAAAATTCTCCGCGGAATTTGAAACGCAAGCATATAGAGACACGATGAAATATTCCAGAGACTTATATAAAAATGGGTATATGGACAGAGATTTCGCTGTAACACCGAAAAATAATCAAATCGAAAAATTTGCACAAGGTAAGGCCGGTATCTTTACTGGATTGGTCAGCATAACTCAGTTACAAACCATGGCAGAGGGTATACAAGATGAAATGGAAATTGTCCCTGTAAACAAAATAAAGAGCCCGGATGGAGAATATCATATTTGGTCTGAGAACAGTGGTGTTGGCGGGCTAATGGCATTCCCTAAATCTGAAGTTAAATCAGAGAATCATCTGAAACGCCTATTACAATTCATTGATGATTTAATAGGTAAAGAGGCGTTTATGTTAATGACAGGCGGAATTGAAGGAACGCATTACGAATTTGGTGAAAATGAAGAGTTTAAAATTATAGATAATGATTTATGGCAAAAAGATGTCCAGCCTTTCTCAAGCTCACGTCCAAGTGAAATTACTCATACACTCATAGATGGAAATCCTGGAAAACAAAAAGTAAACGAACAAATCAAAGAGAATGCGAGCTTTGCTGTATTAGATCCAACGCTTCCACTGGAATCACAGACAGCAAATGAAAGAGGAACCGAACTTGAAAAGCTGATCATCGATGCTACTATTCAATATATTATGGGAGACATTGACGATAAAGGATTTGATGAGCAAGTTGAAAAGTGGAAAAAATCTGGCGGAGATGCCATGAAAGAAGAATTTGAAGCATCCTATAAGGAAACAAATTCCTAAAAAAACTAACAGTCCTTCTTTATTATACCGAGAAGGACTGTTTATCCATTATTACGACTGAGGGGTGAATCATTCTTGCCAATACAACCAGTTATTCATAACCCAATTCTTACTGGGTTTAATCCAGATCCATGTATCATACGGGTAGATCAAGATTATTATATTGTCACATCTACCTTTGAATGGTTTCCAGGTGTACCGGTTTATCATTCAAAGGATTTATGCAATTGGAGGCACCTAGGGAATATTCTGACCGAGGTGAATTTCTCTGGGAATCCTGATTCATGCAGTATTTGGGCGCCGGCATTAAGCTATCATGAAGGTATTTATTATTTAGTCTATACGGATGTGAGAAGAAGTAAATTTCCATTCAAGGATGCTCATAATTACCTGATAACTGCGTCCGATATTATGGGACCGTGGTCAGAACCTATTTATTTAAATAGTGGAAATTTTGATCCTTCATTGTTTCATGATGAAGACGGAAAGAAATGGCTGTTAAATGTACATTGGGATTATCGGATCGAAGGAAGAAATAAGTCTGTTGGAATTGTTATGCAAGAATTTTCCGCTGAAAAGAACAAATTAGTCGGCCCCATATTTAAAGTGTTTGACGGTACTGTTTTACGCAAGACGGAAGCTCCCCATCTTTACAGGCATAATGATTTCTATTATCTTGTGACAGCCGAGGGAGGAACAGGACGTACACATGCCGTTACTATTGTAAGATCAAAGGATATAATCGGCCCTTATGAAGTGGATCCTCAAAATCCCATGTTAACCTCGGCCAACAATCACGAATTAATGCTTCAAAAGGCTGGTCATGCAAGTCTTGTTTGCACACAAAACGAGGAATGGTATATCGCTCATTTATGCAGCCGACCTATTGATGGAAACTATTCCATTCTTGGCCGCGAAACAGCCCTGCAGCGTGTGTGCTGGAGTGATGATGGATGGCTTCGTCTGGCGTGCGGTGGAAATGAACCGGAAGTAGAAGTACAGGCTCCAGCATTAACGCCGCATCCATTTCCGTCAGATAATCAAGATTTTGATGATTTTGACAATCTGCAACTGCATAAATGTTGGAATACGCTTAGAATGGCACCAAAAGAAGAATGGTGCAGCTTATCCGAAAGGAAAAGCCATTTGCGGATTAGAGGCGGTGAGTCCCTTCACTCCTTGCACGAGCAGCATCTGATTGCAAGAAGACAAGAGGATCTAAAATGTGAAGTGGAAACATCAATTGAGTTTGAACCAGATACATTTTTACAAATGGCAGGGCTTGTGCTCTATTTCAATACGGATAATTACGTTTATTTTTATATATCCAGAGATGAAGTGGTAGGAAAATGCCTTCAGATCATGCAGTGTGTAAAAGGTGATTTTAGTGTATGCAACCAGGTCTATTCGATAGAAGGCAGCCAAGTATGCGTATTGAAAGCAACGATAGAAGGTACGATGGCCAGATTTTTTTACAAGACGAATGTGAAGGATTGGACTGCAGTTAAAGAACCTATCAGCATTTCCCATCTTTCAGATGAAGGAAATGGTTTTACAGGTAACTTTGTTGGAATATGTGTACAGGATATGCAAGGAACAAAGAAGCATGCGGATTTTGATTACTTTTCATATCGGAGGGGAAGTTGATGGAGAAAACAGCCACGAAAAGTTGGGCACAAAGAATGGTAGATTCATGTATGGTGAGAAGGCCATTATTGTCTTCGGGTGTTAATAATGATAAATGGTCTTATGATTATGGAGTGGTCCTAAAAGGAACAGAACTGGTTTGGAAGCAGACAGGAAATAGATCATATTTCAAATATATTAAGAAAAACATGGATGCTTTTGTGAACGAGGAAGGGGATATCCGCGAATATCGGCTCAGCCATTATAATATCGACCATATTAATAATGGCAAGGTATTGATAACTCTTTATAAGGAAACTGGTGAGGAAAAATATAAAAAAGCTATTGATTTACTGCGCAGCCAATTGCGCACACATCCACGCACATCACAGGGCGCCTTCTGGCATAAAAAAGTTTATCCTTATCAAATTTGGCTTGATGGATTATATATGGGATCTCCATTTTATGCAGAATATGCGATATTATACGGGGAAGAACGTGAGTATGATGATATAACCAAACAGTTTATCATATGTGCCGAGCATACGAAGGATCCCAAAACCGGGCTATTCTACCATGCATATGATGAAAAAAAGGTCCAGCCGTGGTGTGATCCGGAAACAGGGCTTTCAAAGAATTTTTGGGGACGTTCAATGGGATGGTTTGTGATGGCCATAGTAGATGTATTGGAAATACTTCCTGAAAATCAAAAAGACAGGGGTGAATTAATCTCCATTCTTCAAGGGGCGCTTCTGGCATTGAGAAATGTTCAGGATCCACAATCTAATGTATGGTATCAGGTTCTTGACCAAGGTGACAGGAAAGGTAATTATCTTGAAGCATCAGCGTCCTGCATGATTGTATATGCGATTGCAAAGGGCATAAGGCTTGGTGTACTGAACGATGACTGGAAGGCGATTGCATCTAAGGCATATCAAGGAATTCTTGATGAATTTATAACCGTAACCGCTGAAGGACTTGTGAATCTAAACAAAAATTGTCAGGTTGCAGGTCTCGGGGGGCCGGATAAACGAGATGGCACATTTGAATATTATATTAGCGAACCAATTATAACGAATGATTTAAAAGGAGTCGGAGCTTTTGTTCTTGCTGCAGCTGAAATGGAAAGGGGGGATTTATAAATGAATCATGTCACCCATAGTTTCTATAATATTAACGATTTTGGAGCTGTTGATGATGGGGAAACCTTAAATACAAAAGCAATTAATGAGGCTATATTAGCTTGCTCGACAGATGGAGGGGGAACGGTCTATATACCTTCAGGACGTTTTCTGACAGGTGCAGTGATATTAAAAAGTAACGTTCATTTATATCTCGAGGCTGGGGCCTACGTAACTTTTTCTAATGACTTAAATGAATATCCAGTTGTAACATCCAGGTGGGAAGGAGTAAAGAGGGAAGTGTATGCATCATGTCTATATGCAGAAGATGCAGAGAATATTTCTGTTACAGGACATGGAGTTTTAGATGGGAATGGCGAGTTTTGGTGGAAAATCTTCCGAAAGAATGAAAATAAGTATCCAAGACCAAAGCTGGTAAGTTTTGATTCATGTAAACATGTTTTGATTGATGGGATCAAAATGATTAATTCTCCGAGTTGGACAGTTAATCCCATTTGCTGTGAGGATGTGACAGTCCATAATATATCCATTCTTAATCCGGCAGATTCTCCTAATACAGATGGAATCAATCCAGAGTCTTGTCGGAATGTACGCATTTCTGATTGCCATATAGATGTAGGCGATGATTGTATAGCTATTAAGTCGGGAACGGAAGATACGTTAACCCGAGTGCCATGTGAGAATATTACTATTACAAATTGCACGATGATTCATGGTCACGGTGGAGTTGTGATAGGTAGCGAAATGAGCGGGGATATTCGGAACGTGACTGTAATGAACTGTATATTCGAAGGGACTGACAGGGGAATCAGGTTGAAATCAAGGAGAGGACGCGGCGGGGTGGTAGAAGATATTCGTGTCTCCAATATTGTCATGAATGGAGTGATTTGTCCGTTTATTGCTAATCTTTATTACTATTGTGGACCAAGAGGAAAAGATAAGTATGTCTACGATAAAAATCCCTATCCGGTAACTGAAGAAACACCGCAATTTAGGAGAATTCATTTTTCACATATAACAGCCCGTGAAGTGAGTGCGGCAGCTGGATTTTTATATGGTCTTGCAGAAAGATTTGTAGAAGACATTACATTTGATTATGTTACAGTTGCAATGGCTGAGGAAGCAGAGCCAGGATTGCCGGCAATGATGGATGACCTTGAGCCGATGAAGCAGAGAGGATTCTTTTGTTCAAATGTTTCAAATATCCGTTTTAACCATGTTACAGTTGAGAACCACACTGGCCCAGCGTTTTATGTGGAAAATGCTCATAATATTGAACTATCCAATTGCCGTTCGAAAAATCCAATGGATGAGACAGATCCCCTATATGAGTTTAATAATGTCACACTCATTGATTAGGAGGATTTAGCAAATGAATGAGACATTGCAGGGTGATAGAAGAGCGCTTCTATATTCCTTACTAGGAGATTTGCCTGAGCGTAGCAATACATTATCTTGTCGAAAAGTAAAAGAACTAGCCGTAGAAAATTATATGGTCGAAGTTATTTGGATAAATGAAGTAATACCGGCTTATTTTGCTCGGTCCCGTAATGTATCAGGGAAAATGCCAGTTGTAATGTTCAACCATTCTCACGGAGGTAATTATCATATTGGAAAAACAGAGTTGCTTCATAGTAGTACCTATCTTCAATCAGAATCTTATGCTAAAGCACTGACGGATCTGGGATATGGTGTTTTATGTATGGACATGATTGGATTTGGAGAAAGGAAAGGGAAAACGGAAAGTGAATTGTTTAAGGAAATGATCTGGAAGGGTGAAGTTTTGTGGGGGAGAATGGTTTATGATAGCCTTCGTGGGCTTGATTATTTGGTTGAAAGAGAGGATGTCGATTCTTCGAGAATAGCCACACTTGGCATGTCCATGGGTGGATTGATGTCATGGTGGCTTGCTGCTTTGGATACGCGAATACGAATCTGCATTGATATCGCTGCCCAGGTTGAGGCGAATACATTAATCGCTTGCAGAGGTCTTGATCATCATGGTTTTTATTCTTATGTGCCAGGTCTATTAAAGTATTTCCAGACATCGGAAATACAGAGTTTGATTGCACCTCGCCATCATCTTAGTCTGGTTGGTACGGATGATAAGCTGACCCCGCTTGCAGGTCTGGATATTATCGACGACGAATTAAAATCAGTGTATGATAAGGCAGGATTTTCCGAATGCTGGAAAATGATTCGCTACATGTGCGGCCATATTGAAACAAGCGGAATGCGAGAAGATGTCCTTATGTTTTTAAAAAATCATTTATAGGGTGTTGATTTGTATGATTGTTGCAAAGGATGGTACTGGCTCTTTTACAACCATTCAGGAAGCCATTGACAGTATTACGAGTACAAATCAGGAGAGAATCACCATCTATATTAAGGATGGTATTTATAAGGAAAAGCTTGAAATTCATAAACCAAATATCTCATTTGTTGGTACTCATCGGAACAAAGTGAAAATTGTATATGATGACTATGCCAAAAAGGAGTTTCCGAACGGTGAGAATATGGGTACATTTTGGTCATATAGTACCATTATTACTGGTGATGGATTTTATGCAAAGAATATTACGTATGAAAATAGTGCGGGAAGCGGGAGTATTGTTGGACAGGCGATTGCTGCCTATGTTGATGCCGATAGGGTAGAATTTCACCATTGCTCATTCCTTGGAAGTCAGGATACGTTATTTACGGGACCGTTGCCGCCAAAGCCAATTGAAACAAGCCGATTTGGAGGTCCAAGAGATGAAGAGGAGAAAAGAGCAGGTAGGAGCTATTTTTCTCATTGCTACATTGAAGGGGATATCGATTTTATATTTGGTTCGGCAACGTCTGTATTTAAAAGTTGTGAAATCCACAGCTTGAATCGAAACAAGGAAATAAACGGGTATATTACAGCTGCCTCTACTCCGTATGAAGAGGCTTATGGATATGTTTTTTTTGATTGTTTTTTAACCAGTGATGCCAAGCCCAGGAGCGTTTATTTAGGTCGTCCATGGAGGGATTATGCCAAGACTGTCTTTCTCCGTTGCTGGATGGATGAGCATATAAAAGAAACTGGTTGGCATGATTGGGATAAGCCATTAGCCAGAGAGAATGCCTATTACGCAGAGTATGACAACCATGGTCCTGGAGCGGACATGGACAAGAGGACGCCCTGGGTGCATATACTACCCAAGGAAGAAGCTGAAAATTATAAAATTGAAACGATTTTTGGGTCTCTTCAGAATTGGCCGACACTCGGAAAGTTAGAAAAAGCGGGGGTTCACATATTCCTGGCAGGAGATTCTACTATGGAAGAAGTCAAAGCTGACCAAGGGAATAAACGGGGGTGGGGTGAATTTTTAAGCCCGTTCTTTATCGATGGTGTTCTAATTATTAATGAAGCCCGCGGTGGACGCAGTTCAAAAAGTTTTATCAATGAAGGTCATCTAAATTTGATACTAAATAGAATCATGCCTGGTGATTATTTGTTTATCCAATTCGGCCATAACGACCAAAAGGCTGAAGAGGAAAGAGCCACCGATCCCTTCACGACTTATCAGGAGTATTTATCAGTCTTTGTAGAGGGTGCTAAAGAGAAAGGAGCGATCCCTGTACTACTAACATCGATCAATCGAAGAACCTTTGATGAAGATGGAAATTTCGTTAATTCACTTGGAAGTTACCCAGATGCTGTGCGTCAGTTGGGTGACCACTTAATGGTACCTGTTATTGATTTATATGAAAAAACAAAGTCTCTTTACGAAACCATTGGTGCTGAAGAAACGAAGAAGTTGTTTGCTTGGTACGCGTTGACTAATCCATCATATCCTACAGATGATACTCATTTCAGTTCATATGGGGCAGAAAAAATGGCAGAGCTTGTGGCAGAAGGAATAGAAGAGTTAGGCCTTCCACTTAGGGAATATCTAATAAAGAAGCATGTATAAAAATACTGAGAGGTATGGTTATTAAATGATACCCATGCCTTTTTGGGTGCGCTCGGCAGGGTGTAAGCTTTAGGTATAAAGTCCCGAGCCTCGAGGCAGAAAGTAGGGGTTAGCCAAAAAAGAAGCAGCAGATTTAATACCAAATGCCAATATGGCAACGGTTGAACAGAGTAATCATTTACCTTTTGTAGAAGAGGACGAGAAATACAAACTACTTCTAGATTAAAAAACAGTAGATTATTAGATATGTTCAGAAGTCAGGAACTCATTCACATGCTAAGAATGATGTGAAAGTGCTAAAGTTCATAATTGGTTAAAGAAAGGCTGTAAGAAATACTTCTAAGATGATTGCGGCTCCTTAATAAAATTGCTGAGATACGTATGGAGGTTGTTCTCTTACAATAATTCACAATGATAAATTGAAAGCGCTTATTTTTTCGAAATTAATGATCTATATATCTTGTAATCAGAACTAGAATAATTTAACATTAAAGGTAGAATACCAATGTTTGTTAGTTAAAAGTATAGTATGGAAAGTTAGTAATCATGCACTTTATTCTATATATTTGATAAATTGTATGTGTTTGTTTTCTAAAAATGTTAACGTGTGCAAAAATGAAAGATTGGATTAAAAGCGGTAGTTAAATCATTTTGAAATGCCCAACCTATATTAGAAAGCTGGTGCTATTATGAAGAAATTTATGGATGAAGATTTCCTGTTAAATAATGAAACAGCGATTCGCTTATACCATGATTTTGCAAAAGATATGCCAATTATCGATTACCATTGTCACCTAAGTCCAAAGGAAATATATGAAAACAAACGTTTTAGAACTATTACAGAGATTTGGTTATACGGTGATCATTACAAATGGCGTGCCATGAGAAGCAACGGAATCGAGGAAAAGTATATTACTGGAGATGCAACTGATTATGAAAAATTTCTGGCCTGGGCAAGAACTGTTCCTATGACAATAGGTAATCCATTATATAACTGGACACACCTGGAATTACAAAGATTTTTTGGAATCGGCGATTTGTTGAACGAAGATAGTGCTCCGGAAATCTGGGAAAAGGTGAATGCTCTTTTAAATAGCCCAGGTTATTGTGCAAGAGATTTCATCAAAAAATCCAATGTTCGGGTTATTTGTACGACTGATGATCCTATTGATTCTCTCGAGTATCATTTGAAATTGCAAGAAGAGGATGACTTTGATGTTCAAGTATTGCCAAGTTTTCGTCCAGATAAGGGACTCGAGATTAATCGCGAAGGGTACCTAGATTGGGTGGATAAACTTCAGGAGATATCTAATGTAAAAATCACTTCCTACGATGCCTTTTTACAAGCCATGGAGTCAAGAGTTCGCTTTTTCCATTCTATAGGCGGAAGAGTATCTGACCATGCCATTGATTCGATGGTGTTTGCTGAAACGACAAAAGAGGAAGTCATTCATATTTTTGAAGAGGCTTTGCAAGGCAAGAAAGTTTCAAGTGAAGATGAAAAGAAATATAAAACATATACGCTGAAATTTTTAGGTGGGTTATATTCTGAACTAGATTGGGCGATGCAGTTCCATATTAATGCGTTAAGAAATAATAACACGAAAATGCTCAATACCCTTGGCCCTGATACTGGATATGATTCTATCAATGATGATCAAGTTGCTAAACCTTTAGTCCGTTTATTGAATGCAATCGAGTTGGAGAGTGGTCTGCCTAAGACGATTATTTATTCGTTAAATGCGAAAGACAATGATGTTATTGCGGCGATCATAGGCAGCTTCCAAGGCGGAGGAGTTCCTGGGAAAATTCAATTTGGAACAGCATGGTGGTTTAACGATAATAAAACAGGTATGTTAGAACAAATGAAGTCACTCGCCAATTTAGGGTTATTTACGCGTTTTATCGGTATGCTGACAGATTCAAGAAGCTTTCTTTCTTATACCAGACATGAATATTTCAGAAGACTTGTTTGTTCATTGATTGCTGATTGGGTTGAAAATGGGGAAGTACCAAATGACATAGAATTCTTAGGGGATATTATTCAAGGGATTTCCTATAACAATGCGACGGAGTATTTTCAATTTGAAAAAGTGGGGATATCAGCCGGGGACTATTAAATTCTAGTTTTTTTGATATGATGGATTGAAGGACTGATATTAAGAAGGACGGAATCAATGGTTACCATTAAAGATATCGCAAAAATAGCAAATGTTTCTCATACAACTGTATCAAGGGCACTTAATGACAGCCCCTTAATTAAACCAGGTACAAAAAAGAAAATAATCGAGATTGCATCTCAGCTGAACTATACTCCAAACTATAACGCCAAAAGTCTTGTAAAGCAGAAGTCCTATACGATTGGGCTTTTCCTGACAAGTCTTACAAATGGTACTTCTTCAAGTTTTTTTGTAGAAACTGTAAAAGGAGTAAATTCTGTAATTACTCAACATTATAATCTATTTGTTAAAGGCATTGAAAATCTTGATGATTATACTACGATTCATCATAAACGGTTTGACGGTATTATACTAATGAGCCAAAGTGATCATGATGATGATTTTATTGCCTATTTAAAAGAAAAAAAGATTCCTTGTGTGGTTTTGGGACGGGATATAGGAGATTCCACTCTTTTGAACATTGTATCAAATGACCGGGAAGGTTCCTCACAAATCGTTAAGTATTTGATTCAACAGGGACACCGGGACATTGCTATAGTTGAAGGGATTAAAGGATTTAAATCATCAATGGAGCGAAGAGAAGGATATTTGAATGCACTAAGTGATCATCATATTCCAATTAAAAATGAATATATTATTCAAGGAAACTATGATATGGAAAGTGGTTATCTAGCTTTGGAAAAGTTACTCACATTGGAACGCCCTCCGACAGCCATTTTTTGTTCAAATGATGATATGGCCATTGGTGCAATGAATGCGGCTTTTGCAAAAGGATTGACGGTGCCAAAGGATATCTCGATTGTTGGCTTTGATGATATCGAATTTGCCCAGTATACGAACCCATCTCTTACAACCGTGAAACGGCCGATTGAAAAAATTAGTTCACTGGGAGCAAAAAAGATGTTAGAAATGTTGGAGATGGATGAAAATACGGAATTGCCAGGTGGGAAGATTTATGTCGAAACGGAACTTGTCATCAGACGTTCGGTTTCCCCTTTTAAATCAACCTAGCCGTTACTAGTCATTTGACTAGTAACATATTTTCATAAAATGTTAACGTGTGCATAAATGGGAGGAGTGACCCCGTGGAAAAGTTATCAAGAAGTTTAGTAAAGGAAGCCAACCTATATCCCGAAAAGGTTCTGCAATTTGGGGAGGGGAATTTCCTGAGAGCATTTGTTGATTGGCAGATCGATCTATTGAATAGGAACACTGATTTCAATGGAAGTGTAGTCGTGGTTCAACCGCGCGGCCAAGACATGGTAGAAAAAGTAAATGATCAAGATGGCTTGTACACGCTTTATTTACAAGGTGTAAAAGAAGGAAAGGCTGTGAAGGAGCATTCAATTATCAGCTCTGTCAGCAGAGGCTTAAACCTTTATACACAGTATGACGAGTATTTAAAACTAGCTGAAAACCCTGAAATGCGCTTTATCTTTTCGAATACAACCGAAGCTGGGATTGCATTTAATGAAAAAGATCGATTAGAGGACCGACCACAAAGTAGTTTCCCAGGTAAGTTAACTGCTTTCTTATATCACCGCTATCAAACGTTCAATGGGGACAAAGAAAAAGGGTTTATTATCATCCCATGTGAGCTAATTGAGCGGAACGGAGAAAAGTTAAAAGAATTGGTGCTTCAATATGCTGCACTTTGGAAGCTTGAAGAAGGCTTTGTTCAGTGGATTGATAAGGCAAATACTTTTTGCGGGAGTCTTGTGGATCGAATTGTTCCAGGATATCCACGGGATAGTATTGATGAGATTACGAAAGAGCTTGGATATCAAGATGATCTGGTTGTGGTTGGGGAGCAGTACCATTTGTGGGTGATAGAAGGTCCAGAATGGATTCGTGAGGAATTCCCAGTGCATAAGGTTGGTTTAAATACATTGTTTGTCGAGGATATGACACCTTACAGAACAAGAAAGGTACGTATATTAAATGGGGCTCATACAGCACTGACACCAGTTGCCTATCTATATGGATTAAATACGGTAGCTGAAACAGTTGAGCATGATGTGGTTGGTCAATTTGTAAAAGAACTGATTTATGATGAAATCATTCCAACATTGGATCTACCGTTAGAAGAATTGCACTCTTTTGCCGATGCTGTTCTAGAACGATTCCAAAATCCATTTATTCAGCATTTCTTATTAAGTATATCGCTTAATTCAATGTCAAAATTTAATACCAGAGACTTGCCAACTTTACTGGAATACTACAATCGTAAGCGGGATTTGCCTAGAAAACTAATATTCTCTCTTGCTGCATTGATTTCATTTTATAAAGGAAAAAGAGGAGAAGAGGAAATCAAGTTATCTGATAATCAAGATATATTAGATCTATATAAGGAGCAATGGGGCCACTTTAATGGAACATTGGAGAGTACTAACGCAATTGTTACCAATGTACTGGGGTATGAAGAGAATTGGGAGATGGATTTAAACGAGATACCAGGTTTAACAACTGCTGTTACAATGGATCTTTTTGAAATTGAAACAAAAGGTATGAAGCAGGCAATTGAGGCCGTTTTTGAACAAAAGACAGCAAAATAAGGGGGAAAGACAATGTTAGATATCATTCACCTAAATGAAAATGATAATGTGATTGTCGCGTTAAAGGATATAGAGGCTGGTTATAAGATTGTTGTTCAAGGGAAAGAAATCGAGGTAAAGGAAAGTATTAAAAGGGGACATAAGATTGCAGTCGAAGACATTGCTATTAATGCAAATATCGTGAAGTATGGTTATCCGATCGGGCATGCTATCAAGGGGGTGTCCGTTGGTGAACATGTCCATACGCACAATACGAAAACGAATCTGGAAGGGATTCAAGAGTATCAGTTCAACCAAAAACTCACAGCTAATCCCTATAAGCAGCAGTACTTAACATTCAAGGGCTTTAGAAGAAAAAATGGTGATGTCGGTATCCGTAATGAGCTCTGGATTGTACCAACGGTAGGTTGTGTCAATGGGATTGCGGAAAGAATGATTAAGCTTTTTGAAAAAGAAGTGAGAGATATAAGCCCATTCGAAAACATTCTCGTATTGAAACATAATTATGGTTGCTCTCAGTTAGGAGACGACCATGAGAATACAAGAAAAATTTTAATGGATGCTGTGTTACATCCTAATGCTGGTGGTGTTTTAGTTTTGGGATTAGGCTGCGAAAATAATAATTTATATGAATTCAAGGAAAGTCTGGGAGAGTTTGACGAAGGTCGTGTCAAGTTTCTTAATTCGCAGGAAGTCTCGGATGAAATTGAAGCAGGTGTGCAAATACTAAAAGAGATTTATGAGAAAGCCAAAGGCGACAAGCGTGAAGAGGTACCGTTATCAGAGTTGAAAATTGGATTAAAATGCGGAGGGTCTGATGGATTATCTGGTATTACTGCTAATCCTCTCTTAGGAAGATTCTCAGATTTCCTAGTAGCTCAAGGAGGGACCACGGTTCTAACAGAAGTACCTGAAATGTTCGGTGCAGAAACTATTTTAATGGAGCGAGCTCAGAATTCGGAAGTGTTTGAAAAAACGGTAGGATTAATTAATGAATTCAAAGAATATTTTATGGAAAATAAACAACCAGTCTATGAAAATCCATCTCCCGGAAATAAGGATGGAGGAATTACTACATTAGAGGATAAGTCACTTGGCTGTACGCAAAAAGCTGGTACTTCTACTATCGTTGATGTTCTGAAATACGGGGAAAGATTAGAGCATAAGGGTCTAAATCTATTAAGTGCACCCGGAAATGATCTCGTAGCCTCTTCAGCCTTGGCTTCTGCAGGTTGTCAGATGGTATTATTTACGACAGGGCGCGGTACACCATTTGGATCCTTTGTTCCTACGATGAAAATTTCCTCCAATACTGCTATTTATGAAAATAAGCCACATTGGATTGATTATAATGCCGGAGTGCTTCTGGAAGAGGAGCCAGATGTCGTTTTACAGGATTTTACGGAGTATATTATTAAAGTTGCAAGTGGAGAACTGGTCAATAACGAGAAAAATGATTTTAGAGAAATTGCGATTTTTAAAACCGGCGTCACTTTATAAATGCGATCAATCAAATCAAAGAAAAAACGATAGGACGGTTCCTATCGTTTTCTTGTGGGTGCGCCCGACAGGGGTGTCCGTGGCGAAGCGGAATCTGAAGGAAGTCGGAGGCAAATCTCCCCCAAGGAACACGAACTGCATACAAGGCTAACTAAGTACATTGGTGTGAGAGGTCGGGGTTAATCACCCTTCCTAATCAATTCTTACTTTTAAAAAGTTCCGTAACCCTGTTTTCGCAGCCAACCGGCGCACACATTTGTCCATTGAGCTACATCTTGATCCTCTTTGGAAAGACCAAGTCCGTGTCTTCCTTGCTGAAAAATATGCAATTCATAAGGAATCTGTGCCTTGCTCAGCGCCTGTGCATACATAATACTATTCTCGACTGGAACTGCTTTGTCATCCGCCGTATGCCATAGGAAGGTTGGGGGTGTTTCTTTACTGACATTTCTTTGATGGGAGAGAAGATATAGGTCCTTATCAGTAACTCCTTCACCAAGCAGGGAGGTAACAGATCCTTCGTGTGTATATTCAATCATGGATATGACCGGGTAGCAAAGAATGGAAATGTCAGGCTTAGATGATTCTTCATCAATCACATCCATATTCTCATAGGCTGGATAATCAGACAGATTCGAGAGACTTGCTGCTAGATGGCCGCCAGCCGAAAAACCAAGAATACCAATTCTCTCTTTATCTATATTCCATTCTTTTGCATAATAGCGGATAAAGCGGATGGCACGTTGAGCATCTGCAAGCGGTGCAGGGTGTTTAGCCGGAGAAACCCGGTAATCGAGCACAAAAGCGTTTATGCCAAGAGAATTGAGCCATCTTGCAACAGGTACCCCCTCATGCTCAGCTCTCCTTTGATATCCACCTCCAGGGCAGACGATGATTCCTCCACCATGCATTCCTTCTCTAACAAGGTAAGGCGTAAGGGTCGGTATCTCATCATTTATTATTCTTGTCTCCGGCCATATCATGTGTTTCATAAAATTTCCTCCCATATCTGTCTTTTCTTTATTATATAGGAACTCTGAGTAGTATTTTAAGAATGAATACTCACAGCGAGTGATACATTCAAATTTATAGAAAATAAGTATATTTTGAACCCGGCAAGGATAATGTTTATTTGTTAATTAATTGAATCGGTAACCTCGTTATATCAAGATCAGTTTGAAATGTTTTGTAAGATTATTGCAGATGGTGTTGGAGTTATAGTTGGAGGTGTAATGGTGAAGAGGTTTAGTGCATGGTCGATGTTCTTGATAATTTTAGGAATTATTACTTGGTTTCGTTGGAGTGATTTTTAGCTTTGTAGCAATTTCTAAGTCAGAAAGAAGGGGATTGAAATTTCTGTCACTCTGGTCTTTTTTTATCATGCTTTTTTTGATTAGTTTATTTGAGCCGTTTCATTTTATTCGAGTCCTTACTTGGCTAAAAAATACTACTTAAAAACTTGGAGGAGAAGGGGAAATTGTGTCTTTATTAAAAAAAGGTACTGCGTATAGCAGTACCTTAAACTTAATTGAGAACGTAAAATACGATTAAATTATTCTATTAAACTTCTTCAGTTACTGTTAAACCAAGTCCTGCAGCTACAAGTGTTCCGTATTCAGGATCAGCTTTGTAGAAATGCTGGATTTGACGTTCGATAATTTCAGGTACAGTCACACCTTGCATAGATCCAACGATGTTGTTAACCAGGTTAGCGCGTTCTTCACTGCTTAACAATCTGTAAAGATCACCAGCTTGAGTGTAGAAATCATCATTATCATAAGAAGTGCTTGCAGCATAGCCTTCCACTTCAAATGTTGCTTGTTGATCTTCAGGAGATTCTTGTGGACCTCCGAAGCTGTTTGGCTCGTAGTAGACAGAAGAACCGCCATTTATACTTGGGTTCATTTGGCCGTCACGTTGATAGTTATTTACTTCAACTTTAGGACGGTTGACTGGTAAGTGATTATGGTTTGCTCCCACACGGTAACGGTGAGCATCTGCATAAGCGAATAAACGACCTTGCAACAATTTATCCGGTGATACATCAATACCAGGAACAAAATTACCAGGAGAGAATGTAGCTTGTTCTACTTCTGCAAAATAGTTTTCTGGATTTCTGTCTAATACCATGCGGCCAACTTCGATTAAAGGATAGTCTTTTTGAGACCAAACTTTTGTTACATCGAATGGATCGAAACGATATGTGTTGGCATCTTCAAGCGGCATGATTTGTACGCATAATTTCCATGCAGGATAATCGCCAGCTTCAATTGCATTGTGTAAGTCTTCGATATGGTAGTCTGGATTTGTACCTGCAAGCTCAGCAGCCAAATCAGTAGATAGATTTTTTACCCCTTGTTCTGTTTTCCAGTGGTATTTAACCCATACGGATTTACCTTCAGCATTCGTCCATTTGAACGTGTGGCTACCAAATCCGTGCATATGACGCCAAGTAGCAGGAATACCACGATCAGACATAAGAATCGTTATTTGATGTAAAGATTCTGGTGAAAGTGACCAGAAATCCCAAACAGCATTAGGGTTTTTCAAATGTGTTTTTGGATCTCTTTTTTGTGTATGTATGAAATCAGGGAATTTGATTGCATCACGGATAAAGAAGACAGGAGTATTGTTACCAACGATATCGTAGTTACCTTCTTCAGTATAAAGTTTTACTGCAAATCCACGAGGATCACGTAATGTATCAGCAGAACCAAGTTCACCTGCAACTGTAGAGAAACGAATGAACAAAGGAGTTTTTTTGCCAACTTCAGATAAGAAAGCAGCTTTTGTATATTCAGTTAAATTCTTTGTAACCTCGAAATAACCATGTGCTCCGCCGCCTTTTGCATGTACTACACGCTCAGGTACACGTTCTCTGTTAAAATGAGCTAATTTTTCTAATAAATGTACGTCTTGAATTAAAGTTGGTCCGCGTCTTCCAGCTGTGATGGAATTCTGGTTATCTCCTACAGGAGCTCCCCAACTAGTTGTTAATTTTTTGGACATTATTTATACCACCTTTTTCGTATGATAAACCTATTATATTTATTTTTTATAATATTATCAATTAAAAACTACTATTTATTTAAAATAATTATAAATAAAAGGAGATTTAGTGAAAGGATGCTTATTTAATTCATTGTGAGAGAGCTCTTACAGGTAGGGGTTTTACCTTTAGAAATAAAGCAAGCAAGAGAGGCAGCAAGGAGATTCTCAATTAAGAAGCAGGTATTCTTATTTATGTTCTTTTAATTAGAGTATAAAATTATCAAGTTTATAAAAAATCTACTATCGAACTAGTTCGTTTACAAAATGAATGGGAAAGTTATTATCCTTTATCAACTTCCTTGCTGTCAATTAGAATGGTTCATGATTCTTCCTCTAAATACAATTAATGACTAAAAGTATTGATGAGAAATATAATTTAATTAAATTCTTATACTTTCCCATTTATGGTTAAACAGAGTAAGATGAAAAATAACATATAAAACATATTGGAGAGGTGTGAAATAATGGGAGAAACGGTCCGCACAGTTCCGAGACCATTGGTACGTTTAAACCAATGGGTGATTTTTCTTAGCGTGGTCGCTACTTGGGTAACAGGTGTTGAATGGATTTTAGCACTGCCTTTATTTGCAGGAATTATGGGTTTAGTCTTTGGATTCAATCCAATCATGCAAGCAGGTAAATTATTTTTAAGAAAAAAAACTTCTGATTATATCCCGGAAGAGTGGGCTCAGCAACAATTTAATCAAGTGATCGCTGTTATTTGTCTTGCAGGCGGCCTGATCAGTTATATGCTTGATTGGATGATTGCTGGATATGTATTTACGGCCATGGTTGCTATTGCATCATTCGTTGCTATCCTGGGATTTTGTATAGGCTGCTTTATTCGTTTTCAATGGCAGCAATATATGTATAAAAGATCGACAAACAAAACAGTTTAAAGAAAGTATTAGGATCCTGTAAATAGCAGGATCCTTCTTCATACTATTATAGAAGAATTCCGCATAACTTGCTCCTATTTTTAAATCAAGGTCACCTTTCTTCAGCATGGGCATAAACTGTAGCATGCAATCCTTGTTGAACTGATAATTAATTTGCACGCTAGACATTTATCATGCATAGGATGAAATGAAAATGGTTGAGGAGGGTAACCTTGTATGTCGCAATATAGAGAAATTATCACGAAGGCAGTAGTGGCAAAGGGGCGTAAGTTTACCAAGGCAAATCATACGGTTTGTCCAGACAACGATCCTACCAGTATACTGGGCTGCTGGATTATTAATCATACGTACGAAGCTAAGAAACATGGTAAAAAGGTAGAAATTGCAGGATATTATGATATCAATATTTGGTATTCATATTGCAATAATACAAAGACAGAAGTCAGAACAGAAAAGGTTCCGTATAAAGATACCATCAAATTAAAGTATCGGGACCAAACAGTCTATGATGATAATGAAGTCATAGCCAAAGTGGTTCAACAACCGAATTGTATTGAATGTCTAATTACTCCAGATGGTGAAAAAATTTCTGTTCATGTTGAACGTGAATTTTTAGTGGAGATTATTGGTGAAACAAAAGTAACTGTTTCAATCAGGGAAAATGCAGACACCGATGAGGAAAGCTGGGAGCTTGAGGTAGATGATGACGAACTGGAGGAAATTAATCCTGATTTCCTTGATCATAGTGAGTCATCCAGTGAAGAGTCCAGCTCCTATGAATCAGACAGGAAAAAAAGCAAAAGCAAGCGGGATTAAGTAACTAGAGAGAAAAACTCTCTAGTTTTTTTGTTGTTAGATGAGCTTGGCTCCTATGATATAATACTTCTATTATATATTTGATTGAAAGAAAGGTTTTGGGAAAATGGCAGTAGCAACCTATACTCCTATGATTCAACAGTACTTGAGTATAAAGGCAGATTATCAAGATGCATTCTTGTTTTTCCGTCTCGGTGATTTTTATGAAATGTTCTTTGAGGATGCCATTAAGGCATCAAAAGAATTGGAGATAACCTTAACAGCGAAGAATGGTGGAGGAGAACAAAAGATTCCCATGTGCGGGGTTCCTTATCATTCAGCGCAGTCTTATATTGAAACACTGGTAGATCGTGGCTTTAAAGTGGCCATTTGCGAACAAACAGAGGACCCAAAAGCGGCAAAAGGAGTCGTTAAACGTGAAGTTGTCCAATTAATTACTCCAGGTACGGTGATGGAAGGAAAGAGTCTCGCCGAAAAGGAGAATAACTATCTTGCGACTATTTCTTCCATAGATGGCTTGGGATTTGGAGTGGCTCATATTGATTTAACGACTGGCGAAAATCGAGTAACCCATTTTTCCAATTTTAAAGATGTGTTAAATGAAGTTTCCGTTATAGGATCTAAAGAAGTTGTGGTTCAGCCAGATTTCGGTGAAGAAAAAGAAGTGTTATTAAAAGACAGAGGGATTGTCACGATTTCTTATGAAGCCGACTCGGAACCGAAGGAAGAGTTTAACCATTTGGTAAGTGAGCTTCCGAAAAAAGACCTAAAGCATACGGTAGCCCGTTTGCTCAATTATATACAGCGTACTCAAAAGAGGACGATTGAACATATTCAACCAGTTGAATTATATGAAACGGAACAATATTTAAAAATTGATTACTATTCAAAAAGAAATTTAGAGCTCACGGAAACTATTCGTTCAAAAGGTAAAAAAGGCTCTCTTTTATGGCTTCTTGATGAAACCAAGACGGCCATGGGCGGCAGAAGACTAAAGCAATGGATTGAACGCCCATTAGTCAGCGAATCTGAAATAGAAGCTCGGTTATCGATGGTTGAAACATTTATGAATCAATTTTTTGAACGGGAAGAGCTGCGTGAGCTATTACATGAAGTGTATGATTTGGAACGTTTAACAGGCCGTGTTTCCTATGGCAATGTAAATGCACGGGATTTATTGCAGCTGAAGCGTTCCCTGCAGCAAGTACCGGCTATTATTGATGTGATTGGAAGGCTGCCTATTGATACGGCTAAAGAAATCGCATCCCGGATGGATCCGTGTGAAGAAGTGACGGATTTACTCGAGCAGGCGCTGCATGAGAACCCGCCGATTTCCATTAAAGAGGGAGGCATTATTCGCGAAGGGTATAACGAAGATTTAGATCGTTATCGCGATGCTTCCAAGAACGGGAAAACCTGGATCGCTCAGTTGGAACAAAAGGAAAGAGAAAGAACAGGTATCCGTTCTCTAAAAATTGGTTATAATCGTGTATTTGGTTATTACTTGGAAGTAACAAAGGCAAATCTCCACCTTCTGAATGATGATCGATATGACAGAAAACAAACTCTTGCAAATGCAGAACGTTATATCACTCCAGAATTAAAAGAAAAAGAAACAATCATCCTCGAAGCAGAGGAAAAAAGTACAGGTCTGGAATACGATTTGTTCTGTGATTTACGTGATCAAATTAAAGATTATATACCTCGTCTGCAAAAATTAGCGATGGAAATCAGTGAATTGGATGTTTTACAATGTTTCTCTACTATTAGTGAACGTTACCACTATGTAAAACCACAATTCTCTCATACACGTCAAATGAGTATAAAAAATGGCCGACATCCAGTCGTAGAAAAGGTTTTAAAAGCACAGGAATATGTACCGAATGATTGCTTCTTGGATAAAAAGAAGGAAATCTTATTAATTACTGGACCAAATATGTCCGGTAAGAGTACGTATATGCGCCAGGTTGCCTTGACAGCGATTATGGCCCAAATCGGCTGCTTTGTACCTGCAGACGAAGCAATCCTGCCAATATTCGATCAGGTATTTACGAGAATCGGTGCAGCAGATGATTTGATATCAGGACAAAGTACCTTTATGGTCGAAATGCTTGAAGCGAACCATGCGATTACGAATGCAACAGAAAACAGTTTGCTTCTATTCGATGAAATCGGAAGAGGAACGTCAACCTATGATGGAATGGCATTGGCCCAATCAATCATAGAATATATTCATCATCATATTGGTGCAGCTACCCTCTTCTCCACGCATTATCATGAGTTAACAGCTCTAGCTGATCAACTCAGCAAGCTGAGTAACGTACATGTTCGTGCAATTGAGCAAAATGGCACAGTCATTTTCCTTCATAAAGTAGTCGATGGACCTGCTGATCGCAGTTATGGTATTCATGTTGCCAAGCTTGCGGAAATGCCGGAGACGGTGATTAAGCGAGCGCAAGAGATATTAAACGTCCTTGAACAAGGGGACAAGCAACCAAAACCTACGCCACCTGTAAAAACTGAAACTGATGCTGAAATTGTCAGTGAACAGGCGCAATTATCCTTTTTCACAGAAGATAAAAAGGAAAAAACGACTTCATCATCCCGACACTCAAAAGAGTGGAAGGTAGCGGAAGAGCTTAAATCCTTATCTATATTAGAGATGAATCCTTTAGAAGCTTTAAACGCCTTATATGCATTACAGAAAAAATTAAAGTAGGAAGGAGAGAACGATATGGGGAAAATTGTACTGTTAGATGATCTATTATCCAATAAAATCGCTGCCGGAGAAGTAGTAGAGAGACCTGCATCTGTTGTAAAAGAGTTAGTGGAAAACTCAATAGATGCTAACAGTACGGTAATTGAGATTTATGCTACGGAAGCCGGTCTTGAATCCATTCGCATTATTGATAATGGGGAAGGGATGGAAGAGGACGATGCCCTCAATGCTTTTCACAGGCACGCGACCAGTAAAATAAAGGACGAAAACGATTTATTCAGAATTCGTACGCTAGGTTTCCGGGGTGAGGCATTGCCTTCAATCGCTTCTGTTTCCAAATTCGAATTAAAGACCTCAACAGGTGATGGACCTGGAACCCGTCTTTTACTCGAGGGCGGCAAGGTCCTTACTCATGAGTCCTATTCAAGCCGTAAAGGAACCGATATAACGGTGAGTGAACTGTTCTTTAATACACCGGCTCGTCTGAAATATGTTAAAAGCGTTCATACAGAGCTTGGGAATATAACCGATGTCGTAAATAGGCTGGCACTGTCGCATCCGGATGTATCGTTTAAGCTGGTTCACAACGACCGTACCTTATTACAAACATCAGGCAACGGCAATCCACTTCAGGTGCTTGCCGGGATATATGGGATACAAACTGCTCAAAAAATGCTGCCGTTTGAAGCATCAACACTTGATTTTTCAATAAAAGGCTATGCCGGACATCCGGAAATGACGAGGGCTTCGCGTAACTATATGACCATTTTGGTAAATGGAAGATTTATTAAGAATTATTTGATCGCCAAAGCAGTCATGGAAGGGTACCATACTTTATTGCCTATTGGACGTTATCCAATTGCGATGCTCAATATTGAAATGGATCCTTTATTGGTTGATGTGAATGTGCATCCTTCCAAAATGGAGGTTCGTTTCAGTAAAGAGCAAGAGCTGATGACATTAATTAGCGAGGCCATCCGGAATACGTTTAAAAAAGAGACATTAATTCCGACAGGCGCTCCTGTTAAACGTGAGGAAAAAGCAAAAACGGAACAAGCTCAATTTACGTTTACGGAGGAAAGAGCCAAGCGGCCTGAGCCGCCAAAGCAGACTCCTCCAATGGTAAAGGCAACTGAAGGATTTTCAGTGATTTATGATCCGCCTGAGATTGAACAGCCGAAGCGGGAATTCGAGGCTCCTAGTCCTATCGAGTTGAACGAGCCTGGAAGGGAATCAGTAGAAGAACAGGTAGAAACTGAACCGTTTATCAGTTCAGAAGCGGGTTCCGAACGTGTCGGAACGATCGTAGAGCAAAAAGAAGAGGAATTAGAGCCGATTCAAGACAATCAGGACATGCAAGAAAGCCGAATTCCGCCTTTATATCCGATTGGACAGCTGCATGGAACGTATATTTTGGCCCAAAATGAACAAGGGCTCTATATGATTGACCAGCATGCTGCCCAAGAGCGGATTAAGTATGAGTTCTTCAAGCATAAGGTGGGAGAGGTCAACAAAGAACTGCAAGAAATGTTGGTACCGATGACACTGGAGTATTCAACAGATGAGTTTGTGAAGCTGGAAGAACATAAAGAAGAGCTGGAAGCGGTCGGAGTATTTTTAGAACCATTTGGATTAAATAGTTATATTGTCCGCGCCCATCCAACCTGGTTCCCAGCAGGCATGGAAGAAACGATCATCGATGAAATGGTCCACCAAGTATTAACGATGAAAAAGGTGGATATCAAGAAATTGCGTGAGGAAGCGGCAATTATGATGAGCTGTAAGGGGTCAATTAAAGCCAACCGGCATTTGCGTAATGATGAAATCAGTGCATTACTGGATGAATTGCGTCATACAAATGATCCATTCACATGCCCGCATGGCCGTCCAATTATCGTTCATTATTCGATTTATGAGCTGGAGAAAATGTTTAAACGGGTTATGTAATGTAGTAAGTAAATAAAAATGTATTAAACTTTAATTAAGCGGGGGAACGAGTCGTTTTCCTCCGCTTTTTTTGTGTTTATAATATAAGTTTGGATACAAAAAAGCTCCTAAGCTGCGCTTTTTTGGGGCCTATCCTCCAGCTATGAGGCACCTATGACCGACCTATACCGGGGTAAAGGTGTCTGAAAGGTAGGTGAAGTATGAAGGAAAGCAGCTATATCCCAGCTATGAGGCACCTATGACCGGCCTATACCCGGGTATAGGTGGTTGAAAGGTAGGTGAAGTATGTAGGAAAGGAGCTATGCTCCACCTACGAGGCATCTATGACCGACCTATACCGGGGTAAAGGTGTCTGAAAGGTGGGTGAAGTATGGAGGAAAGCGCTATGCCTCAGCTATGAGGCACC